>NZ_JBOIGG010000014.1:0-197996 GCF_050742655.1 Paraburkholderia sp. | reverse complement strand
TTGTCGCCTGCATGCGCAAACTGCTCATCACGCTTAACGCAATGGTTCGCTCCAACACTCCCTGGCAGTCGGACTTCCATGACGCGTGACATTGCTCGTCTCAAGATAGTTGCTGTCGACCAGAGTTGGCGCTTTAGCGCTTACTCTGGTCCCATGCAACATGGTTGCTGGGATCGTCTGAATGCCAGTCTTCATCGGCGTATCGTGTGAAGATTTTCGAACGATCGTGCCACAAGCAGGAGCCGCGCACAATCGACGGCGAGGCAGGCAAGGCAAATAGCCGTTGTGCGGCGTGCCCATTACAATGCGCCGATGAGCAAAACCCGACACGTTTCCGAAACGCCCGCGACGCAGTTTCTGCGTCGTCACAGTGTGCCGTTCGGCGAGCATCCGTACGACTACGTGGAGCACGGCGGCACCGCCGAATCGGCGCGGCAGCTCGGCGTCGACGAGCATGCGGTCGTGAAGACACTGGTGATGGAAGACGAGCACGCGAAGCCGCTGATCGTGCTGATGCACGGCGACCGTACCGTATCGACGAAGAACCTCGCGAGACAGATCGGCTCGAAGCGTGTCGAGCCGTGCAAGCCCGACGTGGCGAGCCGGCATTCCGGCTATCTGATCGGCGGGACGTCACCGTTCGGCACGCGCAAGACGATGCCGGTGTACGTCGAATCGACGGTGCTCGAACTCGAACGGATTCTGCTGAACGGCGGCCGGCGCGGTTTTCTCGTCAGCATCGAACCCGCCGTGCTCACGACGCTGCTCGACGCGAAACCGGTGCAGTGCGCGAGCATTGAGTGAGGACCGGGTGAGAACTCGAGCGGATGCATGAGCCGCGCGCCGGTTCGGTAGAATGGCGGCCGTTGCGCCCGCGTCCGTATGAGCTTCATCTATGCCGCATCGCGCCTTCTCCACAAGACAAAGAGACAAGAGAGCCCCGCCATGGAAAACCTGATCGTCGCCGTCGTGGCCTATCTGATCGGCTCGGTGTCGTTTGCCGTGATCGTCAGCGCCGCGATGGGGCTGGCCGACCCGCGTTCGTACGGCTCGAAGAATCCCGGCGCGACCAACGTGCTGCGCAGCGGCAACAAGACCGCGGCGATCCTGACGCTGGTCGGCGATGCGTTCAAGGGCTGGCTCGCGGTCTGGCTGGCCGACCGCTTCGGCCCGCACTACGGGCTCGGCGACGATGCGGTCGCGCTCGCGGCGATCGCCGTGTTCCTCGGGCACCTGTACCCGGTGTTCTTCCGCTTCAAGGGCGGCAAGGGCGTCGCGACGGCCGCGGGCGTGCTGCTCGCGATCAACCCCGTGCTCGGTCTCGCGACCGCGCTGACGTGGCTGATCGTCGCGTTCTTCTTCCGCTATTCGTCGCTGGCGGCGCTGGTAGCCGCGGTGTTCGCGCCGCTGTTCGACGGCTTTCTGTTCGGCGCGAACATCATTGCGCTCGCGATCGTCGTGATGAGCGGGCTGCTGATCTGGCGGCATCGCGCGAATATCGCGAAGCTGATGGCCGGGCAGGAGAGCCGGCTCGGCGGGAAGAAGAAGGGCGACGCGCCACGGGCCGGTGGCACCAGGCGCTAGGGCGCCGGGGTCGCCCTCAGTCGCGGAAGTTGTTGAAGTCGAGTGGCGTGTCGGTGACGTCCTTGCGCAGCATCGCGATCGCGCCCTGCAGGTCGTCGCGCTTCGCGCCGGCGACGCGCACCGCGTCGCCCTGAATGCTCGCCTGCACCTTGATCTTGCTGTCTTTCACGAGCTTGACGATTTTCTTCGCGAGATCGCCGGACACGCCTTTCTTGACGGTGACGACCTGCTTGACCTTGTCGCCGCCGATCTTCTCGATCTTGCCGTAGTCGAGGAAACGCACGTCGACGTTGCGTTTCGCCATCTTCGACAGCAGCACGTCCTTGACCTGGCCGAGCTTGAAATCGTCGTCGGCGTACAGGGTCAGCTCGCGCTCCTTCTGCTCGACGCGTGCGTCGGACCCTTTGAAATCGAATCGCGTGGAAATTTCCTTGTTGGACTGCTCGATCGAATTCTTGACTTCGATCATGTTGGCTTCGCTGACGACGTCGAACGATGGCATTGCTCTCTCCCAATAGTGCGGCGGCGCGCGGCGCGGCTGCGCACGACGCACTCGCTATAATCACGGACCGGCTGTCATTTTACCGACGCGATCCCGTTTGCCCAAGGCCGCTGCTGCTTTCGTTTGCCCTTCTTTGTCATTCCGCTTCTTCGCCCATCCCGATGCCGCAGCCCGATTCCCTTCCGTTGATCGCCAACTATTCGCTGCGTGCGCATAACACGTTCGGCTTCGACGTCCGTGCGCAGCTTGCGTGCCACGTGGTGGACGAGGCGCAGTTCGCCGCGGCCGTGCGCGATCCGCGGGCGGCGGGGCTGCGCCGGTTCGTGCTGGGCGGCGGCAGCAACGTCGTGTTGACGCGCGATTTCGACGGGCTGGTGCTGCTGGTCGAACTGAAAGGCCGTCGTGTGGTGCGCGAAGACGGCGATGCGTGGTACGTCGAGGTGGCCGCAGGCGAGAACTGGCACACCTTCGTCGCGTGGACGCTCGAGCAGGGCCTGCCCGGGCTCGAAAACCTCGCGCTAATTCCAGGCACCGTCGGCGCCGCGCCGATCCAGAACATCGGCGCGTACGGCCTCGAGATGGCGGAGCGCTTCGCGTCACTGCGCGCGGTGGAGTTGGCGACCGGCGACGTCGTCGAGATGGATGCGGCCGCGTGCCGCTTCGGCTATCGCGACAGCTTCTTCAAGCAGGAAGGGCGGGACCGGTTCGCGATCACGGCGGTGACCTTCCGTTTGCCTAAAGCATGGACGCCGCGGGCCGGCTACGCGGACATTGCTCAGGCACTGGCCGCGCGGCCTGGTGCAGGCGCATCCGAGGCAGTCGATGCCCGTGCGATCTTCGATGCGGTCGTCGCGGTGCGCTCGGCGAAGCTGCCCGACCCGGCGGTACTCGGCAACGCGGGCAGCTTTTTCAAGAATCCGGTGGTCGATGCTGCCCGCTTTGCGGCGTTGAAGGTACAGGAGCCCGAGCTGGTGTCGTATCCGCAGCCGGATGGCAGCGTGAAACTCGCGGCCGGGTGGATGATCGACCGCTGTGGGTGGAAAGGGCGCGCGGTCGGCGCGGCGGCGGTGCACGACCGCCAGGCGCTCGTGCTCGTGAACCGCGGCGGCGCAACCGGCGCGGACGTGCTGGCGCTAGCCGATGCGATCCGCGACGACGTGCAACGCCGGTTCGGCGTGGCGCTCGAAGCAGAACCGGTGTGTCTGAGGTAACCGCTTGCTGCGTGCGTCCAGCCGCAGCGCTGCTCAGTGATTCAGCTTGCCGAGCAGAAGAAATTCCAGCAACGCCTTTTGAACGTGCAGGCGGTTTTCCGCTTCGTCCCACACGACGCTCTGCGGCCCGTCGATCACTTCTGCGCTGACTTCCTCGCCGCGATGCGCGGGCAGGCAGTGCATGAAGAGCGCGTCCGGTTGTGCGAGGGCCATCATCTCGGCGTCGACGCACCAGTCGGCGAACGCTTTCTTGCGCGCGTCGTTTTCCGCCTCGAAGCCCATGCTGGTCCAGACGTCCGTGGTGACGAGGTCGGCGCCGGTGCAGGCTTCATTCGGGTCGGCGAATTCCTCGTAGAACGGCGCGCTATCCGCCGCCACCATTCCGCGGTCGAGCTGGTAGCCGGGCGGCGTGGACAGACGCAGCTTGAAGCCGAGAATCTGCGCAGCTTCGATCCACGTATAGAGCATGTTGTTCGCGTCGCCGACCCACGCGACAGTCTTGCCGCGAATCGGACCGCGATGCTCGTAGTACGTGAAGATATCGGCCAGCACCTGACACGGGTGATATTCGTTGGTCAGACCGTTGATGACCGGCACACGCGAATTTTCCGCGAAGCGCGTCAGGATGTCCTGACCGAACGTGCGGATCATGATGATGTCGACCATCCGCGAGATGACCTGCGCGGCGTCTTCGATCGGTTCGCCGCGGCCGAGCTGTGTGTCGCGCGTGCTCATGAACACCGCGTGGCCACCAAGCTGAAAGATGCCCGCTTCGAACGACAGGCGCGTGCGCGTGGAGTTCTTCTCGAAAATCATCGCGAGCGTGCGGTCGTGCAGCGGGTGATACGTCTCGTAATTCTTGAACTTGCGCTTCAGGATGCGCGCGCGTTCGAGCACGTACTCGTAGTCGTCCAGCGAGAAATCGTTGAACTGCAGATAGTGACGAATTTTCTTGGCGGTCATAAAACAAATACGGCGGTCTCACCCGGCGCCGACGCCGGACGGCGCCGCCGTCGTTTGTGGTAACTCAATGCAGCATAAAGGATTTTGACTCGTTTGACGAGTCGGCCGAAAGGCCGCGCCAGCCCTCGAAAAACGCCGTTTACAGTGCGTCGGAAGGTTTGTGTGCGGTGCGGAAAGGGGCTCGCTGCGCTATAATCGCGAGGTTTTCTGAAGCCCGGTCAGCAGGCGTTCCGCCAGTCGGGGCGCGGTCGCGTATCCGGTAATTCTGCTTCGCGGTGCGCTGTCTGGCGTCATCGGCCGCAGTCGCTTCCGGCAGCCGGCGGCATGAGGGTTCGCCGTAACGGCGGGCCGCGCGCAACGTGTTCGCACAATCACGCACGCAGCGGCGTTCGCCGGCAAGTCACCGGGCAGTCAACAGGTAATCACATGGCCGAAGCACCCCCGACCGAATATTTCATTCAGGGCATCACCCACAGCGGAAAGACGTTTCGACCGAGCGACTGGTCGGAGCGGCTCGCTGGTGTGATGTCGTGTTTCGGGCCGGGTGCCAAGGGGCCGAACGCCCGCTTGCAGTATTCGCTGTATGTGCGTCCTACGATGCTGGGCAATGTGAAGTGCGTAATCCTCGATTCCCGTTTGCGCGAAATCGAACCGATGGCATTCGATTTCGTGCTGAACTTCGCGAAAGACAACGATCTCGTCGTGACCGAGGCATGCGAACTGCCGGCGGATCACGGAACACGGAAAAGCGCGTAGTTCTGGTCGCCTGATCGCGCGAGAATCGCGCAGCGTCTTGTCTCAAAATGAAAATGCCCGCGGTCGCGGGCTTTTTTGTGTCCGCTGCACTCGCAGCGGGCGGAGGCGTGTGGATACAACTACGAAACCACGCGACGACAAAAAAGCCCGCCGAGGCGAGCTTTAATGACGCAGCGGAAACAGGACGCGGTCCGCTGTCGCGGACCAGCCGGAATTACTGTGCTGCTGCGGGCGCCTGCAGACCCTTGATGGCTGCGGCGAGGCGGCTCTTATGGCGAGCAGCCTTGTTCTTGTGAACGATCTTCTTGTCGGCAATGATGTCGAGCGTCTTCGACGAAGCCTGGAAAATCTCAGCGGCCTTAGCCTTGTCGCCGGCGTCGATCGCCTTGCGAACGGCCTTGATGGCGGTGCGGAACTTCGAGCGCAGCGCCGAGTTATGCGAGTTGGCCTTGGCGGCCTGGCGGGCGCGCTTACGTGCTTGTGCGGAGTTAGCCATGACGGTTCCTTATCCTGTTCCTGTTTCCAGAGCCTGACCTGAAAAGGTGGCCGGGCGCTGCTTTTAATCCGAACCCCTGGAAGCGATTGCCCAGAGGCGCAAAGAGAGAATTTCGACGACGATCTGCGGACATCGGCCGGATTCTGCGGGCCCCGTTCTGCTCTGGCGACCCCGCTGTAACCCAATCCCTACCGACGATTTTCCAGCAGCCCGACAGCCGAGCAAGCGTAGAAACCGGCGATTATAGCAACAAAATCAGGCACGTGGCAAACGAAACGGATCGGCGGGACGAGTCGCAGCTGGCGTACTGCCGGCTCATCCTGAAAAGCACCCAAAAGGGCACGAACCGTGACCCGGCCCGGTCTGAACCAGAAATTGTGCGGAGGCCAGAACGTCTGCGGTCTGAACGGGTCCGATGCGTGCTGCCGGACGATCGTCCGTTCGCCCCGGCGGCACCCGTATAATAAGCGCCCCATGAATCTACTCCGAGCCCTGCTGACGGTCAGCGGCTTCACGCTGCTGTCTCGCGTGACCGGACTGGCCCGCGAAACGCTGATCGCCCGTGCGTTCGGCGCCAGTCAATATACCGACGCGTTCTACGTCGCCTTCCGCATTCCGAACCTGCTGCGCCGCATTTCCGCCGAGGGCGCGTTCTCGCAGGCATTCGTGCCGATCCTTGCTGAATTCAAGAACCAGCAGGGCCACGACGCGACCAAGGCGCTCGTCGACGCGACGTCGACAGTGCTGGCCTGGGTGCTAGCGGTTCTGTCGGTGCTGGGTATCCTTGGCGCGTCGTTCGTCGTCTTCGTGGTCGCGTCGGGGTTGCGTGCCGACGGCCAGGCGTACCCGCTCGCGGTCTCGATGACGCGGATCATGTTCCCGTACATCGTGTTCATTTCGCTGACGTCGCTCGCGTCCGGCGTGCTGAACACGTACAAGAACTTCTCGCTGCCCGCGTTCGCGCCGGTGCTGCTGAACGTCGCGTTCATCGTCGCGGCCGTGTTCGTCGCACCGCATCTGCAGAAGCCGGTCTATGCGCTCGCGTGGGCGGTGATCGCGGGCGGCGTGCTGCAGTTCCTCGTGCAGTTGCCGGGGCTGAAGAAGATCGACATGCTGCCGCGCATCGGGTGGAATCCGCTGCGGGCGCTGGCGCACCGCGGCGTGAAGCGCGTGCTCGCGAAAATGGTGCCGGCGATGTTCGCGGTATCGGTCGCGCAGATCAGCCTGATCATCAACACGAACATCGCGTCGCGCATCGGGCCGGGCGCGGTGTCGTGGATCAACTACGCGGACCGGCTGATGGAGTTCCCCACCGCGCTGCTCGGCGTCGCGCTCGGCACGATCCTGCTGCCGAGCCTGTCGAAGGCGCACGTCGACGCCGATCCGCACGAGTACTCGTCGCTGCTCGACTGGGGGCTGCGCGTCACGTTCCTGCTGGCGGCGCCGAGCGCGGTCGCGCTGTTCTTCTTCGCCGAGCCGCTTACCGCGACGCTGTTCCACTACGGCAAGTTCGACGCGAACGCCGTCGTGATGGTCGCCCGGGCGCTGTCCGCGTATGGGGTGGGGCTGATCGGCCTGATCCTCATCAAGATTCTCGCGCCCGGCTTCTATGCGAAGCAGGACATCAAGACACCGGTGAAGATCGCGGTCGCGGTGCTGATCGCGACGCAGATCAGCAACTTCATCTTCGTGCCGATCTTCGCGCACGCCGGCCTGACGCTCAGCATCGGTCTCGGATCGTGCATGAACGCGGGGCTGCTGTTCTTCATGCTGCGGCGCCGCGGCATCTACATGCCGTCACGCGGCTGGACGATATTCTTCATGCAACTGATCGGCGCATGCCTCGTGCTCGCGGGCACGATGCACTGGTTCGCGATCAGTTTCGACTGGATCGGGCTGCACGAACGGCCGTTGATGCGCATCGCGTTGCTCGCGGCGAGCCTCGTGCTGTTCGCGACGCTATATTTCGGTATGCTCTGGCTGATGGGGTTCAAGTACGCGTATTTCAGAAGGCGAGTGAAGTGATCACGATGACGCGGGTTCTCGATTATTTCAGTACGCTCGTGGCGGAGGACGATAGCCTCCCGCTCACGGAAACGGCGCTTTCGCTCGCGCAGGACGCCTATCCCGATCTCGATCTGCAGGGCATTCTCGCGGAGATCGACGAACTGGCGATGCGCCTGAAGCGCCGCATGCCCGACGACGCCGACATCCGGCAACGGGTCGGCATCCTGAACCGGTTCTTCTTTCGCGAGCTCGGCTTCGCGAGCAATCTGAACGACTACTACGATCCGGACAACAGTCATCTGAACATGGTGCTCAAGCGCCGCCGCGGCATTCCGATCTCGCTGGCGGTGCTGTATCTGGAGATGGCCGAGCAGGTCGGTGTGCCAGCGCGCGGCGTGTCGTTCCCTGGACACTTCCTGCTGCGCATCACGATGCCCGACGGCGAGATGATGCTCGATCCGACGTCCGGTCACTCGCTCAGCGAGTCCGAGATGGTCGACATGCTGGAGCCGTATGTGGCGAAGGCGGGCGAATCGGTCGGCCGTGCGCTGCGTATCCTGCTGCAGCCAGCTACCCGCCGCGAGGTCGTCGCGCGGATGCTGCGCAACCTGAAGGCGACGTATCTGCAGACGGAACGCTGGCAGCGGCTGCTCTCGGTGCAGCAGCGGCTCGTGATCCTGCTGCCGGACAGCATCGACGAGGTACGCGACCGCGGCTTCGCGTATGCGCGGCTCGACTATCTGCGTCCGGCGCTCGAAGATCTCGAACGTTATCTGGGCGACCGGCCCGATGCCGAGGACGCGACCGTCGTCGAGGCGCAGTTGCACGAATTGCGGCAGCGCACGCAGCACAACGACCGCGACTGAATTTCCTTCATCGCCGGGCTGCTGAAGCGCCCAATCGAAACTAAAAAGCCCGCGACGCACAATCTGCGTCGCGGGCTTTTGTTCAACAGGAACGCCGCCGTATCGCGGGTCGAGGGTCGCGCGTTACTTCGGCTGCATCCGGATCGCGCCGTCGAGGCGGATCACTTCGCCGTTCAGCATCGGGTTATCGAAGATCTGCTTGACCAGCATCGCGTATTCGTCGGGCTTACCGAGGCGCGACGGGAACGGCACCATCGCGCCGAGCGCGTCCTGCACGTCCTGCGGCATCCCGAGCAGCATCGGCGTCTCGAAGATCCCTGGCGCGATCGTCATCACACGAATCGCGTTGCGCGCGAGGTCACGTGCGAGCGGCAGCGTCATACCCGCGACGCCGGCCTTCGATGCGGCGTAAGCAGCCTGACCGATCTGCCCGTCGAAGGCCGCGACCGACGCCGTATTGACGATCACGCCGCGCTCGCCGTTCGCGTTCGGCTCGTTCTTCGACATCGCCGCGGCCGCGAGTCGTGCCGTGTTGAACGTGCCGATCAGGTTGATCGAGATGGTGCGGGCAAACGCGTCGAGCGGATGCGGCCCGTCCTTGCCGACCGTCTTCACCGCGGGCGCGACGCCTGCGCAATTGACGAGCCCGCGCAGCGTGCCGAGCTTCGTCGCCGCTTCGACGGCGGCAACGGCATCGTCCTCGCGACTCACGTCGCACTTGACGAACACGCCGCCGAGTTCCTGCGCGAGCGCGTTGCCGGCCGCTTCGTTCAGGTCGGCCAGCACGACCTTGCCGCCTTGCGCGGCAAAGAGGCGCGCGGTAGCCGCGCCGAGGCCTGAAGCGCCGCCGGTAATCAGGAATGCGTTGTCGCGAATCTCCATCTTTCTCTCCTTTTCATGTGCCTTGTGGGCAAGTCGTGAGGGGTCGGGCTCGTGGCCGTTTGCCGGTGTACCGCGGCGACCGTCGCCGTCGCCGCGTGCCGGCACCCCAAAGAAAACGCGCCGCGGACACGAGGCCGGCGGCGCGCGTCGACGGCCGCCCGAGGTGCGGCCGCCGGATTTACTTCAGCGCGTCGAATGCGCGCGTACGGATTTCGTCGACGCTGCCGAGTCCCGAGATACGGCGATAGGCCGGCGCCTTCAGGCCGCTCTCGTCGCCGCGCTGTGCCCAGCCGTTGTAGTAGTCGATCAACGGACGCGTCTGCGCGACGTACACGTCGAGCCGGTTGCGCACGGTCTCTTCCTTGTCGTCGACGCGCTGGATCAGCGGTTCGCCGGTCACGTCGTCGACGTTCTCGACCTTCGGCGGATTGAACTTCACGTGATAGGTGCGACCCGATGCCGCATGCACGCGACGGCCGCTCATCCGGACGATGATCTCGTCGAACGGCACGTCGATTTCCAGCACGTAGTCGATTGCGACGCCGGCCTGCTTCATCGCTTCCGCTTGCGGCAGCGTGCGCGGAAAGCCGTCGAACAGATAGCCGTTCGCGCAGTCCGGCTCGGTCAAGCGCTCTTTCACGAGATTGATGATGAGGTCGTCCGGCACGAGATTGCCGGCATCCATGTAGCGCTTCGCTTCGACGCCGAGCGGCGAGCCCGCTTTCACCGCGGCGCGCAGCATGTCGCCGGTGGAAATCTGCGGGATGCTGAATTTTTCCTTGATGAAGTTTGCCTGGGTTCCCTTGCCCGCGCCGGGAGCGCCCAACAGGATCAAACGCATGTGATATCTCCAGATTGTGTGAATTCTATGCATCGTTCAGGCAGGCGGGTCGATGCTGCGAGCCGCTCGCGCTGCATGCCGCACCGTTTCGCTTCATGCGAAGCGGCGGAGACGGGGCAGTACAGCGCACGGCGAGCGATACGACGAAGACCTGCTGACGGCGGTTCCGGAAGGGCCGCGCAAGCGTCCGATTATGCCATGGGTTTTTCTGCGTTCGACCCGAATAGCGCCCGTACGCGGGCGAGGTCGGCGGGGGTGTCGACGCCCGGCAGCGGTACGTCCTGCGTGATCAGCACCGCGATCCGTTCGCCGTGCCACATCGCGCGCAACTGCTCGAGTGCCTCGACCTGCTCGATCGGCGATTGTGTGAGCGATGGATAAGTGCGCAGGAATTTCGCGCGATACGCGTACAGCCCGATGTGCCGATACACGACGGCCGGCGCCGGCGGTGCGGGCAACGCGGCGACGTTCGGCCAGTGCGGCTGGTACGCGTCGCGTGCCCACGGGATCGGCGCGCGCGAAAAATACAGCGCGACACCGCGCGCGTCGGGCACGACCTTCACGACGTTCGGATTGAAGATCTCGGCGGGATCGTGGATCGGATGTGCCGCAGTGGCGATCGCGCAGCCGTCGCTCGCGGCGAGATGCGCGGCGACGCCGCGCACGAGCGCCGGGTCGATCAGCGGCTCGTCACCCTGTACGTTGACGACGATCGTGTCGTCGCTCCAGCCGAAGTGCACGGCGACCTCCGCGAGCCGGTCGGTGCCCGACGGATGCTCGGGTCGCGTGAGGATCGCATCGAAGCCGTGTGCGCGCGCTGCGTCGATGACCGTCTGGGCGTCGGATGCGATCAGCACCTGCTGCGCGCCCGACTCGCGCGCGCGTTCCGCGACACGCACGACCATCGGCTTGCCGCCGATGTCCGCGAGCGGTTTGTTCGGCAGACGCGTCGACGCGAGCCGCGCGGGAACGACGGCGATGAAGGGCGGAACGGAGTCAGTGACGATGGACATCGCGAGGAGGGCCGCAGCAGGGAACCGGAGGAAGGCGGGAACCGGTGCACTCGGAACCCGGGGAAAGCGGCAGCGGCTGCGCGAACGCGATGCCGCCGCGGCGTGACGTCGTAACGGTGAGCGGCCGGTCAGTTGCCCGAGCCTGGATTCGACGGTTCGACGGGCGTGCCCTCGACAGTCTGACGCGCTTCGTCGACGAGCATCACCGGGATGCCGTCGCGGATCGGATACGCGAGCTTGTCGGCGTGGCAGACGAGTTCCTGCGCGGCGCGATCGTAGCTGAGCGGGCCCTTGCAGATCGGGCAGACAAGAATTTCAAGCAGGCGAGCGTCCACGGAGTTTCTCCACAACCAGTGCGATGAGGCGATGATCGAGCGCGGCTTCGACCGGAACAACCCAGATCCGCGCATCATGCCAGGCCGCCAATTTTACCGCATCCTTTTCGGTGACCAGGATCGTATCGGCGTCGGCATCGGCGAACGGATTGCTGCTGAACGCGTAGTGATCGGGCAATGCGCGCGTGTTAGGCGCGAGGCCCGCGGCCCGCAGCGTCGCGAAAAAGCGTTCGGGCGAACCGATGCCCGCCGCGGCCAGCACGCGGTTGCTGGGGTTGCCGGCAAATTGCGCGAGCGGCCGGCGCCGCGCGGGGTCGTCGAGTTGCCATGCGTCGCCCGGTGTGAGCGTGAGCGCATAGGTGTTCGGCCACGGTGGCAGCGCGCGGTCGTAAGGGTTGTTGATCAGCGTTGCATCGCGGCGGCGCGACAGCGGTTCGCGCAGCGGACCGGCGGGCAGCAGGAAGCCGTTGCCGCCGAGCCGGTGATCGAACACGATCAGCTCGGCGTCGCGCGCGAGACGATAGTGCTGCAGGCCGTCGTCGCTGACGATCACGTCGACGTCGCGATGCGCGGCGCACAGCGCCTGCGCAGCCGCGACGCGATCGGGGCAGACCCACACCGGCACGCCAGTGCGTCGCGCGATCAGCAGCGGTTCGTCGCCGGCTTCGCTCGCGAGCGAGGCCGGCGTGACCGGCGTCGGCTGCGCGATCTTCGCGCCGTACCCGCGCGACACGACGCCCGGAGCGAAACCGGCGGCGCGCAGCGCATCGACGAGCGCGATCACAGTCGGTGTCTTGCCGGTGCCGCCCACGGTCACGTTGCCGACCACGACGACTGGCACGCTGACACGCACCGTCTTGCGCCAGCCACGCGAAAACATCGCGCGTCGAGCGGCGGCCACCGCACCGAACACGCACGCGAATGGCGTGAGTGCCCACGCGATCGGTCCGCGCCGTTGCCATTCGCGCGCGAGTTGCGCTTCGATGCGGGCAGTGAGTCCGCTCATCGGATGACGGGTACGAACAGCGCAACGCACGACATAGGCATCGGACGCAGGGATGACGCGATCCACGAAAAAGACATCGGCGCGATTCTCCGGACGGGTCGTTAAATGAGGTGCTGGCGGACGTCGCGCGTTGCAAGGCGCGCGCAACGTCCGGGAAAGCCGGCACTCTAGCGTGCCGGCGTCACTGGCGGCAAGTCGCGCGGAGTCGCGCCGCCCGCGCATCGGTTATCCACAGGGGCGACCTGTGGATAACTTTGTGGAGAAAATGCCTCGCGCTGCGTGGAAAAGGCCGCGCAGAAAGCCCCGGATCGGTGTCGTACACCATTAACGAGACAAAAAGCTTAATCAAATCAAATACATGATACGAACTCACCGGCCTCAGCGCGATGTCGGGTCTGCGATTTGCGCAATGCATAGCTTGTGTGGACACTCCGACGTTCCGACGCGCGGGACTGGACGGCGCGGGCGCGCCGGACTATCGTCTGTCGGCTGTTCGGGCACGCTTTCCATTGCTTTTCACAGGTCCTGTTCTCATTCTTCGCATGAATTCCGAAAGTCCTTTTTCGTCGTCGTTGCCTGCCGGCAATGATGCGGTCGTGCCGGTGTCGATGCTCAATCGTGCGATCGGCACGATGCTCGAGCGCTCGTTTCCGCTTGTGTGGGTGTCGGGCGAAGTGTCGAACTTCACGCGCGCCGCGAGCGGCCACTGGTATTTTTCGATCAAGGACGCGCAGGCGCAGATGCGTTGCGTGATGTTCCGCGGTCGCGCGCAGCACGCCGAGTTCACGCCGCGCGAAGGCGACCGCATCGAAGTCCGCGCGCTGGTGACGATGTACGAACCGCGCGGCGAACTGCAACTGAACGTCGAAGCGGTACGTCGCACTGGCCAGGGTCGACTGTACGAAGCGTTTCTGCGGCTGAAGGCGCAACTCGAGGCCGAAGGGCTCTTCGCCGCCGAGCGCAAGCGCGCGTTGCCCGCGCATCCGCGCGCAATCGGTATCGTCACGTCGCTGCAGGCCGCAGCGTTGCGCGATGTGCTGACGACGCTGTCGCGTCGCGCGCCGCACGTGCCCGTGATCGTCTATCCGGCGCCCGTGCAGGGAACCGGTGCGAGCGCGAAGCTCGCCGCGATGGTGGACGCCGCCAACGCGCGGCGCGAAGTGGACGTGTTGATCGTGTGCCGGGGCGGCGGATCGATCGAAGACCTGTGGGCGTTCAACGAAGAAATACTCGCGCGTGCGATCGCCGAAAGCGCGTTGCCCGTGGTGAGCGGCGTGGGTCACGAAACCGATTTCACGATCGCCGATTTTGCCGCCGACGTGCGCGCCCCGACGCCAACCGGTGCCGCGGAACTCGTGAGTCCGCAGCGCGTGCTGCTGTTGCGCGATCTCGATCAACGGCATGCCTCGCTTGCGCGGGGCTTTGGCCGGATGATGGAGCAGCGCGCGCAGCAACTCGACTGGCTGTCGCGCAGACTCGTGTCGCCGGCCGAACGGCTCGCGCGACAACGTACGCATCTGCAGCAGCTCGGCGCGCGTCTCGTATTGGCGGGGGCGCGACCCGTGCGCGACGCACGCGCGCAGTTTGCGCTGCTGCAGATGCGCTGGCGGCGCACGCATCCCGATCTTGCCGCGCATCGCGCGACACTGCAGCAACTGACGCAGCGTTTCGAGCATGCATTGTTACGGCAGCATGAACGTCACACCGCGCGCGTGACGTCGCTGGCCGCGCGACTCGAAGTGCTGAGTCCGCAGCGCACGCTCGAACGCGGTTACGCCGCGGTGCTCGACGCGCAGAGCGGTCGCGCGGTGCGTGCGCCGGCATCGCTGAAACCAGGCAAGCGTCTCACCGTGCATCTCGCCGAAGGGACGGCCGACGTCGCGCTCGCCGACGTGCAACAACGTCTTACCGACGGTTTCTGACAACGCTTTCGGTCGCAGTACATTTGACCTTCGACGCATCGCTGCAAGCGCATTTATTACGCTGCTCGCCCGGCGATGCACGATGCTTCTGCACGCGATGCCAGGCATAAAGGCCGCGTGTTTGCGGGGTTATTCCAAGTCGCCTACAATCGAGTGCTCTACAGCGTTATCCGCAGAACTCCCCATAAACAGACAGAAGGAAAGCACCATGGCACATACGCTCCCGCCGCTGCCGTACGCATTGGACGCTCTCGCGCCGAGCATTTCGAAAGAGACGCTCGAGTTCCACTACGGCAAGCACCATCAGACCTACGTGACCAACCTGAACAACCTGATCCCTGGCACGGAGTTCGAAAATCTGTCGCTGGAAGAGATCGTGAAGAAGTCGTCGGGCGGTATCTTCAACAATTCGGCACAGGTGTGGAATCACACGTTCTTCTGGAACAGCCTGTCGCCGCAAGGTGGCGGTGCACCGTCGGGCGCGCTCGGCGACGCGATCAACGCGAAGTGGGGTTCCTACGATGCGTTCAAGGAAGCATTCACGAAGACCGCGATCACCACGTTCGGCTCGGGCTGGGCATGGCTCGTGAAGAAGGCCGACGGTTCGCTGGATCTGGTGTCGACGAGCAATGCAGCCACGCCGCTCACCACCGACGCGAAAGCCCTGCTGACGCTCGACGTTTGGGAGCACGCGTACTACATCGATTATCGCAATGCACGTCCGAAGTTCGTTGAGGCATTCTGGAACATCGTGAATTGGGATTTTGCTGCAAAGAACTTTGCTTGAGCTTGAGATAGCTCCGCGCTAAAGTCTGCAGGCGGTAGCCATAAAGAAAGCCCTCGAATAAGAGGGCTTTCTGTTTTTTTGGCATCGTCGTCCCGCTAACCGCCAGGCACATCCGGATTCACCACAAAACATGAAATTAACTCACGAATCGCGGCACTGATACCGAAGCCTTTTCTGCGCAATCAATCCGGCTCGGCGATGTTGAACGGCTTGCCCGGCACCCACACCCACGTCGCGACGACCTTCGCGCCAGCAGGTCCGGCGGTCGTCACGTGCACGACATTCGCGGGGAGCCGCACGCTCTCGCCCGCATGCACGACTCGTGCGGGCTGGCCTTCCATCTGCACCGTCACTTCGCCTTCGAGCACGTAGAACACCTCGGGCCCGGTCGCCTTATGTCGAGGCTTGGCGGCGTTCGGCGGAAATTCGGCGATACCCATCCCCATCTCTCGATCGGTGCCCGGCACCGGCACTCTCTGCAGAACGACGGTGTCTTTCGCGGCAGGCGCGGTGCTGGCCGCTTGTGCAAGTGGCGCGGCCATCATGACGACGATGAGAACGAACAGACGACGATGGCTGATCACAACGGCACCGGTCAATGAGAGTGGTCGATCGAGAAACGCTCAGGGCGTGCCCGCACCGAGCGACTCGAGAATGTCGTAAGCAGCGGTCACGCGCGCATCGAGCGGGAACGACTTGTTGGCGAGTATCACCACGCCGATCTTTTTCGCCGGGATGAACGCGGCGTAAGTCGAGAAGCCGTTGGTCGAACCGGTCTTGCCGAGCAGATATGCGGGCTGAGGTTGCAACGGTGGCGTGAGCGCGGTCGCCGGCATGCCCTTGAGAATCACGTCGGGGCTGTTGCTCGCGACGATCGTATCGAGCGCCACGGGGTACGGGTACTCCTCCCACACCAGATCCTGAATGAATGCGCCTGCCTTGTAGTAGCCGGTATGCGTGCAGGCGATCGCGCGCCGCAGTTTGTCGCTCACCGGAACGAGCTGCATGTTGGCATCGAGGAAACGTATCAGGTCGGACGTGCTCGATTTGAGGCCGTAGGCTTCAGACGACAGCATCCCGGGATTCACTCTGACGGGCGCGTCCGCCTTCGTGTAGCCCTGCGCATAGCGCTTCATCTCGCTGGCGGGCACGTTGATGTAACTATGCGTCATACCGAGTTCGGGCAGCAGCCGCTTTTCGATCGCATCGTCGAACGGCAGGTTCATGCTGCTCGCTGCGATCATGCCGAGCATCCCGATGCCGAGATTCGAATAGATCCGGTATGTGCCGACCGGATGATCGGGCTTCGATGCGCGGAAGTAGGCCATCAACTGATCGTTGTTCGTGATGCTGTCAGGCACGAACAACGGCAGCCCCGACGTGTGCGTCGCGAGATTCAGCAAGCTGACCTGATCGAAGCGGCTCCCGCGTAGCGCGGGCAGATGCTGGCTTGCACTGTCGGATAGCGACAGCTTGCCATCGACTTCCGCATAACAGGCGAGCGTCGCCGTGAAGGTCTTGCTGAACGAGCCGATTTCGAAGAGCGTCTGCGGCGTGACCGGTTCGCTCGTCGCTTTCGACATCACACCGTAGTTGTAGAAGGACTGCTTTCCTCCGACGGTGACTGCGACCGCGATGCCGGGAATCGCGTACTTCTGCTGCAGCGGCTGAACGATTGCATCGATCGCGCGTGTTTGTGTCGACCGGTCCGCGCTTCCTGCTCCATAGCTATATGTGGCCCACAGGCACGTAAGTATCAGCAGCGTTTTCTTCGTGCTTTGAGCGTTTCTGGACATGACGGGGGGATCGAGCCGAAGGGTAGGAGACGAGGAATTGTGGCGTCGTCGAGAGTCGGCAGCAAGCGACGATAACTGGTGGGACGCAAAAGAAATTCTTATCGATGCGGGCGGGTGAACGTCGAGATAGCAACCGACGGACCACGATCCCGCGCCATAGCAAACGCACGACCGCATGACGCGGCGGTCATGCGGTCGTCGTTCTCGACGCTTGTCGCCGATGGGGCGGCGTGCATCACTGGGACGGCGAACCCGCCTGCGACGTACCCTCCACCGACGTACCGCCGACCGCGCGTTGCGTGTCCAGCGTGGCTTGTGCGTTTCGCGAGGCTGCATCGGTCGCGGCGATTTTCGCCTCGGCGGCCTGAATGTCTTCGGGGTAATTTTCGTCGTCGCCTGCGCTGGGCACATAGCCCGCCTGTTCGACGCGTACGAGGTCGGCATAAACCTGCGCACGTGTGAGCGGCGCGGTCGTGCTAGCGAAGGAGGTGATGGAGGCGGTACAGGCGCCGAGGGTCAGCGCGATAGCGATAAGCGTTTTCATGATCGAGGTTTCCGATAGCGGTAACGCGAGGAGCAACCATCGCCATGCCGCCGGGTACGGGTGTTCACCCGAACCGGAAGCCTGCGTGGTGCCAAAGCGATGTGTGATCGATGCGCGTGCGCATCAGCTGCCGAAATACAGCGTGCAGTAGCTGACGGGGCCGACGCACTGCGTCATTGCGTCATGCTGTCCCATACGCGTTCCGGCGTCGCTGGTGCCAGCCGTCTGTGCACCGACTGCGTCCTGCTGTTGCTGCTGATGTTTGAGCTGCTGCGCGAAGATCGGATTGACGTCCGGGTACGACGTATCGGTGACGAGACGCGACCCGTTGTTCTCCGCCTGAATCAGTTCCTGACGCACTTCTGCGCGGGTCTTTTCCTGCGCGTATGCATTGGTGAACGCGCTTGCCGAAGCAATGGCGACGAAGGACATGGCGATGATCGAAAACTTTTTCATTTTGAACTCCTGAGGGTGAGAGACGACTGCTGTGTTCATCTGAGTGAACATCGACTCTCGCACGGATATTCCCGGAATTCGAAAAAAAGCGTGGAACGTGCTGTGTCACCGCTGCTGTGTCACAGCGATACGTTCGCGTACAAAAAAATCTGCGGATAGCGGGAATAAGAACGGCGCGGCGTGTGTTGCACGCCGCGCCGTTAGAGCGGACTGCGCATCGCGTTACGCGGTGCGGCCGGTTCGCAATGCGGGCTCCGGTTGCTTCGCCGCGGGCAGCGACGACGGAAACCAGCGTTCCGCGAGCTTGAATGCGCTGACCGATCCACCCACCGCGAGCAGCATCGGAATCAGCATGTCGTGATTGACGCGCGTGAATTCGAGAATCAGCACGACCGCGGTGATCGGCATCTGCATCGACGCCGCGAGAAACGACGCTGCACCGACGACCGCGAATGCGCCCGGTTGCATACCGGGCCACAGCGGATTCAGCAGGCCCGCGATCACGAGGGCCAGCAGCGCGCCGTTCGCGAGCCCTGGTGTCAGCAGACCGCCTCCGGCGCCGCAGCGCAGGGTGCTTGTGGTGATCGCGACCTTCAGCACGAGCAGCGTCGCGGCGAGGCTGACCGTCAGATGGCTGTCGAAGCTGAGGCCGGCGGGTCCCTTGCCGTTGCCGAGCAATTGCGGCAACGACATCGCGAGTACGCCGATCACAATGAAGTTGATCACTGACAACGCCGGCATGCGCCAGTCTTTTGGCGCGAGCGAGCGCGCGTGGTCCGTCAGGCGCGTGAATCCGTAGGCCGCGACACCGAAGAGCGGCCCACACACGACGGACCACACGACCAGCTGCGCATTCAGCGTGAACTGCGGCACCTGATACTGATGCTCGTTACCGAGCCCGATCCACGCGACGACCGCGGCGATCGCGGACGTCGCGAGCGCGGGGACGACCACGGTCCACTCGAACGTGCCGAGCAGCACTTCGACGACGAACACCGCTCCGCCGAGCGGGACGTTGTACACGGCGGCGAGGCCGGCACCCGCACCGCACGCGACCATGATCCGGCGATCGGCTACCGACAGTCCCGCGCGGCGCGACAGCCACGCGGCGAACGCCGAGCCGATTTCGCGGGGTGCCACTTCGCGGCCGAGCGGCGAGCCCATCGCGACGGTGACGATCTGCAGCAGCGCGTGAAGGGTCGTGCTGATGCCGGGCATACGCGGGTCGTCGCTTTTCATCGCCTGGCGAATGCTGACGAGCGGCTGGCCAAAGCGATACAGCGCCCACCAGCCACCGCCCGCGATTACCCCGCAGACCGACACGACGAGCAGACGTCGCAGCGGTTCCGTGTCCGTTACGCCCTCGAGAAAACTCTCCGCGCTGATCACGTGCGTGACGCTGTAGCCGTATGCGACGTGCTGGATCGCGTGCAGCAGCATCGCGAGCGCCATGCCGCCGAGCCCCGCACCGATGCCGGTCAATACCGTGACGGCCGCGAACCTCGCCAGTGAACGGGGTTCCTCCGCGGATTCCGCACGGCGTTTGTTTTCGGCTGACATGGCGCTGCTCCCTGGACTCGCATTCGTGGACAACGGACCGCCGACGCTGGTTGTGCGCGGTTCGCGTGGTCCGCATGGTCTGTGTTCTTTGCCTCGAATGGTATCCCGCATCGCATCATGATTCAAATTGGTTATTAGAATCAATTGATGCGATTTGGGAATGCGGTCCAGTGCGCCTCGGGTGAGGCGCGAACACCGCGCGGATCAGGCGGTGTTCGCGAGCGCCGCCGCGGCGTTGCGATGCGCCAGCACGTCGTCGATCAGCCCGTAGGTCTTCGCGGCTGCTGCCGACATGAAGTTGTCGCGGTCCGTGTCCTTGACGACCTGCTCGATGCTTTTTCCGGTGTGCTCGGCGAGCATCGCGTTGAGCCGTTCGCGCTGGAAGATCACTTCCTTCGCCTGGATCTCGACGTCGGAGGCCGTTCCCTGGCTGCCGCCCGACGGCTGATGGATCATGATCCGCGCGTTCGGCAGCGCGTAGCGTTTGCCGCGCGTGCCCGCGGCGAGCAGGAATGTCCCCATGCTCGCGGCGAAGCCGGTACACAGCGTCGACACGTCCGGCTTGATGAAGTGCATCGTGTCGTAGATCGCCATGCCGTCGTAGACCGAGCCGCCGGGCGAGTTAATATAAAAAGAAATGTCCTTGTCGGGATTCTCCGATTCGAGAAACAGCAATTGCGCGACGATCAGGCTCGCCGACTGTTCGTTGACCGGCCCGACCAGAAACACGATCCGTTCGCGCAGCAGGCGAGAGTAGATGTCGTAAGCGCGTTCGCCGCGACCGGACTGTTCGATGACCGTCGGCACGAGGCCGAGTCCGGAAAGAGCAGGGGGATGAAATGGCATGCGTTCCTCGCGATGACAGGTGAGTGTCCCGTACCTGCATTCGCGGCACGGGTTTCATCCGCATGACGCGGCAGCGCGGCGCCGCGTGACGAGAAAATTTTTGCGCGCGGGTGTCACGTTCGCGGCGCGTCGAACGTCAAGCGGACGGGCGCGTGCGGATGCCCTTTACGAAAGATTCACGACCGACCGTTCAACAGAGGTCACGAATGACGGAAACGACGGCAATGACGCCAGTGAAGGCAACAACGCAAGAGGCAGACGATTCCACCGCCGCGTTCGACGCCGCGCGCGCGAGGCTGCACGCGCTGGCTTACCGGTTGCTCGGTAGCCGCGCGGAAGCCGAGGACGTCGTCCAGGATGCGTGGCTCAAATGGCGCTTCGCGAGCGCCGACGACGTGCGCACGCCGGTGGCCTGGCTCACGACGATCACCACGCGTCTCGCGATCGACCGGCTGCGGCACCGGCAGTCGGAGCGTGCGCTACAGGCCGACAGCGGGTTGCCGCCGTGGCTCGACGATCTCGCGCCGTCCGCGGAAACGCTCGCGCTGCGCACGTCGGAACTCTCCGACGCGGTGCGGCTGCTGCTCGAACGGTTGAAGCCCGAAGAGCGCGCGGCGCTCGTGCTGCACGAAGCGTTCGATTGCGATTTCGCGGAAATCGGCAAGATTCTCGACCGGCCGCCATCGACCTGCCGGCAGATCGTGCATCGCGCGAAGCATCGTCTGCAGCGCGCGGGCGCGCCGCTGCCCGCAGCCGATCCGGCCACGCACCGGCGGCTCGTCGATGCGTTGCGCACGGCAATCGATGCGCAGGACAGCGAGCGTGTGCTGCTGCTCGTCGGCCATGTGCCGGCGATGCTCGATGAGCACGACCATGCGCTGACCGTTGAAGCGTTCGTCGAACGCATTAGCGGCTGCACGTCGGAAGCGTTGTCGGTGGAAGGTGTACGAGATGTTGCGCTGATGCGCGACGGCGAGATCGTCGGTTTGCTGGAGGTCTCGGCGGGCGACGACGGAAGCATCGCGGAACTGCGGATCGTGGCGGATGCCGCGACGCTGCACGTATTGAACGGCAGGTTCGGTCTGCGCGCGGTGCAACGTCTGCTGAAGCGGATTCGTGCGCGGACGATGCGTCCGTCAGTTACGGTGTGCGGCGACTTCCCAGTTGATATCGACGCATAGCACCTGCGTGCCGTGCGCGGTCTGCGCGGCGATCGACGCGGTCACACACAGGTGCGCTTCATTGATCGACAGATACGGCGGCGTCAGATGCACCTTGCCCGGCGCGCGCAGCGCCTCGATGAAATACGGCCGACGTTCCCAGCTTGCGCCTTCCGAATGCAGCAGCGGCCGGAAGCGTTTCGCGCGTTGTGACGAGCGGCCCGGCGGCAGCACGTTGTCGCCGATCTGCCGGCCCGAACCGTCGAGCAGGAAGCAGCGCGCCGTTTCACCGAGCGCGAGTAGCGGCGCCGTCGCGTTCGCGACCGTCGTGCCGCCGGCGAGTTGCGCGCTCGCCTGTTCGAGCGCGGCAACGTAGGGTGCGAGGCGCTTCACCTGCGCGCGTTCGCGCGCGGCCACCCGCTCGCGCAACGCGGCCGACAGCGCGTCCATCAGCCCCGCCGCTGTCTGCGGCTTCACCGGTTCGACACTCGGCCCCGCGAAATACGCACCTTGCACGAAATCGACGTTGCATTCGAGCGCGATCAGCGCGTCGCGCTCGGTCGCGAGGCTGCCCATCAGTACGAGTTGCCCCGACTCGTGCAGTAGCGACACGAGCCCTGGCAATACGCGTTCAATGTGTGAATGCTCGCTCGCCTGCGCGAGGATGCAGCGGTCGAGCGTGACGATGTCGGGCCGCAGCTGCCATACGCGGTCGATGTTCGAATGCTTCGCGCCGAAGCCGTCCAGCGCGATCAGAAAGCCCGATTTGCGCAGCGCGTCGACGATTTCCGCGAAGCGCGTCGTTTCGCCGCCCGCCTGTTCCGACACTTCGAGTACGACGCGCTGCGGCGGCAAGCCGAGTGCCTTCAGGCTCGCGAGCAGCGCGTCGCCGTAGCTCGTGTCCATCAGCGCGGCGGGGTGCAGATTCAGGAAGAGCCACTCGTCGTGGCTGTCGAATGCATTGAAGTTGCCGAGATGCAGCGACTCGGCGAGCCGCCCGAGTTCCAGCAGATCGCCACGCCGCGCCGCCTGGGTGAACACCTCGTGCGACGGCACCTGCTGCGCGTGCTCGTCGTGCGCGCGCAGCGACGCGTGGTAGCCGATGGCGCGCCGGTGCGACACCGAGAACACCGGCTGGAACACGCTGAAGACCGTGTAGCCGCCGTACAGCACGGTGCGCCGGGAGCCTTCGTCGCCGCCTGCCATCGGGCGCGGCGGCTGGAAGCCGGGTGGGTCGAGGTCGATCAGGCTCATCATGTCGGTCGGGTGAAGGGCGACGTGCAAAGTCGCGAAATGACGCGGGGGCTGCAAACAAGTTTACAGGATAGGCCAGCAAGAAACATGCACATGAGGAAAGTGCACGCCGCATAGGCTGGCTTCGCGTTTACGTGTGCTGCGCGATCAGGCGCGCCGCATTCGCACAGCGATGGTGCGCCTGGCGCCCGCTTATTGCACGTCGGAGGCACGCGGGCACTCCGCTCACAGGATCACGTCCGCTCGGACGGGTCGGTCTTTTTCGCCGTGCGGCGGATGTCCGGCGCGAGCTGCGCGAAGATCCACGACGACCCGGCGGTGATGATGCCGACGCACAGGAACGTCGCGTGGAATGCGGGCAGCGTGTTCGCTTCGGTGACGCGCGGTATCAGCCCGGTGAACGTCGCGAGCAATGCACCGGCCACCGTCACACCGAGGCTCATCGACAGCATCTGCACCAGCGAAAACAGGCTGTTGCCACTGCTCGCGCCGCCCGTGCCCAGGTCCTTCAGTGTGAGGGTGTTCATCGCGGTGAACTGGATCGAGTTGACGCCGCCGAAGAACGCGAGCTGCACGAGCCGCAGCCAGAGCGGTTGGGCCATGCTCGTCAGCGAGAAGCTCGCCATCGCGAGACCGACCAGCACCGTGTTCGTGACGAGGATGCGCCGGTAGCCGTATTTCGTGATCAGCCGTGTGACGATCCGCTTCGACGTCATGCCGGCGGCGGCGACCGGCAGCATCATCAGGCCGGCTTCGAACGCCGAATAGCCGAGGCTCACCTGTAGCAGCAGCGGAATCAGGTACGGCATCGCGCCGCTGCCGATCCGCGCGAACAGGTTGCCGAGCAGGCCGACGCTGAACGTATGGATCTTGAAGAGATCGAGCGGAAAGAGCGGCTGCGATGCGCGCGCCGCGTGCAACCCGTAGGCGACGAAGCAGGCAAGGCTCAGGATCAGCAGCACGAGCACGGTGGCATGCTGGATGCCGAGTTCGGTGCGGCCGTCGAGCGCGAACGAGATCGCTACCATGCCGAGCACCAGCAGCACGTAACCCTTCATGTCGAAGGGCGGGGTGTCCGGGTTGCGGCTGTCCAGCATGAAGATGAACGTCGCGATGCAACCAATGATTCCCACCGGCACGTTGATCAGGAAGATCCAGTGCCACGACGCGATCTTGACGAGCCAGCCGCCGAGCGTCGGGCCGATCAGCGGCCCGACCAGGCCCGGGATCGCGATGAACGACAGCGCGGGCAGATAGCGTTCGGCGGGAAACGTGCGCAGCACGGCGAGCCGCCCGACCGGCAGCAGCATCGCGCCGCCCACGCCCTGCACGATGCGCCAGATCACCAGTTGCGTCAGCGTATGCGCGTTTGCACACAGCAGCGAGCCGAGCGTAAACACGAGGATCGCGCTGAAGAACACGCGCCGTGTGCCGAGCTTGTCCGCGAGCCAGCCCGACACCGGGATCATCACGGCCATCGTCAGCGAGTACGCGATCACCACCGATTGCATCCGCAGCGGCAACTCGCCGAGACTCGTCGCCATCGCGGGCAGCGCGGTATTGACGATGGTCGAATCGAGAGCCTGCATGAAGAAGCCGGTGGCGGCGAGCCACAGCATCACGTTGAGTGCGCGGGGAGACGGGGCGACTGCGGGAGAGGGCGTGGACATGGGAGAGTAGGCGCCGGATCGACGCATGCCCGGGGACACCGGGACGCGGTGCTTCGAATGGATGGGACTGACGGGGCAGCCCACATTCTAGGGAAAAGAGTGGGGCGGGGATAGCGCGCGGTAGTCGCGCAAGGTGAGTTGCCGGATTTCGCTCAACGTGTGGCGAGCGCGGCCGCTGCTGCGAAGAAGGTCTGCGCGCGTGGATCGTTCGTGAACGCCACGTTGATGCGGGTCCACGGGCTCGTTTCCGCGTGCGGCCGGAAATAGCGGCCCGGCGCGACCGTCACGCCGAGCGGTTCGCCGCACGCGACAAGCTGCTCCGCGTCCGCGATGCCCGGCACACGCGCCCACACGAACGTGCCGCCAAGCGGCTTTTCGAACACTTCCCAGCCGGAGTTCTCGAGCGTCTGCACAGTCGTGCCGATTGCCTCGCGCATCCGCCGGCGCAGTCGATCGAGAAACTTCCGGTACGCGCCGCGTTCGAGCTGCGCGTGCGCGACCGCCTCGATAAAGCGCGAACCGCCGATGCTCGTCAGCATCCGGATGTCGGCAAGGTCCTTGATGATCTCGTGACTCGCGACCACGTACCCGACGCGCAGCGACGACGACAGCGTCTTCGACAGCCCGCCGACGTAGATCACGTGTTCGAGCTGGTCGAGCGTTGCGAGGCGGTCGGTCGGGTCGGTCTGATAGTCCGCGTAAATGTCGTCCTCGACGAACGTGAAGCCGTGTTCGCGCGCGAGCTGCAGCAGCCGGAACGCGACCGGCGGCGACACGGTCGTGCCGGTCGGATTGTGGAACACGGTATTGATGAAGAACAGCTTAGGGCGGTGCTGTTGCAACTGCGTCTGCAGCACGTCGAGATCGGGACCGCTGCGCGTGCGCGGAATGCCGACGATCTTCACGCCGTGCAGCTTCAGCAGGCCGTTCAGGTTGTAGTAGCCGGGGTCCTCGACGAACATCGTGTCGCCGGGCTTCAGGCGATAGCGCATCACCAGATCGAGTGCCTGACTCGCACCTTCGGTAATCAGGATCTGCGACACGTCGGCCACGATGCCGAGCTGCGCGATGCGCGCCTGCAGATGCTCGCGCAGCGCTGGGTTGCCGAGCGGCGTCGCGTAGTCGATCAGGGCCGACATGTCGACGCGCGACACGTGGCGGATCGCCTGCCCGAGGCTGTCCATGTCGCGCCACGATTCCGGAACGAAGCCGGTGCCGAGCTTCAGCGATTCGCCCGGGTGATTGAACTGCTGGCTGATGTGCCCCGACTCTTCCTCGGCGCGGCGCGGGTCCGACGTGCCCATGCCCGACATCGTCGTGCGCGAGCGTTCGGCGACATAGAAGCCGGACCCTGGCCGCGAATCGACGTAGCCGAGCGACACCAGACGGTCGTACGCCTCGATCACCGGAAAACGGCTGATCACGTGATCGGCAGCAAGCTGGCGGATCGACGGCAGCTTGGCGCCAGGATGTGCGGCGCGCGAGCGGATCCAGGTCTGCACGCCGCTGACGATCTGCTCGGTCAGCGGCACGCCGTTGTCGCGGTCGAGTTCGAGGGGGAGTTTCATCTGCGGCTCCTGACAGATGGCGCTGGACACAACGGATAAAAACCAAACTGTCCAGTTTTTCAACTGCACAGTTCCGTTGAAACTGTCCGGAACTGTTCATGGGTTTCGGATCGTCGCACGACAATAATGATTGCACCAGAGGACCCTGTGCGGTGCATGGGACGGGAGTAAGTGCTAAAGCGCGAACTCTGGTCGACAGCTAAAGCGCTAACTCCCGTCGACAGCGGTGCATGGGACCGGAGTAAGTGCTTTGCGCTAACTCCCGTCGACAAAGGAGAATGGCGATGCGTGAAATCCGTACTTTCGAACTTGAACATGGCGAGCCGGCGGCCGCGTGGCGCGCCGCCCAACCGCTCGTCGTGAAGGTGATGGCGGGCGAGATCTGGCTGACGGTCGAAGGCGACGCGGAAGATTACTGGCTCGCATCCGGCGAGTCGTTCCGTCTGCCGCGTGGGGCGATGGCGTGGATCAGCGCGGGCCGCAACGGTGCGCGGGTCGCGCTCGCTTTCGAGGAGGCGAGTGTCCGTGTTCCGGCTCGCTCGCGTCTCGTTGGTGCGCGGGCGCTGCCAGGCTGGTTTCCTCGCTGGTTGCGCACGGCCTGATTGAGCGGCCTCTGCCGGCTCAGTTCACACTCAGTCCGCCGGATGCTCTCCGACGTAGCGGGCTCGCGGCCGGATCAGCCGGCCGTCGGCGGTCTGCTCCATCGCGTGCGCGATCCAGCCGACGGTGCGGCCCACCGCGAACAGCGTAAAGGCCGCTTCTTTCGGCAGCCCGAGAACGCGCTCGATCGCGGCGAGCGCGAAGTCGAGCGTCGGCTCCGTGCCGGCGGTTTCTCGCACCGTTTGCGCGAGCGCGAGTATGTCCGGCAGCGGCGAGCGGGCGGGCGCGCAGTGCGTGAGCGCGTCGAGCAGCAGCGCGGCGCGCGGATCGCCGTGCGGATACAGCGGATGACCGAAGCCCGACAGCACGGAGCCTGGTGCGCCGTGCTCATGCTGCGCGAGGCGCGTGCCGAGGAAGCGGTCGAGATCGGCGGCGCGTGCTGCTTCGTCGAACAGCGCGGTGACGCGCGTGGTCTCGCCGCCGTGACGCGGTCCCGCGAGCGCCGCGAGGCCACCGGTCACCGCGCCAAACAGATGCGTGCCGGTCGACGTGATGCAACGCACGGTGAACGTCGATGCGTTCAGTTCATGATCGGCACACGCGACGAGCGCCATTCTCAACAGATCCACTTGCTGACGGTTGCGCACGCCCCATGCGGCGGCGAGCTGGCGATGCAGCGCATCGCCTGACGGCGCGGTCGAGATCATCGCGGCGGCGACGAACCGCATCAGCGCACACGCGGTATCGAGTTGCGCGTCGCGGCCGAGCGCCCAGATCCGCGGCATTTGCGCTGCTGCCGCGGGCAGCAGGACCAGCGCACGGTCGAGCGGCGTGCTGTCGCTCCATAGCTTCAGCCAGGCGGCCCATTGCGCAGGCGACGGCGGACCTTCACGTGGCGATGGCGCGTCAGCGATGCGTCGCGGCGAACATTCCCACAGCAGCGCGGCGACCTGTTCAAGCGTCGCGGTCCGTGCGAGCGCGGTCGCATCGTGGCCGCGGTAGTACAGATGACCATCCGCGATCAGCGTGATCGACGACTCCAGCACCGGTACGCCCCAGTCCAGCACCTTCTGTGCGACCTTGCCGGCGCGCTTGCCGTCGGCCTTGCGGCGTGCGAGCCGGCGCACTTCCGCGGCATCGTAGAGACGGCGCTGTCCGTGCGCGTCGGGGGTCGAGTGCAGCATGCCGCGACTCACGTACGCGTAGAGCGTGGACAGGCTGATGCTGAGCGCTTCGGCGGCTTCGGTCGCGGTGAGGTGACTGGGCATGGATATATAAGGCAGCGGAAAAACAGGAGAAATCGATCTATGTTGATTATCTTAATCAAGATTGATCGATGCGGCCTGGAATTCTAGACTCGGAGCCGTTCTCTTCTTTCTGCGATGCCGGTCATGACGCCTTCTCTTGCTCTCGATCATCTATGGACCGTCGCCGCATGCGACCCGGCGGCACTCGATACTGTGTCCATCACGGGCGACGATCCCGCGCTGCCGTCGGTGTATCGCGTCGGCACGCTGGCCGCCGCGACGATCGCCGCGACCGGACTCGCCGCGGCCGAATGCTTCCGGTTGCGCACCGGCTGCCGGCAGCGCGTCGAGGTCGACGTGCGACGCGCGCTCGCCGCGTTTCGCAGCGAGCGCTATCTGCGGGTGAACGGCGGACCGCCACCCGCGCTGCGCGATCCCGTCACCGGTTTCTATGCGACGCGCGATGGTCGATGGATCCAGCTGCACACGAATTTTCCGCATCATCTGCAGGGCGTGTTGACGGTGCTCGATTGCGCGAACGACCCCACGGCGGTGGCCGATGCGATTCGCGGCTGGGACGGCGCGGCGCTCGACCAGACGCTCGCCGATGCCGGGTTGTGCGCGGCGCTGATCCGTTCGCCGCGCGAGTGGGCCGTGCTCGATCAGGCGAAGGCGATCGCGAACCTGCCGCTCTTCGAGATCGAGCGGATCGGCGATGCGCCGCCGGAACCGCCGGGCCGTGGCGGTCTCGACCGGCCGCTTGCGTGCGTGCGTGTGCTCGACCTGTCGCGCATCATCGCGGGACCGGCGGCGGGTCGCGCGCTCGCGCAGCATGGCGCGCAGGTGCTGTTGATCAACGGTCCGCACCTGCCGAACATCGCGCCGCTCGTGATCGATCTCGGGCGCGGCAAGCGGTCGGCGGTGCTCGATCTACGCGATGAAGCGCCGCGTGCGCAGTTGCGTGAACTGGCCACAGGGGCCGACGTGTTCCTGCAGGCGTATCGTCCGGGCGCGCTGTCGACGCGCGGCTTCGGACCCGATGCGCTTGCGCAGCTGCGGCCCGGGATCGTCTACGTGTCGGTGTGCGCATACAGCCACACGGGACCCTGGGCCGGGCGACGCGGCTTCGACAGTCTCGTGCAGTCGGCGAGCGGGATCGCGTGGACGGAGAGCCGTGCTGCGGGAACCGATGCGCCGAAGCATCTCCCGTGTCAGGCGCTCGATCACGCGACCGGTTACCTGGCCGCGTTCGGCGCGATGGCCGCGCTTGCACGGCGCGCAACCGAGGGCGGCAGCTGGCACGTGCGTGTGTCGCTCGCGCAGACTGGGCGATGGCTGCAGTCGATGGGGCAGATCGAAGATGGCTGGCGTGCGCCCGACGTCACACCCGACGACGTCGCGGACTGCGTCGAAACCGTCGACTCGCCGTTCGGTCGAGTACTCGGCACGCAGCCGGCGGAACGGCTGACCGAAACGCCGCCGTTCTTCGCGCGGCCGCCGGTGCCGGTCGGGCACGACGACGCGCGCTGGGACGACTGAAGCACGCGCAGCTTCGAGTGACTACTTGCGCAGCTCCGCGACGAAGTCGTAGTAATCGTTGCGGCAGTAGGTATCGGTGAGTTCGATCGCGCGCTGATCGGCGGTGTAGCCGACGCGCGTGATCAGCAGCAGCGCTTCGTTCTGCGCGATGCTCATCTGCTGCGCGATCTCTTCGCTCGCGTTGACCGCGCGAAAGTGCTGCAGCGCGCGCACGATCGACAGCCCACGCTGCTCGAGATAGCTGTACAGCGAATCGCCGATCGACTGCGGATCGGGAATCAGCGAAGCGGGGAAGGTCGAGTTTTCGACCGCCATCACGATGCCGTCCGCGAGCCGCAGACGGCGCAGCCGTGTCACGGCCGCGGCCGGCGACAGACCCAGTTGAATCACTTCGTCGCGATTGGCCGGCAGGATTTCGCGCGACAGCCATTGCGAACTCGGCGTGAAGCCGCGGCGACGCAGCATCTCGCTGAAGCTCGATAGCCGCGATAGCGGGTCTTCGTAGCGCGGTGTGATGAAACTGCCCGCGCCTTGCGTACGGCGGATCAACCCCTGCTCGACCAGCAGCGCGATCGCCTTGCGCGCCGTGATCCGCGACACGCCGAGCGCTTCCGACAGCACGCGCTCCGACGGCAGCGCTTCGCCCGCGTTCCAGCGGTTCTCGTGGATTGCGTGGCCGAGCTTGCGGGCGAGTTGCAGATACAGCGGTGTGTCGCTTTCCGGGTCCGGGCGCAGGTCGCGCCAGCGGTCTTCCGAGGCAGAGTTCATAAGACGGGCGTAGAAGGGCAAGCGACAATTCTATGACATCGGCGCGCTCCGTTATAGCGGGCTTTTGTGTGCGTGCTGCTTGCGCGTCGGACGAGCGGCTACACTGAACCGGTGAACGAACGCGGCGATCTCTTTTAAAGCAGCATAAGCACGACTGTCATTCAACCGGAGAAGACATGACGACGACCGATCCAGCCAGCGTCGCGCTGCCCGACGGCGAGCGCATTCCGAAGCTGGGGCAGGGCACGTGGGAAATGGGTGAGCGCCGCGCGCAGCGCGCGGCGGAAATCGCGGCGCTGCGCCTGGGCATCGAACTGGGCATGACGCTCATCGATACCGCCGAGATGTACGGCGATGGCGCAACCGAATCGCTGCTCGGCGAAGCGCTCGACGGGCTGCGCGACCAGGTGTTTCTCGTGAGCAAGGTGTATCCGCATAACGCGGGCAAACGCGGCGTGCAGGCGGCGTGTGAGCAGAGTCTGAAGCGCCTGAAGACCGACCGGCTCGATCTGTATCTGCTGCACTGGCGCGGGTCGATGCCGCTCGAGGAGACCGTCGCGGGCTTCGAGGCGCTGCGTCGCGACGGCAAGATTCGCCACTGGGGCGTGAGCAATTTCGACACCGACGACATGGAAGAACTCGTCAGCGTGCCCGACGGCGAACGCTGCGCGACCAATCAGATTCTGTATAACGTCGCGCGTCGCGGATCGGAGTTCGATCTGCTGCCGTGGCTCGCGGAACGCAGGATGCCCGCGATGGCGTACAGTCCGGTCGATCATGCGCGGCTGCCGAAACGCTCGCCGCTCGACGACATCGCGGATGCGCGCGGTGTGTCGGTGGTTCAGGTGGCGTTAGCGTGGGTGCTGCAGCAGCCTGACGTATTCGCGATTCCGAAGTCAGGGCGGATCGAGCACGTGCGCGACAACCGTCGCGCGCTCGACCTGCGACTCGATGCGGATGAGTGCACGCGGATTGACGCGCACTTCAGACCGCCGCGCAGCAAGCGGCCGCTCGAGATGTTGTGAGCGGCTGCCTTCTGTATGTTGCCACTCAACTGCATGCGTGATGCATGTGCACGGAGCCGAGCACTGCGACCTCGGCGGGCGTGCGTTTCAATGAGTCTTCACTGACCTGGCCCGCGTCGGTGACGAACTCGTCGACGATCGACGAGACCGACGTGCCGTGCAGGCACAGCGACACGCGCTGCGTTTCGTTGGCGGGCAGCGACGCACGCTGGCCGAGGAACAGCACGCCGTATTGATAGCCGTGGATGATGCCGCGAATCGCACCGACGCACTGACCGTGTGCGGTGTTGTCCTGCTGACGGCATAGCTGTGCGAGCGACGATGCGGAGAAACTGGGATCGACGGGCGGGGCGGTCTGATCGGGTTGGGCCGTGGTCGCGGTTTGCGCTGCGGTTTGCGCAGTAGCGAGCGACGGCGCGAGCGCGACGACCGCAGCCATCAGCAACGCGGCGACAGCGCGCGACGAAGCGAGGGGGACGTTTTTCTGCATGTGTGGTGTCCTCATATCGATCGTTGAATCTCGTATGAGGCGCGCGGCGCCGTTTGGTTCCTGCCGCCTTTGCGCGGGTGCCGTCACGTGCGTCGTGCGTGCGGGCTGCATCGCGATGCGGAGCGTTGTTCGCGAGGGGCCGTGGACGGCCGGCGGTGCGCTCGCCGGCCGTCGCTGTCGTGCCCGAGGGTCCCGGCCCCCGGCGGCGACGTTGGACCGGGGGATCGCAACGTCACCGCCGACGCTGGCCGGGAGGGCCGCGATCTGCTGAAGATTTCGTCGTGGTGGACGGCGCGGGGGCGCCGTCGCGAGGATCTAGTGTCCGTTGCCACCACTGTTGCCGTTGCTTCCGCCGGAGCCGCCGCCATGACCCCCACCGAAGCCGCCGCCTTTGCCGAAACCTCCACCGAAGCCGCCGCCCATCCCACCGAAACCGCCTTTACCACTGCCGAATCCACCGCCGAAACCTCCACCACTGGGACCGCCGCCTGGGCCGCCGCTACTGCCGCTACTGCCGCTACTGCCGCAACCGCAGCCACTGCCGCCACCGCCGCCACCGCCACCGCCACCGCCACCGCCACCGCCACCGCCACCGCCACCGCCACCGCCACCGCCACCGCCACCGCCACCGCTACTTCCACCGCCGTTGTTTCCTCCACCGCCGCCGCCCGAACTGCCGCTCGAGTTGCTGCTTCCACCGCCTCCGCTACTACCGCCGCTTGCGCCGCCGCTGCCGCTACCCGAGCCGGACGAGCCCGACGAACCGCCGCCGCGACCGCTGTTCGGCGTGCAGTTGCCGTTATTGCCGGGGCACGTCTTCGGCAGGAAGACGGCGGCGGCGTCTGCGTCAGCGGTGGTCGCACCCGCTGCTGCATCGGCAGCGCCTGCGCCCGTTCCCGCAGCGCCGCTTTGCGCGAGGACTGCGACCGGTGCGACGCCGCTTGCCGGCAACGCCGCATCGGCCACATCGACGGCGACGACCCACTTCGGGATCGCATTGTCGACAGGCGCGCCGTGCGCGTGGTGCGGCGTCAGCACGATTCCCGCGGCAACCGACAGCAGCGCCGCACGCTTCATCAACCCGTAGCTGTACTGATCGAATGTTATGGTTCTCATCACATCTCTCCCTACGACATGGCGGTCCTCGTCGACGTCACTCCATCGGTTGCGCGGAGCCGGCCATGCAGCGCGTCACGGTGCACGGGTCGCCCGGTTGTCCGGGCGCCCGCGTGCATGTCGCTCCCCGCGCGCGAATGTTTCGGCGGCTGCCGCAGTGTTCATCGCGCAGGCCGCGTAGACGGCGGCGCCAGCATCGCTTCGCTGTCTGGCCTCCGTCGCACGTGAACCCGTTGCCCGATCGTTACTTAGCGATAACCGTGCCATTCGTCGCGAAGCCGCGTCGTGTCGGGCATGGGCAGAGCGCACAGGACACAGTTCAGGATAAATCTGCGGAAAACGTTTCGAACGTGAAACGCGGATGCCGTGACGATGTTGCGATCAGCCGCGTTGCAGGCTGCGCAGGTCCGCGAGCGGAATGTGGCAGCGGATGCGATGGCCGTCGCCCGCCTCGAGGAAGAGGGGATCCGGCTGTTGTTTGTTTGCAGATCGCGCCGGGCTTGCGCGAAGAGCGCGTGTGGGCGCGTGTGGAATACGCAGCCCGACGGCAGCCAGTCCGATGTCGAGCAGGCGCCCGGCGCGGCCAGCGCGAAAAAAAGCCCGTTCGCAATGAACGGGCTTTTCCTTTTCCAGACCTGCAGTGCGACGCTTACTGCTTCGCGTTGATCACAGCTTCGGCGACGTTGTTCGGCGTTTCGGCGTAGTGCTTGAACTCCATCGTGTAGGTGGCGCGGCCTTGCGTTGCAGAACGCAGCGACGTCGAGTAACCGAACATCTCCGCGAGCGGCACTTCGGCGCGCACCAGCTTGCCGCCGCCGCCGGCGATGTCTTCCATGCCTTGCACGAGTCCACGGCGGCTCGACAGGTCGCCCATCACGTTGCCCATGAAGTCTTCCGGCGTTTCCACTTCGACGGCCATCATCGGTTCGAGCAGCACCGGCTTGGCCTTGCGCATGGCGTCCTTGAACGCTATCGAGCCGGCCATGCGGAACGCGTTTTCATTCGAGTCGACGTCGTGGTACGAACCGAAGGTCAGCGTGACCTTCACGTCGACCACCGGATAGCCCGCCAGCACGCCGGCCTTCAGCGTTTCCTGGATGCCCTTGTCGACCGCCGGAATGTATTCGCGCGGAATCACACCGCCCTTGATCGCGTCGACGAACTCGTAGCCCTTGCCTTGCGGCGCCGGCTCGAGCGTGATCACCGCGTGGCCGTACTGGCCGCGGCCGCCCGATTGCTTGACGAACTTGCCTTCGACGTCCTCGATCTTGTTGCGCACCGTTTCGCGATACGCGACCTGTGGCTTGCCGACGGTCGCCTCGACGCCGAACTCGCGCTTCATCCGGTCGACCAGAATTTCCAGGTGCAACTCGCCCATCCCGGAGATGATCGTCTGACCGGATTCCTCGTCCGTTTGCACGCGGAACGAAGGGTCTTCCTGCGCGAGACGGTTCAACGCGATGCCCATCTTTTCCTGATCGACCTTGGTCTTCGGCTCCACGGCCTGCGAGATCACCGGCTCCGGGAAGATCATCTTTTCGAGGATGATCACGTGGTTCGGATCGCACAGCGTGTCGCCGGTGGTTGCTTCCTTCAGGCCGACCGCCGCAGCGATGTCGCCCGCGTAGACTTCCTTGATTTCCTTGCGCTCGTTCGCGTGCATCTGCAGGATCCGGCCGAGGCGCTCTTTCTTTTCCTTGATCGCGTTGTAGACCGTGTCGCCCGAATTCACCACGCCCGAATACACGCGGAAGAAAATCAGCTGGCCGACGAACGGGTCCGTCATGATCTTGAACGCGAGGGCGGAGAACGGATCGCTGTCGTTCGGATGGCGCTCGATCTCCTTGTCGTATTCGTCGTGGCCGGTGATGGCGGGCACGTCGACAGGCGACGGCAGATAGTCGATCACCGCGTCGAGCATGGCCTGCACGCCCTTGTTCTTGAACGCGCTGCCGCACAGCATCGGCACGATTTCGTTCGCAATGCAGCGCGTGCGAATGCCGTGCTTGATTTCGTCTTCGGTCAGCGTCTCGCCGCCGAGGTACTTTTCGAGCAGTTCTTCGTTCGCTTCAGCGGCGGCCTCGACCATCTTGTCGTGCCACTCCTTCGCGGTGGCCGCGAGTTCCGCCGGAATATCCCGGTACTCGAACTTGATGCCCTGGTTCTCATCCTCCCAGTAGATCGCCTTCATCTTGACCAGATCGACGACGCCCTGGAAGTGTTCTTCAGCGCCGACCGGAATCTGGATCGGCACCGCAGTGCCCTTCAGACGCTCGCCGATCTGCCGCTGCACGCGGAAGAAGTCGGCGCCGACGCGGTCCATCTTGTTCACGAATGCGATGCGCGGCACCTTGTACTTGTTCGCCTGACGCCACACCGTTTCCGACTGCGGTTGCACGCCGCCGACCGAGTCATAGACCATGCACGCGCCGTCGAGCACGCGCATCGAGCGCTCGACTTCAATGGTGAAGTCGACGTGCCCCGGGGTGTCGATGATGTTGATGCGGTGTTCCGGATAGTTGCCCGCCATGCCTTTCCAGAAGGCGGTCGTGGCCGCGGACGTGATCGTGATGCCGCGCTCCTGTTCCTGCTCCATCCAGTCCATCGTCGCCGCGCCGTCGTGAACTTCGCCGATCTTGTGGGTCACGCCGGTGTAGAACAGAATGCGTTCGGTGGTGGTAGTTTTGCCGGCATCGATGTGAGCACTGATACCGATGTTCCGGTAGCGCTCGATGGGAGTCTTGCGGGGCACGTGAATCTCCTTGGAGTAAGGCGCGCCGATGAAAAAGCGTCGGGCGGCAGGATGCGCCGTCCGGACGATCGCGGTGCTGCGGTACGAAGACCATAAGAATAGCGCCTGCGTCAGGCTTTTGCAGGAATCTTCCGTGGCGGGCGGTTTGGGCCAGGGCAGGCGGTTGCTTCTGGACGATCACGCCGGTTCTACGCCGGCGCCGCGAAAATGCAAAAGCCGGCGCGCCCGAGGCGCCGCCGGCTTCCGGATCCGATGCCGGGCGCGCGTCGATGGACGACGCGCCCGCGAGCGATCACTGCGGCGCGGGCAGCCCCTGAATCTTCATCCCGGGCTTGATCCCCTTCGACGTGAACCAGCCCTTGCTCATCTCGAGCGCGTAGACGCCGTTGTTGCGCGGGCAGTGGTTGTCGGTCGTCTCGGCCTGCATCTCGTCGATGTCGGTCACCGTGCCGTCGGCGCGCATGAACGCGATCGACAGCGGGATCAACGTGTTCTTCATCCAGAAGCAGTGCACCGCGTTCTCGTTGAAGACGAACAGCATGCCTTCGTTGGACGCGAGCTGCGAGCGGTACATCAGACCTTGCTCGCGATCGGGGTCGTTGGCCGCAACCGCGGCATCGATCACGAACATGCCCGCGGTGAGTTTCACGCGTGGGAAATCGCCGGGCTGCTTCGCGCCCGATGGCATTTGCTGCGCGTGAGCGGCACCGGGTGCGGCGAGCCAGGCCGACGATAAAGCAGCGAGGGGCAGCACGATCGCAATCGCGACGCGTGCCAACGACAAGCGCAGGGGAAATCGCACGACAACACTCCTTGCGTCGAAAATAACCCGCGCATGTTACGCGAGCACGTCAAAAACAAAAAGGCAGATCGCCTTGCGGTGATCTGCCTTTCAACGCCGTAAGAACGGCAATACTGCTGGTTCTTGACTGCGTTTTTACAGCTACTTATTCCGAAGCGCCCGAAGCTGCAGCGGCTGCTGCTGCCTTCTTGTGCGACTTCTTGTGAGCGTGGTGCTTCGTGGTCTTCTTGGCCATCGAAGCAGCAGCTGCCGGAGCAGCCGGAGCCGAAGCAACGACCGGAGCCGAAGCTTGTGCGAAAGCAGCCGTTGCGAACAGGCCAGCGACCAGAGCAGCGATCAGTTTGTTCATTTTGTAAATCCTCAGCTTGAGTTGCGGTTAATTAACCAGATGACCCGATTCGGGAGTCATGCCGGTAAACGTGCCATCCACCTTTCGGTTGACAGACCCGTCGAAGAATCTTTCCGACGGGCACTGCTAGCGCTCGAACCGTTCGTGCAGGCCGTTGGAGCGGCGTGCACGAAGGCTCTTGTGGCTGAATGCCGGATAGCTTCGAGCGGCATCTGCGTCGAATAACGCGTGAGTTCAATACGTGGTTGACGAGATTCTTTCGTGAAATTTCGGGATTGTTTATTTGCTTGCGATTGCGCGTGCGATTGCGCGTGCGATTGCATTTGCAATTGCACGATGTGAGACCGTCTTCATGCGCGGCGCCACTTTCTCATCTCAATAAAAATACGTGTCGTCACAACGGGTTAGCGCGAGACACCATCCCATGGCGCACGGGCGGGGAGGTCGACGCTCTCGCCGGGCTGCAATCCGAGCGAAAAAATATCGAGTGCGCCGATGCCGACGCGCACGAGCCGCAGCGTCGGGAAACCGACCGCGGCCGTCATCCGCCTGACCTGCCGATTCTTGCCCTCGGTGATCGACAGTTCGATCCACGTAGCCGGAATCGCTGCGCGATAACGGATCGGTGGATTGCGTGGCCACAGCGTATCCGGCGTCGCGACGAAGCCTGCTTTGCACGGACGCGTGACGTAGTCGCCGAGATCGACGCCGCGCGCGAGTGCCGCGAGCGTCGTCTGGTCCGGCGTGCCTTCCACCTGGGCCCAGTAGCGTTTGACGAGTTTGTGCCGCGGTTCGGCGATGCGCGCCTGCAATCCGCCGTCGTCGGTGAGCAGCAGCAGACCCTCGCTGTCCGAATCGAGCCGACCGGCCGGATAGATGCCGGGTAACTTGATCCAGTCCGCCAGCGACGCGCGCGTCTCGTGCGGCGAGAACTGGCAGATGGTGCCGAAAGGCTTGTTGAGAGCGAGCAGACGCATACGGATCGTGGCTTCGGCGGAGCGCCCACTGGCGCGGGTTTGGTGGCAAGTCCGGGAGGAGGTCCGGTAGCAACTGGCGGGATATTAATGCATAATACGAAGCGACAAGTCTTTTGTCTTATATAAGACTCAGAAGGCTTGAGAACGCGGGTGTCGTCTGCGTACTGCCGGCCATGCAAAAACGTCGTGTCCGGGTGCGGGCGCGCAGTCGTCGGCGTGGGCTAGAATAGCGGCCTGGCCGCTTATTGGTGACGCCTGGCGCCCCGCACCAGGCGCAACGATGGCCCCCGGTTCCGCAGTCCATCGTCTGCTTTCCCCACAGCTTCCATCAGCATCGCTATCACTGGAGTCGACCATGCCGTATCAGCACATCAAGGTTCCGACCGGCGGAGACAAGATCACCGTCAATGCGGATTTCTCGCTCAACGTATCCGACCAGCCGATCATCCCCTTCATCGAAGGCGACGGCACCGGCGCGGACATCACGCCGGTGATGATCAAGGTCGTCGATGCGGCGGTCGAGAAAGCCTATGCGGGCAAGAAGAAGATCCACTGGATGGAAGTCTATGCCGGCGAGAAGGCGACCAAGGTGTACGGTCCGGACGTGTGGCTGCCGGAAGAAACGCTCGACGTCGTGAAGGAATACGTCGTGTCGATCAAGGGTCCGCTGACGACCCCGGTCGGCGGCGGCATCCGTTCGCTGAACGTCGCGCTGCGCCAGGAACTCGACCTGTACGTGTGTCTGCGTCCGGTGCAGTACTTCAAGGGCGTGCCTTCGCCGGTGCGTGAGCCGGAAAAGACCAACATGGTGATCTTCCGCGAGAACTCGGAAGACATCTACGCCGGTATCGAATGGGCGGCGGAGTCGGAGCAGGCGAAGAAGGTCATCAAGTTCTTCCGCGAAGAAATGGGCGTGAAGAAGATCCGCTTCCCGGAAACGTCGGCGATCGGTGTGAAGCCGGTGTCGCGCGAAGGTACGGAACGTCTCGTGCGCAAGGCGATCCAGTACGTGATCGACAACGATCGCCGCTCGCTGACGCTGGTCCACAAGGGCAACATCATGAAGTTCACGGAAGGTGCGTTCCGTGACTACGGCTATGAGCTTGCGCAGAAGGAATTCGGCGCCGAGCTGATCGACGGCGGCCCGTGGATGAAGTTCAAGAACCCGCGGACGGGCAACGATATCGTCGTGAAGGACGTGATCGCCGACGCATTCCTGCAGCAGATCCTGCTGCGTCCGGCCGAATACGACGTGATCGCGACGCTGAACCTGAACGGCGACTACATCTCGGATGCACTGGCTGCGCAGGTCGGCGGCATTGGCATCGCGCCGGGCGCGAACCTGTCGGATTCGGTCGCGATGTTCGAAGCGACGCACGGCACGGCGCCGAAGTACGCGGGTAAGGACTACGTGAACCCGGGTTCGGAAATCCTTTCGGCGGAAATGATGCTGCGCCACCTCGGCTGGACCGAAGCGGCCGACGTCATCATCAAGTCGATGGAAAAGTCGATCCTGCAAAAGCGCGTCACGTACGACTTCGCGCGCCTGATGGAAGGCGCGACGCAGGTGTCGTGCTCGGGCTTCGGTCAGGTGCTGATCGAAAACATGTAAAGCGGTTCGGAGCGATCCGGCAAACCCCGGCGACACATCGTGTTGCCGGGGTTTTTGTTTTATGGCGAATCGCGTTCAGCAAAGCTTAACCACCGTTGTTCGCGCCGTTGCCCGTACCCGGTTGATACGCGGCGTTGATCTGGTTGCGCTGGGTCAGGCTCGTCACGGGATCGAAGCCGAGAATCGATGCTTCCGATCCGCTCGAGCTATTGTCCGAGATGTTCATGCCGGCGCCGCTCTGGCTCAGCGATCCGCCCGCGCCCATCACGTCCACCGCGTCGCCATTGCTGTTCACGATCAGGTTGTTGCTGATCGTGTCGTTCGAACCGGCGAGCGTCTGGCTGTTGGAGTCCGTGCCCGCGACGATGCCCATCCACTTCGAACCGTCGGACACCGAGTTCTCGATCGTGTCGCCGCTCGCACCCATCAACGCAAAACTGCGGCCGTACGAATTGTCGAGCGACAGATCGTGACTGAACACATTGCCGCTGTCCTGCTTGCCGTCGAACTTGTACGAGTCGTCCGAAAACGAATCGTCGCCGGCCTGATAGACCTCGTTGCCGCTGATCATGTTGTTCGTCGAGCCGTTCATCAGCGCGATGCCGTCGGCGTTCGAGCCTTCGACGAGATTGTTGCTGATCTGCGCGCCGCTCGCGCCGTCCAGCCGGATGCCATTCGATTCCGCGCCGAGCGTGGTCACGTTGCTCACGCTGTCGCCCGAACCGGTGACGTCGATCGCGGCTTCACCCGGTTGCGAATCGCGGCTCCCGGCCGACGTCGACGTCGCGAGATTCGAGATCGATGCATTGCTGCCGAGCTTGATCGCTTCCTCGCTCGGGTTGGTCGCGTGCAGCACGGTGCCGCTGCCGGACCCCTGAATCTTGACGCCGCTGGCATTCAGCACATTGCTGTGGTTGTACGTGCCGGGTGGGAACCAGACGGTCTGGCCGGTTTTCTGCGCCGCATCGATTGCATTCTGGATCGCGGGCTGATCGTCGGAGGAACCGTCGCCCTTCGCGCCGTAGTCCTTCACGTTGATCGAGTTCGGCGGCTGCGTCGCGGTGCCGGACAGCGCGCCCGGACCGGAGCCGCCGCTCACCGGTGGCGCGCCCGTCACTGGACTGGGTGTGTTGACCGCGGGTGCTCCGGTCGATGGTGTTGTGGCGCCGGGCGTTCCCGCAGCCGGTGTCGTGCCGGGTCCGCCGGTACTGCCCGCAGGCGGCAACGCAGCAGGACTGCCGCCCGACGGCGAGCCGACTGCAGGCATCGGTGCCGCAACTGGTTGAGGCATCGAGAAAGAAGGCGCTGCGCCTCCACCTCCGCCGCCTCCACTCCCGCCGCCCATATCGTTCGAAGGCGACGACGTATTCTGATTCTGGTTCAGCATCTGCATCAACATGGCTTCGATGAACTGGATCAGTTCGTTGATCGTCTGATTGCTCGAACTGGCTCCGCCCGTTGAACTGTTCAGATAATCGTAAGGGTTCGTGCTGTAAGCCCCGGCGATCGTAGACATGATGATTTCCTGATAAATCAGTGGAGATTGCACCGCAACATTGCGCCGGGAAACGGAAGACCCATTGCACATAGTGTGGGGCGCGAAATCAGTCGGTACGCGCACGATACGAAGTTTCCGGCATAAACACGAAAAACCCGGCCAGCCGCATTCGACGGCCCAATCGCGGTCACGTCGGCCCGGATGGGGTTCTCCCGTTTATCCTTCACCTCAATAATCGAAATGTAAGGCATCGCGAATTCACTCAATTCATCGACTAATTCGTTTAGCAAAACGAATAAACATAATGCGATAGGAATACATCATTGACTTTCGCGATTTATACCACCTAGACTTGGTTCGCATAGAGATCGGATCCGCTTTTACAAATAGATTTGTTTAGGATATCTACTAAACAAAAACTATAAGAAAGGAGACGGCTGTGAAAAGAGACAAGGAGATTGGTCTGGTCCTGTTGATGCTCGGTGCATTGGCGGGATGCGGCGGCGACAGTCATTCGGGTGCGGCGCAGGTCGCGACAATGTCGGTGGCTGCCAACAACGAAACGAGCCAATCCGCGTCGGCAGGCGGCGGGAGTGGCGGCACCGGCAGCGCCGACAGCAGCGACGACTTAGACGCAACCCCGCGCGCCAACCTGCCGCTAACCCAATATGTGAATCCGCTGATCGGCACGCTCGCGAGCAATTCGCCGAACCCGGTGCCCGCCGGCCAGGCTGGCAGCGTGGTGCCGGCGGCGGGTCTGCCGTCCGGCATGGTGCAGTGGGCGCCCGACACGAACACCACCTCGGCGCCGTCGACCAGCAAGGAGCCCGGTTCACCCGCGGGCTACTACTACGATCTGTCGAATATCCAGGGCTTCAGTCTCACGCACATGAGCGGCGCCGGCTGCGGCGGCAACGACGGCGAGTTTCCCGTCATGCCGACCACCGATGCAACGCAACTCACGCCCTCGTTCAGCCATAGCAACGAGCACGCGGCGGCCGGTTTCTATTCGGTCGTGCTGGACAGCCAGGTCAAGGTGGAACTCACCGCGACGCTGCGCACCGGCTTCGGCCGCTTCACGTATCCGGCTGCGAAGCCCTCGATCGTCGTGCTCGATACCACGCATACCAACACGCGCACGTCGGTAGCGGGTTCGGTGACGAAGGTAGCCAGCGACACGATCTCCGGCACCACGACCGGTGGCGGGTTCTGCGGCAATTCGACGGCGGTGCCGGTCTACTTCTACGCGCAGTTCAGCCAGCCGTTCGCCAGTACGTCGTCGTTCAGCAATGGCCTCGCGGTGATGAACTTCAAGCCCGGCGCAACCGTACTGATGAAAATCGGTATCTCCTATGTGAGCGTCGCGAATGCGAAGGACAATCTCGCGAAAGAAAACCCCACGTGGGACTTCAACGGAGTCAAGGCGCTCGCGGAACAAACGTGGAACACGCGCCTGAATGCGATCCAGGCGACCGGCGGCACGCGCGATGCGACGACGAAGTTCTACACCGCGCTCTATCACGCGCTGTGGGCGCCGAGCGTATTCAGCGATGCCAACGGGCAATACATCGGATTCGATAACACGGTGCATAGCGTCGCGCACGGACACGCGCAGTACACGAGCTTTTCCGGCTGGGATGTCTATCGGTCGCTGATTCCGTTGAAGGCCGTGCTGTTCCCGCGGGAAACCAGCGACATGATGCAGTCGCTCGTGAACGACGCCGATCAGTGCGGGGCGATTCCGCACTGGGTCAACGACAACGTCGAAGACGGCGTGATGCCCGGCGACGCCGGTTCGATCATGGTCGCGGGCGGCTATGCGTTCGGCGCGAGAGCGTTCGACACGCAGGGCGCGCTGAAGCACATGATCCAGATGGCGAACATTCCGGGCACAGCGTGCAACGGCGCGGCAAGTTACGGCGACACGCAGGACCAGATCAACTTCCTGGGGTTGGGACACGTCGTGCCGGGCAGTTCGGCAGCATCGTCGTCTGCGAACCTCGAGTACGAAAGCAGCAACTTCGCGATTGCGGCCTTTGCCGGCGCGCTGGGCAATGCGCCCATCCAGAAGATGATGCTGGGCCATTCCGCGTACTGGCAATACCTGTTGGACACGTCGTTGAATCCGCCGCTGATCGCAACAAGAAATACTGACGGCACCTGGTCCACGACCGAAACCCCGAGCAGCACCGACAACTACACCGAAGGCAATGCCGAGCAATACACGTGGATGGTGCCGTTCGATCCCACCGGACTCTTCGGGCAACTGGGCGGCAACAGCGTGGTCGTGCCGCGGCTGAACAACTTCTTCACCGTGCTCAATGCCGGCATGAGCCTGCCCAATTTCTACATGGGCAACGAGCCGACGTTCGAAGTGCCGTGGCTGTACAACTGGGCCGGATCGCCGTCCGGCACGCAGAACGTCGTCCAGCGGATCATGAACACGGCGTTCAGCACGCAGCCCGACGGTCTGCCCGGCAACGACGATCTCGGCGCAGTATCGGGCTGGTACGTGTGGGGGGCGCTCGGTCTCTATCCTGAAGTGCCTGCGGTCGGCGGTTTTGCGATCGGCAGCCCGCAATTTCCGGAGATCGCGGTGCGTCTTGGCAACGGCCAGATGCTGCGCATCTCGGCGCGCGACGCGCCCACGGCGAACTACATCCAGAGCCTGACGGTGAACGGCAGCCCGCACACCAGCACGTGGTTGCCGCTCACTGCGCTCGAGCGCGGCGCGACACTGCACTTCGCGATGGGATCGTCACCGTCGGATTGGGGCACGGCCGCAGCGGACGCACCGCCTTCATTCGGCGTACCGGTTGCGCTGAACGTTGCCGACGCGTTCAACAATCATGGCATCGGTATCGACGGCGCCGTCAATACCGATGGCACGGGTGCGAACTTCGACGGCGGTCTGTTCACGTACTCGTCGGCGGCGATGACGGCGGCCGGCTGGACGCCGAACCAGTCGTTCACGTTCGACGGCGCGACCTTCCCGGCTTCGGGGGCGGCGATGCTCGACAACGCGATCGCGGTCGGACAGACGGTGATATTGAGGCAGGCACAGCCCGGCAGCAATCTTGTCGTGCTGGGCGCGTCGAACAATGGGCCGAGCAGCGGCACTGCACGCATCAATTATTCGGACGGCACGTCGTCCACTTTCACGCTCGCGTTCGACGACTGGACGCTGAATGGCGGCAGCAAGACCGCAAGCGCGGACATCGCGTTGACGATGCCGTACCGCAATACCGGCAGCGGTCAGAAGGACAACACGAAAACCTATGTGTTCGCCGTGAAGGTGCCGTTGATGGCGGGCAAGACCGTCGCCAGCGTGACGCTGCCGCGGCAGGTGAGCACCGGGGAGATTCACGTGTTCGGGATGGCGGTGGGTTCGTGATCGGGGCGTCGTCGACGCCGCTCACGCAAGCCCGTGATTCTGCTGCTCGACGCGCTGGCGAACAGCGCGTCGAGCAGACCGCCAACTCGCCATCGTCGCTTCTTGTCGCACCGGGTTCGCCGTAACAACGACACCCGCGTCGTTACATCAAAGAAGCAAGAACAATCAACCGCATCGAACACGATCGGCTTGCGGCAACGCGCGCCGATCGCAGCAGCCGTCGAGCCGCGTCGTCACGATGCATTCAATACAACTACGTTGCATGGGACGGCAGCAGGTGCTGAAGCGCCAACTGCCGTCGACAGGGAGATAAACATGAAAAATATACAGAAGCTCGCGGTCGTTATCGCGAGCGTCGCGGCGCTCGCCGGTTGCGGCGGCGACGTCGGGTCGCCGCAGTCCGCGACGCATACGAGCGGGAGCAGCGGAGCGGGGGTAGGGAGCGGTGGTGCGGGCACGCCGGTCACGAGCAACCCAACCGCTAATCCGACCACCAGTCCGCCTGCAGTCACACCGCCTGTCACGCGCACCGACATTGCGGGCCTGACGAAATTCGTCAACGTGTTCATTGGTACCGATACGCCGGACACGGGTCTTTCGGGCTATCCCGGCAACCTCAACCCGGCAGCGGAAACGCCGTTCGGCATGGTCAGCTTCGGTCCGGACACGCCCGGCAGCGGGTCGCCGTATGGGGAGGGGTCGGGCGGCTACTTCTATGAAGATTCGAGCATCGACTTCTTCAGTCTCACGCATCTGCAAGGGCCCGGTTGCCGTGGTCAGGGCGCCGTCGCGATGATTCCCGGCGGCGGACCACTGACCTTCTCGCATGCGGACGAAAGCGCATCGCCTGGCTACTACAAGGTGAAGACCGGCAACGGCATCGTCAATGAATTCACCGCGACGACGCGCACCGGCATGGCCCGGTTGACTTATCCGGCAGGGTCGACGCCGACGCTCGTCGTCAACGCGCTGAAGAGCAACGGCATGAAGGGCGGCGTGTCGCCGTCGCTTGTCACCATCGCCGCCGATACGACCGCCGGCGTGGTGTCCGGTCAAACGGTGGTCGGCTCGTTCTGTGGCGGGACCTGGTACAAGCCGGTGTATTTCTACATCGTCTTCGATACCGCGCTCGATCCGAAGAAGACCAGCGTGTCGAACGGCGTCGCGACTCTCGCGTTCGCCCCCGCGGCCGCAGGGACCTCGACGGTCGTGCAGGTGAAGGTCGGCATCTCGTCGGTCAGCGTCGCCAACGCGAAACTGAACCTGACGACGGAAAACCCGGGCTGGTCGTTCGATACGGTGCGAACGAACCAGGATGCGATCTGGAATCACCGGCTCAACACCGTGCAACTCGACCTCGCGCAGACCGGTGCCATGGCGAGTCTCGGTACGAAAGCGCAGGCCGCGACCAGCTATGTGACCCAGTTCTACACGGCGCTGTACCACACGATGACGGGTCCGACCGTCTACAGCGACGTTAACGGCGACTACCGCAGCATGCAGCAGACCAATCTCAACGCGCCGGCCAACACGGCCCCTGCGCGACCGACTGCGAACGTGTCGCAGTATCCGGTGCCCGGCAACGCGAACGCGTACCGCACGCACTACTCGGGTTTCTCGCTGTGGGACACGTATCGTTCGGAGACGCAGCTTCAGGCGTTGCTGTTTCCGGGCGAAGTGAGCGACATGATGCAGTCGCTCGTCGCCGACGCGAGTCAGTGCGGTGCGTTTCCGCATTGGGTCGATGGCAGCGACGACACGACGCCGATGGAAGGCGATCATGCGCCCAACGTGATTGCCGGGGCCTACGCGTTCGGCGCGCGCTCGTTCGATACGTCGACCGCGCGCAAGTACATGCTGCAGTCGGCGTTCGGAACCGGCGGCCCGGGCAGTGCGTTCACGGAAGGCGCGTGCAACGACAAGCCGAGCGTGGATTGGAGCGCGGGCTCGCAGGCAGTCGGCAGCTTCTATCAAACGAACGGCTATGTTTCCACTGACGTCTCGGTGAATCATCACGCGGGATCGGTGACACTGGAGATGATGACCGCCGACGAGTCGATCGGCAATTTTCTCGCCGCTCTCGGTCTGTCGCAGGATGCGAGCAGCGTGACGGCGCTGCACAAGCGCGCGGGCAACTGGATGAACATCTTCGACGCGAACATTCCGGCGAGCCAGAACTACTTCGGCGTGACGAAGGGACTCGTGCCGAAGAGTTCGAGCGGGCAGTGGGTGTTCGACGATCCGCAAAACGGCGGCTTCCACGAATCGACCGAGCCGAACTACATCTGGACGATCCGCCACGACTACACGGCGCTGAACGCAGCGCTCGGCGGCAATACGGCTGCAATCACACAGCTGAACGCGCTGTTCGGACTGAACGCGAGCAATCCGTACGGTGGCCCGTTGCCGAGCGCTTCGACGCTGAACAGCGGGGAGGGTGGCAGCACGCTGTATATCGGTAACGAACCTTCGCTGCAGACGCCATGGGCGTACAACTGGACCGGCACGCCGCAGCTCACGCAGCGTGTGATTCCGATTGTGATGACGGAGACCTTTGCCAACGACCCAGGCGGCCTGCCCGGCAACGACGATCTGGGCGCGACGTCCGGATGGTATGTATGGGCGAGCCTCGGGCTGTATCCGGTGATTCCTTCGGCGCCCGGCCTCGCGATGTCGACACCGCAATTCAAGGGGATGACCGTCTGGCTCGGCGATGGCACGAAGAAGCTGCGGATCGAGGCCGACGACGAAGCGCTGCTGAACGGCAAGCCGTATATCAAGTCCGTGCAGCTGAACGGCAAGACGTATCAGGGATCGTGGCTGCCCGTTGCGGCGATCGCCAACGGCGGCACGTTGACCTACACGCTGTCGGCGACTCCGACCGACTGGGCGACCGGCACCGCGCTCGCGCCGCCGTCCGGACCGGGCGCGGACTACACGCAGGCGCTGGCGAAGCCGCAGCCTTGAATCGGCGGGCTGCATCCGCGCTGGGGTGAGGCGCGGATGCGGTGGCGGGTTGCTTTTATTGGCTGCTGTTTTCCGAACCCTGGCGAGGCGACTCGCCAGGGTTTTCCTTGTTCAGTTGCGCGTGACGTTCGCGGCATCGGTGTTGCCCGGATCGACCGGGTGCGGCGACGCGCTGCGGTATGATGCCCGCACGCCTTTTCCACTCTCCTCATCCGCGTCGCATGTCCTCGTTGTGGCGAATCCTCATCGTGCTGTCGATCGCGCTGCTGTTCACGCAGCGCGTGGCCGCGCATGAACACGATGTGCAGGTCGTGCATCGCGTCGCGACGGCGGAGCACGTGCAGGGTGTGCATTGCGATGCGCTGCACTGCGAGCACAGCCACGCGTCGTGCTGCACGACGATGTGCGGTGCGCATTGCGGCGCGCTGTTCGTCGCCTACCGCTTCGAGCCATGGACACCCGATGCATCGCAGCCACCGCTGGCTGCCGGTTCCCGTCGAGCGAGCATTTCGTACGCACCGCTGCTGCGTCCGCCGATCGCCTGATGTTGCCGTGCCGCCCGCTTGCGCGACTCATGTCACGCGACGCCTGCGGCACGCTGCGAGGACGACGGCCTGCCGCGCATTCGCGCAGCCCATGGCCGTTCCCAGAATGAACGAATGCGCACGCGACAGGGCCCGAGTGGCATCAGCGTGCGCGAGCAAAGAGGAATCGATCGATGATCCGCAGAGAATTTTTGATTCGCACGTTGACCGCGACGGCGGCTTCGCTGGCCGGTCGCGGTGCGTTTGCGCAGCAGGCGTCGCAAGGCATGCACGATATGGCGGGCATGGCAGGGATGGACGGCATGTCGGGTATGTCACACAAGGCGGGCGCTGCCGCACACGCTCCGGCGCCGCTCGCTGCTGTCGACGCGCTGCCGGCGGGGCGTCCGCTCGCGCCGCTGCGCGTGCTCGCGAATGAAAGTCGCGAGCCGGGTGTGTTTCGCGCGACGCTGGTTGCTCATCCGGTCCAGCGCAACATGCTGGCGGGCAAATCCACGACGTTCTGGCAGTACGATCCGATGAATGGTGGTACCTCGCAAGGGCCGGTCGTCGGGCCACTGATCGACGTACGCGAAGGCGATACCGTCGAGATCCGCTTCGTCAACCGTCTCGCGCAGCCATCGACGATTCACTGGCACGGTCTGCCCGTACCGCCCGATCAGGACGGCAATCCGTCCGATCCGGTCGCACCGGGCGCAACGCGGGTCTACCGGTTCACGCTGCCGCCCGGCAGTGCCGGCACGTACTGGTATCACCCGCATCCGCACATGATGTCCGCCGAGCAGGTGTTTCGCGGGCTGGCCGGTCCGATCGTCGTGCGTGCCGCCAACGATCCGCTCGCTGCCTGGCCCGAGCGTCATCTGTTCTTCTCGGACCTGAAGCTGGCTGCGGACGGCACGATCCCGCCGAACGACATGATGGACTGGATGAACGGCCGCGAAGGGCAGTTCGTGCTGGTCAACGGTGCGCGCCGGCCGCGCATCGTCGTCGCGAAGGACGAGCGCTGGCGCGTCTGGAATGGGTGCAACGCGCGCTATCTGCTGCTGTCGCCGGGCGTGCCGTTCACCCAGGTCGGCACCGACGGCGGTTTGCTGGAGCGGCCGCGCGACCGTCTGACCGAGCTGCTGCTCGCGCCGGGCGAGCGCGCCGAACTGATCGTGCGCGCGGGTGCGCGGCCGCAGCAGACGGTGCTCACCGCCGACGTCTACGATCGCCGCAAGATGGCGATGTCGATGTCGCACGGCAGCCTGCCCGCCGACCCCGCACACGCACTCGCGGATCTCGCGTTCGCGCCTCCGGCCGGTTCGGGGGCGCCGCGCGAACTGCCCGCGACGCTGCGCACGATCGAGCCGCTGGGCGCACCCGCCGCGAAGCAATCGGTCGTGTTTTCCGAACAGATGGACATGGCGGCGATGCATAAGCCCGACAAACCCGGCGCGTCCGCGCACGGCATGCCTGCCGGGATGACGTTCATGGTCAACGGCGCGACGTTCGACCCCGCTCGCGTCACGCTGACGAGCCGGCGCGGCGACGTAGAGATCTGGTCGATCGAAAATCGCACCGACATGGATCACCCGTTCCATCTGCACGGCACGCAGTTTCAGGTGATCGAGCGGGTGCGCGGCGGCGTGGCGACGCCGGAGCCTTATCGCGCGTGGCGCGACACCGTGAACGTCGAGCCCGATGAGACCGTGCGCATTTCGACGGTGCAGCGGATGGCGGGCGAGCGGATGTTCCACTGCCACATCCTCGAGCACGAGGATCTCGGGATGATGGGCACGCTCAAGGTCGTCTGAAACTAATCGGAGCGATCAGAGCACTGCGCGATGTGACCGCTGAATGAAAAAACCCGGCGCGAAGCCGGGTTTCCGAGGGTCGGGAATCGAACGGGGTCAGGCGGCAGCCTGGATGTTCGATGCCTGTTTGCCTTTCGGGCCTTGCACGACCTCGAAGCTTACCTTCTGGCCTTCCTTGAGGGTCTTGAACCCATTCATCTGGATTGCCGAAAAGTGTGCGAACAGATCCTCACCGCCTTCGTCGGGCGTAATGAATCCGAAACCTTTCGCGTCATTGAACCATTTGACTGTACCAGTTGACATACCAACTTCCCCTGTAACTCATGTTCCCACCACGAGCACGCTCGAAAAGCTTAACGACCGCGGGTTGCAGCCGCCCCCTCCTCACAAGCTCACCATCGGCATTTTTTCGAAATATAGGCTGGTTGAAAAAAGTGCCAGCTTGATTGTTGAGGCTCTTAATTCGAGTGTCAAGAAAATTTTGAGACGCGCGGCGGGCCGTTGCGTGAATCCCATTTTCAGGGTTTTTCCCGCTTTTCTTATGTGCGACCGTACGAGCGTGCAGTCTTGAAAAGACGCATAATCGACTCACATGCAGCGTAGCGGGTCATGCGGGAACGCTGAGCCGCCAACCGCTTCCGGCGGGTTATGCGATACTCGATCCGACGATGGTTTTCAGGATGCAGCAACGACTTTCGGGAGGGCCGGCACCGCACTCGGCTCGTCGCGGAACGCTCGCGCCGGCAACGCTGGTCATCGGGCCTCCGGGCAACGGTCACCGGCCGACCGGTCGGGGTTTTGGCAGGATTGCGGGCCTGTCCGAGTTGTTTAGAATGGGTGTATGGCGATTATTCCGGACAAGCAGGACGGCACCGTACTGGAGCGGCAGGAACAAAAGCTGAAACCGCCATCCATGTATCAGGTGGTGCTGCTGAATGACGACTTCACGCCGATGGAATTTGTCGTGATGATCGTGCAGGAGTATTTCAATAAAGATCGTGAAACCGCAACGCAGATCATGTTGAAGGTACATCGCGAAGGTAGGGGAGTCTGTGGGGTCTATACGCGGGACATCGCGTCGACCAAAGTCGAGCAAGTCGTTACCCACGCACGGCAGGCCGGGCATCCGCTGCAGTGTGTGATGGAGGAAGCATGATTGCCCAGGAACTGGAAGTCAGCCTGCACATGGCGTTCATGGAAGCACGCCAGGCAAGGCACGAGTTCATAACGGTCGAACATCTTTTACTGGCCCTGTTGGACAATCCGACGGCCGCAGAGGTGTTGCGCGCATGCGCGGCCAACATCGAAGATCTGCGGCAGAACCTGCGCAACTTCATTCATGACAACACGCCGACCGTGCCAGGCACGGACGACGTCGACACGCAACCCACGCTCGGTTTCCAGCGCGTGATCCAGCGCGCGATCATGCATGTGCAGTCAACGTCGAACGGCAAGAAGGAAGTGACCGGCGCGAACGTGCTGGTGGCGATCTTCGGCGAGAAAGATTCGCACGCGGTGTACTACCTGCAGCAGCAGGGCGTCACGCGGCTCGACGTCGTGAATTTCATTTCGCACGGCATCGCGAAGACGAGCAGTACCGACGCCGCGAAAGCGAGCGACGCGAATGCCGAATCCGATGAAGCCGGTGCGCAGAAGGAAACGCCGCTCGCGCAGTTCACGCAGAACCTGAACCAGATGGCGAAGGACGGCCGCATCGATCCGTTGATCGGGCGCGAAGCCGAGGTCGAGCGTGTCGTGCAGGTGCTGTGCCGTCGGCGCAAGAACAATCCGCTGCTGGTTGGTGAGGCGGGCGTCGGCAAGACGGCGATCGCCGAAGGCCTCGCCTACCGCATTACGCGCGGCGAAGTGCCGGACATCCTCGCGGATGCACAGGTCTATTCGCTCGACATGGGCGCGCTGCTCGCCGGCACGAAGTATCGCGGCGATTTCGAGCAACGCCTGAAGACGGTGCTGAAGGAATTGAAGGAACGGCCGCACGCCATTCTGTTCATCGACGAAATTCATACGCTGATCGGCGCGGGTGCCGCGTCGGGCGGCACGCTCGATGCATCGAATCTGCTGAAGCCCGCGCTGTCGTCGGGTGTGCTGAAGTGCATCGGCGCAACGACGTTCACCGAATACCGCGGCATCTTCGAGAAGGACGCTGCGCTGTCGCGCCGCTTCCAGAAAGTCGACGTGGCCGAACCGACCGTCGAGCAGACGGTGGCGATCCTGCGCGGCCTGAAGTCGCGTTTCGAAGAGCACCACGGCGTGAAGTATTCGTCGGGCGCGCTGTCGGCGGCGGCTGAACTGTCGGCCCGCTTCATCACCGACCGTCATCTGCCGGACAAGGCGATCGACGTGATCGATGAAGCCGGTGCGGCCCAACGTATCCTGCCGAAGTCGAAGCAGAAGAAGACGATCGGCAAGGGCGAGATCGAGGAAATCATTTCGAAGATCGCTCGCATCCCTCCGCAGAGCGTGTCGCAGGACGACCGCAGCAAACTGCAGACGCTCGATCGCGATCTGAAGAGCGTGGTGTTCGGGCAGGACCCGGCCATCGACGCGCTGTCCGCCGCGATCAAGATGGCGCGCGCGGGCCTCGGCAAGACGGACAAGCCGATCGGCGCGTTCCTGTTCTCCGGTCCGACCGGCGTCGGCAAGACCGAAGTGGCGCGGCAACTCGCGTTCACGATGGGCATCGAACTGCTGCGCTTCGACATGTCGGAGTACATGGAACGTCATGCGGTGAGCCGTCTGATCGGCGCGCCGCCGGGCTACGTCGGGTTCGACCAGGGCGGCCTCCTGACCGAAGCCGTCACGAAGAAGCCGCACTGCGTGCTGCTGCTCGACGAAATCGAGAAGGCGCATCCGGACATCTACAATGTGCTGCTGCAGGTGATGGATCACGGCACGCTGACGGACAACAACGGCCGCAAGGCGGACTTCCGCAACGTCATCATCATCATGACGACGAACGCGGGTGCCGAGTCGATGCAGAAGTCGACGATCGGTTTCACGACGAAGCGCGAAACCGGCGACGAAATGACCGATATCAAGCGGATGTTCACGCCGGAGTTCCGCAACCGTCTGGACGCGACGATCAGCTTCCGCTCGCTCGATGAAGAAATCATCATGCGCGTGGTCGACAAGTTCCTGATGCAGCTTGAAGACCAGTTGCACGAGAAGAAGGTCGACGCGCTCTTCACCGACGCGCTGCGCGCGCATCTCGCGAAGCACGGTTTCGATCCGTTGATGGGTGCACGGCCGATGCAGCGCCTGATCCAGGACACGATCCGCCGCGCGCTGGCCGACGAACTGCTGTTCGGCAAGCTGGTGACCGGCGGCCGCGTGACGGTCGACGTCGACGGGAACGACAAGGTGCAGCTGACGTTCGACGAGCACTCGGAGCCGGGCAATCCGAATCCGGAAGCGGTCGAAGTCGAGTAAGCGTTAAGAGCAGCAAGTAAAAAAACGGCGCGGGTTTTTAAAACCCGCGCCGTTTTTCTTTGGTGCTCAGCCCGCGCCTGGTGCCTCAGTGCTTGCCGGTGCTGCCGAAACCGCCCGCGCCGCGCGCGCTCTCTTCGAAGTCGTCGACGATATTGAACTGCGCCTGCACGACCGGCACGATCACCAGCTGCGCGAGCCGTTCGAACGGATTCAGCGTGAAGGTGGTCTGGCCGCGGTTCCACGTCGAGATCATCAGCTCGCCCTGATAATCCGAATCGATCAAGCCCACCAGATTTCCCAGCACGATGCCGTGTTTATGGCCGAGGCCCGAGCGCGGCAGGATCAGCGCCGCGTAGCCCGGATCGCCGACGTGGATCGCGAGGCCCGTCGGCACGAGCACGGTCTGTCCGGGTTCGAGCGTCAGCGGCGCGTCGAGGCACGCCCGCAGGTCGAGGCCCGCGCTGCCCGGCGTCGCGTAGTGCGGAAGCTGGTCGCGCATCTTCGGGTTGAGAATCTTCAGGTCGAGTTTCATGCGGTATCGGGAAAGAAGGTGGGGAGAGAAGTTCAGCGTGTTGTCAGCTGGAACGCGTCGGCAAGCAGTTCGTACGAGCGCAGCCGCGCGCGGTAGCTGCCCGCGACGGTCAGCACGATCAGTTCGTCGGCCTCGAACTCGTCCTTCAGCGCGAGCAGCCGCTCGGTCACGGTGTCGGGCGTGCCGATCACGCTGCGCGGTTTTTCGCGCGCGATCACCAGTTGTTCGCGTTCGCCGTATTCCTGCGCGAGGCCTTGTTCGATCGACGGGATCGGTGCGTTCAATCCGTAGGCCATCTGCACGCGGCGCAGATCGACCGCTTTTTCGAGGTCGGCGGCTTCCTGTTCGGTGTCCGCGCAGATCGCGAACACCGCGGCCGCGAGGTACGGACGCGCTTCGTTGCCGACGGTGAAGCGTTCGCGATACGCCTGCGCGACTTGCTGTCCAAAGTGCGCGTTGATGAAATGCGCGAACGCGAAACGGACACCGAGCTGCGCAGCGAGCAGTCCACCGAAGTCGCTCGATCCAAGCACCCACAGTTCCGGCCGTGTATCGACTTCTGGCTGCAGAAGCACGCCATGCGCGATGTGGTCGGCGGGCAGGGTGCCGTTCATCAGCCCGACCAGTTCGGCGACCTGCTGCGGAAAGATATCACCGCGGTTGTACGCACCCGCTGCGACCGCCTGGGCGGTCCGCATGTCGCCGCCGGGTGCTCGCCCGACACCGAGATCGATGCGGTTCGGGAACAGCGCCTCGAGCATCAGGAACTGCTCGGCGAGCTTGAACGGACTGTAGTACGGCAGCATCACGCCGCCGGAGCCGATGCGGATGCGCTTCGTCACGCTGCCGAGCCGCGCGAGCATTACTTCGGGACAGGGATTCGATACGCCACGCAGCCCGTGGTGCTCGGCGCACCAGTAGCGCGTGTAGCCGAGATCGTCGGCGAGCTGCGCGAGTTCGACGGTCGCCGCAATTGCATCGGCTACCGAGTGCCCATCGATCACGGGCGTTTGATCGAGCACGGAAAGTCGCGTCATGACAGTACCGCTCCAGATGAAGTCAGCGGATCAGGCTCGTATCGGGCAGTCGCTTCGCAATCTCGGCGATCAGCGCGCTGGCGAGCGAGCGCTTGTCCGCGCGCGGCAACTTCGTCGCGCGGCCCGCTTCGAACAGCACGACTTCGTTGTCGTCGAGACCGAATGTCAGCGGGCCGAGATTGCCGATCAGCAGCGGCACGTTCTTGCGCACGCGCTTTTCTTCGCCGTGCACGTCGAGGTCGCCGCTCTCCGCCGCGAAGCCGACGCAGAACGGCGGATGCGACAGCTTCGCAACGGCCGCGAGGATGTCGGGGTTCTCGACGAACGTGAACGACGGCATTGGCTTGTCGGCCGTCTTCTTGATCTTGTGCGCGCTCGGATGATCGACGCGCCAGTCGGCTACCGCCGCCACACCGATGAAGATGTCGTAGTCGGGCACCGCGCGCATGACCGCGTCGTGCATCTGCTGCGCGGTCTGCACGTCTTCGCGGTAGACGCCCCACGGCGTGTCGAGACCGACCGGACCGGCCACCAGATGCACGTCGGCGCCCGCCTGCTGTGCCGCGCGCGCAAGCGCGAAACCCATCTTGCCGCTCGAGCGGTTCGTGATGCCGCGCACCGGATCGAGCGGCTCGAAGGTCGGACCCGCGGTCAGCAGCACGCGATGTCCGGCAAGCAGCTTCGGATGGAAGAACGATGCGATCGCTTCGTAGGTCGCTTCGGGTTCGAGCATCCGGCCGTCGCCGACTTCGCCGCACGCCTGCGGGCCGGAGTCCGGGCCGAGCACTTCGACGCCGTCCCCGCGCAGTTGCGCGACGTTGCGTTGCGTGGCCGGGTTCTGCCACATCTGCCGGTTCATCGCGGGGACGACGAGCAGTGGACAGTCGCGCGCGATGCACAGCGTGGACAGCAGATCGTCGGCCATGCCGTGTGCGAGCTTCGCGAGAAAATCGGTCGACGCCGGCGCGATCACGATCGCATCCGCTTCGCGCGACAGATCGATGTGCGGCATGTTGTTCGCGATGCGCGCATCCCACTGGCTCGTGTAGACCGGACGGCCCGATAGCGCCTGCATCGTGACCGGCGTGATGAACTGCGTGGCCGAGTCGGTCATCACGATCTGCACGCTCGCGCCGGCCTTGACCAGCAGGCGCGTGAGCTCGGCGATCTTGTAGCAGGCGATGCCACCCGTCAGACCGAGGACGAGATGTTTTCCTGCGAGTTCTCCGCTTGTGACAGTCGCCAACGCAAGCCTCCGACTAAGCAAGTGCCGCCGGCGCAGCGCGCCGGTTTTGAAACCGTCTCAGCGCGCGCCGCGCACGCGCCGCAGTTCGTCGAACACGAGCAGCGCGGCGCCGATCGTGATCGCGCTGTCGGCGAGATTGAACGCCGGCCAGTGCCATGCGCGCACGTGAAAGTCGAGGAAGTCGATCACGTGGCCATACATCAGCCGGTCGATCACGTTGCCTAGCGCGCCGCCGAGAATCAGCGACAGCGACGTGCAGAACAGGCGCTGCGTGCCGTGCCGCTTCAGCAGATAGCAGATCACGAGCGCAGCAACGATGCCGAGCGCGGTGAACGCCCAGCGCTGCCAGCCGCCGGCCGCCGCGAGGAAGCTGAACGCCGCACCGCGGTTGAACATCAGCAGCAGGTTGAAGAACGGCGTCAGTTCGTACGGGCGACCGTAGGCGAACACTCGCACGACGGCGATCTTCGTCAACTGGTCGAACAGAATGACGATCAGTGCGACGCCCAGCCACGGCGCGAGCGATCCGCCCGATTTCGACAGGGTTCTGGCCATTATGCCGCGCTCCTCGTTTCACCGCTGCCGAACAGATTGCCGATGCAGCGTCCGCACAGTGTCGGGTGTTCGGCGTTCTCGCCGACGTCCGCGCGGTAGTGCCAGCAGCGCTCGCACTTCAGATATTTCGACGCGATGACCTCGACGCCTTCGTCCGCTTCGCTGTCGACGCGCACGACCGTCGCCGCCGACGTGATCAGCACGAACTTCAGGTCCGCGCCAAGGCTGGCCAGCGCATCGTGACGTGCACCGCTCGCGCGAATCTCGACCTCGGCCTGCAGCGACGAGCCGATCAGGTTCGCAACGCGCGCTTCCTCGAGCGCCTTCGTGACGTCGCTGCGCACCGACCGCAGCAGCGCCCACTTGTCGATCAGCGCGGCACTGTCCTTCACGTCGGGATACACGTGATACGTACCGATGAACACCGTGTCGCTGCCCGGCTGGAACACCTTCCATGCTTCTTCGGCGGTGAACGACAGGAATGGCGCCATGATCCGCAGCAACCCGTGCGCGATGTGATAGAGCGCGGTCTGCGCGGCGCGGCGCGCGGTCGAGTCGGGCGCGCTGGTGTAGAGGCGGTCCTTCAGCACGTCGAGATAGAAGCCGCCAAGATCTTCCGAGCAGAACGTCTGTAGCTTCGCGACGACCGGATGGAACTCGTACTTGTCGTAGTGCGCGAGCACGTCGGTCTGCAGCGCGGACGTCAGCGCCACCGCGTAGCGATCGATCTCGAGCCACTCTTCGACCGGACGCGCGTGCGCGGCGAAGTCGAAGTCCGACAGGTTCGCGAGCAGGAAGCGCAGCGTGTTGCGGATGCGGCGATAGCTCTCCGTCACGCGCTTCAGGATTTCCTCGGAGATCGCGAGTTCGCCCGAATAGTCGGTCGACGCGATCCACAGCCGGATGATTTCCGCACCCAGCCGGTTCGCGACTTCGTGCGGATCGATGCCGTTGCCGAGCGACTTGCTCATCTTGCGGCCTTCGCCGTCGACGGTGAAGCCGTGCGTGAGCAGCGCGTTGTACGGCGGCCGGCCGTCGAGCATCGACGCGGTCAGCAGCGACGAATGGAACCAGCCGCGATGCTGGTCCGAGCCTTCGAGGTACAGGTCGGCAGGGAACTGCAGTGAATCTTTGTGCGAGCCGCGCAGCACGTGCCAGTGCGTCGTGCCCGAATCGAACCAGACGTCGAGTGTGTCGCGGTTCTTCTCGTACAGGTTCGCGTCGTCGCCGATCAGCTCGCGCGGATCGAGCGTCTGCCATGCCTCGATGCCGCCCACCTCGACGCGTTGCGCGACCTGCCCGAGCAACTCAAGCGTGCGCGGATGCAGCTCGCCGGTTTCCTTGTGTACGAAGAACGCCATCGGCACGCCCCATTGCCGCTGACGCGACAACGTCCAGTCGGGCCGGTTCGCGATCATGGAGAAGAGGCGTTGCTTGCCCCACGACGGATAGAACGCGGTCGCCTCGATACCCGCGAGCGCGGTCTCGCGCAGCGTGCGGTCGCTGTCGTTCGGCTTCACGTCCATGCCCGCGAACCACTGCGACGTCGCGCGATAGATGATCGGCGTCTTGTGGCGCCAGCAGTGCATGTAGCTGTGCGTGTACTTCTCGCTGCGCAGCAGCGTGCCGGCGTGCCGCAGCGCGTCGATGACCTGCGGGTTCGCCGCCCAGATCGACAGACCGCCGAACAGCGCGAGCGATTCGATGTAGCGGCCGTCGCCCATCACCGGGTTGATGATGTCGGAATCGGCCATGCCGTGCGCCTTGCACGACACGAAGTCTTCGACACCATAGGCCGGCGACGAATGGACGATGCCGGTGCCGGTCTCGGTCGTCACGTAGTCGCCGAGGTACACCGGCGCCGTGCGCTTGTAGCCCGGATGCGCGGACGCGAGCGGATGATGGAAGCGCAGGTTCGCGAGCTTCTCGCCGGGCGTGGTCGCGATCACGTTGCCGGTCAGCTCGAAGTCCTTCAGGCACGCTTCGACGCGCTCCTGAGCGAGGATCAGCAGGCCGCGCGGCGTATCGACGAGCGCGTAGACCACTTCCGGATGCACGTTCAGCGCCTGGTTCGCGGGAATGGTCCACGGCGTCGTGGTCCAGATGACGATGCCGCCTTCGGCGCGCGGCAACGCCGCGAGGCCGAACGCGCGCGCGGTCTTCTCCGGATCGGCGAACGCGAACAGCACGTCGATGGTCGGGTCGGTCTTGTCCTTGTACTCGACTTCCGCCTCGGCGAGTGCCGAGCCGCAGTCGAAGCACCAGTTCACCGGCTTCAGGCCGCGGAACACGTAGCCCTTTTCGATGATCTTCGCGAGCGCGCGGATTTCGCCGGCCTCGTTTGCGAAGTTCATCGTGCGGTACGGATTGTCCCAGTCGCCGAGCACGCCCAGGCGGCGAAAGCCGACCTTCTGCTTCTCGATCTGGCCGGTCGCATACGCGCGCGCCTTTTCCATCACTTCAGCGGCCGGCAGCGATTTGCCGAACTGCTTTTCGATCTGGATTTCGATCGGCATGCCGTGGCAGTCCCAGCCCGGCACGTAGACGGCGTCGAAGCCCGCGAGATTGCGCGCCTTGACGATCATGTCCTTCAGGATCTTGTTCACCGCGTGGCCGAGGTGGATGTCGCCGTTCGCGTACGGCGGGCCGTCGTGCAGGATGAACTTCTTGCGTCCCTTCGACGCCTCGCGGATCTTCTCGTAGACTCGGCCTTCCTGCCACTCCTTGACCCACTGCGGCTCGCGCTTCGGCAGGTCGCCGCGCATCGGAAACGGCGTGTCGAGCAGGTTGACCGGGTAGCGGGCCTGCGGTTTCGAATCGGCTTTCTTGTTGCTCATAATGAGGTCGGTTGAATACGGTATAAGTGCGCGGTCAGTGTGCGGCCCGCGCAATGAGCGAGCCTTGCTGGATGCGGCGATCGGACCGTGCGGGCGCTGGGCCGGCGCGGTCCGCGCGGCTAGCTAATTCGGTCGGTGGCCGAGGTGGCGAAACCCGTCGAGCGGCTGCCCGGCGATGCAACGCCCGCCGCGGCGAACCACTCGCGCGCATGGTCGACGTCGCGGGCAATCGCAGCGGTCAGCGTTTCGAGATCGATGTATTTCTCTTCGTCGCGCAGCTTCTTCAGGAATTCGACGCGCACGAGTTTGCCGTAGGCGTCGCCGTGCCAGTCGAGTAGATGGACTTCGAGCAGCACGCGGCCTGAGTCGTCGACGGTGGGCCGCAAGCCGAGGCTCGCGACGCCCGGCAACGGCTGGTCTTCGACGCCGTGTACACGGACGACGAAAATGCCCGCGAGCGCCGGACGTTTGTGCGCGATCGGCAGGTTCAGCGTAGGGAAGCCGAGGTCGCGTCCGAGCTTCAGACCGTGCACGACGTGGCCGCTGATCACGTAGTCGCGGCCGAGCGCCGCGCGCGCCGCATCGAGATCGCCGGCGACCAGCGCGGCGCGCACGCCGGAACTGGAGATGCGCGCGCCGGACGGATCGGCGACGGTCGCCATCTGTTCGACTTCGAAGCCGTAGCGATCGCCCGCGGCCTTCAGCGAAGCGAAGTCGCCGGCACGCTTCGAGCCGTAGCGGAAGTCATCGCCGATCATCACCCAGCGCGCGTGCAGCCCGTTGACGATGATCCGTTCGACGAACGTATCCGGCGACTGGCTCGCGAAGGTCTGGTTGAAGTGCTCGACGACGACGCGATCGACGCCGTTCATCCGCAGCGCCTCGAGCTTGTCGCGCAGCATCGCGATACGCGGCGGCGCGCCGGCCGGGTTGAAGAATTCACGCGGGTGGGGTTCGAAGGTCATCACGCAGACGGGCAGTCCGCGTGCATCGGCGGCGGCGCGCACGTGCGCGAGCAACGCCTGATGTCCGCGGTGGACACCGTCGAAATTGCCGATCGTCAATGCGCACGGCGCACGGCTTTCGGCATTGGGAAGACCGCGGAAAACTCTCACGATAGCGGGGGCGTCGATTGGCGCGGCTGGAGTGCCGCAAAACAAATGATTATAAACGCTACAGGCCGGCCGCGGCGCCGCTGCGCCGTTCCGCCTCCTCCCGGATGATAAAATCCGCGGATGAAAAAACTCGTTATCCTGATTTCGGGGCGGGGCAGCAACATGGAAGCCATCGTTCGCGCGTGTGAGCGCGATCGCTGGCCGGCGCAGGTCGCCGCTGTGATTGCCAGCCGTCCCGACGCCGCGGGCCTCGCGTTCGCGGCGTCGCAAGGCATTGCCACGGCGGTCGTCGACCACCGCCAGTTCTCTGACCGTACCGCTTTCGACGCCGCGCTCGCCGCGGAAATCGACCGTTTCTCGCCCGATCTGCTGGTGCTCGCGGGCTTCATGCGCGTCCTGACGACCGGCTTCGTCGAGCGCTACGCGGGCCGCATGCTGAACATCCATCCGTCGCTGCTGCCGTGCTTTCCCGGCCTGAAGACACATCAACAGGCGCTCGATGCGGGCGTGCATGTGCACGGCGCGTCGGTGCACTTCGTCACGCCGCAACTCGATCACGGTCCGATCGTCGCGCAGGCGGTCGTGCCCGTGCAGGCGGGCGACGACGCCGTGGCGCTTGCCGCGCGCGTGCTTGCCGTCGAACATATTCTTTATCCGCGCGCGGTGCGCTGGTTCGTTGAAGGGCGCCTCGCGCTCGACGGACTGCGCGTCGTGCTGACACCGTCCGAGCCGCAGTGGCTCTTCGCCGATACGACCAGCCACGCCGGGGAGGGCGCATGAGACTGCACGGATTTCTGATTGGACAAACCGAAACGCTGCTCGCGGACGTGCTGAAGTTTGCCGGCCCCGCCGATGCCGCGACCAGCCGCTTTTTCCGGGCGCACCCGAAGCTTGGGCATGGCGAACGCGGCGTGATCGCGGAGGCGGTGTTCGCGGTGTTGCGTCGCCGGATGGAGTTCGCGCATCTGGCCGAGAGCGGCAACGGCAGCCCCGCGCGGCGCCTCGCGCTGCTCGGCCTGATGCAGACGGCCGGCCGCAACGCGCTGAAGCCGTTCGTGTCGGACGCCGAAAGCACGTGGCTCGAACACGTGGCGAAGATCGATCCGGAGAGCCTGCCGCTGCGCATCCGGATGAATCTGCCCGACTGGCTCTGCGATGCGCTCGGCAAACGCTTCTCGCCCGAGGAACTCGCGCAACTGGCCGCCGCGCTGAATTACCCCGCGCCGCTCGATCTGCGCGCCAATCCGCAGAAGGCGACCCGCGATCAGGTGCTCGATGCGCTCGGCAAGGCCGGCATCGAAGCGGGCGCGACGCCGTTCGCGCCGTTCGGCGTGCGGGTGGTCGGCAAGCCGCCGCTGACGAAGCTCGACGCGTTCCAGGACGGCTGGATCGAGGTGCAGGACGAAGGCAGCCAGCTGCTATGTTCGATCGTCGCACCGAAGCGTGGCGAGATGGTCGTCGATTTCTGCGCGGGCGCCGGCGGCAAGACGCTCGCGCTCGGTGCGATGATGCGTTCCACCGGCCGGCTGTATGCGTTCGACATCTCCGACCGGCGGCTCGCGAAGCTCAAGCCGCGGCTCGCGCGCAGCGGCCTGTCGAACGTGAACCCGGTGCTGATCGACAGCGAGCACGATGCGAAGATCAAGCGCCTTGCCGGCAAGATCGACCGCGTGCTGGTCGACGCGCCGTGCAGTGGGCTCGGCACGCTGCGCCGCAATCCCGACCTGAAGTGGCGGCAGACACCCCAATCGATCGCCGAACTGACGCCGAAGCAGGCGTCGATTCTCGCGAGTGCTTCACGTCTGGTGAAGAAGGGCGGCCGGCTCATCTACGCGACGTGCAGCGTGCTCGACGCGGAGAACGAAGCGATCGTGCAGCAGTTCCTCGCGGATCACGCGGAGTTCGCACTGGTGCCCGCGCGCGACGTCCTCGCCGAGCAGCGCATCGATCTCGACACTGGCGAGTATCTGTCGCTGTGGCCGCATCGCCATGCGACCGACGGCTTCTTTGCCGCCGTGCTGGAACGTCGAGGCTAGGCCCGCCGACTTCACGACCTCAGATCTCATGTCACTGTCAGATCGCCTGTTTTCACACATGCTCGGCGGCCTCGCGCGCGATTTCGGCCAGCCGGGGATCGCGTGGCAGGTTGGCGTGCTGCTCGGCACGCTGACGCTGGCATGGGTGCTCGCGCGGCTGCTGCGGCGGACGCTCGACCTGCGGCGCCAGACGCGCTACCAGACGCTGCGCTTCGGGGCGGAAAGCCTGAACAAGGCGTTCTTCCCGCTGGTGGGCGGCGTGCTCGTGCTGATCGCGCAGGCGATCACCGAGCAGTTCATGTCCACGTCGCTGCTCGACCTCGCACTCGTGCCGCTGTTCGGGATCGGCCTGATCTACATCGTGTTCTTCGTCGCGCGGCGGGTGTTCGGCTCGGACGGTGAGACGCATGTGTGGCTCTCCCTCGTCGAGAAGCTCGTGTCGCTCGCGGTGTGGGCAGGCATGGTGCTCACCGTGCTGGGTATCCAGGACCAGGTGATCGCGTGGATGGCGAGCGTGCGGTTTCGCATCGCCAATACGCACATTACGCTGCTGTCGCTGCTGACCGGTATCTTGTGGGTGTGCGTGACGATGATCGTCGCGATGTGGCTCGGCTCGACCTTCGAAGACCGGCTGATGCGCTCGCGCACGCTCGATGCGAACCTGAAGGTGGTGCTCGCGCGCGTCGGCCGGGCGCTGTTGATCCTGGCCGCGGTGTTGATCAGTCTGTCGCTGGTCGGTATCGATATCACGGTGCTCGGCGTGTTCGGCGGTGCGCTCGGCGTGGGGCTCGGCTTCGGGCTGCAGAAGATCGCGAGCAATTATGTGTCGGGGTTCATCATCCTGATCGACCGCTCGCTGCGCCTTGGCGACACGATCAACGTGGGTGGCCTGCAGGGCATGGTCACGCAGATCCGCACGCGTTATACGGTGGTGCGCGGGCTCGACGGCAACGAGACGCTGATTCCGAACGAGAAGCTGATCACCGATGTCGTGCAGAACCAGTCGTCGTACCTGACGCGCGGCTATGCGAAGGCCGCGGTGCAGGTGGCGTACACGTCGGACGTCGAGCGCGCGATGGCGCTGCTGGTCGACGCGACCCACGGCGTAGATCGCGTGCTGCAGGAGCCGGCGCCGACGCCGTATCTCGCGAGCTTCGGCGCGGATGGGATCAATCTCGAACTCGGCTTCTGGATCGAGGATGCGGCGACCGGCACGGCCTCGGTGCGCTCGGCGGTGAACCGCAACATCTGGCGACTGTTCGTCGAACACGGCATTTCGATCCCGTACGCGCAGCGCGAAGTGCGCATCGTCGGCGGGGCCAGCGACATCCTGCCGCAGGCGGTAACAATGACCGGAGCCGCTGCGAACGAAGCGAGCCCGGCGGGCAACGCCCCGCCGGAGCCCGCTGCACGCTGAAGCACGCGGCCGCGGACACGTCGGAGCGGTGATTTTTTGGGTCCACCGAAGGCTCGCCCCCTTGAAGCGCAACAAAAAAATCCCCATTTGTTACAAACACTTGGAACGGTTCTAGTAAAATGCCGACGAACCCCGGCACATGCTTTCACTTTCTTGACACCCGCCTCGTGCGGATGTTTTTTCGAGCTACAGGTAGATGACCTTGCTGAACTCCTCGCTTGATTTTCTGGCCCACGGCCTGCTGCGTTTTTCGTGGTGGCAGATCGTGCTGTTCGCGCTGGCGATGACGCACGTGACGATCATCGGTGTGACGGTTTATCTGCACCGTCACCAGGCGCATCGCGCGCTCGATCTGCATCCTGCCGCGAGCCACTTCTTCCGGCTCTGGCTGTGGATGACCACCGGCATGCTGACCGGTCAGTGGGCTGCGATTCACCGCAAGCACCACGCGAAATGCGAAACCGAAGAAGACCCGCATAGCCCGCAGACGCGCGGCATCTGGAAGGTGCTGCTGGAAGGCGCCGAACTCTACCGCTCGGAAGCGAAGAACGAAGAGACGATGCGCAAGTTCAGCCACGGCACGCCGAACGACTGGATGGAACGCAACGTTTATTCGAAGTATCCGATTCTCGGCATCAGCCTGATGATGGTTATCGACGTTGCGCTGTTCGGGATCGTCGGCCTGAGCGTGTGGGCCGTGCAGATGATCTGGATTCCGTTCTGGGCCGCCGGCGTGGTCAACGGTCTCGCGCATTTCTGGGGCTACCGCAACTTCAACTCGGCCGACGCGAGCACGAACATCTTGCCGTGGGGCATCCTGATCGGCGGCGAAGAACTGCATAACAATCACCACACGTATGCGACTTCAGCGAAGCTGTCGAACAAGTGGTTTGAGTTCGATATCGGCTGGATGTACATCCGCATCCTGTCCGCGTTCCGTCTCGCTAAGGTGAAGAAGATCGCACCGACGCCGCGCCTCGCAGCCGGCAAGCTCGTGCTCGATCAGGAGACGCTGCAGGCCGTGCTCGCCAACCGCTACGAAGTGATGGCGCGTTACGGCAAGGCGCTCAAGCGTGCGTACCGCCAGGAACTCGCGCATCTGAAGGAAGTGGGCGCGCGCGAAAAGTATCAGCTGATGCGTGGCGCGCGCGGCTGGTTCCACAAGGAAGAGTCGGGTCTCGACGAACCGCAGAAGCGCCAGCTGCCGCAGATCTTCGCGAACAGCCAGAAGCTGCGCACGTATATCGAACTGCGTAGCGAACTGGCTTCGATGTGGGAGCGTTCGAATGTATCGCGCGAACAGCTGCTGACGCAGTTGCAGGACTGGTGTCATCGCGCCGAACAAAGCGGCATCAAGGCGCTGCAGGAATTCGCGATGCGTTTGCGCCGCTACGCCTGAGCACGAAATCCTTTAGAATTTCAGTACGTCAGAAAACCCCGCGTTGGCGGGGTTTTTTCTTTTGGAGGCCACCGCGCGAGCTGCATCGCGCGCTGCCTGGCCGCAGTGCAGAGGTGACTCATGAATCAGGCGATCAGGAGCGTCGAATACGACCGGCCGCAGGGGATGACATGCGGCGTGGGCGAGGCGTGGGCGAAGGTGCCGGACGCGCCGTCGGCGGAAGAAAGAGCAGCGTTGAAGGCACGCATCCGTGCGCTGCTCGCGCGCGAAAAGGCCGTGCTCGTCGCGCACTACTACGTCGATGCGGAACTGCAGGAACTCGCCGACGAAACGGGCGGTTGCGTCGCGGATTCGCTGGAGATGGCGCGCTTCGGTCGCGATCACGACGCGCAGACACTGGTCGTCGCGGGCGTGCGCTTCATGGGTGAAACCGCGAAGATCCTGAGCCCCAACAAGCGTATCCTGATGCCCGATCTCGACGCGACGTGTTCGCTCGATCTCGGCTGTCCCGCCGACGAATTCTCCGCGTTCTGCGATGCGCATCCCGACCGCACGGTCGTCGTGTATGCGAATACGAGCGCGGCGGTGAAGGCGCGCGCGGACTGGATGGTGACGTCGTCGATCGGTCTCGAGATCGTAGCCGACCTGCATGCGCGCGGCGAAAAGATCCTGTGGGCGCCGGACCGGCATCTCGGCGGCTACATCCAGAGCAAGACCGGCGCGGATATGTTGCTGTGGCAGGGCTCGTGTCTCGTGCACGACGAGTTCAAGGGCATCGAGCTCGATCTGCTGCGCGCCGAATATCCGCATGCGAAGGTGCTCGTGCATCCCGAGTCGCCGGCGGGCGTCGTCGCGCTGGCCGACGTGGTCGGCTCGACCACCCAGCTGATCGATGCGGCACAACGGCTCGACGCGACGCATTTCATCGTCGCAACCGACCTCGGCATCCTGCACAAGATGCGGCTCGCGGCACCGGGCAAGACCTTTATCGAGGCGCCTACCGCCGGCAACAGCGCGACCTGCAAGAGCTGCGCGCACTGTCCGTGGATGGCGATGAACGGCCTCGCCAATCTCGCCGACGTGCTCGAACGCGGTCACAACGAGATCGCCGTCGATCCGACCATCGGCGAGCGCGCGAAGCGTCCGATCGACCGGATGCTCGACTTCGCCGCGCGTCACAAGAAGCGTGTGCAGACGAGCGGCGATCTGGCGCGCGACGGGGGGCTCTTTTCGAATGTGGGGGCGGCGTGATCGGCGCGATGCTGCAGGGGTAGCTTGATGTCGCGTTGTCGATGCAGTAGCTATGGAAGGTGGCTGCAGCGGCTACCTGAGTGGTCGAATGCGTGTTGTTCGACTGCTTCGCTTTTGGCGCGATGCGCGACGCGGGTGATTTAACGCACGGCTCTTCGTCGCGTTTCATTGCCGGGTTGGAGAGTGCCATCGCGACGCGCGATGGCATTTTCATTCGAGCGCGCGTTACACGTTGCGGTTGCGCACGCGTTCCGGCGATAGCACCGTGGGCAGCGCCTTCGGCAACGCGGCCGGCCAGTCCCGGCTGAAATGCAGCCCGCGGCTTTCGCGCCGTGAACGCGCGCTGTCGACGATCAGCGACGCGACGTCGACCAGATTGCGCAGCTCGAGCAGATCGCGACTCACGCGGAAGTTTGCGTAGAACTCGTGGATCTCGTCGCGCAGCATCGCGAGCCGATGTTTCGCACGCGCAAGGCGCTTGTCGGTCCGCACGATCCCAACGTAATTCCACATCAGTCGGCGCAGTTCGTCCCAGTTGTGCGCGACGACCACTTCTTCATCGGGATCGGACACGCGGCTTTCGTCCCAATCCGGCAGCGGCGCGTAGGCCGCAGCGCTGAAGCCTTCTTCCTCGATCGCGGCGGCGGCCGAGCGGCCGATCACGATACATTCGAGCAGCGAGTTGCTCGCGAGCCGGTTCGCGCCGTGCAGGCCCGTGCACGACGTCTCGCCGACCGCATAGAGACCGGCAAGATCAGTCCTGCCGGCCAGATCGGTCACGACGCCGCCGCACGTGTAGTGCGCGGCCGGCACGACCGGAATTGGCTCTTTCGTGATGTCGATGCCGAACTCGCGGCAACGTGCGAGGATCGTCGGGAAGTGTTCCTCGAGAAATGCCGCTGGCTGATGACTGATGTCCAGATACACGCAATCGATGCCGCGCTTCTTGATCTCGAAGTCGATTGCACGCGCGACGACGTCGCGTGGCGCCAGTTCGGCGCGCTCGTCGTGGTTCGGCATGAAGCGCGTGCCGTCGGGCAGCTTGAGAATGCCGCCTTCGCCGCGCACCGCTTCCGAGATCAGGAACGACTTCGCGTACGGATGGAACAGGCAGGTCGGATGGAACTGGATGAACTCCATGTTCGACACGCGACAGCCGGCTCGCCAGGCCATCGCGATGCCGTCGCCGGTCGCCGTGTCGGGGTTCGTCGTGTAGAGATAGACCTTGCCCGCGCCGCCGGTCGCAAGCACGGTGTGCGGCGCTTCGATCGTGACGGTGCGGCCGCTCGCGAGGTCGAGCGCGTACAGGCCGTGGCAGCGACGCCCGGGCAGGCCGAGGCGGTCCGATGTGATCAGGTCGATTGCGTAGTGATCTTCTAGCAGCGTGATATTCGGATGGCGCCGGACCCGTTCGCTGAGCGTCGCGATGACGGCGTGGCCAGTCGCGTCGGCGGCGTGAATGATGCGGCGGTGGCTGTGGCCGCCTTCGCGAGTCAGATGAAAGCCGAGTTCGGCCGCATCGTCTTTCGTGAAGGGCACGCCCTGCGCGATCAACCAGTCGATTGCGTCGCGGCCGTGCTCGACGATGAAGCGCGTCGCCGCTTCGTCACAGAGACCGGCGCCGGCAACGAGCGTATCGCGGACGTGGTTGTCGACGCTATCGGTCGAATCGAGCACGGCCGCGATGCCGCCTTGCGCCCAATCGCTCGCGCCGTCGGTCAACGAGCGTTTGGCTATTACCGCGACGCGCCGCGTTTCCGCCAGATTCAGTGCGACGCTCAAACCCGCGAGCCCGCTGCCGACAATCGCCACATCGAAGTTCATGCTCTGCTTCTCCGTTTTTCGCTGTTGTTGCGACGCGTGCGCCTGCCTGCATGCCGCGCGTCCCGGCAAACGAAAGAGGATACGCGCGGGCGCCTGGGAGGGAAAGCTCGCAGGATCACGGCTCGAGAAAAGGCGGGAGTGAGGTTAAAGCCTGGGAGAAAACAAAAAGCCCCGCAGAGGCGGGGCTTTTTCGTTGCAGCAGGAACCGAGATTACTTGATCTTGGTTTCCTTGTACGCCACATGCTTGCGGGCGACGGGATCGAACTTCGAGATCTCCATCTTTTCCGGCATGTTGCGCTTGTTCTTCGTCGTCGTGTAGAAGTGACCCGTACCTGCGGTCGATTCCAGCTTGATCTTGTCGCGTGCGCCCTTGGCCATGATTTACTCCTTACGCTACACCGCGTGCGCGCACATCTGCGAGCACGGTGTCGATGCCGTTCTTGTCGATCAGGCGCAGGCCGGCGTTCGAAACGCGCAGACGCACCCAACGGTTTTCGCTTTCGACCCAGAAACGGCGATTTTGCAGATTCGGGAGGAAACGACGCTTGGTCTTGTTGTTCGCGTGGGAAACGTTATTGCCGCTCATCGGCGCTTTCCCAGTTACTTGGCATACGCGTGCCATGAGAGCACTCCTAATACGCTTAAATTCTGAGTTCGACGCCACGAAAGTTTCCGAAAAGCGAATGCACCGATGGTTGGCGCTTTCTCTAGGTTTTCGGAAGACCTCGACCGACTGGCTTCAGAACAGGGTTGGAAAGAAGCAAACCGCGATTCTAGCAGAAAAAAAGCCGAAAAATCAAACCTTATTTGCGGACCGGAAGTGGGCTGCATGGCCGCCGGGAATGCCTCGGCAGGGCGCGGCGGCGGGGCGGCAGGCCTCACGGCAGCCCGGCGCGGGCGAACGAGAAGGTCTCCTGCGCCCCGACGATCAAATGATCGATCAGCTGCACGTCGATCAAGGCCAACGTTTCGCGCAGCATACGGGTGAGCCGCCGGTCGCTGGCGCTCGGCTTGACCGCGCCGGAAGGGTGATTATGCGCGACGATCAGCCCGGCCGCATTAAGCGCGAGCGTGCGCCGCACGATTTCGCGTGGGTAGACCGCCATACGGGTCAGCGAGCCGCGCGAACTCTCCTCCGAGCGGATCAGCCGGTGCCGCGCGTCGAGAAACAGGCTGACGAACACTTCATAGGGACGCGTGCCGATCAGCAGGCGGAGATAGTCTTCCACCGCTTCCGGCGAATCGATCACTGGGCGCTCGCGGATTTTTTCGGCGAGCGCCCGGCGGGCGGTCTCCAGAATGGCGAGCAACTGAGCCGTCTTGGCGGGCCCGATGCCGCGAATCCCGCCGAAATCGCCGGGTGTCGCGTCGAGCATCGCACGCAGCGAGCCGAAGCGGGACAGCAGCGAGCGTGCGAGCTCGAGCACGTTTTGGCCCGGGAGCCCGCAGCCGAGCACCAGCGCAATGAGTTCGACGTCCGTCAACGTACCGGGCCCCGCTTCGAGCAACCGTTCGCGCGGCATATCGTGATGCATCCGGCGGCCGCGACGTGGGGGCGCAGCAGCAGGCACACCGGCGACCAGCGCACGGGTGGCCACCACGGCCGGGGCATCGGGCGATGCGTCAATCGTGGTGTCGACGTGCAAACAAAGGTTGTCGTTCATGCGCGACCTGCGTGAGTAGGGGCGATGCCCGGCATGCTGCGACGGGCGCACGACCGGGGCGGGATATGTGGCTTACAATAGAGCCTTTGCGCGTCGCGCCGCAATGCGCGCGCCGTGCGCACCGACTGCGCCGGCGGCGCGTTCCGACTGAATGAGTACCGCATGAGCATCATCGACATTTCCGAAGTGAAACCCGGTTCGCACGTGACGCTTCACTACCGGCTTTCGCTCGCCGATGGCGCCGACATCATCAATACGTTCGCCGACAAGCCGGCGACGCTGTTACTGGGTGCAGGGCAACTGGCGCCTCCGCTTGAAGACATTCTGCTGGGGTTGAAGGTGGGTCACCACTCGACCTTTCGGCTAGCGCCCGGCGCCGCATTCGGTCCGCGCAATCCGGAGCTGATCCAGCGCGTGTCGCTCGCGACGCTGCGCGAAAACAGCATGATTGGCGAGGATTTTTCTCCGGGCGATCTCGTCGAATTCAATGCACCGGGCGGCGGACGTTACGCGGGCGTGCTGAAGGAAGTCGGCGAAACGTCCGCCCTGTTCGATTTCAATCACCCGCTCGCCGGCCAGCCGCTGGCGTTCGAAGTGAAAATCATCGGGATTCTGTAAATATCATGAGCATCACGGACACGACCCTCGCCGACACCGAAATCCTGCTGGCGCAGCCACGCGGATTCTGTGCCGGCGTCGACCGGGCGATCGAAATCGTCGAGCGGGCAATCCAGTTGCACGGTTCGCCGATCTATGTGCGCCACGAGATCGTCCACAACGCGTACGTCGTCGAGGATCTGCGCAAGAAGGGCGCGATTTTTATCGAGCAACTCGAAGAAGTGCCTGCCGGCAATACGGTGATCTTCAGCGCGCACGGCGTGTCGAAGGCCGTGCGCAGCGAAGCGGAATCTCGCGGGCTGCGCGTGTACGACGCGACCTGTCCGCTCGTGACCAAAGTGCACATCGAGGTCGCGAAAATGCGTCAGGACGGCTTCGACATCGTGATGATCGGCCACAAGGGCCATCCCGAAGTGGAAGGCACGATGGGACAGACGGGCGAGGGCATGTATCTCGTCGAAGACATCGAGGACGTGCAGGCGCTGTCGCTGACGGACCCTGAACGGATCGCGTTCGTTACGCAGACCACGCTGTCCGTCGACGATGCCGCGGAAATCATCGCGGCGCTCAAGTCGAAATATCCGTCGATCCGCGAACCGAAGAAGCAGGACATCTGCTACGCGACGCAGAACCGCCAGGACGCGGTGAAGTTCATGGCGCCGCAGTGCGACGTGGTGATCGTCGTCGGCAGCCCGAACAGCTCGAACTCGAACCGGCTGCGCGAAGTGGCCGAAAAGCGCGGCATCCCTGCCTATATGGTCGATTCGCCGGACCAGATCGATCCCGCGTGGATCGTCGGCAAGCGGCGCATCGGCGTGACGGCCGGCGCGTCGGCGCCCGAAGTGCTTGCGCAGGCGGTAATTGCGAGACTGCACGAGCTGGGCGTGCGCAACGTGCGCGCGCTCGAAGGCATCGAGGAAAACATCGCGTTTCCGCTGCCACGCGGGTTGGGTCTGCCCGCCTGATCCAGTCCCTCGCCAATAAAAAAGCGCGCTTCGGCGCGCTTTTTTATTGCTCGCTCGCCTTCTTGAAAATTAAGGGGCGCATCATCAAAAATGCCGCTTCGGCACGCATTCGTAGCCACTATTTTCGACGCGAGCGCGATTATTTCGGGCACCTTCACCCCACTCGATCCCCATTTCCACCGAAATCGGCTGTTCACTGGATTTTTGGTGGTCCAAACTCGTCCGCGCGGACGGGTTGATCCAAAACCCGTCCGCTTCAATGATTACGAGGCTCCTTAACCAGACCGTCGCAACACTTGGTGACGGTCATCTCAAATATGGTGCAACTGATGCGCGAAAAGCAGGCGCAACCAGGTTGCGCCAGCGACCGGGAGTGCGGCTAAAAATAAGGTTGCAATGCAGGAAAACCCTGCCGGTTCAATATATTGGCCGCCGCATAATTGGAGTTACAATGCGCGCGTTTCTGGAGCCCTGTGGGCCTTGGGACAGCGGATTTTGCAAGGCGCGGGAGACCAGTTAATGCGAGTCAAGTTTGCTTACGCGGAGTCCATCGCGGCCGCGGTTGCACTATTGACCGCTTACGGCAAAAAGAGCGATGGCGAGGCGGGCAACGGTGCGTCGGTGGCAGTGGCCGCGGCAGTATCGGCAGGCAGCGTTACGGCGGTGAAGATCGGCCATACGGCTCCTTTGACGAGGGGCATCGCGCATCTCGGCAAGGACAACGAAAATGGGGCGCGGTTGGCGGTCGAAGAAATCAACGCACAGGGTCTGACGGTCGACGGTCGTCGCATCGAGAGGCAATTCGACGGGCAGCACGACGCGGCCGATCCGAAAGCCTGCACGCAGGCGGCGCGGGCGCTTGTCGACGATCACGCCGACGCAGTGACCTGCCTGGCGAAGATCGTCGAGCGCAAAACGACGAACGACCTTGCCACGGATATCCGGGCGACTCTCACGAAGGTCACAAAGATCAGCAGCGTTCAGCCGGACGTCATCATGTCCAGCGGAATGAACGCGACGGGCGCGCCATTTATGAAGCAGGCGGCGCCCGGCAGCAGGGCAAAAATCCTTGGCGGCGACGGCGTGTGTACCGGCAAGGTAGGGGAGCAGGCGGAGATCGCCGTGCAGAACCTGGTCCGTTCAAAAGCGGGACTCGCGCTTTCGACTATGGACAAGGGGGCTGGCTTCGAAAAGAAGTCTGGCGACCACATTCACACGCCGGCGCAGATTGACGCGCCGTTCGCGTACGACGCCCTGTACGCGATCGTCGATGCAATGAAGCGCGCCGGTTCGATCGACGCGCCCAGAGTACTCGCTGCGACGCCGTCCACCGGTTACAACGAGGTGATCGGCGATATCGCATTCGACGACAAGGGCGATTTGAAAGACCACGCGATTACGCTTTACGACTTCAGGGACGGCAAAAAAGCGGTCCTCGACGTCGTGAAGATGTAAGACGGGACGTACAACGTGACGGCACCGAACCATCCTACGGTGCCGTTTTTGCATCCGCTGGCGGCAAACCCGCGACCGCACCCCGGTCGCGCGGCGCGACGCGAGCGGATAACCCTTACCGGTCTTTTACATCAGTACCCGCAGTGCCGTTGCGATTCCCCGACTCATCGCCGCCCACCGGCCGATGACGAACGCGAATCCAGTCGCACGGGCTAAGGAGCTTTAAATGGATATTTTCATCCAGCAGGTCCTCAATGGACTGGTGCTTGGCAGCGTCTACGCCATCATCGCACTGGGCTATACGATGGTTTACGGGATTCTCGGCATCATCAACTTCGCTCACGGCGACGTTCTGATGGTGGGCGCGATGGTGGCGTTGTCGGCCATCGGGGTCCTGCACAATCATTTCCCCTGGCTAGGCAATGTGCCGACGCTCATCATCGCGCTGGCGATTGCCGCCGTGGTGTGCTCCGTGGTCGGTTATACGATCGAACGGGTCGCGTACCGGCCGTTGCGCAAAGCGCCGCGTCTCGCCCCGCTGATCACCGCGATCGGCGTATCGATCCTGCTGCAGACGCTCGCGATGATGATCTGGTCGCGTAACCCGCTGCCGTTCCCGCAACTGCTGCCCACCGACCCGATCAACGTGATCAAGGCCACCGACACGACGCCCGGCGCCGTGATCTCGATGACCGAAATCGTGATCATCGTCGTCGCGTTCCTCGTGATGGGCGGCCTGCTGCTGCTGGTCCACAAGACGAAGCTCGGCCGCGCGATGCGAGCGATCGCCGAGAACCCCGGCGTGGCGAGCCTGATGGGCGTGAACCCGAACTTCGTGATTTCGGCGACCTTCATGATCGGTTCGGCGCTGGCCGCGCTCGCCGGCGTGATGATCGCGTCCGAATACGGCAACGCGCACTTCTACATGGGCTTCATCCCCGGTCTCAAGGCCTTTACCGCGGCAGTGCTCGGCGGCATCGGCAATCTGGGCGGCGCCATGGTGGGCGGTGTGCTGCTTGGGCTGATCGAACAGCTGGGTGCGGGCTACATCGGCAATCTCACCGGTGGCGTATTCGGCAGTAACTACCAGGACGTGTTCGCGTTCATCGTGCTGATCATCGTGCTGGTGTTCCGTCCGTCGGGCCTGCTCGGCGAACGTGTTGCGGATCGAGCGTAAGAAGGAGAGGAGCAAAATGACTTCCATTCAACCGATCGAGCCGTCCACGACGCTCATCCCCGAAAAGAACATGACGAAGACGCTGATCGTCGGCCTCGTCACCGCGTTCTTCGTGATTGCGGCGCCGATGATCATCGGCGCCGTCGGCGGCAACTACTGGGTCCGCGTGCTCGACTTCGCGATGCTGTATGTGATGCTCGCGCTGGGTCTCAACGTGGTGGTCGGCTTTGCCGGCCTGCTCGACCTGGGCTACATCGCGTTCTACGCGATCGGCGCCTATGTCGCGGCACTGCTGTCGTCGCCGCACCTGACCACACAGTTCGCGTGGATCGCCGCGATGTTCCCCAACGGCCTGCACGCGCCGATCTGGGTCATCGTGCCGGTTGCCATGGGCCTTGCCGCGCTCTTCGGGATTCTGCTCGGCGCGCCGACTTTGCGTCTGCGGGGCGACTACCTCGCGATCGTCACCTTGGGCTTCGGGGAAATCGTCCGGATTTTCATGAACAACCTCGACCGTCCGGTGAACATCACCAACGGGCCGCAGGGGATCACCGGCATCGATCCAATCCACGTCGCCGGCTTCAACCTGTCGCAGACCCACACGCTGTTCGGCTTCACGTTCACGACCGTGTACATGTATTACTACCTGTTCGTGCTCTGCGCGCTGCTGGTGATCTGGGTCTGTACGCGCCTGCAGCACTCGCGCATCGGCCGGGCATGGGCCGCGATCCGCGAAGATGAAGTCGCAGCCAAGGCGATGGGCATCAACACCCGGAATGTCAAGCTGCTGGCATTCGCGATGGGTGCGTCGTTCGGCGGTCTGTCGGGCGCGATGTTCGCGGGCTTTCAGGGCTTCGTGTCGCCGGAATCGTTCACGTTCTGGGAGTCGGTCGTGGTGCTCGCGTGCGTGGTGCTCGGCGGCATGGGCCACATTCCGGGCGTGATCCTCGGTGCGGTGCTGCTCTCCGTATTCCCCGAGTTCCTGCGCTCGACGATGGGTCCGCTGCAGAACGCGATCTTCGGTCACCAGATCGTGGACACTGAAGTGATCCGCCAGTTGCTGTACGGTCTGGCGATGGTGCTGATCATGCTGTACCGGTCGGAGGGTCTGTGGCCGTCGCCGAAGCATGAGGACAAGATCGCGAAGTTCGCAAGGCGCAGCGGCAAGAAGCCGGTGCGCGCGTAACGGACGGGTGGAGAGAACATATGAGCAATAGTGACATTCGACTGTCCGTCAAGGGCGTCAACAAACGCTTCGGCGGGCTGCAGGCCCTGTCCGACGTCGGCATCGAAATCAAGGCGGGGCAGATCTACGGACTGATCGGACCGAACGGTGCGGGCAAGACCACGTTCTTCAACGTGATCACCGGGCTCTACACGCCAGATTCCGGTGAGTTCAAACTCGACGGCACGAACTACACGCCGACCGCGGTGTATCAGGTCGCGAAGGCCGGCATCGCACGGACGTTCCAGAACATCCGTCTGTTCGGCGGCATGACCGCGCTGGAAAACGTGATGGTGGGCCGCCACGTGCGCACGAAACACGGCCTGATCGGCGCCGTGTTCCAGACGCCGTCCGAGCGCAAGGAAGAGCGCGAGATCAAGGAGCGCGCGGTCGAGTTGCTCGACTACGTAGGGATCGCGCAGTACGCGGACTACACGTCGCGCAATCTGTCGTACGGTCACCAGCGGCGTCTCGAGATCGCGCGTGCGCTCGCTACCGATCCGAAGCTGCTCGCACTCGACGAACCGGCTGCCGGCATGAACGCGACGGAGAAGGTCGAACTGACGCGGCTGCTCGACAAGATCCGCTCCGACGGCAAGACGATCCTGCTGATCGAGCACGACGTGAAACTGGTGATGGGCCTGTGCAATCAGATGACAGTGCTCGATTACGGTAAGGTGATCGCCCAGGGGCTGCCGCAGGATGTGCAGAAGGACCCGAAGGTGATCGAGGCATATCTGGGTGCAGGAGTCCACTGATGGCTACGGCAATGTTGAAAGTCAAGGGCCTGCAGGTCAACTACGGTGGTATTCAGGCCGTCAAGGGCGTGGACCTCGAAGTGGCGCAGGGCGAGCTGGTCACGCTGATCGGTGCGAACGGCGCCGGCAAGACGACGACCATGAAGGCGATCACGGGGTTGAAGCCGTACTCGGCCGGCGACATCGAATACATGGGCGAGTCGATCAAGGGCATTCCCGCGCACGAACTGCTCAAGCGCGGTCTCGCGATGGTGCCGGAAGGCCGCGGCATCTTCGCGCGGATGTCGATCATCGAGAACATGCAGATGGGCGCGTATCTGCGCAACGACACCGATGGCATCAAGGCGGACGTCGAGCGCATGTTCGGCTTCTTCCCGCGCCTGAAGGAGCGTGCATCGCAATACGCGGGCACGCTGTCGGGCGGCGAGCAGCAGATGCTCGCGATGGCGCGCGCGATCATCAGCAAGCCGAAGCTGCTGTTGCTCGACGAGCCGTCGATGGGTCTGTCGCCGATCATGGTCGAGAAGATCTTCGAAGTCGTGCGCGAAGTCTCGAAGGAGGGCATCACGGTGCTGCTCGTCGAGCAGAACGCACGCCTCGCGCTGCAGGCCGCGAACCGTGGCTATGTGATGGACTCGGGCACGGTGACGATGTCCGGCGACGCGAAGCAGATGCTCGACGATCCGAAGGTGCGCGCTGCGTATCTGGGCGAATGATCGAAGCTTGAGCGCTTCGTAAGCGCTGTTCCGGCGCACGAAGGCACACGAAAAAGCCGCATGCAGAATGAACTGCATGCGGCTTTTCCTTTTGTGAGTCAGCAGAGAATCAGGCCGCCACGCCGAGCCGTTTCCCGAAGCTGATCACCTCATCAGCGCGATAGCCAAGCGACTCGTAAAACGCGCGCACATCGGCGCGCGTCGATAGCACCTGCAGATTCAGCTTCGGACAGCCGCGAGCGTTCAGCGCCGCTTCCACGTGCGCGACCAGCTGCGTGCCGATGCCGAGCCGGCGTTGCGCGGGATCGACCGCGAGCGAGTACAGCCAGCCGCGATGGCCGTCGTAGCCGGCCATCACGGTGCCGATCACACGCGCCTCGCGTTCGGCGACGAAGAACAGCTCGGGCTGCGTGGCGAGCTTGTTCGCAATCGACAGGCGCGGGTCGCGCTGCGGTTTGTCCGGGTTCCGGTACTCGGGGAACACCGTTTGCCATAGCGCGATCACGGGTTCGGTATCGCGTGCGTCGAAGCAACGGATAGACAGGGTGTCGGTCATCGGCAGCGCTCCGGCAATCACAGCGAGTCGAGTATGGTGCGCAGCATCGCGAGCATCTGGTCGATCTCGTTGCGCGTCACGTTCAGCGCCGGCATGAAGCGCAGCAGGTTAGGCCGCGCGGCGTTCAGCAGCAGTCCGTCCGGCTGCATCAGGCGCGCCTTCTCGACGATCTGCGGACCGATGTCCTTGCCGAGCAGCAGCGCGCGCAGCAGTCCCTCGCCGCGTTCGCCCTCGAAACCGCGCTCGTTCGACAGTTCGAGCAGCTTCGTGCGCAGATACTCGCTACGCTCCCGCACGCCTTCGAGAAAGCCGGGCGCCGTGAGCTGCGAGATCACCGAATAGCCGACCGCCGTCATCAGCGGATTGCCGTTGTACGTGCCGCCCTGATCGCCGGCCTCGAACACTTCCACTTCTTTCTTCGCGAGCAGCGCCGCGAGCGGCACGCCGCCGCCGATGCCCTTGCCGAGCGTCATGATGTCCGGCTCGATACCCGACAGTTCGTACGCGAACAACGTGCCCGCGCGGCCGCAGCCGCTCTGCACTTCGTCGACGATCAGCAGGATGCCGTGCTGCTTCGTCAGCGCGCGCAGCTGCTGCATGAATTCGCGCGTCGCCGGAATCACGCCGCCTTCGCCCTGGATCGGTTCGAGCATCACCGCGGCTGTCTTGCCGGTGATGAGCTTCTCGACCGATGCGATGTCGTTCAGATCGGCCTTCGGAAAGCCCGGCACCTGCGGCGCGTAGATCGTGTCCCAGCCCGGCTTGCCGCTCGCCGACATCGTCGCGAGCGTGCGGCCGTGGAAGCTGTGATCGAACGTGATGATCTCGTACGCGCCGTCGCGGAACTTGCGGCCCCACTTGCGGGCGAGCTTGATCGCGCCTTCGTTCGCTTCCGCGCCGCTGTTCGCGAAGAACACCTTGTCGAAGCAGCTGTGCTCCGTGAGCAGGTTCGCGAGCTGCGCCATCGGCGCGTTGTAGAACGCCGGCGACGGGTTGATCAGCTGGCGTGCCTGCTTTTCCAGTGCTTCGATCATGCCGTCGTTGCAGTGGCCGAGACTGTTCACGGCCCAGCCCTGGATGAAGTCGAGATATCGCTTGCCTTCGTTGTCGTAGATCCACGACCCCTTGCCGTGCGTGAAAACGATTTCGGGCCGGTTCGTGATGTACATCAACGACTCGATCGGATACTCATTGAAATTCATGGCGACAGACTCCAGGCGATGCAAATGGAAGGGCCGGCAAAGGGCGGTTAATCGAGGACAACCCGACGACAACTCGAGGACAGCGCAAACGGGTGAAACGGAAATACAAAAAGCCACGGCATGCCGTGGCTTTCATGATTCGAACTGCATGCGCCTGAACGGCGCGAATCCGTGACGAGCCAGCGGCGCCCCTAAGGGAGCGGCGAGCGGCGACGTCGGAATTCGGACTGGATGCGGTTCATGCGCGAAAGAATACGACAACGCGCGCGCTCATGTAAACCATGAATTTCGCGTGCGCCGCCGCAGCCCCGTTGACGTGACCCGGTCAGACCGGGTTCGCCAGATCGGCGGCGCTCGTGAACGAATCCGCGTAGAACTCGTCTTCCGGCAGCCGATGATGCTGGGTGAAATCGCGCTGGGCCGACTCGACCATGACCGGCGCACCGCATGCGTACACCTGGTAGCCGGACAAGTCTGGCAGATCCTCGATGACGGCGCGATGAACGAAGCCCGTGCGGCCGGTCCACGCATCGTCCGCGTCCGGCTCGGACAGCACCGGCACGAAGCGGAAGTTCGGAACCTCCTTCGCCCACTGCCCGGCGAGATCGAGCAGGTACAGATCCTTCTTGCGGCGCGCGCCCCAGTAGAGCGTCATTGGCCGCTCGATGTTCTGGAACACCGCGTGCTCGATGATCGCCTTCAGCGGCGCGAAGCCGGTGCCCGAACCGAGCAGCACGATCGGCTTGTCGGAGTCTTCGCGCAGGAAGAACGTGCCGAGCGGCGCTTCGAAGCGCAGGATGTCGCGCTCCTTCATCGCGCTGAAGACGTGGTCGGTGAATGCGCCGCCGGGCATGTGGCGGATGTGCAGTTCGATCGGCCCTTCGGCGTGCGGCGCGCTCGCCATCGAATAGCTGCGGCGCTTGCCGTCCTTCAGGATGAATTCGAGGTACTGGCCCGCGAGATACTGCAGACGCTCGTTGGCCGGCAACTGCAGCTTCAGCACGACGACGTCGTCGGCCTTGCGCTCGATTGCGTTCACGCGGCACGGCAGTTTCTTCACCTGCACGTCGCCGACGCCGGCCACTTCGCGGATGTCGATCTCGAGATCGCTTTGCGGCGTCGCGCAGCAGAAGAGCGCCATGCCGCGGGTCTTTTCATCGTTCGACAGCGCCGACGACGAATGCGCGCGCTGCGCGACCTCGCCGCTCACCAGCGTGCCCTTGCACGAACCGCACGCGCCGTTCTTGCAGCCGTACGGGAGACCGATGCCCTGGCGAAGCGCGGCGGTCAGCACGGGTTCATCGGGTTCCACCTGAAACTGCCGGCCGCTTTGCCGGAGCGTGACGTTAAATGCCATAGAGAGATGATGAGATCGAAGGGTCGGTAATCGATGCATGCCGTTCGCGACGGCTACAATGCGTCCACCATGAAAGCGATACGAAAACTGCGTCGCCCGCGTGTGCTGATTGTCGGTTGCGGCGATGTCGGCATGCGCTGCGCCGAACAACTGCAACCGCGCGCTCGCGTCGTCGCGTTGACCACCCAGCCCGCACGATGCGCCGAACTGCGTGCCGCCGGTGTGACACCGCTGGTGGGCGACCTCGACGTACGCCGCTCGCTCATGCGACTCGCAGGGCTTGCGCCGACCGTGCTGCACCTGGCGCCGCCGCAGAAAACCGGCGATGACGACCGCCGCACGCGTGCGTTGCTTGCTGCGCTGAGTGCCCGCCGGGCCAGTCCCGCACGCGCTGCCACGATCGTGCCGGTGGCGCGTTTGCGGCGCTTGTGCACAGCACGGATGGAGCGCGAAACAGGCGCTATTGTACCCGACGGGGTGGTCCGGACCGCTCCGTGGAGCGTCCCGCCCAAGGTCGTCTACGCGAGCACGACGGGGGTCTACGGAGACTGCGGCGGCGCGCGGATCGACGAGACGCGACCGGTGCAACCGGCCAATCCGCGCGCGTTGCGGCGCGTGTCGGCCGAGCGCCAGTTGCGGCGCGCGACGGCGCGCGGCGCCGCGCGCGCGTGCATCGCGCGGATCCCCGGCATCTACGCGGCGAACCGCTTGCCGCTCGCGCGGCTCGAGAAGCGCACACCGGCGCTGATCGATGCGGACGACGTCTACACGAGTCACATTCACGCCGACGATCTCGCGGCGATCCTCGTGCGCATGACAACGCACGGTCGCACCGCGCGCGTGATCCACGCGTCGGACGACAGCGAGATGAAGATGGGAGCGTACTTCGACAAGGTCGCGGATGCGTATGGGCTTGCACGCGCACCGCGCATCGCGCGCGACGCGGCGGAACAGCAACTCGATCCGATGCTGCTGTCGTTCATGCGCGAGTCGCGCCGGCTCGTCAACACGCGGTTGAAGCGCGAACTGCGCGTGCGCCTGCGCTACCCCAGCGTAGACGATTTCCTGCGCACCCAGACTCAGACCCAGACCCATAGCGCGCACGAGCGCAAGACGTCGCCCGGGAGCGACGTCTGATCCCGGTTGCGCCGGCGCATCACGTCAGTGCGGGCAGTGCCTCGAGCAACAGGAAGCAGAGCATTGCACCGATCAGCGCGCCGATCAGGTTCGGATGATATTGATGCCTCAGATGCATCGCGGTCAGCAAGCCGCCGACCAGAATCGCGCCTAGACCCGTGAACGCAAGCATCACGTACGAGATCGCGAAATTGCCGTTGGTGTACATAGCACCCTCCCTTGTTTCCCTTGTAATGTTTGTTTAATCGAGTATAGGGTGCACTGTCAGGAAGGGCATGCTGCGACGCAACGCAAAAACGGCGCCGGCGCGCGCCGACGGGCGGCGGGCCTAGCTCCGGCGGGCTTTTGCGCGGCACGCGGGGTCCGTTAGATGTTTACCCCGTCAGTAAATTTCCTGAAGGATCTGGCAAGCTTTTGCCGACGAAAATCAGCCGCCGCGCAGCGCCGCGAGCTGGGCATCGTCGAGCCATTGCCATGCGCCTTCGACGAGCGCGGCCGGCAACATAAGCCCGCCGATCCGTTCGCGATGCAGCGCCTCGACGCGGTTGCCCGCGGCCGCGACCATCCGCTTGACCTGGTGATACTTGCCCTCGAGCACCGTCAGTTCGAGGACGTGCGAATCGCGCGCGCGGGCCTCGACGGCCTGGATGGGTTTCGCTTCGCCGTGCAGCAGCACGCCACCGCGCAGCGCAGCGAGTTGCGCATCGTCGAGCGGATGACGGGTCGTCGCGACATAGGTCTTCGGCACTTTGCGTTTCGGCGACGTGAACGCGTGGACGAACTGGCCGTCGTCGGACAGCAGCAGCAAGCCGGTCGTGTCCTGATCGAGCCGGCCGACGCACTGCACGCCGCGCGTGATGAACGGCGCGGGCAGCAGACCGAACACACTCTGATGATGCTGCGGATCGCGCGAGCATTCGTAGCCCGCGGGCTTGTTGAGCAGCAGATACGCGCGCTCGCGATACGGCCAGCGCGTGCCGTCGACCGAGAACGTCAGCGTGTCGAGTCTATCGGTCGCGACGTCGGCGTCGGGGTCGTCGCACGCGACGCCGTCGATCGCCATGCGGCCTTCCGCGATCAGCGCGCGGCACTGGCGTCGCGAGCCGAAGCCCTGGGTGAAGAGAACGCTTTCGAGATCCATGGAGAGAGAAGGCCAGTGGTAGCGACGTGCGCCCGCATTTTACCCGGCACACGCTGCGTCCCTCCTGAGCGCCGGGCGTGCAACGTGAATGACACAGCAAGAACCGGAGCGCGACCGCGCGTCGATCCAGTGACGATGGTCTCATCGTCACTGGAGGTCATCGAATGAACGCATCGCATCCGATCCTGCCGCCCGCGTTCCGGCGGCTCGCGTGGTCGAATCTTGCCGCGCAGTCGGCGGAACAGATCGGTCTCGCTGCCGCGCCGCTCGTCGCGGTATTCGCGCTGGGCGCGACCGCGCGCGAGACCGGTCTGCTGCAGACCGCGCAGACGCTGCCGTTCCTGTTGCTGTCGATTCCGTTCGGCGTGTGGGTCGACCGCCGTTCGCGCCGCACGTTGATGACCGTAGCCGAAAGCGTGCGCGTGCTCGCGATGTTGGCGGTGCTGCTGCTGATCTTTGCGCACGCGCTGTCGCTGCCGTTGCTTGCGGCACTCGGTTTCCTCGGCGCGACAGGCACCGTCGCGTACAGCGTCGCGGCGCCCGCGCTCGTGCCTTCACTCGTACCGCGCGAAGCGTTCGCGGCGGCCAACGGACGTATCGAACTCGCGCGCAGCGTGGCGTATTCGGCGGGGCCGGCGGTGGGCGGCTTGCTGGTCGGCTGGATCGGCGCGGGCTGGGCGTATGGCTGCGCGGCCGCGCTGTCGATGCTCGCAGTTGCGCTGCTCGCCGGACTGCGCGAACCCGCACGCGCGCAGATCGTGCCGCGGCATTTCATGCTCGAGTTGCGCGACGGCGCGCGCTTCGTGCTGCGCGACGCGCTGCTGCGTCCGATGCTCGCGACCGCGGTGTTCTTCAACATCGGCTTCTTCACGCTGCAATCGATGTACGTGCCGTACGCGGTGCATCGGCTGGGGCTGTCCGCGTCGTCGGTCGGCATGACGCTCGGTGCGTATGGCGTCGGCATGGTGTGCGGCGCGCTCGCGGCGCCGGCCGTCGCGCGGCGGCTTACATTTGGCCGCATGCTGACGATCGGTCCGACGTGCGGCCTGCTCGCGTCACTGGTCATGGTCGGGACGATTGCCGTGCCATCGTTCTGGCTCGCTGCGCTTAGTTTCTTCATGCTCGGCGCCGGGCCGATCCTGTGGACCGTCGGCTCGACGACGCTGCGTCAGGCGATCACGCCATCCGGGATGATGGGCCGCGTGTCGGCGATCAACAGCACGGCGACGTACGGTGCGCGGCCGCTCGGCGCGCTGCTCGGCGCGGTGGTCAGCGGCCACCTCGGCATGGATGCTTGCCTCGTTGCGGCGGCAGGCGGATTCGTGATTCAGGCGGTGGTGATCGTCATGTCGCCCGCCGCGCGGCTTGCGCGTATTCCGGAGCACAGCGCCGCAGCCTTCTGACAGCAGACTTTCGGGCGGCCGGGTCTTTGCATGTGAGGCGAACGATGCGCGTTCGTCTCACCCGTGGAAACCCTCGAAAATGAAAATGAATTTTTTTTGGCGAGATTTATATGTAAATATAATTTCATCAATTTCCAGGGCAACTGCTGCACCGTCCCGCTCCCATGATTCATCAATCGCCCGTTGTTTCCAGTTCCGCCGAGCAGGCCATCGCTGCGCGCATTGCGGCCGCCATGCCGAACCTCACGCCGATTCATCGGCGTATGGGCGACTACGTGCTGACCAATCTGTTTCGCGCGGCAACCATGCGGATCGACGAACTGGCCAGCGTGGTCGGCGCATCGGTGGCGACGGCGAATCGCTTCGCACGCGCGCTCGGTTTCGACGGCTATCCGCAGTTTCGTGACGCGCTCGTTCGCGGATTCGAGGCGACACTCGCACCGGTCGAGCGGCTGCGCACCGCGCAGGAATCGCTGGCGGCCGGCGACGATGTCGTCGACGCGTCGCTGGAGCAGGCCGCCAGCAATCTGCACGCCACACGCCTCGCTGTCGACGGCGCGGTTGCCGAGGCCGCCGTCGAAGCGATCATCGCCGCGCGCCGTGTCTTCGTGCTTGGCTACGGGGCCAGCGCGTTTCTCGCGGGCCTGATGGAACATGGCCTGATGCCGTATCACGACAACGTGCAGTCGCTCGCACTGATGGGTGGGCCGTCGCATGCGGCGCGTCGTCTGTTCGCTTCGAACGAGCAAGATCTGGTCATCGGTCTCGCGTTTCCGCGCTATGTCGAAGACACGATCGAACTTGCGCGCCGCGCGGCAAGCCGGGGTGCCCGCGTGCTTGCGCTCACCGACAGTCCGCGCTCGCCGCTCGCGCAATTCGCGAATCTCTCGCTCTATATCCGCACCGACCGGCGCCTCGCCGCGAACGCCGATTCGGCCGTGCTCGCCGTGATCGAAGCGCTGTGCGATGCGGTGGCGTACCGATCGAAACGCTCGGTGAAAGCGGCCTCCGAAGTTAGCGAATTCCTGTTGCCGTGGCTCGTCGATCCGCAAGCCGCTGCCACCGATACGGGCCAGCGGGCCAGGCGCGCTGCGCCCCGAACTGCTCGCACCCCTCGTACTGAAAAAGCGAAACGATGAACTCCAACGCAGTTATTGCCATTCATGGCGGGGCAGGGACCATCCTGCGTGCATCGATGTCGGCCAGCGCCGAAACCGGGTACCACGCCGCTCTGCACGACGTGCTGAGCGCCGGCCAGCGCGTGCTCGCCGACGGCGGCAGCGCAATCGACGCCGTTAGCGAAGCCGTGCGTCTGCTCGAGGACTGTCCGCTTTTCAATGCAGGTCATGGCGCGGTCTACACGGCGGCCGGCACACACGAACTCGACGCTGCGATCATGGACGGGAGCACGCTCGATGCCGGGGCGATCTGCTGCGTCAAGCGCGTGCGCAATCCGATTCTGGTTGCACGTCGGGTGCTCGAACGCAGCGAACATGTGCTGTTTACCGGTGAAGGAGCGGAAGCATTTGCCGCCGCGCAGGGGTTCGAATTCGTCGAGCTGGAATATTTCCATACCGAGAGTCGTCATCGGCAGTGGCTGCTCGCACGCAATCGGCCCCCGATGCTCGACCACGACGGTGCCACGCTCGTCGCCGCGCCGCCTTCGAGCGACGACGATCCGACGCCGCACGAACCGATCGATCCGAACCGCAAGTTCGGCACCGTCGGCGCAGTCGCGCTCGATTTGCACGGCCACGTTGCGGCTGCGACGTCGACAGGCGGCGTCACAAACAAGCAGGTCGGCCGGGTCGGCGACACGCCTCTGATCGGTGCGGGCTGCTATGCGGACGACGCGACCTGCGCGGTCTCGACTACCGGCTCGGGCGAGATGTTCATGCGGATGGTCGCGGCGTACGACGTCGCCGCGCAGATGGCCTATCGCAACGTGTCGCTGCAGGAAGCGGCCGACGACGTGGTGATGAACCGCCTGCCCAGGATCGGCGGCCGCGGCGGTTTGATCGCCGTGGACGCGCACGGCAACGTCACGCTGCCGTTTAATACTGAAGGCATGTATCGCGGTTTTGCGCGGCCGGGCGTTACACCGGTGACTGCGATTTACCGCTAGTCCGTGTACTCCCGCGCTGCACGAAGCAGCGCCTGAATTTTCGTTACCCGAGTTGTTCGAGTTCAAAGGAGTCACCGTGCCGACTTCATCGCACACTGCCGGTTCGCTCACCGAAACCTTGCCGCCGCAACGCGTACTTGCCGTCGACGGTCTGTCCGTCGCATTCCGCAGCGGCGACGTCACGTTCAACGCGGTGCGCAATCTGTCGCTGACGGTCGAGCGTGGCGAGACGCTAGCGATCGTCGGCGAATCGGGTTCGGGCAAATCGGTGACCTCGCTCGCGTTGATGCGGCTGATCGAGCATGGCGGTGGGCGCCTTGCCGGCGGCAGCATCGCATTCCGGCGTCGCGACGGCAGCGTGCTCGACCTCGTGAAAGCGTCGTCCGGCACGATGCGTTCGATTCGCGGCGCCGACATCGCGATGATTTTTCAGGAGCCGATGACGTCGCTCAATCCAGTCTTCACCGTCGGCGATCAGATCAGCGAAGCGATCGCGCTGCATCAAGGCAAGAGCCGCTCCGCGGCGGCCGCCGAAACGCTACGTCTGCTCGACCTCGTGCGCATTCCGGAGTCACGGCGGGTGGCGGCGCGTTATCCGCATCAACTGTCGGGCGGCATGCGCCAGCGCGTGATGATCGCGATGGCGCTGTCCTGCAAGCCGTCGCTGCTGATCGCCGACGAGCCGACTACCGCGCTCGACGTGACAATCCAGGCGCAGATCCTGCAACTGATTCGCGGTCTGCAGGACGAGATGAACATGGGCGTGATCTTCATCACGCACGACATGGGGGTGGTCGCCGAAGTGGCCGACCGTGTGCTGGTGATGTATCGCGGCGAGAAGGTGGAAGAGGGCGTGTCGGATGCGCTCTTCGCCGCGCCGTCGCATCCTTATACGAAAGCGTTGCTCGCTGCCGTGCCACGGCTCGGCACGATGCAAGGAACCGATCGGCCGGCAAGGTTTCCGATTCTCACGGTGGAGCAGGCGAGCCAGAGCGGTGCAGACGAAGCCGTGCGTCCTGCTGTCGCCGTCGCTCGGGAGCCACAGCCGCCGGTGGAAGAGAGCACGCCGCCGATTTTGCGCGTGCGCGATCTGGTTACGCGTTTTCCAGTCAGGAGCGGTGTGTTCGGCCGCGTGACGGGCCGTGTGCACGCAGTCGAAAAAGTCAGCTTCGATTTGCGGCCCGGCGAAACACTCGCGCTGGTCGGCGAATCGGGTTGCGGCAAATCGACTACTGGCCGCTCGCTGCTGCGCCTCGTCGAAAGTCAGGGCGGCTCGATCGAATTCAACGGCCGCGAAATCAGTTCGTTAACGGGCCCCGCGCTGCAGGCGCTGCGCCGCGATATCCAGTTTATTTTCCAGGACCCGTTCGCGTCGCTCAATCCGCGTTTGACGGTTGGCTTCTCGATCATGGAGCCGCTGCTCGTGCACGGCGTCGCACGGGGCGAGCAAGCTCAGGCGCGCGTGGCGTGGCTGCTCGAGAAAGTCGGCTTGCCGCCCGAAGCCGCGCGCCGTTATCCGCACGAATTCTCCGGCGGTCAACGGCAACGGATTGCGATCGCGCGTGCGCTGGCGCTGAATCCAAAAGTCGTGATCGCCGACGAATCCGTTTCCGCACTCGACGTTTCCGTGCAGGCACAAATCGTCAATCTGATGCTCGATCTGCAACGCGAACTCGGCGTGGCGTACCTCTTCATTTCGCACGACATGGCCGTGGTCGAACGCGTCAGCCATCGCGTCGCAGTGATGTATCTCGGTCAGATCGTCGAGATCGGTCCGAGGCACGCGGTGTTCGAAGCGCCGCAGCATCCATACACGCGCAAGCTGATGGGCGCGGTGCCGGTCGCCGATCCAGCACGCCGTCACGCGAAACGCACGCTCGCCGCCGACGAGATTCCGAGCCCGATCCGCGCGTTGAACGACGAGCCGATCGTCGCGCCGCTCGTGGCGGTCGGACGAGATCATTTCGTCGCCAGGCATCGCGTCGGCGGGGCGTACTAGCGACCCGAAGCAGCACATCTCATCCTACAGCAATACGACCTGTTCATTTCGCAGCCTGGAGCTAACCTCATGAACCTGCCAGTCCCGTCTTCTCCGTTTCGTTTGCGCGCGCTGATCAGCGGCGGCGCGGTGGTGTTCGCGATGCTCGCGGGCCATGCGGCGCACGCCGACACCACGGCCGTGATGGCCGTCGCGTCGACGTTCACGACGCTCGACCCGTACGACGCCAACGACACACTCTCGCAAGCGGTCGCCAAGTCGTTCTATCAAGGGCTCTTCGGGTTCGACAAGGACATGAAGCTGATCAACGTGCTGGCCGACAGCTACGAAGCGAGCCCGGATGCGCGCGTGTATACGTTCAAGCTGCGTCACGGCGTGAAGTTCCAGGACGGCACTGACTTCAACGCCGCCGCGGTGAAAGCCAACTTCGACCGCGTGACCGATCCGGCGAACAAGCTCAAGCGCTACAACATGTTCAACCACATCGAGAAGACCGAAGTGGTGGATCCGTACACGGTGAAGATCACACTCAAGGCGCCGTTCTCGGCGTTCATCAACGTGCTGGCGCATCCGTCGGCGGTGATGATTTCACCGGACGCGCTGAAGAAGTACGGCAAGGACATCGCATTCCATCCGGTCGGGACGGGGCCATTCGAACTGGTGAAATGGGATCCGGCGGGCGACCTGACGGTGAAGAAGTTCGCGGGCTACTGGAAGAAGGGCTACCCGAAGATCGACGCGATCGACTGGAAGCCGGTGGTCGACAACAACACGCGCGCCGCATTGATGCGCACTGGTGAAGCGGACTTCGCGTTTCAGGTGCCGTTCGAACAGGCCGCGCAACTGCAGACGAGCCCGAAGGTCGACCTGATCGCGTCGTCGTCGATCATTCAGCGCTATATCAGCCTGAACATGAACCAGAAGCCGTTCGACAATCTGAAGGTGCGCGAGGCGCTGAACTACGCGATCAACAAGGATGCGCTGACCAAGGTCGTGTTCGCCGGTTACGCAACGCCAGCCGACGGCGTGGTGCCGCAAGGTGTCGACTACGCAGTGAAGCTCGGACCGTGGCCGTACGACCCGGCAAAGGCGCGCGCTTTGCTGAAGGAGGCGGGCTATCCGAACGGCTTCGAAACCACGCTGTGGTCCGCGTATAACTACTCAACCGCGCAGAAGGTGATCCAGTTCGTGCAGCAGCAGCTCGCGCAGGTCGGCGTCAAGGCGCAGGTCGAAGCGCTCGAAGCAGGGCAGCGCGTTGCTCGCGTGGAGAGCGCTCAGGATCCCGCGACCGCACCGGTGCGGATGTTCTACTCGGGCTGGTCGTCGTCGACGGGCGAGGCCGACTGGGCGATCACGCCGCTGCTCGCGTCCGTCTCGTTCCCGCCGAAGATGGTCAATACCGCGTACTACAAAAACGACACCGTCGACAGCGATCTGAAGCAGGCGCTCGAAACGACCGACCGCGCGCAGAAGACCGCGCTCTACACCGACGCGCAAAAACGCATCTGGGCCGACGCGCCGTGGATCTTCCTCGTCAAGGAGAAGGTCGTGTATGCGCGCAGCAAGCGTCTGTCGGGTGCTTATGTGGCGCCGGACGGTTCGTTCAACTTCGACGAAATCGCGATCAAGTGATGAACGGACCGTGCGCGGCGGCGTGCTAGTTCAATCGTTCGCCGCCGCACAGGACTTTTCATTGCCCGCATCATTGCCGGATTGGGTGTCATGCTGAACTTCCTCGTCAAACGTCTCTTTGGCCTGCTGCCGACGCTTTTCATCGTCGCTGTGCTGGTGTTCCTGTTCGTGCATCTGTTGCCGGGCGATCCGGCGCGGCTTGCCGCGGGTCCCGACGCGGACGAGGCGACGGTTGCGCTGGTGCGGGCCGACCTGGGCCTGAACAAGCCGATGCCGCAACAGTTCGTCAGCTTCTTCGTGAAGATCGCGCACGGCGATTTTGGTATCTCGACACGCAGCAAGCGGCCGGTCAGCCAGGAAATCGGCGAGCGTTTCGTGCCGACGTTGCTGCTCACGCTGGCCAGCATGGTGTGGGCGGTGGTGCTGGGCATGGGTATCGGGATCGTCTCGGCCGTGTGGCGCAACCGCTGGCCCGATCGGCTCGGCATGACGCTCGCGGTGTCGGGCATTTCGTTTCCCGCGTTCGCACTCGGCATGTTGCTGATGGAGATTTTCTCGGTGAAGCTCGGCTGGCTGCCTGTCGTCGGCGATGGTTCGTGGCAGAGCTACGTTCTGCCTTCGCTCACGCTCGGCGCGGCGGTTGCGGCGGTGATGGCGCGCTTCACGCGCGCGTCGTTCGTCGAAGTGATGAACGAAGACTTCGTGCGTACCGCGCGCGCGAAGGGCGTACCCGAGCGGCTCGTGATCGTCAAACATTGCCTGCGCAATGCGCTGATTCCCGTCGTCACGATGATGGGGTTGCAATTCGGTTTTCTGCTTGGCGGCTCGATCGTGGTCGAAGTGGTGTTCAACTGGCCGGGGCTCGGACGCCTGCTGGTGGACGCCGTGTCGATGCGCGACTATCCGGTGATTCAGGCCGAAGTGCTGCTGTTCTCGCTCGAATTCATCATCATCAATCTGGTCGTGGACGTGTTGTACGCCGTGATCAACCCGACCATCCGTTTCAAGTGAGGCCCGCATGAGCACGACCGCCACCGAGCCGAATGCGCCAGGCACCGCTCCCGTCGAACGCGCGATCCGCACACCGTGGAGCGAGTTCTGGCGCAAGTTCCGCAAGCAGCACATGGCGCTCGGCGCCGGCATCTTCGTGCTGCTGCTGATCGCCGTCGCGGTCGCTGCGCCGCATCTCGTCCCGTACGATCCGGAGAATTTTTTCGACTACGATGCGTTGAACGCAGGCCCCTCCGCGGCACACTGGTTCGGAGTGGATTCGCTCGGCCGCGATATTTTCAGCCGCATTCTGGCGGGTTCGCGCATTTCACTCGAAGCAGGGTTTCTGTCCGTAGCGATCGGCGCGGTGGTGGGCACGTTCTTCGGCTTGCTCGCCGGCTACTACGAGGGCTGGTGGGATCGCATCACGATGCGGGTCGCCGACGTACTGTTTGCTTTTCCCGGCATTCTGCTGGCGATCGGCGTGGTGGCCATTCTCGGCAACGGCATGATCAACGTGATCTGCGCGGTGGCGATCTTCAGCATCCCGGCGTTCGCGCGGCTCGTGCGCGGCAATACGCTCGTGCTTAAGCAACTCACGTATATCGAAGCGGCGCGCAGCATCGGTGCGTCGGACTGGACCATCATCGTGCGCCACATTTTGCCGGGGACGATCTCTTCGGTGGTGGTGTACTTCACGATGCGTATCGGTACGTCGATCATCACGGCGGCGAGTCTGTCGTTTCTCGGACTCGGCGCGCAACCGCCCACGCCCGAGTGGGGCGCGATGCTCAACGAAGCGCGTGCAGATATGGTCACGGCGCCGCATATCGCGCTGTTTCCGAGTCTGGCGATTTTCGTGACCGTACTGGCGTTCAACCTGCTCGGCGATGGTTTGCGCGACGCACTCGATCCGAAGCTCGACCGGCCATGAGTTCGACCGTTTCACAGCGTGCGCCGCACGTCGGCATATTGCCCGCCGGTCCGCTCGATACGATTGCCGACGTGCAGGGCGTGACTGTCGGACACTGCACGCTCGATCAAGGTGCTGTTCAGACCGGCGTGACCGTGATTCGTCCGCATGGCGGCGATCCATTTCTCGACAAGGTGCCGGCGGCCGCGTCGGTGATCAATGGATTCGGCAAGAGCATCGGGCTCGTGCAGGTCGCGGAACTCGGCACGCTGGAAACGCCAATCGCGCTGACCAATACGTTCGGTGTCGCTGCACTTGCGCAGGCGCAGATTCGCGCGGCCGTTCGAGCGAATCCGCGTATCGGACGCGAGTGGTCGACGGTCAATCCTCTGGTATTCGAATGCAATGACGGCTACCTGAACGATATCCAGGCGCTGGCCATCGACGAACGGCATTTCGATGACGCCTATGCAGCCGCAAACGCCGATGTGGTGAGCGGATCGGTCGGGGCGGGGCGTGGCATGTCGTGTTTCGATCTGAAAGGCGGTATCGGCAATGCGTCGCGCGTGGTGAGCGTAATGGGCCAGGGGTACACCGTCGGCGTGCTCGTGCTGGCAAACTTCGGCCGGCTGCCGATGCTGACCGCCGACGGTATGCCGCTCGGACGTGTACTGGCCGAACGTGCGGCGCACGCGATTTCATCAACGAATTCACCAACGATTCCGCCAACGAAACCCGAGCAGGGTTCGATCATCATGATCGCCGCCACCGACGCGCCACTCGATGCGCGGCAACTCAGGCGTCTCTCATTGCGCGCGGCAGCGGGCCTCGCGCGCACTGGCTCGGTTTATGGACACGGCAGTGGCGATATCGCACTGTCGTTTTCGACGGCCTACACCGTACCGCATGAAGCCGATTTCATCACGCTGCCACCGTTGCTTGCCGACCGGTGTCTTGACCCGCTCTTTGCCGCCTGTGCGGACAGCGTCGAGCAGGCGATTCTCGATGTCCTGTGGAGCGCTGTATCCGTGACGGGGCGCGATGGCCATCGACGGTTATCGCTACGCGACAGCGTGCCCGATCTCGCCCAACTACTTGAATCCACTCGTTCATGAAAGTCCTCATTTCTGCCGACATCGAAGGCATTGCCGGTGTGTTTCATCCCGAGCAAACACGCGCGGGTAACGGCGAATATGAAGCGGCGCGCCGGTGGATGACGCTCGAAGCCAACGCTGCGATCGAAGGTGCATTCGCCGGCGGCGCAACGCAGGTGTGGGTCAATGATTCTCACGGCGGGTTTCGCAATCTGCTGCCCGATCTACTCGATGCACGCGCTCAGATCGTACTCGGCAAACCGCGCACGCTCGGCATGATGGCCGGGCTCGAATACGGCGCGGCACTGGTCTTCATGATCGGCTATCACGCGATGTCCCAGACGCGCGGCATTCTCGCGCACACCATCAACAGCTTTGCCTTCGCGCGCGTATTGCTGAACGGCATGGAAGTGGGCGAGGCTGGTGTGTACGGTGCGCTTGCGGAAGAATATGGGGCACAGATAGGGCTTTTATCGGGTGACGACATCTTCGCCGAAGAAACCGCGCAGCGTTTTCCGCGTGCGCGCTTTGTGATCACCAAGAGCGCGACGGGGCAAACGAGCGGCGTCACGCAATCGCCGGCGAGCGCTCGCGCTGCCATCGAAATCGCAGCACGCGAAGTGGTTCAGCAACATCTCGCCACCGGGGGCGCGCAGGAATCTACCCGTGCTGAAGCGAAGCCGGCCGAATGCGAACTGCGCGTGCAGACCAGCGCGCTTGCCGATCTGTTCTGCCAGTGGCCGACGCTTACACGTGTCGACGCGGTTACGTTGAGCTTTCACGCGGAGTCGACGGAATACGTGGTGCGTACGCTGAACTGCCTGTCGGCGATGTCGTTCATGTTGCGCTAGCTCGAATCTGCGTCGAACGCTGCGCCGTGCGGTGACACGTTTCGCGAGGAAGCGGTACTCTCTGGCATTCCAGCGGCACTGTCTTTCTCACTGATTAGCCCACTGAGCGGAGTACAGCATGAGCAAGCAAACAATCGCGGATTTTCTGGCCCGAACGCTCGCGGCGGCCGGCGTCGAACGAATCTGGGGGGTGACGGGTGACAGCCTGAACGGCCTGTCGGACAGCTTGCACCGACTCGGTTCGATTCGCTGGATGCATACGCGTCACGAGGAAGTCGCCGCGTTCGCGGCAGGCGCCGATGCCGCCGCGACCGGCAAGCTCGCGGTCTGCGCGGGTAGCTGCGGGCCGGGCAACCTGCATCTGATCAACGGACTGTTCGACTGCCATCGCAATCACGTGCCGGTGCTGGCTATTGCCGCGCATATTCCGTCGTCGGAGATCGGGCTCGGCTACTTCCAGGAGACGCATCCGCAGGAGTTGTTCAAGGAGTGCTCCCATTACGTCGAGCTGGTGACGAACCCATCGCAGTTTCCTCGTGTGCTCGCGACCGCGATGCGCACCGCGATCGTCGATCGCGGCGTCGCGGTGATCGTGCTGCCCGGCGACGTCGCACTCGGAGATGCGCCGGATGAGACGCCCGCATGGTCCGCGCTGGCGGGCGCGCCGGTCCTGACACCGGCCGCTGAGGACATCGACCGGCTCGCCGATTTGCTGAACGGCTCGGACGCCGTCACGCTGCTGTGCGGCAGCGGCTGCGAAGGCGCGCACGACGAAGTGGTCGCGCTCGCCGACACGCTCGGTGCGCCCACCGTGCATGCGCTGCGCGGCAAACAGTTCGTCGAATGGGACAACCCGTACGACGTCGGCATGACCGGGCTGATCGGCTTCAGCTCCGGCTATCACGCGATGATGTCGTGCGACACGCTGGTGATGCTCGGTACCGATTTCCCGTATCGCAACTTCTATCCGCCGCACGCCAACATCGTGCAGATCGACCGGCGCGGCAAGGCGCTTGGAAAGCGCGCGCCGCTCAAGCTGGGGCTCGTCGGCGACGTGCGCGCAACGCTGCAGGCGCTGCAGCCGAAGCTCACACGCAAGGACGGGCGGCATTTCATCGATCGCGCGCTCAAGCACTACGCGGCGGCGCGCAAGGGGCTCGACGATCTTGCGCGGCCGTCCGATCCGGGCCGGCCGATTCATCCGCAGTATCTGACGAGCCTCGTCGACCAGATCGCGAACGAGGATGCCGTGTTCACCGCTGACGTCGGCACGCCGACGCTATGGGCCGCGCGCTATCTGACGATGAACGGCAAGCGTTCGCTGCACGGCTCGTTCAATCACGGGTCGATGGCGAACGCGATGCCGCAGGCGCTCGGCGCGCAGGCCGCGGCGCCGGGACGGCAGGTGGTGTCGCTGTCGGGCGACGGCGGTCTGTCGATGCTGCTCGGCGATCTGCTCACCGCGCGCCAGCTCGATCTACCGATCAAGGTCGTCGTCTTCAACAACAGCGTGCTCGGCTTCGTCGCGATGGAGATGAAGGCGGGCGGCTACCTCGATACCGGCACCGATCTCGCCACCACCGACTTCGCGGCGATCGCGAAGGGCGCGGGCATCTACGGCGTGCGCGTGACCGAATCGGAAGACCTCGCCGATGCGTTGCGCAGCGCGTTCGCCCATCCGGGGCCGGCGGTGATCGACGTCGTCACGTCGAAGCACGAACTCGCGCTGCCGCCGAAGATCGAGTGGGCGCAGGCGAAGGGCTTCAGCCTGTACATGCTGCGCGCGGTGCTGAACGGCCGCGGCGACGAAGTCGTCGAGCTCGCGACGACGAATCTGCGGTAGCGGTGGCGGAGCGGTTCGGCGGCCCCGACTCTCGCCGAACTTCCGCGCGTTCCAGATGCCCTGTGGCTGGAAATCGTATCGACCGGCATGAGTGCACTGCGCTGGTGCGCAGTACAATCGTCGCCTTTGCCGGCACGCATCACGGAGACAAGCGTGCGCGCCGGCCGTCGACATCCATACACTGGGGCGCAGCTTGAATAATCCACGGCAGCAAGAGGGCCTGAAGCGCGGGCTCAAAAACCGTCACATCCAGTTGATCGCGCTGGGCGGCGCGATCGGCACCGGTCTGTTCCTCGGTTCCGCGAGCGTGCTGCAGGCCGCCGGTCCTTCGATGATCCTCGGCTACGCGATCGGCGGTGTGATCGCGTTCCTGATCATGCGGCAGCTCGGCGAGATGGTCGCGCAAGAGCCGGTCGCTGGTTCGTTCAGTCACTTCGCGTACAAGTACTGGGGTGACTTCCCGGGCTTTCTGTCGGGCTGGAACTACTGGGTGCTGTACGTGCTTGTCAGCATGGCCGAACTGACCGCGGTCGGCACCTATGTCCACTACTGGTGGCCCGGCGTGCCCGCGTGGGTGTCGGCGCTGGTGTGCTTTGCCGTCATCAATGCGATCAACCTCGCGAACGTAAAGGCCTACGGCGAAACCGAGTTCTGGTTCGCGATCATCAAGGTGGTGGCCGTGATCGGGATGATCCTGTTCGGCGGTTGGCTGCTCGTGACGGGTAACGGCGGCCCGCAGGCATCGATCACGAACCTGTGGCGCGACGGCGGGTTCTTTCCGCACGGTTTTCACGGGCTCTTCATGATGCTTGCCGTGATCATGTTCTCGTTCGGCGGCCTCGAGCTGATCGGCATCACCGCGGCCGAAGCCGACGAGCCGCAACGGAGCATTCCGAAGGCGGTGAATCAGGTGATCTACCGGATTCTCGTGTTCTATATCTTCTCGCTGGTCGTGCTGCTGTCGCTGTATCCGTGGAGCAAGGTCGCGGCGGGCGGCAGCCCGTTCGTGATGATCTTCTCGCAGATCGGGTCGACGCTCACTGCGAACGTGTTGAACGTCGTCGTGCTGACGGCTGCGCTGTCGGTGTACAACAGCGGCGTGTATGCGAACAGCCGGATGTTGTACGGCCTCGCGGAGCAGGGCAATGCGCCGCGCGCGCTGATGAAGGTGGACCGGCGCGGTGTGCCGTACATGGCGATCGGCCTGTCGGCGCTCGCGACGTTCACGTGCGTGATCGTCAACTACCTGATTCCCGCGCAGGCGCTTGGCGTGCTGATGGCGCTCGTCGTCGCGGCGCTCGTGCTGAACTGGGCGCTGATCAGCCTCACGCATCTGAAGTCGCGCAAGGCGATGGTTGCGGCCGGCGAAACGCTGGTGTTCCGCTCGCTGTGGTTCCCGTTCGCGAACTGGGTGTGCCTCGCGTTCATGGCGATGGTGCTTGTGATTCTCGCGATGACGCCTGGCCTCTCGGTGTCGGTGTGGCTCGTGCCGGTGTGGTTGATCGTGATGTGGGTCGGTTACCTGGTGAAGCAGCGGCAAGCGGCACATGCGCTGGTGCGCGTGGACGGCCGGTAATCGCTGGCCTTCGCGCGATGCATCGTCGCGCTTAAAGCGTCCGGTACATGACCGTTGTCGAATCGAGACGGTCTTCTACCGTATCGCGGCAATAGCCCGGAATGACGCCCGCCGTCTGGTAGCCGAGCGACGCGTACAGCGGCTCGGCATCATCGCCGGTGCGCGTGTCGAGCGTGAGTAGCGTGCGGCCGAGCCTGGCCGCCGCGCTTTCCACTTCATGCATCAACGCCCGCGCGATACCGCGTCGCCGGAACGCCGGATGCACCAGCAGCTTGCGCACTTCGGCGCGATGGCGCTGGTTGGGCATCGTGTCGTAATCCAGTTGCACCGCTCCCACGATATGCCCCGCCTGCCGCGCGACCAGCAGCAGGCGTGTGCCTGCCTGCACGCCCGGCAGCACACCGTCGGTCCAGAACGCTTCGCTGTCGCGTGCGACGAACGGCAGCACGAAGCCGATGCTCGCGCCAGCATGCACACAGGCGTGCAGCAACTCGCCAAGCTCGCGCAGATGCGCGGACAGATCGGCGGCGGTGCAGGACGAGATGTCGGCGGTCATGGCGGGCTCACACGATGAACAGAAAATAGCGCGCCGCGCTGTCGGACGGCGTCGTGAATGCGCTTGCGCCGAACAACTGGTAGCGCAGGCAGTCGCCAGGCTGCAGGTCGTGCGAGCGGCCGTCGACGGTGACCGACAGGCGCCCGTCGACGAGCACGAGATGATGCTCTAGCCCCGGCCGCGGCGTGTCTTCGTACACGATGTGCGTGCCCGCGGCGAGTTCGCACGCGAGCGCCTCGCCAGCTAGCGTCTGCGCGGGCGGCGATACCGAGCGTCGCAGGAAGCCGTGCTCGGGGTCGCGCCACACCGGCTGCGAGGCACGCCGCACGAGTGGCACGAAGTCCTCTTCAACGAGACGCATCAGGCGTGACATCGTCAGACCGTATGCGGTGCATAGCTTGCCGAGCACGTTCGCGGTCGGGCTGACCTCGGCGTTTTCGAGCCGCGACAGCGTCGCGCGGCTGACGCTGCTGCGCGACGAGAGTTCGTCGAGCGACCAGGCTCGTTCGCTGCGTAGTCCTTTCAGGCGTTGGGCGATCTGGCGGTCGAATGTCGAATCGGGGGAAGAGGTATTTTCCATATCTGGGAAAATATCTCTTATATGGGATGCATGTCAAATGGACAAAACGCTGTCCCAAGCCTCGGTGGAGTGCGCTATAGAGGCTTCTCGATCGAATCGAATGCGACAAAGCCGAAGATACCTGCGCTGCCCGGCTGACGACCGGGCTACGTTGTTGTCCGGCGACGGCGTCTATCCCGTTGCAAGGTGTCTTGATAAGCCAGGCTTTACAACGGCCTTTTATTTTCCTGCGTTTACGGCCAGTTACGTCGCGCATACGATGCAATCAGCTTACACACGTGTCGTGCGGGCGGACAACTGAGAAGTGGGCCGGTTACGGAGCATGGTGGTCGACCGACGTGGCGCGGGAGGGTTCGACCTTCCCTTTTGCGGCGATTGAAACGGAAAAATCAGAGGACCCGATGAGCAAGAAGCAGATGAAACTTGGCCTGTCGATGAGGTATCTGGGATATCACCTCGGCGCGTGGCGTCACCCGGAACTGCTTGCTGATGCCGCGTCGCAGTTTCAATCGTATCTAAGCATCGCGAAAGTAGCCGAGAAGAATAAGTTCGACCTTCTTTTCCTCGCGGATGGAATCGGGATCCGCTATGACGACGTGCCCAAGGGTTCGCTATGCCGTTCCAGTCACAATGTGGAGCTCGAGCCGCTTACACTTCTCTCGGCGCTCGCGGGCCAGACTCAGCGTATCGGTCTGGTGGCGACCGCGTCAACGACATACAACGAGCCATACCATATCGCGCGAAAGTATGGATCTCTCGATCAGATTAGCGCGGGACGCTGCGGGTGGAATGTTGTGACGTCCTGGTCGGAACAGGAGGCCTGGAACTTCAATCGCGCTAAACACCTGGATTACGAGACCCGATATGAGCGGGCCGCGGAGTTCGTTGACGTGGTGACAGGCCTTTGGGACAGCTGGGACGCGGACGCTTTTCTACATAACAAAGAATCAAGCGTGTTCTACGAGGAGTCGAAGCTGCACGTACTTGGTCACGTCGGAAAACACTTCTCAGTGCGCGGCCCGCTTAGTGTCAGGCGCTCGCCGCAGGGACGCCCGATTCTTGTTCAGGCAGGGACGTCCGAAGTGGGACAGCAGATCGCTGCAAGGCACTGTGACATCGTCTTTGCTGCGCAGCAGAATATCAAGGCGGCACAAGATTACTACTCATCCGTCAAGAACCGTCTTGAGTCTTGCCAGCGGTCTGAGGATGACCTCCTCCTGATGGTCGGACTGACTCCAATCGTTGGTCGGACGCGGGAAGAAGCCCAGGAAAAATATAGCAAACTCGAAGAACTCATTGATCCGCTCGTTGGGCTTTCAATACTGAAACGCTCATTCGGAGACTTGTCGCACCTGGACCTGGACGGTCCTGTACCGGCGCCGCCCCTCGAAAACGTTGGTTTGCGTAGCAGCGCGAACATGTACTACGAGACAGCCCAGCGAGAAGGGCTGTCGATCCGGCAACTTTACAAACGGATCGCGATGGCGCAGGAGCATTTGACTGTCATCGGTACGGGAAGTGACGTTGCGGATGCCATGGAAGCGTGGATGGATGCAAAAGCCGCTGACGGCTTCAACATCACTCCGACGCACTTGCCTCACGCGCTGAATGATTTTGTCGAGCATGTGCTCCCGGAACTGCGTCGACGTGGAAGATTCCGTGAGGAATACGAGGGTCAAACCTTGCGCCAGAATCTCGGTCTGGGAGAGCCGCGCAGCATGTATGCGTGAACGGCGAAAAGCGATTTCACTTCGGTAAAACCTATTGCGAGAGTGTCGAAAATGATGGTTCAGTCACCCGATCAACGGACTCTTAGCGCGGCCCTGCTGGTAGAGCAGGGGAACCCTGCTGACGATCCGCGTATGTTCCGTCGGTGCTTGAGTCAGTACGGAACAGGCGTTGCCATCCTGACGACCGCTGATGGTGCGGATCGCTCGGCTGTCACGGTCAATTCCTTCTCATCGCTGTCGCTTGATCCGCCGCTTCTGCTGTGGTCGATCGACAAGAAATCGCGTAGCTTCCCTGCGTTTTCAACATGCAAGTATTTCGCCGTCAACATTCTTTCGTCTGAACAGATCGAATTGTCGAGGCACTTTTCGAGCAAGGTCGTCGATAAATTCGAGAGTGTTGAATGGGCCGCTGGGCGCTTTGAATCGCCCCTCCTGGCCGGTTGCATCGCCCATTTCGAGTGCAGCGTCGACGCTCGACATGAAGGCGGTGATCATATGATTCTCATTGGCCATGTGAAGCAGCTAGCAAGATTCGAAGGAATTCCTCTGATCTTCAGTCAAGGACAGTACAACATACCGTGCGAGCATCCTGACGTGCCGGCTGAACCGGAAGCTATCGCAGATGCAAGGCCCGATACTCCCTCAAACAATGTGCTGCAACAAATCTTTAATGCCCATCATTCGCTTTCAGAAGCGTTTGAGGAACACCGGCGTGCCGAAGGTGTTAGCGTCGCCGTCGCGAGGGTGCTCGCAAGTGTTTGTAGCTACCCTGGCATAAAGGCAGACGGTATCGCCAGTCAAACGTACCTCGGACAACGAGATGTCGAGGACGCAGTCTCGGAGCTTGCGAAGAAGTCACTGCTCACTCGTGCCGATAATGGTGGCATGCAACTGACCGAGGCTGGGCTGGCTCTTCGTGAAGCCATCAGGGAACGCTGGATCGCGTTTCAGGATGCCCAGCTGGAAGGTGTCCCATCGCCGGAGATCGCAGTGGTGATGCGCACGCTAAGCCGGTTGATCGGCCGAACCAGAAAGCAGGAGGGGAATGCGACGGTGGCTGTCGACGGAGGCTGAATCGCCCGGCGCACTACCGGGAAGCGTTGTCCGGCGTGTGCCATTGCCCGTATCCGTTAACGATGTAGCAACCTTTTGCTCGGTCAGCTACCGGTAGAGGCACGAAACAATGAGTTGGGATTTCATCATCATAGGTGCGGGATCGGCGGGATGCGTTCTGGCGGATCGTCTGAGCGTCGATCCCCGTCATAAGGTATTGCTTCTGGAAGCTGGAGGCGACGATAGCCGTTTCACCATCAAGATACCGGCCCTGGCGATGAAGGCGATGAACAATCCTGAAACCGATTGGATGTTCCCGACGGAGCCGGACCCCACTCGCAATAACCGGACGGAAATTGTTCCAAGGGGCAGGGTGCTGGGCGGGTCCAGCTCAATTAATGCTACGTGGTACGTCCGTGGTAATCGGGGTGACTATGATCATTGGGCGGCGCTCGGCAATAAAGGTTGGTCTTACGACGAACTTCTCCCCTATTTCATGAAGGTCGAGTGCAACCGGGATGGCGTTAGCGATATCTACGGGAAGTCGGGCTCCATCGTAGTCAGTGAGATTCAGGGCGTGCCCAGGCTGACCCATGTTTTTCTCGACGCAATGGAGGAGATTGGCTACCCGAGAAACGCGTCGTTCAACGCCGAGCCAACCGAAGGCGTAGCGATTCTTCATTCGACGCAGCATCGAGGCATCAGATGGAGTGCGGCACGAGGATATCTTGATCCAGCAAAAGGTCGCGCAAATCTCAAGATCTTGACGGGTGCACTCGTACGGCGGGTTCTGATCGAAAACAATACGGCGGTTGGAGTTGAATTCGACATCGACGGACGGACGTGCGTCGAGCGTTGCTCAGGAGAGGTCGTGCTGAGTGCAAGTGCAATCAACTCTCCCAAAATACTGATGCATTCGGGGATCGGACCTACTGATCAGTTAGCTGATGCGGGGATCAGGGTCATCTTTGGCAACCCAGCTGTTGGACGCAATCTTCAGGAGCATCCGGCCTGTCAGGTCAAGGCGTTCGTTAACGTCCGCACGGCAAACCAGGAATTCAACGCACTTGGAATGATCAGGCATGGCGCGCGATTCGTTCTGTCGCGATCGGGCCAGGCCACGTTCTCGTACAGCGGCATAGGTCTCATCCGGACGCAACCGGAGCTCAAGTATCCAGACATCCAGTATCACTTTGCCGCGTTCTCTTCGAGTTACACCGATCAGGGCATTCGGATGGAGAAGGAGGCGGCAGTTAACCTGCAACCGAATGTGAACAGATCAAGGAGCCGCGGATATGTGAGATTAAAGTCCGCAGACCCGTTTGCGTCACCGAGTATCCAGTTCAATATGCTTGGCGATCCATACGATCGCGAGACGCTAATTGCGGGTGCTCGAATCGCCAGGTCGGCACTGCGGTCGAAGGCTTTCGCTCCGTATTTCATGGGTGAGTGCAAGCCAGGCGACGATGTCCAGACAGATGACGAGTGGTTGGCGTACATCAGGGAAAACGCGGGTGGAAGTTTTCATCCCTGCGGGACTTGCAAGATGGGTGTTGACGCAGACGCGGTTGTCACCCCGGACCTCAAGGTCATCGGCATAGATCGTCTGCGAGTGGTCGACTCGTCAATCATCCCTCAGATCCCAAGCGGAAACCTGAACGCGATTAGCCTCGTGATCGGTGAGAAAGGTGCTGAGATGATCCTGGAGGAACGCTACGGGACCAAGGCTCGACATCTGAAGACTTTCACCAGTATCGCGTGAGCAGACTGGATGAATGGCAGCACCCGGCACTAACCCGCGGCTCGAGGTAGAAGAAAGTAACCACACAACGGAACATAGGATAGGGACCCATTGTATGAAATCGCTTCTCGCAATTTCCGCAGCTTTGCTGATCAGTTCGATCCCGGTTCCCACGATGGCTGCGGAATGTGGCTCCGTGACCATCACGGAAATGAACTGGTCGTCAGCAGCCGTCGTCACAGCCGTGTCGAGTTTTCTCATGGAACAGGGATACGGTTGCAAGGTACAGAAGGTTCCGACATCGACGGTTCCGGCTTTGACCTCACTGGCAGAAACCGGTAAGCCGGACATCTTGACAGAGGTCTGGCCGGCGGTCGCAGACGTCTACTACACGCTTGAGAAGCAGGGCAAGATTGTCGCGGTCGCAAAGGTGCTTTCCGACGGAGGGCAAGACGGCTGGTGGGTGCCCAAATATCTCGTGGACAAGCATCCTGAGTTGAAGAGTCTGACAGGCATCCTTGCACACCCGGACCTGGTCGGAGGGCAGTTCAATAATGGCCCGCCTGGCTGGGGATCGACCGTTTCCAACAATAACCTCGTCAAAGCGTTCAACCTCGAGGGACATGGCGTCAAAGTGGTCAGCTTCGGTTCGGGAGAAACGCTTGCGGCATCTTTGGCTTCTGCCTATAAAGATCAGAAGCCCTGGTTCGGCTACTACTGGGCGCCTACCGCTTTGCTTGGCAAGTATCCGATGGTCAGTGTGGACATGGGCCCGGTTGTCCCAGACGTCGCGAAGTGCAATGCTCGTCTGGACTGTGCCTCGCCGGGCAAGACAGGATGGCCTCCCGCGCCCGTTCTCACTACGATGTCCAAGCCGTTCCACGATGCCCATCCCGACATCGTGAGCCTGATGAGCCACGTTTCATTCACGAACGCGCTGATGAGTCAGCTGCTGGCGTGGCAGGAAGCTAATAAGGCGACGGCGGATGAGACTGCGGCATATTTTTTGACGCACTACAAAGATCTCTGGAAGAGTTGGCTGTCGCCCGACGCGCTTACCAAACTCAGCGCAGTGATCAAGTAACGTCATATCAAAGGGCGCTCGGGCATGCATGTTCAGCCTGTCGCCCTTGCATCGCTTTCGTTGCGCCCCGCTGCTTCGAGGCGGCCACGTGACCAAAGAGAATCTGGAAGCGAGGATTGAATTCCATGAACATCTACAACGCTTTTTTTGGTGCGCCGGGACTGCGGCAGTGGTGCGACGCCAACGCCCAGGCAGGACCTGTGTCGCTCGCCCAACTTATTGCGAAATCCGCCACTTCAAAAGACACGAGCGGATGGAATGTCCCGTTTCCTTCGCTGGACGCATTGAATGCGGACTGTCCCGCAATCCCGAGGACCCGAGATTTCACGTCGGGCATTGAGCAAGGCTTCCTGCACATCCGACATGCGTTAAAGCTGGTTCTCGATCCGCTTACCCAACCCCTGTCCTGGATGCTCAACCTGTCGCTGCATGTGGTGGACGTTGTTCCATGGTGGGTCATTACACTCGCACTCCTGCTCGTAACGTACGGGCTTTCGCGCTCGAAGAAGATAACGGCACTGGCCGCCGGAATCCTTTTTTGCCTCGGACTGGTCGATTACCTCCATTACGCGCTGCAGACAACAGCAATAGTGTTCACGTGTACGGTAATTTGCATCATTGTGGGCATGCCAGTCGGAATTGCCATGTCAAAAAGCGACAAGCTGAAAAGCAGCATGTTGCCGGTGTTAGATATGCTTCAGACGCTACCTTCGTTCGTCTATCTCATTCCCCTGATCTTCCTCTTTAGCGTAACGGAACCCAAACTCTACGGGATCGCCATCATCCTTTACGCGATCGTTCCCATGATAAGACTGACGGACCTCGGTATTCGACAGGTGGACGGCAATGTTGGTGAAGCCGCATCCGCGTTTGGGATGAGCTGGTACCAGAAGCTGGTTGGCGTTGAGCTGCCACTTGCGCTTCCCAGCGTCATGGCCGGCGTAAATCAGACCATCATGATGTCGTTGTCCATGGTGGTGATTGCCTCGCTAGTCTCGGCGCCCGGGTTGGGTGTGATGGTGCTACGAGGCATCAATAATCTTGAGCTCGGTGTCGGACTGGTGGCGGGTCTTTCAATCGTGTTTTTAGCGATACTTTTCGATCGCGTTACTAAAGCGTCGATGTCACGCCTCAGTGTGCACACTCAAGGAGAACGCTAGTGAGCAGTGACATCAAGATCTCCGTCCGGGAGTGCTTCAAGATTTTCGGACCAAACGCCAGGTCAATGATGCCTCTGGTTCGGGATGGCGTCAGTAAATCTGAATTGCTCGAGAAACATGGGCACGTGATAGGCCTGCATGACATCAACGTCGACATGCGTTCTGGGGAGATCACAGTGATCATGGGCCTTTCAGGCTCAGGGAAGTCTACGCTTATCCGTCATTTAAACGGCCTGATTGTTCCCACGGCCGGGCAGATTCTCATGGACGGCAGGGATATCACGAGGTTGTCCGGACGGGCGTTGCTGGAATTCAGGCGATCGAGTGTGTCGATGGTGTTCCAGAATTTCGCATTGATGCCGCACCTCACTGTTCTTGAAAATGTTGGGCTCGCCAAGAAGGTTTGCGGTCAGAGCAAAGAGGCCATACAGAAAGACGCACGGCGCTGGATCGACCGTCTGGGTCTATCCGGCTTTGAGAGTCGATATCCGCACCAGCTTTCGGGTGGGATGCAGCAGCGGGTTGGTATTGCACGGGCATTGACATCGGACGCGGGTGTGCTACTCATGGACGAAGCATTCTCTGCTCTCGACCCGTTGACGCGATCGGACATGCAGGATCTGCTGATCGAACTTCAGCGCGAGCTTTTCAAAACAATGGTTTTTATTACACATGATCTTGAGGAGGCGCTGAAGATTGCGGACCACATTGTGATCCTCAAGGATGGCAAGATCGTTCAGCAAGGAGCGCCTCAAAGCATCATTCTGAGTCCGGTCGACGAGTACATCGAAAGGTTTGTTAACGATATAAACCGGGCACGCGTACTCAGGGTTGAGTCAATTATGAATCGCGATACGCCTGCGCCGATGCAGTCAGTCGACTCTATAGAAGGGAGTGAGACGCTGGAAGCTGCGATGGTGAAAGCGCAGGGCAACCCAGACAGGACGTTCCGGGTCACCAACGGGGACATCGTTGTCGGCACGCTTGACATGCGAGATGTGATACGTGCAATCGTGCCGCGAAACCTGCGCGGTCAGAGGCAGAGTGAAGACGGGCGCAAGGTGCTGTCCCAGTCGGACACGGTAGTCCAATCAGCGGCCGCGTGAATGTTGGACTGAACTCGTTTCGTGGATACGTTTTCGCTCGTCCTGGTTCGTCTTGCAACTGCTTTTGAATTAAGGAAAATTAGTGCGCTACCTTGATCACTTCTATATCGACGGGCAATTCGTTCGTGCGGTTAGCCGCGCTCGGCGGGCTGTCACCAATCCCGAGACCCTTGAATCCGTCGGCGAAATTGCGATGGGAGGCCCGGTGGACATTGATGCGGCTGTCGCTTCAGCGAGAAGAAGCTTTGCTTCGTTTTCAAAGTCGGCGGCAGACGTCAGGCTCGGCTTGCTCCGTCGCATCGAAATACTATTCAAGGAACGCCGCGAAGAGTTCGCGAGGCGGATGACCCTTGAGATGGGAACCCCGATCACGTTCTCCCGACAGGCTCAGGTGGAAGGATCGCTGGTCCATATCCAGAAGGGAATTGAGATCCTGGAACGCTTCGAGTTTGAGAGGACGCGCGGAGGGACCACACTTGTTATGGAGCCTGTTGGGGTGTGCGGATTGATCACGCCGTGGAATTTCCCGGTGCTGCAAATCATAACGAAGCTCATTCCTGCTCTCGCGGTCGGTTGCACCGTCGTTCTAAAACCGAGCGAGTACTCGCCCCTGAGTGCCATGTATCTCGCCGAGCTGTTGCATGACGCGGATGTACCGCCAGGTGTGTTCAATCTCGTGAATGGTGACGGTGCGACTGTGGGTGCCGCCATGTCATCTCACCCAGGTCTGGACATGGTCTCCTTTACAGGCTCCACCAGAGCAGGGGTGCTTGTGGCCAAAGCCGCGGCAGATACGGTGAAGCGCGTGCATCAGGAACTGGGCGGGAATTCAGCAAACATCATATTGCCGGACGCTGATCTTCAAACGGCAGTCAAGGCGGGTGTGCATGCGGCGTATCGGAATGCCGGTCAGTCCTGCACCGCACCCGGAAGAATGCTCGTTCACCGCAGCCATTACGAGCAGGCAGTCGTTCTAGCCAAAGAAGCTGCTGAGGGCTTTCGTTGCGGCAACGTTTTTGATCAGGGGACGCAACTCGGTCCGGTTGTCAATGAAGCTCAGTTCAATCGGGCGAGATCGCTGATCGACTCGGCAATGAGCGACGGCGCCACTCTGGTAACGGGCGGGACTGACCTCCCGGCCGGTATCGAAAAAGGGTACTTCATTCAGCCCACGGTTTTCGCGAATGTGACGCCCGACATGCGCATTGCCAAGGATGAAACCTTTGCCCCGATCGTATCGCTGATCGCATATGAAAGTGTCGATGAGGCTATCGATATAGCGAACGACACACCTTACGGGCTTGCCGGTTACGTGCAGGGAAGCGATGTAACAGCTTCAAAAGTTGCATCGCGGCTACGTGTGGGGCAGGTACAAATAAATCAACCGCAATGGGACCCGTCCGCCCCGTTTGGTGGGTATAAGCAGTCAGGTAACGGGCGGGAATGCGGTGAGGCGGGCTTCGAGGCCTATCTCGAAGTCAAGGCTGTAATCAGGGCTTAATCGGGAATGCTGGTCCGCCAGGTATTGCGAGTGCTTCCTCGGATAGGCCTTTCGTGACTAGAGGATTGGTCAACATCAAAGATGTCAACCCTAAGAAGTCGATCGCCAGACTTGCCATCTTCGAAGGCTGAAGAATCCGAAGCAAGATTAGCTTCCGCGAGGCATTTTGTCTTTCTGCTGATTCCGAATTTCAGCATGATTGCGTTCGTAAACGCGCTCGAAGTCCTACGGATGACCAATCAGGTAAGTGGGCAAGACATTTTCAAATGGTCGGTGCTCAGCCCGGATGGGCTGCCTGTGATGGCGAGCAATGGCTTAACGGTTGACACGGCCCCTGTTGACAGAATCGGCCGGGCGGACATCCTCTTCGTCTGCGCGGGCAACGAAGTTCAGCGAGCAACCACGGCGGACCATCTCAAGTTGGTCAGGCACTTCGCACGTGGGGGAACATTTCTCGGTGGCATCTGTACAGGCGCCTATGTTTTAGCGAAAGCGGGAGTGCTGACAGGCTACACATGTGCAATACATTGGGAATACCTGTTTGCTCAAACGGAAGCGTTTACCGAAGTAGCATTTCAAAAATGTATATTCAAGGTTGATCGTGACCGGATAACTTGCGCTGGCGGGATCGCTCCGCTGGAGATGATGTTGTACATAGTGAGGCTGACGGTGGGAGCAGAAGTCGTCGCGATGATTTCGGACCAGTTTTCAGTCGAGAGCATCCGGACTTCCGACGCCAGGCAGAAAACAGCGCGGTATGGTTCATCGAGAAAGTTACTTTCCGACATTCTGGAACTCATGGAGAGTAACATCGAGACGCCTCTATCACTGGTCGCACTGTCAGAGCGCAGCGGTGTTTGCGAACGGCAGCTTTTACGCCTGTTCAAGGTCGCGTTCGAGCAGTCCGTGATGCAACACTATCGGTCTTTGCGACTGCGCCGCGCCCGGCAATTGCTACTGCAAAGCAGTATCTCGTTGACAGAGATATGGGTCGTGTGCGGGTTTCAATCACACTCTCACTTTACGACTTCTTACCGAAGGGAATTCGGTTTGACGCCCGGTCAGGAAAGGACGCTGTCTGAACGAGAGCCATTTGGAAGTGACCCACGCAACTATCACGTCACTGGGCATGTCGTGTCCGTTTCGGCTGCTCCATAAGTGGAGTGCGATGGGCTGAAACGATAGTCAAAAAGTAACTTTTCAGCGATGGGAACAGAGCCGGTTACGGTGTAGTCATACCGGAGCTATGGGAGATCGGGCATATGAGTTCGTTGAAGATGACGCTTCCGCCGCCGAACATGTTGGTCACGTTTGAGGCCGCGGGACGGCATCTGAGCTTTTCCCGTGCAGCTATCGAGTTGAACGTGTCACGAGTCGCGGTAAGTCAGCAGATACAGGCGTTGGAAAGCTTCCTGGGAGTACAGCTCTTCCATCGACTCGACAGGACAATACGGCTGTCGGACAACGGAGCCAGATACCATGCAGCGATATCGTCTGCGTTGCGACAGGCCGTTCAGGCAACGATAGAGATCAGCTCAAGGCCTATTGATAACATTGTCACTATAAGCGCTACCGCGGGTTTTACGACCTACTGGCTCCTGCCAAATTTTGGCGGCTTTCGCGCGCTGCATCCCGATATCGAGCTGCGATTCATCGTTTCAGACCAGCTGTCTGGCGCTGACAACAGCGTAGACATTGCTGTGACGTATGGATCAGCCCCTCCTGACGCAGATTCGGTTCTTCTGACGTCACAAACCATCGCACCTACGTGCTCAGCCACTTATCTTGCGAACAGAAGTCCACCGATCAAACCTGGCGATTTGCTGAAACATCCGTTGATCCATCTTGAGGGGCCGTATGATCGCCTGACAAGATGGTCCACGTGGTTCACTAATCAAGGTGTGAACATGGATGCGGCCAAGTCTAATATCACCGTCAACACATACACGAACCTGGTGCAGGCGGTGTTTGACGGTCAGGGCTTCGCGCTTATTGGCCCTCCACTCATGAGGCAGTTCCTCGCAAACAAAACCCTTGTCCAACCGATCCAGGCTGACCCAGTCCGCTGTCATGGATTTCATTTGACCGTCCTCTCACCTGGGGCGGCGGCTACCGAGGCCGTTGCCGAGTGGATCAAGACTTCTTTTCTCTGCGACCGCGATGCGGCATAGATTCGATGCCCTTTGAGCGCTCGCTGACGACCATTCAGTCACGTTAACCTTGGATTAACCTCGCGCCTTTCTTTTCCTGCGTTTACGGAGGGACGTCCAGCGAGCAATATGATCGGGCCGTATCTGCACGCCGGATTGCAATGTGCGGCAAATACAGATTCAGCAATTGCACTAATTTTCCCAGAAATCGCCGGTAGAGAGCGGGCGGACGTTTTGGCCGGGAAGGTTTGCTTTCACGCAACCGGCAACTCGTCGCGGCGTTCGGAGATCTCCATCTACCGCTGAACAGGTAACCCTATGGATAGCCGCCATCACCACGATATCAATGCATCGGAAGCGACCTTGGCAGAATCTCGTAGCTATCGCCTCGATGGATTAGTGAAAGAGCATCGAGCCAGTGAAATCGATAAATCCTTGATCGAAGCCTTCGAGGCTGTCGATCGTCCCGCGTTACGAGCGTATCGCCTTGAAAGGCTGCGCATGCAGTTGCGAATGCACGACTACGCGGGGATGCTGCTCGCTGATCCGATCAATATCCGGTACGCGACAGATACAAACAGCCTCGGCATATGGGTGATGCACGCGCCCAGTCGATACGTCTTCGTCGCCACCGATGGTCCTACTATACTTTTTGACTTTGCTACCAGCCGCCATAACAGCGAAGGCATTGAATCGATCAACGAAATCCGACCAACGATCCCGTGGAATTATTTCCTCGCGGGTCCAAGGGTTCACGAAAAGGCCGCCGAGTGGGCACGCTGTATCGCCGACGTAGTGCGTCAGCATGGCGGAGGAAACAACCGTCTCGCAGTCGACAAATGTGATCCATGGGGAGCGGAGCTGTTGCGGGCAGAGGGAATTTCTTTGCACGATGCGCAGCCCTTAACAGAGATGGCGCGTCTGATTAAAGGCCCGCAAGAAATTGAGCAGCATAGGATATCGATGGGTGTTTGTGACCTTGGCGTGGCTAGAATGCGCGAAGCACTACAGCCTGGGATTACCGAAAACCAGCTGTGGAGTGTGCTTCAAGACACAAACACCGCCCATGGCGGAGAGTGGAGTGAGGCGCGTCTTCTTAGCTCAGGGCCAAGAACCAACCCTTGGTTTAGAGATGCTTCCAACCGCGTCATCAACGCGGGAGACATCGTTGGGTTCGATACCGACATGGTAGGCCCCGGTGGTTATCTTTCGGATATCTCGAGAAGCTTCATATGCCCCGGGGAAAATCCGTCTTCGGAGCAACGCACTCTGTTCGGTCATGCGAGAGATCAGATTTCTCATAACTGCAGTCTGCTACAACCGGGTGTAACGTTTCGGGAGTTTGCTGACAAGTGCTGGGCAGTGCCGGAAAAGTACGTGCATAACCGGTACATGATGATGGTGCACGGGTGTGGTCTGGTTGATGAGTATCCGAGCGTCGCGTATGCGGTAGATTTCGACGAGTGGGGTTACGACGGAACCTTTGAAGAGAACATGGTGGTCTCAGTCGAAAGCTTCATTGGGGAAAAGGGTGGTTCAGAAGGCGTAAAGCTGGAGGAGCAAGTACTCGTCACCGCAGGCGGCCCGGTGCGTTTGTCGAGTTGTCCATTGCTCGGGGATCTTCTGATCTAGCCGTCGCCCCGAAAAGCGTGGTTGCCTTCGGAGGAATATCTGCGTCGTGGCCATCGTGGCATTAGGCAGCCATGCCCGTAACATCATTGGCGATGTCGCCTAAAGCGAGGGGCGCGCCGATCGATGACGATGTCACCGCGAGTTGAAGAGGGGCAGTGCCTCTTGCCCGGAAACTTCTCGAGTGCGCGGATCTGCTGACTGACGGCGACGCGCGAAACACCAGGTGCGATCGCTGTTCTTCGGGTTGCAACGCGCGTTTCCGACCCGGGTGCAGGTGAGCGGCATGGTGGTCTCTCCTGCCGGAAGAGGGCAGCAGCGAAGCCGATACCACCGAAAATACCGCTCGACATCACCGGCTGTCCAAATGCCAGGCCGGATCGCCGAAGAAAGAAAAACCCCGCAAGACATTGATCTTACGGGGCTTCTTGGAATACTGCGGCCTATCCCGGAACAACTATTGGTGCCCAGGGCCGGACTCGAACCGGCACGCCTTGCGGCGGGGGATTTTGAGTCCCCTGCGTCTACCTGTTTCACCACCTGGGCTTGCCTGACGGCGGCGCGAATGCGCCCGCGGCGAGAGGCGGATTATGTCCGAAAACGGGTGGCAAGGCAAGGTGCTGGGCGGCCCGGCGAGGCACGGGCGACGTCACACCGTGCGCGAGAAGTGCCGCGCGTCGTGCCCCTCGACGTAGCGTCCGACCCGTGCCACCCCGTTGCGCTCGAACCTCTGCAGTCGCTCGATCTCCGGCGCGAACTTTTGCGCGAAGCGAACGCCATAAGCTGATTCGAATTCGTCGATGCGCAATTCGAGATTGCGCATCAATTTCATGATGATGCCGCCGCGCAAGCAGTCGTCCGCGCGGAAATCGCTACGGAACTGAACGGCGACTGGATATGACATATACCGCAGGGACTGCTGCGATCGCGCTAAAGGCTCGCATCCGCAGCGATGGCACAATGCGAAGTTCGTTGCGTCGCGATCTACTCGCAACTGCTTAACAAGCTTCAGGAAAAGTGTAGTGAATCACGACCTCGCATTCCGTACTGACGATCACGCGTGTCGTCCCGATTGCGGCGCATGCTGCATCGGGCCTTCGATCTCGAGTCCGATTCCCGGCATGCCGGACGGCAAGCCCGCCGGCGTGCGCTGCGTGCAGCTCGGCGACGATCTGCGCTGCGCGATCTTCGGCCAGCCCAAGCGGCCCGCGTGCTGTTCGGGTCTGCAACCGCAACTGGAGATGTGTGGCACGACGCGGATCGAGGCACTCGCGTGGCTCACGCAGCTCGAACAGCAGACCCGACCCGCGCGGTGACGCGCGTCCGCTTCAACAGGAGATCACGCATGACCCGATTCGCACTGCCGGCCCGACGCCGCTTCCTTCTCGCTGCCTGCGCGGCTACAGGGATTGCCGTGTCGCTCGCAGCTTGCGCGGCATCGACGTTTCCATTCATCCCGCAGCACTACACGTTCTCGCAGCAGCAGGTGCAGGACGCGGTGCAGCGGAAGTTTCCGTATCAACGCACCGTGTCGCAGGTCTTCGACGTCGCGTTGACCAATCCGGTGGTCGGCTTCCTGCCGGATACGAATCGCGTGACCGTGCGGCTCGACGCGCACTTCGCGAGCCCGTTCATGCCGCAGCCGGTGAGCGCTGTGTTCACGCTGTCGAGCCAGCTCGCGTACGACGCTGCGAGTCGCTCGGTCGTACTGAAGTCGCCGGGCGTCGATCACGTCGACGTCAGCGGCGATGCGCAGGCGTACTCGCAACAGATCAGCGCGGCCGCCGGACTGCTCGCCACCCAGCTGCTGAACAACTATCCGATCTACACATTCAAGCCCGAGCAACTGCAATTTGCCGGCGTGAGCTACGAACCCGGTACAATCACTATCCTTACAAACGGCATACGCGTACAGATCGTCGAAAAATGACGGCGTGCGCGGCCGTACGGGCCGCGTTCCGCCGAGGTCGAGCGCAGCGAAGCCCGTCACGGTTTCATACAGCGACAAGGGCTCCGGATGGATTGGATCGTGATCTGCAAGGCGTTGATTCTCGGCGTCGTCGAAGGGCTGACTGAATTCCTGCCGGTGTCGAGCACCGGCCATCTGATCGTTGCAGGAAGCCTGCTCGATTTCACCGACGAACACGCGAAGACCTTCGACGTCGTCATCCAGCTCGGCGCGATCCTCGCGGTGTGCTGGGAATTTCGGCGGCGGATCGGCAGCGTGGTTGTGGGTCTACCGACGCGGCCCGACGCGCGTCGCTTCACGCTGAACGTGATCGTCGCGACGATTCCCGCAGTCGTGCTCGGTCTTCTCTTCGAAAAAGCAATCAAGGCCGCGCTGTTCTCGCCGGTGCCGGTCGCGTTCGCGCTGGTCGTCGGCGGCGTGCTGATCCTGTGGGTCGAGGCACGCGGACGCGAGCGTGGCGCGGTGGCGGCGCGCGTGCAATCGATCGACGATCTGCGCCCGTTCGACGCGCTCAAGGTCGGCCTCGCGCAATGCTTTGCGTTGATCCCGGGGATGTCGCGTTCGGGCTCGACGATTATCGGCGGCATGTTGTTCGGCCTCGATCGGCGCGTCGCCACGGAGTTCTCGTTTTTCCTCGCGATCCCGATCATCTTCGGCGCGACGTTGTACGAGATGGCGAAGAGCTGGCACCTGCTGTCCGCCGACATGCTCGGCACGTTCGCGATCGGTTTTATCGCGGCGTTCGTCAGCGCGTTCGCGTGCGTGCGCTGGCTGTTGCGCTACATCGCTGCGCACGATTTCACGGCGTTCGCGTGGTATCGGATCGGCTTCGGGTTGTTGATCCTGCTGGTGGGATATAGCGGTGGGCTAAGCTGGACGCTGTGATGCCGCGCGATGCGTGGATACGAAAAAGTCCGCACTTTTGTGCGGACTTTTTTATGTTCAGACTGCGTCGCGTCGTCTGAACACGAGGTCCCAGACGCCGTGTCCGAGCTGCAGCCCGCGGCGCTCGAACTTCGTCACCGGACGATAATCCGGACGCGGCGCATAGTCCTGCGCGGTATTGACGAGCGCGGGCTCGGCACTGAGTACCTCGAGCATTTGCTCCGCGTAATTCTGCCAGTCGGTCGCGCAATGAATGTACGCACCGGGCTTCAGTCGCGACACCAGCAGCGCGACGAACTTCGGCTGGATCAGACGGCGTTTGTGATGCCGCGCCTTGTGCCACGGATCCGGAAAAAAGATGTGCACGCCGTCGAGACTTTCCGGCGCGATCATCTGCTCGAGCACTTCGACCGCGTCGTGCTGGAGGATGCGGATGTTCGACAGATTCTGCTCGCCGATCAGCTTCAGCAATGCGCCCACACCAGGCTCATGAACCTCGACGCCGAGGAAATCGTCGTCCGCACGATGCGTGGCGATCTCCGCGGTCGTCGCGCCCATGCCGAAACCGATCTCGAGGATGCGCGGCGCGCGTCGGCCGAAGATGGCGTCCCAGTCAGGCTGCGTTGCGGAAAACGGTACGACGAAGCGTGGCCCGATTTCGTCGAGCGCGCGACGCTGGCCCGTCGACACACGCCCCGCACGCGTGACGAAGCTGCGGATGCGCCGCAGGTGCGGCACCTGCGAATCGTCGGTGGGCGGATCGGCATCGGGACGGCCGGCTTCGTTTGGATCGTGAATCATCATCGGGAACAGCGGTTGGTGAGGCGACGGATGGGTCGCACGGCGGGCATAATGATATTGCTGCGCGGCCGGGGTGTCCGGCCAGGCGCGGATTATAGCAGCGGGGTGTGGGGCGACAGCGTGCGGGCAGGGAGCATCGGATGGAACGCTACCGGAAACTGACCGGGAGATTGCTGGCGCAACAGAGGGCTGGAAAAACTGGAGCGGGCGATGGGAATCGAACCCACGGCTCTAGCTTGGGAAGCTAGGGTATTACCATTATACGACGCCCGCAGAGCGCGCCATTTTACGCGGGTTCCACCGGTTTGCGCAAACCCGCGTAACGAAACTGGCCCCTCCGGCCAGTCAAATCCCGAACAGCGTCAACGACACCGCCGCGCGCGTGACAACCATGATCAGCACCTGCACGATCACGAACAGCAGGATCGGCGACAGGTCGATGCCACCCAGTTGCGGCACGATGCGCCGCAGCGGATTCAGCAGCGGCGCGGTCAGCTGATAAAGAATCGGCATGGCCGCCGAGCGCGGGTTGAGCCACGACAGCAGCGCCATCAGGATCGTCATCCAGATGATCAGGTTGAGTGCCCATTTCACGACCGTGAGCAGCGCGACGATCAGTAGCGCCGGCATCAGGCTGAGCGGATCGAGGCCGACAAGCACAATTGTCAGTACCACGTAGACGAGCGCCGTGATCAGCGTCGCGACGATGCTTGCCCAGTCGATGCCGCGCGTTCCCGGAATCACGCGGCGCAGCGGCAGCACCAGCCAGTTGGTGAATTGCAGCACCGCGTTCGAGACGGGGTTATACGGCGGCAGGCGTACGAACTGCAGCCATGCGCGCAGCAGCAGCGCTGCGCCGAACAGGGTGAAAACGGTATTGAGCAGAAAGCGGGCGATATCGCCGAACATCTTGTGTCCTCTTTGCTTCGGGTGTTGTTCGCGTGGGCCGGCGGCCATGCGGCGCGTGTGTTGTGTTTGATGCGTGTGCGGTGTCGCGGCCGGACGTCACATTATCACGGCTTACTTGACGCTTGCACCAGCCGATACCTGATTCACCGAGCGCGCGAGCGAATTCTCGACGGCCTCGGCAATCGTGTCGATGCCGGCAGGCGGAGACGGCCGCCGGCGTGCCAGTTCGATGCCGCGCCGCGACATCAGCGCGTACAGCGCGGCGTGATCGCCGCCGAGCGTTTCGAGCAGCGTCAGCTGCTTTTGCACGACGCCGGTATCGCCGCGCGAGATCGGGCCGGCGAGCGCGCCGGACAGGCCGCGGTCGCGCGCGGTCTCGATCGTACCGGCGAGCATCGGCAGTACCGCGCGCAATGCGTCGTCCTCGGCGAAACCGAGCGTGCGCCACAGGGCTACGCATTCGGCGAGGCCGCACAGCGCGAAGCTCGCCGCATAGTGCGCAGCCGCGTGATACAGCATCCGGCCGCCGCCGGGGATCGACAGCGGGTGGCAGCCGAGCGCGGACGTCATCGCTGCGAGCGCTTCGTGAAGTGCGCCGTCCGCCTCGATCGTCACCGAGCAGCCGACGATCCGTTCGATGTCGGCAGGCGCGCCGCTGAACAGATACAGTGGATGAAAACCGCCGATCGCGACGCCCTGCGCGCGCGCCGGTTCGAGCAGTTCGACCGGCGACGCGCCGCTGCAATGCACGAGCCCCCATGCCGACCGGCTGGTGGAACTCGATGCACTGAAGCGCAGAGTGTTCGCTGTCGTACCGATGCTGTCATCGGGGACGGTTAAAAAGACGATATCGGCTGCTTCGACGACGGTCTGCGGATCGCCTGACGAGACGCAGCCCGCGAATTCCCCGGCGAGATCGTGCGCAGTGGCAGCGGTCCGGCTGGCGATCGCTGCGACCGGATAGCCGGCGCGCGCGAAGCCGCGTGCAAGACAACGTGCGAGTCGGCCCGCGCCGATAAAACCGACGCGTGGCAACGAGGGCTGGGACATGGTTCTGCTCCAGGCAGGCAATCGGGAGGGGTCGGGCAAGCACCGAGTATCGCCGATCCATTATCTCGACGTGGTTTTCGTCAGTCTGTTTTCACGCCGTATGAGGCGAGCGGGTGAATATCGTGCGGCACGATGCACCCGGGTTCGAAAACTGCTCACAATTTCTCTGGTGCCGTTTTTTCATGCAGATGTGGTGGCTGTCGTTGTCGATTTTTTCCGTTCCAGGCAGATTCGGGAGGTCGTCATGAGCATCTTTTCGTATCGGAAGCACCTGCGGTTTCTCACCCCTTTACAGCGCCGTCGCTGGTGGGACCAGAAAAAGCGTCTCACGCCGCGCGTGCGGATCAGCGGCGCGTACGTGCCGCCGAGCGTCAGCCGCGAGTTCACGTATGTGAAGGTCGGCTGAGGCTACTGTTTCCCGTACGTGTTTCTCGCCAGGCCCGGCCACGCGCCGGGCTTTTTCTTGCCTGCGACGCACGCGACATGCCTGCTCATTTGTAATTAAAGGTTACCGGAGTGCGCCAGCCGGTGGCTTCGACGTCGGTAAAATCGTCCGTTGCGATACATCTGTCCGTGCAAACCCTTGATTTTTAGCGGGTACCCCACCATTTTTTCTTTGCACCGGTTGACCGTCGTTAAGGAAGCTGTCGCATCGATTGCAATTTGCAACAAATGCATAAAGCGGTGCATGGCCTTTTTGGATAGAGTGAATTCCAGAGAGCACGCCCGTTTTGCGACACGGCCACGGGGCCGCGCCGCCAGGAGAAGAGAAGTGAAAAAGATCGTTCCGTTCATCGTTGCCGCCGCGCTTGGCGTGGGGCTCACCACTGCGGCCGAAGCGCACGTGTCGATCGGCGTCGGGATCGGCATCCCGTTCGCGCCGGCCTATCCGGTTTATGCACCGCCGCCGCCGGTGTATTACGCACCCCCGCCGCCCGTCGTGTACGCGCCGCCGCCGCCCGTCTATTACGGCGGATATGGTGGATACGGCGGACCGGCAGTCGTGGTCGGCGGCTACTACGGTCATCCGTACTGGCACCACGGCTACTATCGCGGCGGCGGCTACTACGGCCACGGTTACGGCCGCGGCTGGCGCCGTTAAGCGGCCGGTGTCGCGCGGGCGATTCAATTCCCGTGCGGCGACCGTCTCCGCCTTACGCTCGACGGCGTAACGCAGGCATGATTGCCGCGTTACGCCGTTTTGTTTTGGGGCGGTGAATGCGTTGCCACGGCGGTTTAGCGCGCGGCGTGCACGATCAGATCGTGATATCCGTTGACGATCACGCTATACGAGAAATACGCGAACAGCAGTGCCGACAGCACGTGACACGCCCGCAGCAGTCCCGTCCCGGCGCGCTTGCGTCCGTGGCTCGCGAGGCCGCATAGAAAGAGCGTCCAGCACAGGCCACCGAGCAAGAAACCGCCGAGGAACACAGGCGCGGTCGTCAGCGTGGTCGCACCGGCTTTCGCGATCAGCGCGCCGCCTACCGCAGCGAACCACAGGATCGCGCTCGGCGATGAGATCGCCAGCAACGCGCCGCGCACGAAACCGCGCCACGCGCTCAGGTGAGGCGCCCGCGTGTCGGCCTCGCCTTCGACCGGCGGCGCCGATGCAGGATAGAGCGCTTCGCGTGCCATCTTCCATGTGAGGAACAACAGGATCGCCGCGCCGCCGAGCCATACGATCCAGCGCACCGCGTCGAACTGCAGCAGCGCGGCCATCCCGGCAAGCGCGAGCGATGCATACAGCAGATCCCCGAAGCACGAGCCGAGGCCGAGCCAGAATCCCGGCCTGAAGCCGTGCGTCAGCGTCAGCGAAATGACCGCGACGTTGACGAGACCGATATCGAGACACAACGACAACGACAGAAAAAACCCATCCGACAACATCGACCACGCATGCATTCGTGCCACAGCCTCTTTCAGGTTGATCTTCTTGCGCGAGCGCGTTGCATTGGAGCGCCGCGCGGCCTATGGCCTATAGCCCGAGTTCGTTCCACAGCGCGTCGATGCGCTGTTTGACGGCTTTGTCCATGGCGATCGGACGACCCCATTCGCGATCCGTTTCGCCAGGCCATTTGTTCGTCGCATCGAGGCCCATCTTCGAGCCTAGACCCGCGACCGGCGATGCAAAGTCTAAATAGTCGATCGGCGTGCGGTCGACGAGAATCGTATCGCGCGACGGATCGATGCGCGTCGTGATCGCCCAGATCACTTCCTTCCAGTCGCGGATATTCACGTCCTCGTCGACTACGACGATGAACTTCGTATACATGAACTGGCGCAGGAAGCTCCACACGCCGAACATCACGCGCTTCGCGTGACCGGGGTAGCTCTTCTTCATCTGCACGATCGCCATCCGGTAGCTGCATCCTTCGGGCGGCAGATAGAAATCGGTGATCTCCGTGAATTGCTTCTGCAACAGCGGCACGAACACTTCGTTTAGCGCGACGCCGAGCACGGCTGGTTCGTCGGGCGGCTTGCCGGTATAGGTGGAGTGGTAGATCGCGTCGCGCCGCATCGTGATGCGCTCGACGGTGAACACCGGGAACCACTCCTGTTCGTTGTAGTAGCCGGTGTGGTCGCCGTAGGGGCCTTCGAGCGCGTGTTCGTACGTGGCGCTCGCGCCTTTCGACGGCCGCGGCGGCGCGCCGGACGGTGCCGGCTCGGGCGTGCCTTCCTGTGGATAGATGAAGCCTTCGAGCACGATCTCCGCGCGCGCCGGCACCTGCAGCGTATCGACGCCCGGCGTCAGGCACTTCGCGAGTTCGGTGCGCGCGCCGCGTAGCAGGCCTGCGAACTGATACTCCGAAAGCGTATCGGGGACAGGCGTAACGGCGCCGAGGATCGTCGCCGGATCGGCGCCGAGCACGACGGCGACCGGATACGGCTGGCCCGGATGCTTCAGCGCGAATTCGCGGAAGTCGAGTGCGCCGCCGCGATGCGCCAGCCAGCGCATGATCAGCTTGTTGCGGCCGATCAGCTGCTGTCGATAGATACCGAGGTTCTGCCGGGTCTTGTTCGGCCCGCGTGTGACGGTCAGCCCCCACGTGATCAACGGGGCGACGTCGCCGGGCCAGCAGGTCTGGATCGGCAGTTTCGCGAGGTCCACATCGGCCCCTTCCCAGACGATCTCCTGACACGGCGGCGCGCTCACGGTCTTCGGTGCCATGTCCCAGACGGCCTTCGCGAGCGAGAGCAGCTTGCCGGCGTCCTTGAGGCCCTTGGGCGGCTCCGGCTCCTTCAGGGCAGACAGCAGCCGCCCGACGTCGCGCAGCGACTGCAGCGCGGCTGCATCGCCGGCATTCGGGCCGGAAGCCGCGTCCGTATCGACCGCCACGTCGATACCCATGCCTAGCGCGATCCGCCGAGGCGTGCCGAACAGGTTGCCGAGCACCGGGAACGCATGGCGCCGTTTAGCCTCGAACAGCAAGGCAGGCCCACCGGCGCGCAGCACACGGTCGCACAGCTCGGTCATTTCCAGTACAGGGGAGACGTCTTGCGGGATACGGCGCAGTTCGCCCAACGTTTCGAGACGGCCGGCGAAGTCGCGCAGATCTTTGTATTTCATCGGGTCCGGGGCCGCACGGTGCGGCGGAAGAAGGGCGGCGGCACGCAACCGCATGCCGTAAGGGATCGGCAATTTTACCCGCGTTGCCGGGTACGTTGGCGGACGCACCCTCGAAGGCAAAAATGCCATCGGCCTGAAACATACGCAGCGCGCGGTTTTCATCCTGCTGAACGCTGTTCATTATTACATTTGGTTATGGTTTTGGCTTTCTATAGTGTTGACGATCTATAAAACCCTGCTAGAATCCGTCGACATTGGTTGCAGGGCCGTAGTTTTATCGCCACCGCCCCCGGTCCTTTAAGACGCAACGCGTCGCCGTTAGCCGACCCCTGCACGGCTTCAGACGGTCTATTTGTTGTCCTCGCCAGCGCCATCCGACGCTGGTTTTTCGTGTGGGAACCCCCGGTTGCGTGCTTCGTTGCATGCAGGCGGATCTTTCACCGGTTCCCCAACGGTTTTATGCCGTTTTTCCCGACGCCGCTGCCGTCCTAACCAGAGCGCGCGGCGTCTTGGTCTGCGAACACATGCATGTTGCCGGCTCGCCCGGCGCTTCGCGGACCATGCAACATGGGAGATCATCTGAATGAACGCCTGGTTATCGTGGCGTCCCGATGAGCGCCTTGCGCAAGCTGTACGCGCAGTGCTGCGTCGCGGGACGCGTGTAAGTCACCATCTTTTTAGCGTTGTCGGCGGATTCGCCGTGCTGTTTGCGCTGGCCTTGTGGCTGTTGCCTTCGTGGCGCGGCACCCTGGCCGCCCGGCTGATGCCGGTGCTGTCGGCGGCGGTGCAGGCCGGTCCGGCCCGTCTGCTGCAAGGTAATCCGTTGCCGTCCTTCGGGCCGGCCAACGGTAACGGTTCGTCGTCCGACGACTCGCTGTCCGGCACCGCTACGGGCAGCGACACCAGCGGCGGCACCTCCAACACCAGCTATGACGGCGTTTTCGACGGCAGCGGTTCGGGCAACGGCGGCACGGTTGCGCTCAATGGCCTCGACCCGCGCACGCTGCCGAGCGTCGGTTCGCTCGCGCGATTGATTCCCACGCAGCGCGTCTCTGCCGATGCCCGCGACGACCGCGTGCTCGTCTCCAGCCGCGAACAGGATCTCGTTGCGTCGTACCTCGCACGCCGCTACCGCGTCGCGCAGGAACCGGTCGGTGAACTCGTGAAAGCGGCGTTCGACACCGGCCGCGAAGTCGGCTTGGATCCGCTGCTGCTGCTTTCCGTGATGGCGATCGAGTCGGGCTTCAACCCGTACGCCGAGAGCGGTGTCGGCGCGCAGGGCCTGATGCAGGTGATGTCGAAGGTCCACTCGGACAAGTTCCAGTACTTCGGCGGCCAGAGCACCGCGCTCGAACCGTTGACCAACATCAAGGTCGGCGCGCTGGTACTGAAGGATTGCATCGCGCGCGGCGGTTCGCTGCCGGGTGGTCTGCGTCTGTACGTCGGTTCGTCGACGCAGGACGACGGCGGCTACGGCGCGAAGGTGATGGCGGAGCGCGGTCGTCTGCGCGACGTCGCACACGGCCGCAAGGTACCGATCAACGCGCCGCAGGCTCCGGCCACGGCTACGGCGGCTACGCAGCCCGCGTCGCCGAACGCGGCGAGCGGTGCGGCGAAGCGTGTGCAGGTAACGCTCGACACCGCGCATCCCCTGACCGCGAAAACGGTCGCCGCGACACCGACGAAGGCGCCCGAGCAGGACGACGCGAACGCAGCAGCGAAACGCACGGCCTCGCCGGAACTCGGCGCCTGACGTTTCAAGCTGGCCAGGCCCGACAGCAACACAAAGAAAAAAGCACCCGAGGGTGCTTTTTTTACGTCCCTACACAAGAAGCAGCGCAGCCGTTCGGCCTTCAACCAAACAGACGATGCAGCCGGTCGACCGCCTCTTCGAGCTTCGAGAAAGCAGTCGCGTACGACAGCCGGATATACCGATGCGGCGCGTAAGAGCCGAAGTCCACGCCCGGCACAAGCACGACGCCTGCATCGTGCAGCATCGCGCGCGTCAGCTCCGCGCTGTTGCCCGCGGCCGGATGCGCGACGGTGCTGCAATCGGCGTACACGTAGAACGCGCCATCGGGCATCACCGGCACGCCGAACCCCAACTGTTTGAGCGCCGGCACGATGAAGTCGCGACGACGCATGAATTCGAGCCGGCGCGCTTCGTAGATTGCGAGCGTATCCGGTTCGAAGCACGCGAGCGCCGCATGTTGCGCCAGCGACGACGCGCAGATGAACAGGTTCTGCGAGAGCTTCTCGAACGCATCGACCAGCGTAGGCGGCACAACCAGCCAGCCGAGGCGCCAGCCGGTCATGTTGAAGTACTTCGAGAAGCTGTTGACGGTGATCACGTCGTCACCGAACGACAACGCCGACACAGGCTGCGCGTCGTAGCTGAGCCCCTGATAGATTTCATCGACGATCGTGAAGCCGCCGCGCGCACGAACCGCACCGACGATGCGTCGCAGTTCGTCTGGCTCGATCGACGTCCCGGTCGGGTTCGACGGCGACGCGAGCAACACGCCGCGCGTGCGGTCGGTCCACAGCCGTTCGACGTCGGCGGCGGTCAGCTGGAAGCGTTCGGCGGGCCCGCTTGGCACGAGGACCGGCTTGCCTTCCGCGGCTGCGACGAAGTGCCGGTTGCACGGATAGCACGGGTCGGGCATCAGCACTTCGTCGTCGCGATCGACGAGCGCCGTGCACGCGAGCAGCAGCGCCGCCGATGCGCCCGCCGTGACGACGATCCGCGCGGGATCGACGTCGATGCCATACGCGTGCGCGTAGTGCCCGGCGATCGCTTCGCGCAGTGCGTGCAGCCCGAGCGCGCTCGTGTATTGCGTGACGCCGCGCCGCAGCGCATTCGCCGCCGCTTCGACGACCGGTTCGGGGGCGGTGAAATCGGGCTCGCCGATGCCCATGTGGATGATGTCGCGTCCGGCGCGCTCGAGCCGTGCCGCTTCTTTCGCCAGCTCCATCACGTAGAAAGGCTGGATCGCGTCGACGCGGGCGGCGAGCCGCAACAGGGGTTCGGTCACGGTGGTCATACGTTGCTTCCGTTGTGCCTGCCGGCGTTCAGGACTTGCGGGCGGCCTGCGTCTCGGTGGCACGCAGACGGGCCGACAGCTTGTCCAGCACACCGTTCACGTACTTGTAGCCATCCACGCCGCCGAAGGTCTTCGCGAGCTCGACCGCCTCGTTGATCACGACGCGGTACGGAATGTCGACGTGGTGCTTCAGTTCGTAGGCGGCGACGAGCAACACTGCACGTTCGACCGGCGACAGCTGCTCGATCGGACGGTCGAGGCACGGCGTGAGATCCGCGGACAGCGAGTCCGCGTCGCGGATCACGCCGTGCAGCAGCGCATTGAGATGCTCGAGGTCGGCCTTGTCGAAGCCCTGCGCGTTACGCAGCTGCGCATCGATCTCGCCGCCGGGGGCACCCGACAGCAGCCACTGGTACAACCCCTGCGTGGCCAGTTCGCGGGAGCGTCGGCGGGCGCTCTTCATGCGCGTTCCTCTTCTTCGTCTTCTTCATCGTCGTCGTCATCGCCGCCGAGCTGTTCGAGCGCGACTCCGAGATTCGCCATTTCGACCGCGACGCGGGCCGCATCGCGGCCTTTCTCGGTCATCCGTGCGACGGCCTGTTCGTCGGTGTCGGTCGTGAGTACCGCGTTCGCGACCGGAATGCCGAAGTCGAGGCCGACGCGCGTGATGCCCGCGCCGCTTTCGTTCGACACCAGTTCAAAGTGATACGTCTCGCCGCGGATCACGGCGCCGAGTGCGATCAGCGCGTCGAACTGGCCGCTTTCGGCGAGTTTCTGCAGCGCGAGCGGCACTTCGAGCGCGCCCGGCACCGTGACGAGCAGCACGTCTTCGCCGGTCACGCCGAGGCGTTCGAGTTCTTCGATGCACGCGTCGGCGAGGCCGTTGCAGACGGGCTCGTTGAAGCGCGACTGGACGATGCCGACACGCAGGCCGTCACCGTCGAGATTCGGTTGATATTGTCCGATTTCCATAAATGGTCCGTAGAAGGGGAGGGAGCGCGGGTGCGCTGAAGCGTCGGGTCAGGTGGACGGTTGCGGCGGGCAGCCGGGCATCGGGACGAAGCCAGTGACTTCGAGGCCGTAGCCGGACATGCTGCCGAGCTTGCGCGGATTGGACAGCACCTGCATCTTGCCGACACCGAGTTCGCGCAGGATCTGCGCGCCGATGCCATACGTCTTGAAGTCGACCGGGCGGCGCTTCAGCGCTTCCGCACGGTCTTTTTCGTCGAATGCCTTGAACACGTCGATCAGGTGATCGCGCGAATCGCCGCAATTCAGCAGCACGACGACGCCGAGATCACGCTGCGCGATTTCCTTCATCGCGGCGTCGAGCGTCCACGAGTGCGTCGACGCGCCGACTTCGAGCAGATCGAGCACCGATAGCGGTTCGTGCACGCGCACCGGCGTGTCGCGTTGCGCCGAGGGCGTGCCGCGCACCAGCGCGATGTGCGGCGAGCCGCTCGGCAGGTCGCGGTACATCACCGCGCGGAACGGGCCGTGCGCGGTCTGCATCGTGCGCTCGGCGACGCGCTCGACGATCGATTCGGTGCGGCTGCGGTAGTGGATCAGATCGGCGATCGTGCCGATCTTCAGGCCGTGTTCCTGCGCGAACGTCAGCAGGTCGGGCAGGCGCGCCATCGTGCCGTCGTCCTTGATGATCTCGCAGATCACCGCGGCCGGCGTCAGGCCCGCGAGCGCCGTGAAATCGCAGCCCGCCTCGGTATGGCCTGCGCGCATCAGCACGCCGCCCGGCTGCGCCATGATCGGGAACACGTGGCCAGGCTGGACGATGTGCTCCGGACGCGCGTCGTGCGCGACCGCCGCGGCGATGGTGCGGGCACGGTCGGCGGCCGAGATGCCGGTCGTGACGCCTTCGGCCGCCTCGATGCTGACCGTGAACGCGGTGCCGTACTGGGTGCCGTTGCGGTAGGTCATCAGCGGCAGGTTCAGCTGCTTGCAGCGGTCCTGCGTGAGCGTCAGACAGACCAGCCCGCGACCGTAGCGGGCCATGAAATTGATCGCTTCCGGCGTGACGAATTCGGCTGCGACGACGAGGTCGCCTTCGTTTTCGCGGTCTTCTTCGTCGACCAGGATCACCATCCGGCCGGCCTTCAGTTCGGCGATGATCTCAAGGGTGGAGGCGAGCGTCATGTTGGCGAGAAATTCGGGAAAGCGCGTATTTTACGCCACGCGGACGCCCGCGTGCCTCCTGGCCGTTCGCCGGACTATCGAGGTTCGCTTTTCTGTGTTTCGGGCGGTTCGCCGGGCCCGTCGCGTTGCTCCAACAGGACGACGCAGTCAACGCCGATGCTCGCCGCCGTACCCGCGATGAAAGCCGCCCCTCGCCGACGCACCGAAGCGGTTGTACCCGTATTGATGAAAATGGTTGTAGTGGTTGAAATGATGGAAGTGGTGGAAGCGGTCCACGAAGATGAAGCCGATGCCCGCGCCGATGAAAAGCGGCGGACCGTACCACCACGGATCGGGATACGGATAGGCGTCGGCGGGGTACCACAACGCGTTGCCGTCGTCGGTCTGCACGATCTGCCATGTGCCGTCGCTCTGCTGGCACGCGCGACCGACGATCTGCTGCATCGTGCCGTCGATTTCCGCCTGCCCCGATACGGCCCGGCAATTGTCCGCGTCGACCGTTTGCGACCCGTCGTCGGTTTGCGCGAACGCGGGTGTGAGCATGCCGAGACCGGCGAGCAATATTCCGATACGAATCAGTTTTTTCATGATCCACTCCTGTCCTGCCGATGTGTCGCGCGTGGGCCGGTTTTTCCGATTGCCTTGTGGATAAAACGGGTGGGAGGGCCGGGTTATTCCGCGGATAACCCGGCAATGGGATGCCGCACTGAACAACTCGAAGGAGATCAGCGTGAGGAATCTATCGACGTCCGGCGGTTCCATCGGCATGAAACGCTTGGGCTGTGCCATTGCGGCGTGCGTTGTCGCTGCCCATGCTTATGCGACGCCACTCGATCATGGCGACCTCGCGACGTTTCCGACGCGGGACGGCGTCATGCAGAGCCTCTTCATCGAGTCGCCGTCGCCGAACCCGCCATGGGTGGTCGTTCTGTTTCCCGGCACGCCGGGCGCGCTGCATCTGGATGCGGCGGGGGCGACCACGCTCAAGGGCAATTTCCTGATCCGCTCGGCGCGTTACTGGATCGAGCAGGGCGATGCGGTCGCGCTGGTCGATACGCCGTCCGATAACGCGCAGGGTGTCGACGGCCTCTTTCGGCTGGGTAAGGAATCGTTCAAGGACACACAGGTCGTCGTCGCTACGCTGCGGCAGCGCTTCCCGAACGCGAAGATCGCGCTGGTCAGCACGAGTGCCGGGACGCTGTCGGTCGGCAACGCGCTGCAACGCGATCCTGCACTGGCCGACGCGTTCGTGCTCACGTCCCCGGTGACCTTCTCACGCCGCGGCGGCGGCACGCTGGCGAACCTCGATGTGGACGGCACGACGCATCGCGTGCTGGTCGTGTCGAACGAGCATGACGCGTGCGTGTCGTCGCCTGCGTATGCGGGCAAGCGTCTCGCCGAACACAACCACTTCGATTTCGTTTCGGTGGATTCAACGGAAGGCGGCGGCGACAAGTCGACGGGCTGCGGCGGGCATTCGCCGCACGGTTTTCTCGGTATCGAGAAGGCGGTGCTGGGGGATATCGATGGGTGGTTGACGGGGGCGGCTGCTGCGGCGAAGTGAGCGGGCGGCCGCCGTCAGACCTGGCGTTAGCGCTGCAACAAACCTTCCGGAGACGACGTCAACATCCGCTCCACATACCGCGCAATCATATCGATCTCGAGATTAACCTTCGCCCCCGCCACCAGATGCCGCAGCGTCGTCACCTCGACGGTATGCGGGATCAGGTTGATCGAGAACTCGCAGCCGTCCGCGCGATCGTCCACTGAATTGACCGTCAGGCTCACACCGTTGACGGTAATCGAGCCCTTGTACGCGAGATAGCGGCCGAGTTCGCGCGGCGCGAGCACGCGCAGTTCATGCGATTCGCCGACCGGAGCAAAGCGCGTGACGGTGCCGAGCCCGTCGACGTGACCCGACACGATATGCCCGCCGAGCCGGTCGTGCGCACGCAACGCTTTCTCGAGATTCACGTCGCCGGTTTGCGCGAGCCCGACCGTGCGGTTCAGGCTCTCGCGCGACACGTCGACTGCGAATGTGCTCGCGGTCTTTTCGATCACCGTCATGCACGCACCCTGGATCGCGATGCTGTCGCCGAGTGCGACGTCGTCGAGACCTAACGTGTCCGCGTCGACGGTGAGCCGCACGCCCGCGTCGGGGTCGCTGCCAAGGGGAGTGATCGATGCAATGCGGCCGACTGCCGCGACGATTCCGGTAAACATCGTGCTGTGTCCTCTGTCAGTGCAGTCAGTGCAACTCGGTACGGGAGAGCGGTGCGGCAAGCCGCGCGAGAATCCGCAGATCGTCACCGATCCGGTCGACCGCATGAAAATTCAGCTGCACGCGGTCGTCGAGCGAACCGGGTGCCGCGAGATTGAACATACCCATCGATTCGACACCGAGCAGGCTCGGCGCCAGATAGACCAGCAGTTCGTCGACGCAGCCCTCGCGCAGCAGCGAGCCGTTCAGCTTGTAGCCGGCCTCGACGTGCAGTTCGTTTGTACCGCGCCGGCCGAGCTCGGCCAGCATCGCCGGCAGATCGACCTTGCCCGCCGCGTTCGCGAGCGGCACGAGTTCGGCGCCGCGCGCGCGCAGCGCTTCCGCACGTTCGGCGAGCTGTTCGTCGTGTGGGTCGAGCGTGCCGCAGAAAATCAGCGTGGGTGCGCCGGCGAGAATGTGCGCGTCGAGCGGCACTTCAAGCCGGCTGTCGATCAGCACGCGCTGCGGCTGCCGCGGCGTGTCGACCGCGCGCACGGTCATGCGCGGATTGTCTTCCCTCACGGTGCCGATGCCGGTCAGGATCGCCGATGCGCGCGCGCGCCACGCATGGCCGTCGGCGCGAGCGGCCTCGCCGGTGATCCACTGGCTCGCGCCGGACGGCAGCCCGGTGCGGCCGTCGAGCGACGCCGCGACCTTCATCCGGACCCACGGACGACCCCGCGTCATCCGCGATACGAAGCCGATGTTCAGTTCCTGCGCTTCGTTCGCGAGCAGTCCGCAGCGCACTTCGATACCCGCGTCGCGCAACATACCGAGGCCGCGGCCGGACACCTGCGGATTCGGGTCCTCCATCGCGGCGACGACGCGTGCAATCTGCGCTTCGATCAGCGCGTTCGCGCACGGCGGCGTGCGGCCGAAGTGGCTGCACGGTTCGAGCGTCACGTAAGCGGTCGAGCCGCGCACGTCGTGGCCGCGCGAACGCGCATCCTTCAACGCGCGGATTTCCGCGTGGTCCTGGCCCGCAGGCTGCGTGAAGCCTTCGCCGATCACGGCGTCGTCTTTCACGAGCACGCAACCGACACGCGGATTCGGATCGGTCGTGTACATGCCGCGCTGCGCCAGCGCGAGCGCGCGTTCCATATGGACGAAATCGGTTTGCGAGAACATCGTCGTCCGCTCAGGCTGCGAGCGCGGCGAATGCGCCGCGCGCGGCATCGATCGTCGCGTCGACGATCGCTTCGTCGTGCGCGCTCGATACAAAACCGGCCTCGTACGCCGACGGGGCGAAGTACACGCCCGCGTCGAGCATCTTGTGGAAGAACGCGTTGAAGCGCGGCACGTCGGAGCGCGTGACTTCCGCGAAGCTTCCCGGCACCGCGTCCGCGAAGTAAAGGCCGAACATGCCGCCGACCGAATCGGCCGCGAACGACACCTTCGCGTCGCGCGCGGCGCCCGCGAGGCCCTGCACGAGACGCATGGTGCGCGCGGCGAGCGTGTCGTAGAAGCCGGGCGCCTGGATCAGCTGCAGCGTCTTCAGGCCCGCCGCGACCGCAATCGGATTACCCGACAGCGTGCCGGCCTGGTACACGCCGCCGAGCGGAGCGAGATGGGCCATGATGTCGCGCCGTCCGCCGAACGCCGCGGCCGGCATGCCGCCGCCGATCACCTTGCCGAGACACGTGAGGTCCGGCGCGATGCCATACAACTGCTGCGCGCCGCCGAGCGCGACGCGGAAGCCGCACATCACTTCGTCGAAGATCAGCACGGCGCCGTATTCGCTGCACAGCCGCCGCAGCGCGCCGAGAAATTCGGGCGTCGCGCGCACGAGGTTCATGTTGCCCGCGACCGGCTCGACGATCACCGATGCGATCTCGTTGCCGAACGCCTTGAACGCTTCTTCGAGCGCCGCAACGTTGTTGTATTCGAGCACCGTGGTGTGTTTCGCGATGTCGACCGGCACGCCCGCCGACGTCGGGTTGCCGAACGTGAGCAGACCGGAGCCGGCCTTTACGAGCAGGCTGTCCGCGTGGCCGTGATAGCAGCCCTCGAACTTGACGATGCGGCTGCGGTTCGTGAAGCCGCGCGCAAGACGCAGCGCGCTCATCGTCGCCTCGGTGCCGCTCGACACCATGCGCACCTGTTCCATCGACGGCACGAGCTTGCAGATCTCTTCGGCGATCTCGATCTCGGCTTCGGTCGGCGCACCGAATGAGAAGCCGTTGACGAGTACGCGCTGCACGGCTTCGAGCACCTCGGGATGCACGTGGCCGACGATCATCGGGCCCCACGAGCCGATGTAGTCGATGTAGCGCTGGCCGTCGGCGTCCCAGAAGTACGCGCCCTGCGCGCGTTCGATGAAGCGCGGTGTGCCGCCTACCGAGCGGAAAGCGCGCACCGGTGAATTGACGCCGCCCGGGATGCTGACCTGGGCGCGTTCGAAGAGAGTTTGATTCCTGGACATGAACGTGGACCTGCGAGAAGGATGGCGTGGCCGGCGTGCCGATGGGCGCGGGCGGAGCGGCGGCGGGTGGCGCGTCCGCGAGCCCGGGCCGCGGGTCCTGGCGGCGACGGAATGACTGGCTGAAATTGTACCGGAGTCCCGTCAATCGGGCGGTGCGGCACGCCGGGCGCTGCGGCATCATGCCGCGCGGGCAGGTGTCGGGCGCGCAGTCAGGCGCACAGTCAGGCGGAGGATTTCCGGCGCGCGTGCGCGCTCGCTTTCGACGATTGCGGCGGTGCCGTGCTCGTCACACCTTGCATCGGCAGTCGCGGCGACGCGCGTTTCCCGGTCAGCTCGGCCCAGCGCTTCTCGAGCGCCCCTTCGGCGATCGGTTTGATCGACGTGCCGGAGCTTTGTGCGTCCCAGGTCTGCACCGAGAACGGATGCACGCGCAGCGCGTCGCGGCCGATCGCCACCTGCACGTGCGCATCGACGAGCCAGTCGTAGACGAAGTCGATGCACAGCCGGTAGCCGCGTTTGGTCGTGGAATCGGCGACCTCGTACGGCGCGCGCGTCACGTAGCCGGAGCCGAACAGACCGCGCGGCTCGGACGCGACCCGATGCAGGAACACGCGGTCGCCGGGCAGCAGGCTGCGTGCAACGCCGCAGCCCCACACGTCGGTGACGGCTTCGCCCGCGGCCACGCGTTTCGCGATGTCCGGCAGCTCCGGCCACGGCCATTTTTTGGGGCTCCAGATCAGCAGAAAGGCGGTCACGGCGGGGTCGTCGGGTGCGGGAAAAAACGGCAGCTTAACCGATTGCGCGCAGCGGGCAACAGTGTGCCGCGGTGGAGCGGCGCCGGCCAGGTCAGGCTGAAGTGCTACCGTCCCTTGATGCGTTCTCTCGGGCGTCAACGACCATCTGGCTTTATTGTTTATCTTTACATTATATTTTCGTTAACATTACACTTTATCCCGCTTATCCTTTTCGATAAGTAAACTTGTCAGTACTCTCGACCTGCCACCTCCCCTTAGGTGAGCAGGTCTTTTTTTGCTCAATCGCTTCGTCGCAGATACCCGGTCGATGCGGCAGTCGCCCTCGGCTACGGAGGTCGACGACTTCATCTGTCGTAACGACCGTGTTCGTATCCAACCTGACGCAAGTTCAGGCGTGCGCGACCCGCGCATATTTCAATATCTTGCGCAAGAGAATAATTCTTCGGTTTCGCTCTGGCCTCTTCCGGCAGGCCCTGCGATGGCTATCGTTGGTAAAAGTCATGAAGGGAGCCGCGCGTGTTCTGGTGCGAATCGACAGGGGGTCTTTGCAACGCCGCGTTGCCTGAAGTGCGATTGAGCAGGGGTAAACCGAATCAGGTGTCTTGCCGCCAGGTAGCCCAAAGCATGCTGGGCGCACGCGTTTATGCAGTGTCATGAGAGGGTAAATACCTATAACGGCACATTACGCATATCGCACATGTTGGTTTCGGCTATCAAACAAATTTTGACGAAATATTTCTGGGCTGATACGTTTCCGTACAGCAAATGAAAGACGTGGAGTGGGACGTCTCGCAAGTGACTGCAGCGCACCGTTGAGGACGTTGCGACAGCGGGAGATTCCAGGGTGTCTTTTGCAGCATGAACGCGGCCCGACAACGCCTGCCGTTGGCTCATCGCCGGCATTACGGTTGCGTTTCGCGTGACGGTGCATTACGTCGTAGACGTGAGAACGTCGGCCAAACAGATTTGTCGCAGTGACGAATTGCTGAGTTCTGGTTTTCAAGATTTGGGAAAATAATTTAGTTTTACTGATCATGTAACCGGGCCAGCGGAAGTTTTTTGAGCCGCTTGCCCGGATGCTGGTGAGGTAGTCGTCGTCCTGGATGAAGGCGCACGGCATGGGGAATGGAAATTATTTTTATGTGTTCCGTTGCAAAGAATTAATGAGCTTCGAAGAACCACACTCGTACCGGGTGCGGAAGACTACTCGGTATGCACGTCGGTAGTCTCGGAGCAGGATCCATCTGACCGGAAAAGAATTCGTACCCGGTAGGCCTGGAAGGTCGAGCTTGCTTTAACAGATTGCTTCGCTTCGCCACGCGAATCACTTCAATTCACTTAATTTAGGATGACTGAATTAATAATAGACATGAGTAAGAACGAGATTTTATATCGATACATGGATGGCTGCGTGTTACGTGACGGAGGCGTTTATCGGAAATCGAAAACCTTATTCATCGTTGTTTGAGTCTCGAAAAACAGGCGTTGGAATCCGCGCGGTGGGGTGCCGCAAGCGAAGAGGCGTGCCAGGTCTTTTCGCATAACAACTTGTCGTTAGTGGCGAGAGAGGGGAATATGAAACCAATAGAATCACGATCGGCCATTCGAAAAATACTTTGGGCGGAAATGGCCTTGACGGCTATGGTCGGTACTTCCGCGTTTGCCCAGAGCCAGCCGTCAGCAGCAGGGGTTGCAGTCGAATCGCCCGTCACGGTCGCGCAGGCAGGCACGCAGGACGACGCCACGGCGCCCGCTCCGGGTTCTGGCGCCGCCGTGGCGTCGGGCATCAAGCAGCTCAAGAAATTCGAGGTCACGGGTTCGCTGATTCGAACTTCGGACAAGGTCGGCACTACCGAGATCCAGACGGTTACGCAGAAAGACATCCAGCAAAGTGGCTACACCACGGTGGCTGACTTCCTGCGCGGTACCGCCGCGAACTCGGGCGCCAGCTGGTCGCAGTCCACGATGAACAGCGCGGCGCCGGGCGGAGCCGGCATCGCACTGCGCGGCCTGAGCGAGAAGTACACGCTGGTGCTGGTCGACGGGCAACGTGTCGCCAACTACGCACAAGCGGTGAACTTCACCGACACCTTCTTCGACGTCAACACGATTCCGCTGAACATCGTCGATCACATCGACATCGTCAAGACTGGCGCGGTTTCGATCTACGGCTCCGATGCGATCGCCGGTGTCGTCAACATCATTACCAAGAAAAATTTTCAGGGTCTGCAGCTCGATACCCAACTGGGCAAGGCGCAGCACCCGGGAAATGGCCAGGGCAGCTTCAGCGTGCTCGGCGGTTTCGGCGACCTGAACTCCGATCGCTTCAACATCACGGCGGCGGCAAGCTATTACCGCGACAGCGGATCGACGCTTGCCGATCGCGACATGACGTCGTCCCAGGATTTCACGCAGTACCCCGGCGGCAATGCAGCACCATTTGGTCCGAACCAGCAATCGTACTGGACCACGCCTGACGGCAACACGGCGCTTAACCCTTGCCCACCGGGCAGCAAAGGAACGAAGGCGTGCGTGTATAACGTCGCTCCCGGCACCTCGCTGACACCGGCACTAACGCGCTTCAACGCGAAAGTCCGCGGCACCTTCAAGCTTGACGAGAACACCGAAGCCTACGCTGGCTTCTGGGTGAGCCGTGATGAAAGCGTGCAGTTGCAGGGACCCGCTGCGCTCAGTGCCAATTCGAACGTGTTTGACCCGGTGGCAGGTTCTGTCGCACCGCTCTCGCGAACGGTGCCGGCATCGAATCCGTTCAACCCGTTCGGCGTGCCGACGCCGATCAACCTGACGTTCCCGAACAAGGTCGGCGTGGCGGATACCGTGTCGACGTTCTGGATGGCGTCGACTGGCATCAAGGGCTCGTTCGACGCCGCCCGGTTCGGAAACTGGGATTGGTCCGCCGACTACGGCCATTCGCAGAGCACGGTCGATACGAGCTACTCGAATCGCCTGAACGTCGCTGGCGTCGAGAACATGCTGATGAACGGCACGTACAACTTCGCGAATCCGTCTTCGACGCCTAATGGTCTGAACGGCGTGTTCAGCGACGACAACCAGCAAGCGATCTCGAAGGTCGATAGCGTGACCGCCAAGACCTCGACGGCGAACCTGTTCGCCCTGCCGGCCGGTAACGTCGGCTTGGGGCTGGGTACGGAATTCCGCCACGAATCGTCGCTGATCAACCCGCAGACGCTGGCGTCGCAGGGCATTACGGCACCGGCAAACGTGCAGACGGTCAATAGCTCGCGCAACGTGGCGGCGCTGTTCTATCAGATCGATATTCCGATCATCCACAATCTGACGTTCACGCAAGCCGCTCGCTACGACCACTACAGCGATTTCGGCGGTGCCTTCTCACCGAGCTTCGCGCTGCGCTTCCAGCCGGTGCGTATGCTGACGACCTTCGCGTCGTACAGTCGCGGCTTCCGCGCGCCGACAGGCGTTGAGAACTCGCAGGCGGTCTATCTGGGTCACCAGAATCTGGTCGATCCAAACGATCCGAGCGGCACGCCGACGAAGCACTTCACGACAGAGCAGACCACCGGTAATCCGAATCTGCAGCCTGAGCGCACGAAGAACTACAACATCGGGTTCCAGTTGTCGCCCGACGCGTTGACCGATATCGGCGCGGCGTTCTACAAAGTCCACATCGACAGCGTGATCGGGACAGCAGATCCGAATGCGGTACTTCAGGCGAACGATCCGGCGACGGTGGTTCGCAATCCGGACGGCACGATCCGCTACATCGTGCAGCCATTCGTCAACCTCGGCTCGCTCGATACCGACGGCTTCGATATGAACTTCCGCAAGGCACTGCGCACGCCTTACGGTATGTTCACGCTGACGGGCGACTGGGCCTACGTGTGGCACTACAAACTCCGTAGCCCGGGTTCGGCGACGCAGAACTTCGCCGGCAATAACCTCGCACTGTTGCAACCGTTCGGTGCAAGCAATCCGCGCTGGAAGGGCAATACGACGCTGGCCTGGGACTTCCACAACCTGACGACCGCGTTGACCTGGCAATACACAGGTCCTTACACGAACGCGGTGGCGGCGGAGTTTGGCGATGGCGGAACGGGTTCCGTGGCGTCGTACAGTCAGTTCAACCTGATGGCGACCTATCGCGGCATCAAACACTGGACGATATATGGCGGTATCTCGAACCTGTTTGACAAGAAACCTCCGTTTGACGTCGAGTGGCAGGCTACGCCAGACATCACCGGTTACGACCAGTCGCTGTACACCGACCTTGGCCGCTTTTTCCAGATCGGCGCGACATACCGCTTCTAACGGTTTAACCGAAGTGGTAGCGACTGAGTAGTGAACTGGACGTATGCCGCTTCCTGCCCGATGGATGGCAGGAGGCGGCACAAGCCGGCACAAGCCGGCCATATCGGTTTTCACGTTCTGCCTCATCCGACACGTCGAGTACAATCGCCCCAATTTCTCCACTCTTCCATCAGGTCCGGCGCGTGGCGCAAAACGGACCGCCTCCTGCTGGATGTCCCGCCCCATGTCCCACCCCATCCGACACCGGCCCGACATCCGGTTGATCCTGTTGCTCGGCGCGCTCGCCGCATGCGGTCCGCTTGCCACCGACATGTATCTGCCAAGCTTGCCGTCGATCGCGGCCGGGTTCGGCGTCGTGCCGGGCGTCGCGCAATCCACGCTGACGAGCTTCATGGCCGGCTTCTCGATCGGCATGCTGCTGTACGGACCGCTCTCCGATGCATACGGCCGCCGCCCGATCCTGCTCGGCGGTATCGCGCTGTTCACGGTGTCGAGCGTCGCGTGCGTGTTCTCTTTTTCGATCGGCTCGCTCGTGTTCGTGCGCTTTCTGCAGGCGCTCGGCGCGGGCGCGGCGTCGGTGCTCTCGCGGGCGATCGCGCGCGACGCGCACGAACCGACCGACGCCGCGCGCGTGCTGTCGATGGTCGCGATCGTCACGGCGGTCGGACCGCTGCTTGCGCCGCTGATCGGCGGCCAGTTGCTGCTGCTCGGCAGCTGGCGCATCGTGTTCGTCGTGTTGACGCTGTTCGGCGCGGGCTGCGCGGTCACCGCGTATCTGCGCGTGCCCGAAACCTGGCCGCGCGAAAAGCGTGCGAGTTCAGCTGTGCTGCAGTCGTTCGCCGCATACGGCCGGCTGCTGCAAGATCCAATGGTCTGGGGGCACATGCTGTGCGGCGGGATGGCGTTCGCATCGATGTTCACGTACATCTCCGCGACGCCGTTCGTATACATCGAGCATTTCCACGTATCGCCGCAGCACTACGGCTTCCTGTTCGGTCTGAACGTGTTCGGCATCATGATCGGCAACTTTGTGAACACGCGCTTCGTCGGCCGTCTGGGCCCGCTGCGCATCATCTCGATTGCCGCGACGATCAGCGCTGGGGCCTCGCTGTTCGTCGCGCTGATGTGCGTGACGGGGTGGGGCGGGTTGTGGTCGATTGTCGTCGGGCTGTTCTTCGTGGTCGGCGTGGTGGGTGTGCTGTCGGCCAACTGCGCGACCGATCTGATGCATCGCTATCCGCACAACGCAGGCGCCGCGGCTGCCGTGTTCGGCGCGATGCAGCTTGCGCTCGGCGCGCTCGCGAGCGTCGTGGTCGGACTGTGGCACGACACGACGCCGGTCGGCATGGGCTTCACGATCGGTACGGCTGGCGTGCTCTGCTACGTGGGACGGATGCTGATCGTGCGTTGGCACGACCGGCCGTTGCCGTCGTCGCTCGCGCCGTCGCAGAAGGGATAGGAAAGGGGAGACGACAGGCTCCGGCAGGAGCCTGTCGTGTTGCGAGCGGGCGCCTGGTCGCTTTAGTCGCGCGCGGTAGAGGCCGCGCCGTGACTCAGCCAGTGGAGCACGGCGGTCGTTTCGTCGTCGGCACCGTCGCGGACCTTTGCGACCGCTTCGCGGACGTCGGGATCCGGCGACGCGCGGCGAATCGCGACGCCGACCGCGAGGATGTCGATCATCAACAGATGCAGCACGCGCGAGATCATCGACAGCTGCGATTCGCGCATCTCGATGTGATCCGTTTCGAGCGCCACGGTCGCACGTTTCGCGAGCGGTGTATTGCTCGACGTGATCGCGATCACCTGAGCACCGGCCTGCATCGCGACCTCGAGCACGCGCAGCAGTTCGGGCGCGCGGCCCGACTTCGACACCGCGACGATCACGTCGCCCTTGCCGAGCAGCGCCGCCGACGCGGCTTGCATGTACAGATCGCCGTACGCGATGGTCGGAATGCCGAAGCGGAAGAACTTGTAGTGCGCGTCCTGCGCGACGATATTCGAATTGCCGAGCCCGTAGAATTCGATGCGGCGCGCGCCGTTCAGAAGATCGATCGCGCGTTCCACATGCTCGAAGTTCAGATGCTCGCGCAGTTGCAGGATCGCGGACACCGTGTTGTCGAGCACCTTCGCGCCGAAGTCGGTGGCTGTATCGCCGAGATGCACCTGGCTGTGGCTGACCGGAATCGTGCCGGTGAGGCCAGTGGCGAGCTTCAGCTTGAAGTCGGACAGCCCCTGGCAACCGAGCGAGCGGCAGAAGCGGATCACCGTCGGCTGGCTGACGTCGGCCTTGCGCGCGATGTCGACGATCGGATCGTTGATGATCGAGCGCGGATGGTTCAGCGCGAGATCGGCGACGCGTCGCTCCGCCGGCGTGAGCGCATCGCGCATCTGGCGGATGCGCTCGAATACCGCCGACGATCCGCCGCCCGTGCGGTTCGACAACTGCTCCGCGAGAATCGCCGACACGCCGAGGAACGCCGGATATTCGGCGGTGATCACGTAGGTGGGCACGTTCTGCAGGTACGCCTCGAAACGGCCCTTCGCCTCGAAGCGCTCGCGGAACGGCGAGCGCACGAACACCTCGCCGAGACGCGGTACCACGCCGCCGCCGATGTAGATGCCGCCGAGCGCGCCGAGCGTCACGGCGACGTTGCCCGCGAACGAGCCGAGAATCCCGCAGAAACAGTCGACCGCTTCAGCGGCGAGCGGTTCGCCGTCGAGCGCGCGGCGCACGACCTCGGAGGTGTCGCAGGTAGCGGCGACGCGTTTCTTGTCGCGCGCGGCGAGCGCACGGTAGATCACCTCCATGCCGGGACCGGCGCAGACGCGTTCGAACGACACGTGCGGCCACTTCTTGCGCGCGAACTGCAGCACTACGTCCTCACGTTCGTCCTGCGGCGAGAAGCTCGCGTGGCCGCCTTCGCTGCCGAGCGCGATCCAGCGGTCGTCGGCGGGAATCAGGCCGGACACGCCAAGGCCCGTGCCCGGTCCGAGCAGACCGATCACGCTGTTCTGACGGCGTGCGCCGCCGCCGACCTGCACGCGCTGCGTATCGGTGAGGCCGGGCAGCGCCATCGCGAGCGCGGTGAAGTCGTTGACGACGAGCAACGTATCGAAGCCGAGCGCGCGGCGCGTCGCTTCGATCGAGAAGGTCCAGTCGTGATTCGTCATGCTCACCTGGTCGCCGTCGACCGGGTTCGCGATTGCGATCGCCGCGTGATTCACGCGGCCGATCTTCGCATCCTTTAGATACTGCTTGATGACCTCGGCGACACCGGGGTAGTCCGCGCACGGATACACCAGCACCTGGCCGATTTCGCCGGGACCGGTTTCAAGCGCGAAGCGCGCATTGGTGCCGCCGATGTCGGCGAGAAGCCTCGGTCCGTCGGCGTGCTGGCCCACACCGGGCACAGCCTTAGTTTGCACACCAGTAGACATCGAGTCTCACTCCCTTGTCGTTCGCCAGCGTCGAGATGGCATTTTTTTGTGGCGCGGCGGCAGCGGCATTCAGGACGTCGAGCTTGCTTGGACCGGCGATCAGCAGATATAGCTGGCCGACCTGCTTGAGCGCGCTCATCGACCAGCTGACGCGCGCATGCGGCGCGGCACTCGGATGAACGGCGACGAAGTGCTCGGGCGTGGAGATCGCGAAGTCCCACTCGGGCGAGTCCGCGAAGATCGATGCGGTGTGACCGTCCTCACCCATGCCGAGGATGGCGACGTCGGGCACGCGGCGCGCGGGGTCGGCATTCAGCGCGGCGATGTGCGCATCGAGCGGCTGCGTCACGTCGACGAGCGGTGCGAACGCGGCGTTGCGCGCCGCGTTCTGCAGCAGCGTTTCGTGAACCAGCCGCGCGTTGCTTGCGCTGTCGGTCTCGGGCACCCAGCGATCGTCGACGAGCGTCACGCCGATGCGCGACCAGTCGAACGGCTGGGTGGACAGGATCTGCAGGAACGGGCGCGGACTGGTGCCGCCGGACACGGCGAGCGTCGCCGTGCGCGCGCCCGCGGGCGTGTTTGCCGACGCGGCCAGCGACGCATGTAACGCGTCGCCAACCGCCTTCGCCAGCGCGTCGGATTGGGCGCGCGGGTCGTCGAAAGCGTGAAGCTCGATCACTTCTCCTCCATGCTGCTTTTTTGTTGGTTCACAGGGCGGACCGCAGCGCGGTCCAGATGATTGTCCTTCCAGCACCCGCGCACGGTTCGGCGCGCGGGCAGTGCCCCGTTCAGTTTTCTTCCTCTAGCCAGCACGTGTCGTGCTGCGCCAGCATCGCGCTGGCTGCAGCGGGTCCCCACGTGCCTGCCGCGTACGGCTTCGGCGGCTTGTTCGCCGAAGCCCATTCGTTCAGGATCGGTTCGACCCAGCGCCATGCGGCTTCCTGCTCGTCGCGCCGCACGAACAGCGCGAGCCGCCCGTTGATCACGTCGAGCAAGAGACGCTGGTACGCCTCCATCTGCCCTTCGCGGAAGAACTGGTCGAAGGCGAGGTCGAGGTGGACGCTGGCGAGATTCATCCCTTCGCCGGGCTGCTTCGCAAGACAGTAGAGCCGGATCGTTTCGTTCGGCTGCAGACGGATGACGAGACGGTTCGAGCCGGCGCGCAGCGCGGTCGGGCCGAGTGCCGAATGCGGCACCGGCCGGAAGTTCACCACGATCTCCGCGACCCGGTCGGCGAGCCGCTTGCCGGTGCGCAGGAAGAACGGCACGCCGGCCCAGCGCCAGTTTTCGATCTCGACCTTCACTGCGACAAAGGTCTCGGTCGTGCTGTCCTGCTTCACGCCAGGTTCGGTCGCATACGCGGGCACCGACGTGCCACGGACTACGCCCGCGTGATACTGGCCGCGCACCGCGACGTGCGCGATGTCGCGCGGATCGATCGGCTTGAGCGCGCGCAGAACGCGCAGTTTTTCATCGCGGACCGAATCGGAATCCATCGAATGCGGCGGCTCCATCGCGACGATCGAGAGTAGCTGCAGCAGATGGTTCTGCACCATGTCGCGCAGCGCGCCGGTGTTGTCGTAGAAGTCGCCGCGCGCTTCGACGCCGAGTTCTTCCGCGATCGTGATCTGGATGCTCTCGACCCACTCGCGACGCCACAGCGGTTCGAACAGCGCATTGCCGAAGCGCAGCGCGAGCAGGTTCTGCACCGGCTCCTTGCCGAGGTAGTGGTCGATCCGGTAGATCTGTTCTTCCGCGAAGATCTCGCCGACGGCATCGTTGATCGCGTTCGACGAACGCAGGTCATAGCCGAGCGGTTTCTCCAGCACGATGCGCGCGTTTTCGTTGAGGCCGACAGCCGCGAGTGCATGGCAGATCGGCACGAACAGCGACGGCCCGGTGGCGAGATAGAACACGCGCGTGCCCGACAAACGATTCACCTCGTCGCGCAGCAGCACGAAATCCTCGGCCTTGCTCAGATCGAGCCGCACGTATTCGATGCGTGCGAGGAACCGTTCCCACGCGGCTTCGTCGAGACCGTTCTTCGATACGTACGGCTTGACGTGCCCGTTCACCCATTCGATGTACCCGGCGCGATCGTCCGCATGACGCGCGACGCCGACGATCTTGCCGCCTTCCGCAAGCATGCCCGCACGGTGCGCTTCATACAGCGCGGGGAGGATCTTGCGCATCGACAGATCGCCGGTCCCGCCGAAGAGGACGAAGGTGAAGCTTGAATCGGTTTGCATGTGTCTCCGTCGATGTCCTGGTGCCGCCAGGTGAGTGTGAGGTGAGCAAACAGGCGGCCGTAGTCCGATAAAATTTTTTTTGACACTGAATTGTAGTTTAACTACAATCCAAATCAAGAGGTAACGCTAATTCGATGAAAAAAGCGTGCTCGCAACAGCGAGATACGAGTTTTCCCGAATCGGCTTTCGTCCCCTGCATGTTAATGGAACATAAGTTTTCTGCCTGTTCCAGCCGACATGCGCGACGCACCTCGAGTCTGCAGCGCGCCTCAGGCGCACCGGTTAGCGTGTGCGAGGCGGGGCAGGCAAAAATCAAAAGAGGAGACAGTCAGTTGCATCCCGAATCACTCATCTCTTGAGCGTCCCGCGGCCGAACACCGGCTCGCCGGCGCGTGCGCGCGCATGTGACAGCTGGACGTCCGCCCGTGTTTTGCCTGTTTGATCAACCACGCGCCCTGGCATAACAGGGGCTTTTGTTTTTTTCAGGTGTCTGGAGGAGATAAGCAATGAAAATCCGCGCGATCATGGGCGCCCTGTGCGCCGCAGGTCTGATGTGTAGCGTGTCGGCAGTGCAGGCGGCCGAATCCATCGAAGTGTTGCACTGGTGGACTTCGGGTGGCGAGTCGAAAGCCGTCGGCGTCCTGAAAGACGACATGACGAAGCAGGGTTACACGTGGAAGGACTTCGCGGTTGCGGGCGGCGCGGGTGCGGCGGCCATGACGGCGCTGAAGACGCAGGTGATCTCGGGCAACGCGCCGAGCGCTGCGCAGATCAAGGGTCCGCTGATCCAGGAATGGGCCGATCAGGGCGTGCTGGTGCCGATCGACTCGGTCGCGGGTGACTGGAAGAAGAACCTGCCGCCGCAGATCGACAAGATCATGCACGCGGGTGGCCACTATGTCGCCGCGCCGTTCTCGGTGCACCGTGTCAACTGGGTGTGGATCAACAAGGCTGCGCTCGACAAGGTCGGTGCGAAGGCGCCGACCACCTGGCCGGAATTCTTCGCGCTCGCCGACAAGCTGAAGACAGCAGGCATCCAGCCGGTCGCCGCAGGCGGTCAACCGTGGCAGGATCTGACGCTGTGGGAAGACGTCGTGCTGTCGCAAGGCGCGGACTTCTACAAGAAGGCCATCGTCGACCTCGACCAGAAGACCTTGACGTCGCAGCAGATGGTCAACGTGTTCGATACGGTCCGCAAGATCGAGTCGTACATGGATAACGGCCGTACCGGCCGCGACTGGAACCTCGCGACGGCGATGGTCATCAACGGCAAGGCCGGCATGCAGTTCATGGGCGACTGGGCGAAGGGCGAGTTCGCGAACGCCGGCAAGCAGTCGGGCACGGACTATGTCTGCGCGCCGGTGCCGGGCACGTCGAAGCAATACACGTTCAACGTCGACTCGTTCGTGTTCTTCCAGCAGAAGGGCCAGACGGGCGCAACGCCTGGTCAGCTCGCGCTCGCGAAGACGATCATGAGCCCGGCATTTCAGGAGCAGTTCAGCCTGTACAAGGGTTCGATCCCGGTGCGCCTCGGCGTGCCGATGGACAAGTTCGACGCTTGCGGCAAGCAGTCGTACGCGGATGAGCAGACCGCGATCAAGGCGGGCGGTTATGTGCCGTCGCTCGCACACGGCATGGCTCAGCCGGATGCGACCGCTGGTGCGATCACCGACGTCGTGACGAAGTTCATGAACTCGACGCAGGATTCGCAGTCTGCAGTGGCAGACCTCGCGAAGGCTGCGAAGACCAGGTAAGCGAAGCAGGCAGGATGGCTGCTGCCCGGTTGCGACTCCACGCGTAACCGGGCACGCCGCGCGTCTTGCACGACGCGTGACCCAGAGCTACGTCCCATGTCCGTCCAGCGTTGCGTTTCGTGCCTGCAGTCGCGGGCCGTACAGTTTCAGGAGTTGAGTAGTGACTGCTTCTCTTAGCGGAAACGGGAAGAACACGGCCGCCGTGACCCGCCGCACGTCGCCGCTAGCGGCGTTAGCCGATCGCTGGATTCCGAAGCTGGTGCTCTCCCCCAGTATCGTGATCAGCCTGGTCTTCGTTTACGGTTTTATCCTCGTCACCGGTTTTCTGTCGTTGTCCGATTCGCGGCTGATGCCGCGCTACAACTTCGTCGGCCTCGACCGCTATCGCGAACTGTTCGACAACGACGTCTGGTGGACCGCCGCCGCGAATCTCGGCTGGTTCGGCATTCCGTTCATCGCGATCTGCGTCGCGCTCGGCCTGTTTCTCGCCATCCTGCTCGATCAGCGTATCCGCAGCGAAGGCGCATTGCGCGCGGTCTTTCTGTACCCGATGGCGCTGTCGTTCATCGTGACCGGCACCGCATGGCAATGGATCCTGAACCCCAACCTCGGCATGCAGAAGGTGTTCCATGACTGGGGCTGGACGAGCTTTACGTTCGACTGGCTGGACAATCCCGACCGCGCGATCTTCTGTATCGTGATCGCGGCCGTCTGGCAATCCACCGGCTTCGTGATGGCGCTGTTTCTCGCCGGTCTGCGCGGTGTCGACGCCGAAATTTTCAAGGCTGCCCAGGTGGACGGCGCAAGGTTGCCCACCATCTACCGCCGCATCGTGATTCCGAGCATGCGCCCGGTGTTCTTCTCGGTGCTGCTGATTCTCTGCCACATCACGATCAAGACCTTCGACCTCGTCGTCGCGCTGACTGCGGGCGGCCCGGGTACGTCGTCGTCGCTGCCGGCCATGTTTATGTACACGTTTTCGTTCAACCGTGGGCAGCTCGGTGTCGGCGCAGCGTCGTCGATGATGATGCTCGCGACCGTTGTGGCCGTGCTCGTGCCGCTGATGTACATGGAATCGAGGAGCACGCGCAATGCAGCCTAAGATGACGATCAGCCGTGCCGTCATTTACGCGGCCTTGATTCTGTTTGCGCTGTACTTCCTGTTTCCGCTCTACGTGATGCTGTCCACGTCGTTCAAGGACCTGGATCAGCTGCGTCACGGCAACCTGCTGACGCCGCCGTCCCACCCGACCTTCGCGCCGTGGATCAAGGCATGGAGCGAGGCGTGCACGGGCGTGCGTTGCGACGGCATGGAGCCGTTCTTCATGAACTCGGTGCGGATGGTGATTCCGGCCGTGCTCATCTCGTCGATCATCGGTGCGTTCAACGGCTATGTGCTCACGCACTGGCGGTTCCGCGGCGCCGACGCGCTTTTCACGATGTTGCTGGTCGGCTGCTTCATTCCGTTCCAGGCGATCCTGCTGCCGATGGCGCGTGTCGAAGGCTACTTCGGTCTGTCGAATACGACGAGCGGCCTCGTGCTGGTTCACGTGGTGTACGGGATCGCGTTCACGACGATGTTCTTCCGTAACTTCTACGTGAGCATTCCGGCCGAACTCGTGAAGGCGGCGCGCATCGACGGTGCGGGTTTCTTCGTGATCTTCACGAAGATTCTGCTGCCGGTTTCGCTGCCGATTTTCATGGTGTGCCTGATCTGGCAGTTCACGCAGATCTGGAATGACTTCCTGTTCGGGATCGTGTTCTCGGGTGTCGATTCGATGCCGATCACGGTTGCGCTGAACAACCTCGTGAACACGTCGACCGGGGTGAAGGAATACAACGTCGACATGGCCGGCGCGATCATCGCTGCGCTGCCCACGCTGCTCGTCTATGTGATCGCCGGCCGCTACTTCGTACGCGGCCTGACGGCGGGCGCAGTGAAGGGCTAACCCAACGAACGCCATGGCGGCGCAACGCGCCGCCATGGCTTGAACAGCATCCGGCCGGTGCCGCTCGCGCGGCGGTGCCGACGCAGTACAGAGACTAGAGGATTCACAGCATGGCAAGCCTTTCCATCCGTGACGTGTACAAGACTTATTCGAACGGAGTGCCGGTTCTGAAGGGTGTCGACATCGACATCGAGGACGGCCAGTTCCTGATTCTCGTCGGCGGCTCCGGCTGCGGGAAGTCGACGTTGCTCAACATGATCGCCGGTCTCGAGACCGTGACGAAGGGCGACATCCTGATCGACGGCAAGGTCGTGAACGACCTGTCGCCGAAGGATCGCGACATCGCGATGGTGTTCCAGTCGTACGCGCTGTATCCGTCGATGACGGTGCGCGAAAACATCTCGTTCGGCCTGAACATCCGCAAGGTGCCGAAGGGCGAGCAGAAGCAGATCGTCGATCGTGTTTCGAACATGCTGCAGATCCAGCATCTGCTCGACCGCAAGCCGGGCCAGCTATCGGGTGGCCAGCGGCAGCGTGTCGCGATGGGCCGTGCGCTCGCGCGCGACCCGGTGATGTTCCTGTTCGACGAACCGCTGTCGAACCTCGACGCGAAGCTGCGGATCGAGATGCGTTCGGAGATCAAGCTGCTGCATCAGCGTTTGGGCACGACGATCGTCTATGTGACGCACGACCAGATCGAAGCGATGACGCTTGGCGATCGCATCGCGGTGATGAAGGACGGGATCGTTCAGCAGTTCGGTGCTCCGCAGGACATTTACGATTCGCCGTCGAACCTGTTTGTCGCTGGCTTCATCGGTGCGCCGCCGATGAACTTCATTCAGGGCAAGCTGGTCGAGCAGGGTTCGGGCACGGGTCTCGAACTCGACACGGGCGCATGGCGCGGCGTGCTGAATCTGCCGTTCGACGGCAAGGTACGCAGCCACATGGGGCGTGAGGTGATTCTCGGGTTGCGTCCGGAGCGCATCACCGATGCGCGCAGCGCGCATAACGTTGAGGATGCGAAGCTGCAGTCGATCGAAGTGAAGGTCGATGTGATTGAGCCGACCGGTCCGGACACGCTGGTATTCGCGCAGGTGAACGGCAAGCGGGTGGTGAGCCGCGTGCACCCGGCGTCGAATCCGCAGGCGCTGGCGAATATGACGTTGTTGTTTGATGTTTCCAAGGCGGTTTTGTTTGATCCTGCTAATGAGGAGCGGATCGCATAAGGTTTTTTTGCTGGGCGGCGCCTGGGGTATTTGCTCGCGCTGTGCTGTGGTTTTTCCGCAGGTCGGTGCTTATTGGCGCCTCGCGGCGCAGGCGTTGCCCCTGTGCGGGGCGGCACCTACTTTCTTTGCCGCGGCAAAGAAAGTAGGCAAAGAAAGCCGCTCGAGACGAAGCTCCTCATTTCCGAAGGCTCGCCCAGGTGGCACTCGCCTAAGTGGGCGTCTCGTTCACACAGCGTAGTGGTCCGAGACGAGATCTGTCCTCGCGCCACACACGGTAGTGACAAGGCAGTCATCCGCTCCGGCGGGCTTCGCCGCCGATAGGCATAACGCCCTTCGGTTAAAGCGGTCTCTGTTCCCGCTTCGCATCCACATTTTCCCAAATGGTTTCCCACGCAGACCTGTCCGCGCGCGCACCAGTGCGCCGCGGGGTGGGCGGGCGCCTTGTCACTCCGGTTTGCGACGCGATGGACGATCTCGTCTCGGACCACTACCGCATCCCTACGAGGACGACACTTAGGTGCGGGCCATCTCCGGCTACGCGCGGAAAGGACTGGGTAACGTGTCGAGCGGCTTTCTTTGCCTCCTTTCTTTGCCGCGGCAAAGAAAGGAGGTGCCGCCCCGCACAGGGGCAACGCCTGCGCCGCGAGGCGCCAAATCGCAGCCGCCTGCCAGGGCAAGCAGCAAACAGCAACGCCTGCGCCGCGAGGCGCCCAATCGCAGCCGCCTGCAAGGACAAGACCATCAATCAGAAAAACGAAAAAAGCTAATGCGGTAACCGCATATCCAGCTTAAACGTCACAAGCCGAGCAAAAAGAATAAACCCAGTGGAAATCAAAACACTATAAACATTATCCACATCGAAATAAGCCAGCAGCAAATACAGCAAACACCCAGCGAACGCGCACGTCGCATAAGGCCGCGAATCCCGCAAAATCAACGGCACCTCATTGCACAGCACATCGCGGATCACGCCACCGAATACACCCGTCAGCACCCCCATCATCGCGGCAGTGAACCATGGCATCTGCGCATCGAGTGCGAGCGACGTGCCTGAGATACTGAACAGCCCGAGACCGATCGCATCCGCGACAAGCAGCGCCCGCTCCGACAACACTCGCGACGTCGCCTTCAAAACAACGGGAGCAAAAAACGACAGCACGAAAATCGCGATCACATAAGTCTGATGCTCGACCCAGTAGAACGGCCGACGTTCCAGCAGGACGCCGCGCACCGTGCCGCCGCCGAACGCGGTCGCCATCGCGACCAGAAACGTACCGACCGCATCGAGCCGGCGCGTGCGCGCCTCGATGAAACCGGAGATCGCGTACGCGAAGATCGCGAGCGCCTCCATGACAGCAAGCGCGAGCGTCAGTCGCGGATGAACCACGACGCGGTCGTCAGGTTTTCGGGCGCGCGGGATGCGCACCCGGTTGCAGCAATACGAGCACGGCGCCCGCACCGCCATCGTGTGGCCGGGCCTGGCAGAACGCGATCACCTCATCCTTCTGCACGAGCCATGCGCGCACCTTGCCTTTCAGCACCGGCTCCTTGCCGATCGATCCCAGTCCCTTGCCGTGAATCACGCGCAGGCAGCGCAGCCCGCGCTTCACCGATTCGCGGATGAAAACCGCGAGCGCGTCGCGTGCCTCGTCGCGACGCATCCCGTGCAGGTCAAGCTGCGCCTGCACGATCCACTCGCCGCGACGCAGCTTGCGTACGACCTCCTGACTGATACCGGGTCGGCAGTAGTACAGGCTGTCGTCGGTTTCGAGCAGCACCTCGGGATCGAACTCGTCGGAGAGCGCTTCCTGCAGCACCGCCTCCTCGTCGAGCTGTGTCTGCACCGGTAGCGGTTCGGGCGGGCGGCGCGGGAGCGTCGCGCGCGGCGGAGCGGCCAGCGGGGCGACTTCGCCGATCTCGCGGCGGAACACATCGGCATCCGCGCTCGCTTCGCGACGCTTTTGTGCCGAGGCCGCGCGCTCCTGTTCGCGATGCTGCGCATCGGACTTCAACGCATCGCGCAACGCACCGAGACCCGCGAGGCCGGCCGCGGGATCGACGGCGGGTTTCGTGGGCGTCGCGGGTTGCGGCTCGGGTCGCGCGGCACGCGGCGGGCGTTTCGGTTCGCTCGGATGAGGCAGGTTCTTCGGCATGACGGTCGGCTGATCGCGCAAGAAGGTGAACAGGGCTGAACAGGGTGGGGTTGTCCGCGACGTACGCCAGCGGCATAAACGACAAGGGCCGCCGGCGTAATCGCCGCGGCCCTCGTGCGTGTGCTCACGTATATCCCGGGTTGGGCCCGGACGCTATTTTACCGGTCCGCTTCGGCGCTCAGCACGTGCTCGCCGACGCTCTCGTGAATGCTTTCGAGATAGCGCTGCGCGTCGAGCGCCGCCATACAGCCGGTGCCTGCGCTGGTAATCGCCTGGCGGTACACGTGATCCTGCACGTCGCCGGCGGCGAACACGCCCGGCATGCTCGTGCCCGTCGCGTTGCCGGTCAGGCCGCCGTTCGTGATGATGTAGCCGTTCTTCATGTCGAGCTGGCCTTCGAACAGGTCGGTGTTCGGCTTGTGGCCGATCGCGACGAACAGCCCTTGCAGGCCGAGGTCCGTCGTTTCGCCGGTCTTCGCGTGCTTGATGCGCAGGCCGGTGACACCCGATGCGTCGCCGGTCACTTCGTCGAGCACGTGGTTCCACTTGATCTCGACGACGCCTTCCTTTTCTTTCGCGAGCAGCCGGTCGATCAGGATTGGCTCCGCGCGGAACTTGTCGCGGCGATGGATCACCGTCACCTTCTTCGCGATGCCAGCGAGATAGAGCGCTTCCTCGACTGCGGTGTTACCCCCGCCGACGACGGCCACGTCCTGCTGCTTGTAGAAGAAACCGTCGCAGGTCGCGCAGGCGGACACACCCTTGCCCATGAACGCTTCTTCCGACGGCAGGCCGAGATACTGCGCCGATGCGCCGGTCGCGATGATCAGCGAGTCGCACGTGTAGTCGCCCGCGTCGCCGATCAGGCGGATCGGCTTTTCGTTCAGCTTCGCGGTGTGGATGTGGTCGAACACGATCTCGGTGTTGAAGCGCTCGGCGTGTTCCTGAAAGCGCTGCATCAGTTCCGGACCCTGCACGCCGTTCGCATCGGCGGGCCAGTTCTCGACGTCGGTCGTCGTCATCAGCTGGCCGCCCTGGGCGAGACCCGTGACGAGCACCGGCGACAGGTTGGCGCGCGCCGCATAGACGGCGGCCGTATAGCCGGCGGGGCCGGAACCGAGAATCAGGACCTTGGCGTGTTTGGTGGGTGCGGGCATGATGAAAATCCGTAAATGGCGTCCGGCAGGCCGGAGCGGGCCGGGAGCGCGTCGAAGCAATAGATGGGTATCAGTCGCGCATTATAAAGGGCGGGGCCATCCGCCGCTTCATGAAGCTTCGTGATCGGCGCGATAGCGTGGGGAGGGCCAGGGAACCCGTGCGGCGGATGGGGTTTTGTGCCCAGTTACCCCGCCGTGGCCCGTTACCCTCATTTACAGCCCGCTGCGCGGCACTGCGTTTACAATAGGCCGGATCGAACGACTGGCGGCCGGTTCGGCCCGTAACCGAGCCGCTGCGGACGCCCAAGTAACAGGATCAATGGCAAAAGCACAATATTCCGCGAACGCGCAGGCATTGCCGCATCGCATGTCGCGTCTCTTCACCGAAATCCGCTGGATCTTGCAGGTCGCGCTCGGCGTATTCCTGCTGATGGCGCTCGTCAGCTACAGCCGCCGCGATCCGAGCTGGACGCATGCGGCACAGGTCGATCACATCGCGAACTGGGCGGGCCGCGTCGGCGCGTGGACGTCGGACATCATGCTGCTGCTGTTCGGCCTGTCCGCGTACTGGTGGGTCGTGCTGCTGGCGCGGCGCATCTCGGCGAACTACCGGCGCATCACGCATCACGAGGCATTAACCGACGATTCCCCACGTGACCACAGCTGGGTCGCCGAAGCCTTCGCATTCGTACTGGTGCTGCTCGCCTGCGACGGCATCGAGGCGCTGCGGATGTGGTCGCTCAAGATCCAGCTGCCGCGCGCGCCGGGCGGCGTGATCGGCGAGGCGGTCGCGCGCGGCGTGTCGCACGCGCTCGGCTTCACCGGCGGTACGCTCGCGCTGCTCATCGTGCTCGCGGTCGGGCTGTCGCTGTATTTCCGTTTTTCGTGGCTGTCGGTGGCGGAGCGCGTCGGCGAATCGATCATTTCGGCGGTCACGTTTGCAAAGCTGCGCCGCGAGGCCGGCCGCGACCGCAAGCTCGGCGAAGCGGCTGCGGTGAAGCGCGAAGGCAAGGTCGAACAGGGCCGCGTGCGGATCGAGGAACACGAACCCGTCACCATCGTGCCGCCGGTCGTGAAGCCGGAGAAATCGGAGCGCGTCGAGAAGGAACGGCAGGTGCCGCTCTTCACCGATCTGCCCGGCGATTCGACGCTGCCTCCCATCGCATTGCTCGACCCCGCGCCCGAAACGCAGGAAACCATTTCTGCCGATACGCTCGAATTCACGTCGCGGCTGATCGAGAAGAAGCTGAAGGACTTCGGCGTCGACGTGAGCGTCGTCGCTGCATACCCGGGGCCGGTCGTCACGCGCTACGAGATCGAGCCGGCCACCGGCGTGAAGGGCAGCCAGATCGTCAATCTCGGGAAAGATCTGGCGCGTTCGCTGTCGCTCGTGTCGATCCGCGTGGTCGAGACGATTCCGGGCAAGAACTTCATGGCGCTCGAACTGCCGAACCAGCGCCGGCAAACCGTGCGGCTGTCGGAGATCCTCGGCTCGGCTGTCTACGCGGACGCGGCGTCGCCGCTCACGATGGGGCTCGGCAAGGACATCGGCGGCAAGCCGGTGTGCGCCGATCTCGCGAAGATGCCTCACCTGCTCGTCGCCGGCACGACCGGCTCGGGCAAGTCGGTGGGGATCAACGCGATGATCCTGTCGCTGCTCTACAAGGCGAGCGCCGAGCAGGTGCGGATGATCCTGATCGATCCGAAGATGCTCGAAATGAGCGTCTACGAAGGCATTCCGCATCTGCTGTGTCCGGTCGTCACCGACATGCGTCAGGCGGGCCACGCGTTGAACTGGGCGGTGGCCGAGATGGAGCGCCGCTACAAGCTGATGAGCAAGGTCGGTGTGCGCAATCTCGCCGGCTACAACAACAAGATCGACGAAGCCACGAAGCGCGAAGAGAAACTGCCGAATCCGTTCAGCCTCACGCCGGACGACCCGGAACCGCTGACGCGGCTGCCGACCATCGTCGTTGTGATCGACGAACTCGCCGACCTGATGATGGTGGTCGGCAAGAAGGTCGAAGAGCTGATCGCGCGGATCGCGCAGAAGGCGCGCGCGGCCGGCATCCATCTGATTCTCGCGACGCAGCGTCCGTCGGTCGACGTGATCACCGGCCTCATCAAGGCGAACGTGCCGACGCGGATGGCGTTCCAGGTATCGTCGAAGATCGACTCGCGCACGATTCTCGATCAGCAGGGCGCGGAGTCGCTGCTCGGCATGGGCGACATGCTCTACCTGCCGCCGGGCTCCGGTCTGCCGGTGCGCGTGCACGGTGCTTTCGTGTCGGACGAGGAAGTGCATCGCGTCGTCAACAAGCTCAAGGAGCAGGGCGAGCCGAACTACATCGAGGGCATTCTCGAAGGCGGCGTGGCGGGCGAGGGCGACGAAGGTTCGGCGGGTGCCGCGGGAACCGGCGCGGGCGGCGAGGAGTCCGATCCTCTATACGACCAGGCGGTCGAGATCGTCATCAAGAATCGCCGTGCGTCGATCTCGCTGGTACAGCGGCATCTGCGCATCGGCTACAACCGCGCCGCGCGGCTGCTCGAACAGATGGAGCAGTCGGGGCTCGTGTCCGCGATGTCGTCGAACGGCAATCGCGAGATTCTGGTGCCGGCACGCGAAGCCGACTGATTCGGGCCGCGGTTCGCACTGCGCGCATCCGGCTCAGCGATCCGCACGGCCCATCGATTCCACACACGGAGAAACACCATGCAGCACAACGCCGGGCACGAAGCCCGTCACGAAGCCTGTCACGGCCTTGCCCGCCTGGGCCATGGGGTTCGCGCGCTGCTGCGCGCGGCCGGCTGCGTTGCGGTCGGCGCATCGCTGCTGGTTGCGTCGCAGGCGTTCGCGAGCGGCACCGAGCAACTGCAGGCGTTCGTCGCGCAGGTGCACTCGGCACGCGGCTCGTTCGTGCAGCGCGAGGTGAAGGCGCCGAACAACGCGCAGGGCGCAAGCGGCGCGCTGCCGACCGTGCGCCTCAGCGGCACGTCGAGCGGCACATTCTCGTTCGCGCGGCCCGGCAAGTTCATCTGGACGTACGAAAAGCCGTACGAGCAGGTGTTGCAGGCCGACGGCGACAAGCTCTACGTGTACGACAAGGATCTGAATCAGGTGACGATCCGCACGCTGGGTGGCGCGCTTGGCGCGAGTCCGGCGGCGATCCTGTTCGGCAGCAACGATCTGCAGAAGAACTTCACGCTGCGCGACGCGGGTGTGAAAGAGGGCATCGACTGGCTGGAGCTCACGCCGAAAGCGAAGGACACGCAGTTTCAGCGTGTCGGTATCGGTTTCCGCAACGGCAATCTCGAGGCGATGGAACTACATGACGTGTTCGGCAACGTGACGCTGCTGACGTTCTCGAACATCGAGAAGAATCCGTCGATGCCGGCGGATCAGTTCAAGTTCGTGGTGCCGAAGGGTGCCGACGTGATCAACGGCTGAGTACCTCGAGCGCCGGCGCTAGCCCTGTTCAAGCCGCATAGGCGCGCCGGCGAATCGACACAAGCGCCAGATAACCCAGCGCGCCGACCGCGAGCGCCGGCAGCGTCGCACCGAGATTCGGCCACCACTGGTTGATCACGTGATACGCGGCGATGCCGACCGCCCACGCAAAGAACGCGCTCACGTGCCAGCCGCCGGAAAACCCGTAGCGGCCACGCAGATCCGCGAGCGCGGCCAGGTCGATTCCCCGGCGACGCACGATGAAGTGATCCGCAAGCACGACGCCGAACAGCGGCGCGAACACCGAGCCGATCAGCAGCAGGAAGTTCTGGTACTTCGCCATCGGCACCAGCAGCGCGATCAGCGTGCACAGCGCGCCGAACCCGGCCGATAGCAGCGGCACACCCGCACGCGTCCAGAACGTGCCGGTCGATACCGCGGCCGAATGGATGTCGGCGAACGCGTTGTCGATCTCGTCGATCAGTACCAGCAGCAGCGCAAGGCCGCCGCCTGCTTGCGCGAGCGCGGTGGTCAGCAACGCATCGCCGCCGCCGGCCGCGAGGCCGTACACCGCGCCGAGCGCATAGAACCACAGGTTTGCAATACCGTAGCCGAGCAGCGTGCCGCGGAACGTCTCGCCGGCGCGGCGGCCGAAGCGCGTGTAATCGGCGATCAGCGGCAGCCACGACAGTGGCATCGCCACCACCAGATCGATCGCGCCGCCGAACGCCATCTCGCCGGTGCCAGGACGGCGCATCAGCGCGGCCAGATCGTGCTGCGCGAGCAGACTCCACGTGAGCCACGCGGCGCCCGCCAGCAGCAGCCAGATGCCCCACGTGCGCAGAAAGCGTCGCACGAACGACAGCGGCCCGCTGATCGCGAGCAGCGTGGCGAGCAGCCCGAAGATCAGCGTCCAGACGAGCGGCATCGACCAGCCGAATGCCTGCTTCGCGAGCGCATCGGCGGAATCGCGCATCACGATCACTTCGAACGAGCCCCAGCCGACCAGTTGTATCGCGTTCAGCACGGCCGGCACCGACGCGCCGCGCACGCCGAGTGTCGGCCGTAGCGACGACATTGCCGCGAGCCCCGTATCCGTACCGACGACGCCCGCGAGCGCGAGCAGTACCACGCCGATCGCACTGCCGATGCCGATCGCGGCGAGCGCCGCCGGCAGCGACAGGCCGGGCACGAGCAGCGCGCCGGCCTGCGCGACCAGCAGGCCGATGCCGAGCGAGAACCACAGCGCGAACGCGTCGCCGGTGCGGAAGGCGCGCCGCGAGTCGGGCACGGGCGTGAGCGGAGCGTAGGTGGAACCGGTCTCGCCGGCGAGCGGGTCTTGTGTCATCGAGTGTCGCTGTCGTGTTGGTGGTTGCGTTGCGGTTGTGTGGTGTGCGGTTCGGATAAGGTCGGCCCGAATCGCTCAGGCGCCGCGGCTGTCATAATGCAGGATTACGCGTGCCGTCCGGCCTTTTCCGGTTGCCCGGTGCAGATGCCGGCATTCGATGCGGTCCGCCGGGCGGCAAGCCCTGCGCCATACACATCGCGTGACGGCAAGCCGAGATTATCCCCAAAACACCATGTTCGAAGAAACCCGCGCCAATGTTCCGCTCGCCGAACGCCTGCGACCCCGTTCGATCGATGAAGTGATCGGCCAGAAGCATCTGCTCGGCCCGAACAAGCCGCTGCGGGTCGCGTTCGAATCCGGCGAAGCGCATTCGATGATCCTGTGGGGCCCACCGGGCGTCGGCAAGACGACGCTCGCACGGCTGATGGCCGATGCGTTTCACGCGGAGTTCATCTCGTTGTCGGCGGTGCTGTCGGGCGTGAAGGACATCCGCGAGGCGGTCGAAACCGCACAGGTGCATCGCGCGCACGGACACCAGACACTCGTGTTCGTCGACGAGGTGCATCGCTTCAACAAGAGCCAGCAGGACGCGTTCTTGCCGCACGTCGAGTCGGGGTTGTTCGTGTTCGTCGGCGCGACGACCGAGAACCCGTCGTTCGAAGTGAACAGCGCGCTGTTGTCGCGTGCCGCGGTGTACGTGCTGAAGAGCCTCGATGCCGACGAGCAGCGCGAACTGCTCGAGCGCGCTCAGCGGGAACTGGGCGGCCTGACGTTCACCGACGAAGCGCGTGACGCGCTGATCGGTTCCGCCGACGGCGACGGCCGCAAGCTGCTGAACAATCTGGAGATCGTCGCACGCGCGGCCGCACAGCAGAAAACCACCGAAATCGACGGCACGCTACTCTGTAGTGCGCTCGCCGAGAATCTGCGCCGCTTCGACAAGGGCGGCGACGCGTTCTACGATCAGATCAGCGCGCTGCACAAGTCCGTGCGCGGCAGCAACCCCGACGGCGCGCTGTACTGGTTCTGCCGGATGCTCGACGGCGGCGCGGATGCGCGCTACCTCGCGCGCCGCATCGTGCGGATGGCGTGGGAGGACATCGGCCTAGCCGATCCGCGCGCAGCGCGTATCGCGCTCGATGCCGCGGAGACCTACGAGCGTCTCGGCACGCCCGAAGGCGAGCTGGCGCTCGCGCAGGCCGTGATCTATCTGGCGATCGCGCCGAAGTCGAACGCGGGGTACATGGCGTACAACGAGGCGCGACGCTTCGTCGGCAAGGATCAGTCGCGCGCGGTGCCCGTGCATCTGCGCAACGCACCGACCAAGCTGATGAAGGAACTTGGCTACGGCCACGAGTATCGCTACGCGCACGACGAGCCCGATGCGTACGCGGCCGGCGAGACCTATCTGCCCGACGACATGCGCGAACCGCACTGGTATCAGCCGACGCCGCGCGGCCTCGAAGGAAAGATCGGCGAGAAGCTCGCGCGACTCGCGGAACTCGATGCGCAGTGGCGCAACGAACACAAGCCGAAGAAGGGCTGACACCGAAGTGCGCACTCCCGCGCCCGTGCCGCTGGCGCGACGCGGCGGTGCGTTAAAATCCCGCTTTCACACAACGAATAGTCGCCTCCTCCCATGCTCGACATCCAGCTGCTGCGCAAAGACCTCGACGGCGTCGCGAAACGCCTCGCCGATCGCGGCTACACCCTCGACGTCGCGGCGTTCTCCGCGCTCGAAGCCGAACGCCGCGCGAACCAGACCCGCACCGAAGACCTGCAGGCACGCCGCAACAGCCTGTCGAAGCAGATCGGCGCGATGAAAGGGCGGGGCGAGGACACGTCAGCGGTGATGGCGGAAGTGAGCGGCATCGGCGACGAGATGAAGACGTCGGCGGCGAAGCTCGACGAGATCCAGGCGAGTCTGTCGGACCTGCTGCTCGGCGTGCCGAATCTGCCGCACGACAGCGTGCCGGTTGGCGACGACGAGCAGGGCAATGTCGAGGTGCGTCGCTGGGGTACGCCGCGCGAGTTCGATTTCGACGTGAAGGATCACGTCGACGTCGGCACGCCGCTTGGACTCGATTTCGAAACGGGCGCGAAGCTGTCGGGCGCGCGCTTCACGATGCTGCGCGGACAGATCGCGCGGCTGCATCGCGGGCTCGCGCAGTTCATGATCGACACGCATACGCGCCAGCACGGCTACACCGAGATCTACACGCCGTACATCGTCAATCCGGAGATCCTGTACGGCACCGGCCAGCTGCCGAAATTCGCGGACGACATGTTCCGCGTCGAGAAGGGTGGCGGCGAAAACATCGTCACGCAGTACCTGATCTCCACATCGGAAATCTCGCTGACGAACACCGTGCGCGACAGCATCGTCGATGCGAACGCGTTGCCGATCCGGCTTACCGCGCACTCGCCGTGCTTCCGTTCGGAAGCCGGGGCGTACGGCCGCGATACGCGCGGACTGATCCGCCAGCATCAGTTCGACAAGGTCGAGATGGTGCAGATCGTCGCGCCGGATACGTCGTACGACACGCTCGAACAGATGGTCGGCCATGCGGAGGCGATTCTGCAGAAGCTCGAGTTGCCGTATCGCGTGATTACGCTGTGCACCGGCGACATGGGCTTTTCCGCAAGCAAGACCTACGACCTCGAAGTGTGGCTGCCGGCGCAGAAGACGTATCGCGAGATATCGAGCTGCTCGAACACCGAGGCGTTCCAGGCGCGCCGGATGCAGGCGCGCTATCGCAATGCGCAGGGCAAGCCGGAGCTCGTGCATACGCTGAACGGATCGGGGCTCGCGGTGGGGCGCACGCTCGTCGCGGTGCTGGAGAATTTCCAGAACGCGGACGGATCGGTGACCGTGCCGGCGGCATTGCGTCCGTACGTCGACGGCATCGAACGGCTGGAGCTCGTGGCTTCGTAAGATCGTGGCTGCGGGACAGAAAAGGGACTTGGAATCCGGTTCCGACTGTTCTATAATCTGCCCTTCGCCAAGTAGCGACCCGCTTGGCGAGTGGTCGATCAAGCGTTATTTGACGTTAAAAGAAGTCAAGCAACGCTAAGCGGCAAGCTGGAAAGGTGGCAGAGTGGTCGAATGCGCCGGACTCGAAATCCGGTGTACCTTTAGGGGTACCGTGAGTTCGAATCTCACCCTTTCCGCCAGAATTTTCGAAAACCCCGCGATTCTTTCAAGAAGAGTCGCGGGGTTTTTCATTCATTCGATGCGGGTAATCGACGAAGCATTCGCCATCGCGTCCATCGAAGGCCGCGACCGGTACTCACGCGTATCACCGACCCCACGAAGCCCGACGAGTCGAAAACCCACGCCGTGCGTCTCGCCTCTGGGAAGGTCGGCAAAGACCTGTACTGCGACGTGTACGACATTACGTTTTATGAGAAGTCGGGCCGCGCAATTGAAGTCATCACGTCGAGCGAAGCCTCATCGTCCGAGTGCTCTATATGCGGCGTCGATGTGTATGTTGTTTCGCAGAAGATCGGCGGTCCTTGAGCCGTTGTCGTAAGCCGCACCTGTCTTCCCAGCGCTGATTCCGTCAGCGGCGCGTAGCGGCGAAGCGAACCCTTGACGGTCACGGGAAAAGATACGCCCGGCAGTGGGCGAGGGGCTGGTCGCATCGGCCGCTAACCCATGCTCTAAAGCCGCGCTCCTGAGGGTTGTTCGGGTTTTGATTGACGATTTCGCTTGCGACCGTCCAACGACTGGCGCAATCGGATGAAATGGTCGGCGCGGAACAATTCCAATGGAGCGTGTCATGCCTACACCCGTCCGATCAAGATCCTCAAGCCCAGTGCATGACGAATATACCGAGGAAGTCGCGACGACGGCCAGCGCCTCTGCGTCTCCGGCCGTTTTGGCGCAGGAGAGCGCTATCCCCGGGTTCTTTCAGCCGTTGCTGAGAGCCCGTTCTCCCGTGCGCGACCTCGCGCACGCCCAAAGGCGCTGGGGCGAATTGCCGGACGAGCACCAGCCCCAATCGACTTTAGAGGCGGATCGGCTTCTTCAGGGACTCGGGACCAGTTTTAACATGCCCGAGGGTCATCCCCTGCGCATTGATTATGAAACGTACCGTCAGCTCGTGGAACCATTGCGAGTGCAGGCGGAAAACTTGCCGCCGGTGAGACCGAGCCCGCGTTCGAAAGAACTGACCGCCTTTGCTGGTCAGATTCATCTTCTGGATGGTGACGATCATCTGGGAGCCTTCGCGACCGTTCTCAAGGCAGTCGGAGAAGAGCTGCCTCACGATCAGCAAGGCGTGCCGCTAGGGGCACTTATTAAAGAGACAGGCGAGCTACCGGAGGGTCTTCAGAAGATACTCAGAAACGGACTGTTCCACTACATCAAGCAACTGCCTGCGGAGCAGCAAAACAAGCCAATGCGGGCCTTGGCCGATCGGCTCGGCGAATCTGCCAGCCAGATTCGTTTGCCGGAAAATTCCAGCGACCTTGAACCCTTTAAAAGCGTCCTCAGCGACATCGAGAGACTACCTGACAACTGCCGGGGCGCTCCGCTAGCGAGACTCGTGGCGGTGATCGACAGCCAGCCGGAGCGGCACTACGAGCCGCTCATGGAACTGGTCAAAGGTCCGATCCAAGGTCTGTCAAGGGGAGGGGGGCGGCGTGAAGCCATGCAGGCATTCGCCGATCTGCTCGACTAGAGCGCGTTAGGCACTTTCGCCTTGAGCGGTTGTCGTCACTCACACTCGTCTCCACCGAAGCTGATTCCGTCGAGGGCGTGTAGCAGCGAAGCGAACCCTTGACGGCCAAGGGAAAAGGTACGCTCGTCCGTGGGCCAGGGCCTATGGGATGGCCTCACTATTTCCTGGCCCGTTTCACCGATCGAGGTAGCTCTAGCCGAGCGGACGGGTGGTTCGGGGTAGATCCGACGTTCTCGGGCCCCTTCTTCGAATCGAAACGTCGGGCTTCGTTCGCTCACCATTGGCATGATCATCCAGACGCTCTCCTGTACTGAATGCAATTAATGGATAAACCTCCACGCAGTTCACGAATCATTCTGAAAATTCGGGGAGTGAATCCAGAACGTTCGCATATTTGCCGCGATGGTCGTGAGCTCTATCAGCAGGTATCTGCTTACGCGGCGAATTCCTGTAATGATTTTGAAATAAATCATTTTTGTGATAGCCGGATGGCATGGCCGACTTCCCCATCTTGCAATTCCTGATGATTTTCCAGTTGCTTTAGCATTATCGTCATACGTAAAATCGCGCGAGGTGAACGAATAATCAGATAGAGAAAAACATGGGCGCGCAGGACTTAATCGGGGCAATAACCGGCGGGTTGTCGCAGCAGGACCGCCTTCTGAAGCTGGATACGCCGGCAGGCAATAATGTCCTGCTGCCGCATCGGGTCGCCGGACACTCGCGGATCGGCCGGGATTTCCTTTTCATCCTCGACTGCGTGTCCACTTCAGGCGACGTTCAACTGAAGAGCCTCATCGCGCAGGCCATCACGCTGTGGATCCAGCAGACCGACGGGACGTACCTGCCGCATCACGGTTACGTGCATACGGTGCGCCGACTCGGGGCAGACGGCAGCCTGACCACATATCAACTCGGCTTCTCGTCGTGGATGCACTTCCTGAAGTACCGCCGCGACCAGCGACACTGGCAGGACAAAAGCGTCGACGAGATCATCACGGACGTGTTCAACCAGCATCCGCAGGCACAGGGGATGTTCCGTTTCGTGCTGTCGAAGCCGTTGCCCACGCGTTCGTACTGTCGGCAGGATGAGTTCGACTGGAACTTCGTACATCGGCTGCTCGAGTCTGAAGGGCTGTACGGTGTGTGGCAGCAGGCCGACGACGGCAAGTCGCACACGTTGGTGATTACCGACCGTCTTCAGACGCTCGCACCGCTCTCGCCGGAGGCTGTCGACTTTTACCGCGCCGGGACAAATAGCGAAGCCGATGGGCTCACGCACTGGTCCGGCACGCGTACGCTGCAATCCGCCGTGCTGTCGACGCGCACCTTCGACTACAAAAGTCCATCCACGCCGGTCAATCCGAAAGGCACATCGGTTCCAACGATGGCCAATCAGGGTAGCTTGCCCACTCAGACAGAGGTCTACGAATACACGGGCGGCTACACGTATCCGGAACAGGACCGCGGCGATCATCTGTCGAAGATTCGCATGGAGGAGTGGGAATCGGAGGCCAAACGTTTTCACGGCGAGGCCGGTCTGCGACGGATCGATGCGGGGCGGCGTTTTACGATCTCGGGCCATCCCGCGCATGATCAGGATTCCGCTGACCAGCGTGAATTCGCGAGCATCGCGGTCGAATGGGCGATCGAGAACAACCTGCCGCTCTCCGGGCACGAAGCGAACTACCCGCACAGCCTGAACAACCAGCTTGCGCAGGCTCGGGCAGACGATCCCGGCAAGCTGTTCAGCGTGGCGCATTCGGATGGCTCGTCGGGTTTTTACCGTGTCTCTATCGAAGCGCAGCGCACGACGGTGCCGTACCACAGCCCGTTCGAACACGACAAACCCGAGGCGAAACTTGAGACCGCGATCGTGGCCGGTCCGAAGGGACAAGAGGCCTACACCGACGCGCTGAACCGGATCAAGGTGCTGTTCGTCTGGGACCGGCTCAACGCAGGCGACGAGCGCGCGTCGTGCTGGGTGCGCGTCGCGCAGTCCGATACGGGCGACGGTTATGGCAGCGTGCATATGCCGCGTGCGGGCGAAGAGCTGCTGATCGGTCATGTCGGCAACGATATCGATCGGCCGATCGCGTTGCATCGTGTGTACAACGGTGCGGCGACACCGCAGTGGCATTCGAACGCGCTGCTCTCGGGGTACCGCTCGAAGGAGTTCTCTGGCGGCGGCTTCAACCAGATGGTGATGGACGATTCGACTGGCCAGAATCGCGTGCAGTTATACAGCTCGAGCACGAACGCGCAACTGCACCTTGGTTATCTGATCGACCAAAGCGGCAATACGCGCGGAAACTATCTCGGCAGCGGCTTCGATCTGAGTTCCGAGGCGTACGGTGCACTGCGTGCGGGACGGGGGCTCTATGTATCGACGCATCCAGTCGCGAGCCAGCCGCTCGATGCGCGGATAGCCAGCAACCAGCTGGTCAATTCGGAGAGCGTGATCGAGGGACTGTCGCAGGCGAGCGAAACGTCGCAGGCCGAAAGCCTGAAGGACGGTCACGATGCGATGAAGACGTTCACCGACGCGACGCAGCACAGCGCGGCGGGTGCGACGAGTGGTGGCGGTGCCACCGCAGGTGGAGGAACCGGCAATGCCAATGCATTCACGCAGCCGGTGATGCTGTTCGCGGCGCCCGCGGGCATTGCGCTGTCGACGCAGAAGTCGGCGCATGTCGCGACGGACCAGCACATCAACCTGGTGAGCGGTCAGAGCACGCACATCGCGACGGGTAAATCGCTTGTCGCGAGCGTCACGCAGAAGTTGAGCCTGTTCGTGCAGAACGCAGGGATGAAGCTGTTTGCTGCGAAGGGGAAGATTCAGGTGCAGGCGCATGCGGACAACGTCGAGTTGACCGCACAGAAGTCGCTGATGCTGGCATCGGCGACAGAGAAGATTCAGGCGGCGGCGCAGCAGGAGATTCTGCTGACCTCGGGCGGCGCGTATATCCGCATCAAGGACGGCAATATCGAGATTCACGCGCCGGGCAAGATCGACTTCAAGGGGGCGAGCTTCCCGTTCAGCGGACCGACGAGGATGGACGTGACCAACCCCGCGTTCAAGGACTTGCCTACACGGCAACTGTCGTTGAGTACCTTCGCGTCACCCTCTGCCGCGAGTGCCGTTCCTGCGGGTATGCCGTACAAACTCTACGCGGATGGCGCGCTGGTGAAGCAGGGCGTATTCGATAGCACCGGGCAGTTGCCGATCGACCATCATGTAACGACGCAGAAGTACACGCTAGAACTGGCAAACGGCGTCAAGCATGAAATTCCCGTGCCCGGAGATTATCGGGATGCCCATAACGGCGCACTGGCGAATCAGGGGTTCCATTTTCACGAGAGCCTGTCGGACGGTGATACTGCTGCGCCTGACCGGGCCGTGCACAGGCAGGTTTATAACGATCTGCTCAACCCATCTTCGGAAGCATAGTAATGGCAACACCGACGACAACGATTACTTCGCCGATGGCGTTGAACCAGACATGTACGGCGAACGTAACGTCGCCGTGGTTTGTGCAGGGCACCGAATACAGTCCGGACCAATGTACATTCAGACCTCTGGTGAATGGGGATGAAGCATTCGGCTGGCTATACGACACGATCCTCGCCGCAAAGCATTCTATTGACATCATATGCTGGGGGTTCCAGCCGTCGATGTATTTCAGGCGCGGCACGGGCGGCACGAAGTCCATCGGCCAACTGCTCGTACAGAAGGGCAAGGAAGATGTGAAGGTGCGCCTGCTATGCTGGCACGACGACTGGTATCTGTCCCAGTGGGGCGAGAACAACATGCCGGGCGAAAATATACAGACTTGGGTCAAGCAGCTGATTCCCGACTGGGCGTTCCGGAAGTTTTCGCTACTCTCGCGTGACTACCAGACCAATACCGAACGTCTATACGATACATTCTGGTATTACTGTGCGAACCTGAACAATGTCACGATGGCCGGCTCATGGTTCGAGTCCGCATTGCGCAGGCTCAGGTGGCTCGGTCAGTATCCGCTCACCCTTTCCAATGTCGAATTCGCCACGCGGGATTTCAGTCTCGACGAGCGAATCGAAAACGAATGGCGACTCTACATGCGAGGTAAGGATACTGAGCGCGATACCCGCACGAAAATCACGAACAGCTATGTGACGGGTTATCTGACACCGACCCATCACCAGAAGATGGTGCTGATCGACTACGAGGACCCGAACCGCGCTACGGGCTTCGTGATGGGGCACAACATGCTCGACCAGTACTGGGACACGAGTGAGCATCACTATGCGCGCAAGGAACACGATGAGGGCCGCAACGGCCCCTATCCGTGGCAGGATGTTTCGAGTCGTATAACCGGCCCAGTATTGCGAGATCTGAACAAGAATTTCTGTCAGGCATGGGACGATGCGACCGGCCAGAGTCTGGGCGAATCGCGGGAAAAAATCGACCCATGCAAGCTGAAGTTGCGCCCCGAGGTCGGCGATGATGCGCGTGTGATAGCACAGCTACTTCGCACGCAGTCCCAGAAAGACAAGCAGGACATCAAGACAATGTACCTGCAAGCGGTAAATAATGCGACAAAGTACATCTTCATCCAGAACCAGTATTTCCGTTGGGTTCCGCTCGCGGACAAGATTAGACAGACTGCATTGCAGCAGATCAAAGGGGGGCGCGACCCGGGTTATCACGGTCCGATCCATCTGTTCGTGATTACGAATTCCGTTGAGGAAGCAGTGGGTCCCGGCAGCTTCAATACCTATCGGATGTTGCATGGGTTGGGACAGACAAATGCGATGCCCGGCGTCACAAGGGAGATTCAGAATCCTGCGCTGAGCGCGGCGCGAGACGCGAGACAGAAAGCGCTCGACGACGCACTTGCGAGTGACACGGCCCGCGAAAAGGAACTGGAGTCCGGACAGTCGGTGCAAATCGATCCCTTCAATCCCGGCTCCACGTCGGGTGCCATGTCGGCATATAGGGAAAATCAGAGCGCTATTCAGAAGGATTGGCAGGATATCGATGCGTTTAAGAGTGAGGACATCAAGAACGTAGATATCCCGTCAATGAACGTAACCGGACTCAAGGTTCATGTGTGTACGCTGGTTGCGCCTGATTCACCCGCCGGTGACTGGTTGCCTGTATACGTCCATGCGAAGCTGATGGTTATCGATGATGCATTCACGACCATCGGTTCGGCGAACATCAATTCCCGCAGTATGGAAGGCGATAGCGAATTGAACATCTGTACCGAGCATCAAGACGCGGCGAAATCGTTACGCTCGAAACTGTGGAAGCTGCACACCAACGGGCAAGGGGCCCAAGATGATCCGGTGCAAGCCTTCAAAGCTTGGGGTGACATCATCAAGAACAACGCGGACTTGAAGAACGACAATCAAAGTCCCGCTGCGTCGCTTGTCGGTTTCTTGCGAACGTCCGCCGCGATTTCCCGATCAGACTGACTCATGAACAGACAACTATTGATCATTGCATTGACGCTTTTCTTTTGCGCCTGTACGAAAAAGGAAACTCCGGTGACTGCATTACCTGACATGAGCGCTGTGCGCGCCAATCTCTCGTTTACCTGTACGCATCAGGACGATCATTTGCCCCCTCTCGATCCACAGGCTGACAGTCTTTTTAAGTACGCCCGATATCTGGAAAAAAAAGAAGGCTCAAAAGACTTCAATGATATGGCTCGCTACTACCGGATAGCGGCAGCACACGAGCATTACAAGGCGAACCAGAACCTGCAATCGCTTATCTCGGAGGGATTGGCCAGTTCGCCCAATGCGCCGACCGAGGCGGTTGATCTCGCCATGCAACTGGTCAAGCAAGGCGTCCCAAGCGGTTACTACGATATTGGTCACTACCTTGAAACCGGTTATGGCCTTAAGCAGGATACTGAGTCCGCCTTGCGTTACTTCCGCAAGGCTGCTGACCTAGGTAATCCAGAGGCGCAAGCGTATGTTGCTGAACAACTGGCACCACATGACCGGGCACCAGATATCGCGCGTCAAATGCGCCAATGTGCGACAGACCAAGGGTACGGCGACGCAGCAAATACGTTAGGGATCAACCTGAAGAACAATTCACTTTATCCTCAAGCTGTCGTTGTTTTCCAGAAAGGAGTGAGTGTCGGCGATAGTACGTCAGCCTCCTTCTTGGAGAATGGCTTTAAGGGGCCACCAGCTTCAAACCGTCTTTATTACCTCGGGTTAGAGAACGATCCCGAACGCGCACGGCGCTATGAATTAATCGGTAAATTCATTGATAGCAACGACGGTCGCAACCCCAAGGTTCCCGACATCGACAAGATCGTGCCGTTGCCGCCGGCGAAGCTGCCACCCTGGGACGGCACCTTCCAGTGGCAGAAGGAACAGGACACAGCGGTGCCACCGCAACAACCGTCCGAAGAACTGATTGACCAGCTAGCGAAGGCAAAGAACCTCGATCCTGCAACCGGCCTGCCACTGGCTGCATCAACAAGCAAGACATCGCAGGAAGAGCAGCCGGCAAACGTGGCCACACGTCTCCCGATCGGCGCCATCGCAAGCACCGGCGATACTTGCCCCGAAGATGGCGTGTGGTGCGCAAAGCTCGAAGCAGGTCAACTTGGCGATGCACAGCGACGTTTCCTGAAGGGCGATACGTTACCTTCACTCGTCGTGCACGAACCGCGCAAGCTGGTGCTTCTTGACAGCCTGATGGGCACACGCCAGCAAACCACGAAGGTCACGTGGCAACTGGTCGCGTACATCGATCAGGCATGACGCTTCGATACTCGGTGACCACACAATGACACGATATCTGATACTGGATGGCGACCTGACGACCGCATCCGGGATCGTCCACGCGAAGCCCACGACCCTCGAACTCAGCAGCAGGCACGTTGCACATGAGGGCGATGATGTCGTGTGCCCGGCCTGCAACTCGACGGGCAAGATTAAATGCGTCGGCCCCCGTTTGCCGATGACCGGACCGGACGGGCGGCCCGCTGCGCTGAACGACGACCTGTGCATCTGCAAATGCAATCCACCTCCGAAACTCATCGCGTCGCAGCAGGTGATGTCGGTCGAAGCTTGATCTTTACGCAATCAGACCGAATGGGCGCGCTGCCCGTTCGGCTTGCTCGATCTAGTGAATGGCGACGAGTTACTCGGTCTGGTATACGACGCGATTCAGAAGGCGATCCGATCAACCGACATGATTCGTTTGTGGTTTCAGTCTTCGATGTACCTGGCGTGCAAATGCCAGAGCGTTTCGCCTGACAAGCAGGAGATCGAACGCGAGAAACCGGTCGACCTGCCCGAACAGCGGGAGAAAATTCTCACGCACAACGCCGGTAGCCGGAGGAAGTACTTGACGACCTCGCGCCTCACCTGTTGATTTTCTACGGATCTCCAAGGTCTTGTGGTTACCTGGACTGGTCGATGACGAAAGCAGGCTTGCTTGTTCCGCTCGTACTGGTTCTCTTCTCTGCCTGTACGTCGAAGAAAAATACGGTAGCCTCTTCGTTACCTGACATGAGCGCGGTGCGCGCCAATCTTGCGTTCACCTGCACACATGAGGCAGATCATCTTCCGGCGCTCGACCCAAAGGCGGACCAGCTCTTCCAGTACGCGCGGTATCTGCAGAAGAAGGACGACCCCAAGGACTTCAACGAGATTGTCCGTTACTACCGGATTGCGGCAGCGTATGGCCACTACAAGGCCAATCATAACGCGCAACTCCTGATCTCACAGGGGCTCGCGGATTCGCCCGATTCCCCAAAGGAGACGATCACACTTGCTGCACAGCTAGTTGAGCAGGGCGTGCCTGGCGGCTACTATGATATCGGTCACTATCTGGAAGCGGGTTATGGCCTGAAGCAGGATAGTGAGACTGCGTTACGCTATTTCCGCAAGGCGGCTGATCTCGGTAACCCGGAAGCACAGACTTACGTCGCTGAACAACTTGCGCCACACGACAAGGCTCCGGATATTGCGAAACAGATGCGCCAGTGCGCTACAGATCAAGGCTTCGGTGAAGCAGCGGGAGAATTAGGAATCTACTTGCAGAACGACTCACTTTTTCCCGATGCCGTTGAGGCTTTCCAGGAGGGAGTGAAAGCGGGCGATACGACGTCGGTGTCTTATTTGGGTAATGGGTTTAAGGCACCGCCGTCAACTGACGGCCTGTACTACCTCGCACTCTCTAACGATCCTGAGCGTTCACGGCGCTATCGCGCGATTCAGGAATTCCTGCGCGCCAACGATGGTCGCAACCCCAAGGTTCCAGACATCGACAAGATCGTACCATTGCCTCCCGCGAAACTCCCGCCGTGGGACGGCACCTTCCAGTGGCAGAGGGAACGGGACGCGGCAGTACCGCCGCAGAAGCCGTCCGAGGAACTCATCGACCAGCTAGCGAAAGCAAAAGACCTCGATCCCGCAACGGGCTTGCCTCTGACTGCTTCATCAATCAAGACATCGCGAAATGACTAGCGACTGAACGCCGACATTTCCTGAACAGCGAGCGACACACTGCACTTGCTTGTCAGACACGAGCAGCATCTCAATTCACCCAACATCTTCACAAGGAACTGCACATGCAACTCATCGCGCTGTGTTTTCTGGGTGTCTGGCTTTACAGTGTTTTTTCGATGGCGTACCTCCCCATCAAGGTTGCGGCAATGAAGCGGAACTCACAAGATATCTGGGCTTTCCTGTCTCGCCGTCGACTACTGCTTTCAGCGTTGGCATATCTTGTTGCCGCTCCGCTTCTGGGCTTACTGGTCACCATGGCAAGCGTCGCTGGTGCCAGTGGCGGCAATGGATCCCCCGGTATATCGGATTCCGTCGAAACCGCGGCCTGGGCACTCAGTTTCGTTTTCCTCGCAGCGGCTGCGGTCGCGCTGGTTCTCGCGTTTAATCGGCCGAAGCTGGGCGAGGGCAAATCCACTTCATAGTTCAAGCCGGTTTTGCCGGGCAAAAAACGACGTGACGCAGACAACAACCAGTCAAGCGCCACACTGCCACGAATCCCCAGCAACATCCCACTCCCGCCACAACCCCTCCGCCACAACCCCTCCGCCACAACCCCTCCGCCAGAATCACATCAGACACATTCACCGGCCTGTCCCGCACCCGAGCAACCGGCCGGAAAACCGCATCGCCACGCCGCACCGTCGCACCTGTCAACCCGCACACGCTAGACGCATGCGCGAAGCCCGCGCGCCAGAGCTGATCCTGATACCGACCGAGCGTCGAATCGCTCCATGAAATGAGGATCGTGCCCGGCGTCGCCCATTCGATGCGGGTAATCGACGAAACATTCGCCATCGCGCTCAACGAGAGCCGCGACCGGTACTCACGCGAATCACGGACCACATCGGACTCACGTCCACGCAAGCAGTCCATGATCTGCCTCCACGGATCGCCCCGTTTCATGTTCGATCTTCACCGTCCATCGGCACGAGCACAACGACGTTCTCAATCCCCCGCCGCGCCATCTTGGTATACGGACAAAACCGCTCAGTATGGCGGACCAGTTCTTCCGCGACAGCCCGTTCGACACCAGGCATGCGGATGCAGGTGCGCGCAGTCAGCATGAACAACCCATCCATCGGGTCACGCCCGAAATCGACGGTGACCTCGACCGAAGCACCGTGAACCGCAATGCCCAACCGTGCTGCAAGCAGACAGAGCGCCCCATGAAAACAGGCGGCGTAGCCCGCCGCGAACAGTTGCTCCGGATTGGTCCCACCGCCGGGCCCGTCCATCGCCGCGGGCATGCGCAAATCGATCGCGAGTTCGCCGTCGTCGGAACGCGCAACGCCCGACGCGCGTCCGTGACCCGCGTCTCCGCCCGTCACGGTGACGGTGGTCGAATACAGCGTCTTCGAATCTCGTCCACGATAGCTGTCGAGCAGTGCGAGCGGCGGGGGATGAAGCAGGGTCATCGTGTATTGCCGGTGATGCGCTTACTTCGCGGCTTGCGTGCTGGCGAACCAGGCGTCGTAGTTGATGGCGCCGAGACGTGCGTTGCCATCAGGGACGAGCGAACTGTCCTGCAGCTCCGCGCCGAAATACCGCGCGTGCTTGTCCACGACGACCTCGCGCAAATCGTGAGTCGCTCCCATGAAACGTTGCACGATGTCGGCGAGCCGCACGCGCTCCGGACCCGCGATCTCGACGATGCCGTTACGCGGTTCGCCCGCCGCAAAATCCGCGACCGCAAGCCCGACATCGTCTGAGGCGATCGGTTGAAAAAGCGCAGGCGACAGTCGCACGGTCCGACCAGCGCTGCCCGCCTGAGCAATACCGCCGAGAAATTCGAGGAACTGCGTCGATCGAACGATCGTGTACGGCACGCCCGATTCGCGGATCAGCTTTTCCTGAACGACTTTGCCCTGGAAATAGCCGCACTCCGGGAGGCGGTCGCAACCGACGATCGACAGCGCGACGTGATGCTGCACGCCTGCGGCTACCTCCGCGGCGAACAGATTCTTGCCGGCGGTCTGGAAGAACTCGAGCACGGCGGCATCTTCGAACGATGGCGAATTGGCCAGATCGACCACGACGTTCGCGCCGGCCAGCGCTTCGTTCAACCCTTCGCCGGTGATCGTATTGACGCCCGATGCCGGCGACGCCGCGACGACATCGTGACCGCGCGCGCGAAGGTGCTTGACGACTTTGCTGCCGATGAGTCCGGTACCGCCGATTACGACGATCTTCATGATTTTCTCCAGATGTGTGTGCGGCCGCGGAGCCGCGATTGATTGTTTCGAAGCGCCGGAAATTCACCGGCTTTTGTGCAGCAAACATCGTAGACATGCGCTACGTCGTGCGGTAGGCGCGCCAAAGAATTACCGTGTTGCGTCGAGTGCATCAATCGGCGAGTCGCCATTCAGTGCGTGTCCATATTCCAAGGTCGATAAAGTCGCCGGGCATTGCAGATCGAGTGCTCTCGTGTGTTCGGTCATGTAGTCGATGAACACGCGGATGCGCGCAGGAAGCTGCTTGCGACTGAGGTAGCAGAGGTAATGACCGCCGTCTTCGGGCGCGTGTTGTGTGAGGCAGCAGATCAACTTCCCGTCGTCGAGCAGATCGCACACCTGGTAGGCGGGTAACTGCGCGATTCCCAGTCCGTCGAGCACGGCCTGCAGCATCAGGTCGGCGTCGTTGAACGTGTGCTGCGCGAACGGCTGGCATCGCTGTGTGTGGCCGTCGACCTTGAATTCCCACTCCTGAATGCGGTTCGACGCCGAACGGAAATTGATGCAGCGATGCTTCGCGAGTTCATCGACGTGACGCGGCAACCCGTGAAGCCGTGCATACGCGGGCGACGCGCAGACGATCATCTGCATCGGAATCAGCTGCCGCGCGACGATCCCGCTGTCTTCCATCCGGCCGTCGCGGAACGACACGTCGATGCGGTCGAGCGTGAAGTCGGCGGGGCGATCGCTTAGTAGCAATTCCACCGTGATCTCGGGATAGCGTGCGTAGAAACCACGCAGCAGCGGTGCGATGATCTTGCGGCCGAAGCCGGGCGTCGACGAGATTCGCAGATGGCCGCGCGGCGGTCCGTTGCGCAGTTCGCGCATGTCTTCCACCGCCTGGGCGATGCGCTCGATGCCCGGCTGGCAGTTCTCGTAGAACAGTTCGCCTTCGCGCGTCAGCGTGGTGTTGCGCGTCGTGCGCAGGAACAGCCGTGCGTCGAGCTGTGCCTCGAGCTTTTGCACGTGCCGGCTCACCGACGAGCGGCCGATGCCGAGGCGATCGGCCGCACGGGCAAAGCTGCCTTCATTGGCAACCGTGAGGAAGGAAACGACGCCGGCGTAACTGGTCGCAAAACTGCTTGCGAGCGGGTCATCGGCGTCGGCGATGGGGCGCGGAAACGATTGATCTGACATGAGAGCGCGAGTCGTGGGGGCCATACACGACTAGACGAACCGGCGCTCCGGGTTGTGACATCGCCCGCCATTCCCCGCGGCCGGGCTTACTTCTCTGGCATGAGAACCGGCGCGCCCCTGTCCTTCAGCAGCAGCACGACGAACTTTGCCGGCTGTGTCTGGCTCGCGTTACGCCCGACCGTATGAATATCGTTCGGACCTTCGTAGAAGGTCTGCCCCGGCGTCAGCGTGACTTCCTTGCCGCCCTTGACCTGCATCACGATCGATCCTTCCAGCACATAGACGAGCACGTGCGCATGATGCCGATGCACGGGATCGACGGCACCGGGCGGGTACTCGACGGTGATCATCAACGCTTCCTTGCCCGGGTAGTCTGCGAGGGCTTTCGTCATCAACGGTGTGACGATGGCGGTGGGCGCCACGGCGTAAGCGGCGCCGGTCGGTGCACTTACCGCGACGACAGCAGTGACCGCGGCCAGCACGGCATTCTTCAAGCGAAACATGGCGATGGTTTTCCTGGATGATGCGGTCCGCGCATGCGGAAAAAAATGTGGACCGCAAATAACCTCGCTCAGACGAGGTTGGCCTTGTCGAGACCGAATGTCTTGTCAGCAGAACCCGGCACGGTCCGGAACGCGATGTTCGCGCGGTTCCATCCGTTGATGGACATCACGTCGTACGTCAGGTCCGACAGTTCCTTTTCGGAGAACTGGGCGCGGACGTTTTCGTACATATCGTCGGACACGCCGTGTTCGGGAAGCTTCGTCAGCACCTCGGTCCATGCGAGCGCGGCGCGTTCGCGAGGCGAGAAAAGCGTCGACTCGCGCCACACCGGCAGATGGTAGATGCGCAGTTCGCGCTCGCCATGAATACGCGCTTCCTTCACGTGCATGTCGACGCAGAAGCCGCAGCCGTTGATCTGCGATGCACGGATAGACACAAGATCGCGGGTCGTTTCTTCGATCGCGCTGTCCTTCAGCAGGTTGCTGAATTCGAGGTACTTCTTGAACAGTGCCGGTGACTGCTGAATGTAGTTGAGACGTTGCGTCATGATTTCTCCTGGCGATGAGGGGCGAACGCCCATGCCCGGCAGGTGCGGCCCGCGGACATGGGTCATACGAACGAATCTTAGGAGGGGGAGACGGAGCGCGGTAGGCGGTCGGACCGGCTCACGGTGTTGCTCAACCAGCACCAATCGATGGCACGACCAGCGCTCAGCCGTGAGCGTGGACAGCCGCGATGCGCACCAGCTTGTCCGGATTACGCTGCACGTAAATACGGAGAATGCGTTTGCCGTCCGTTTCGATGCAAAGCGCCGATTCGAGTTTGCCTTCGATGAACCGCAGCAGCGCCCACTCGCCGTTGAGCGCCACGAGCCTGGTGCCGACTTCGCTGCCGTAACGTCGCGATGCCGCATAGAAAAGCTGCGCAATGCGCCGACCGCCGACCATCGGCTTCGGGAAGCTCGTGACTTTGCCGCCGCCATCGCCGATCAGTGTCGCGTCTTCCGCGAGGAAGGCGTTGATGGCCGGGAAGTCGCCGCGTTCGAGTGCGTGCGCGAAGCTTTGCAGCAGTCGCAGATGCGTGTCGTGCGGCACGATCTGGCGCGGGTGCTCATCGCGGAGCTGCACCTTCGCGCGACTGACCAACTGACGGCATGCCGCTTCCGTCTTGCCGAGGATTTCGGCGACTTCGGCGTAGTCCGCATCGAAGACTTCGCGTAGCAGGAACGCGGCCCGCGCTTCCGGCGTGAGTCGTTCGAGCAGGATTAGAAAGGCGAGGGAAACGTCGTCGGTGCGCTCTGCGACCTCCTCGGGCGTGGCGGGAGACTCGGTTACCTGGGGCTCGGGCAGCCAGATGCCAGCATAGTACTCGCGTTGAATTTTTGCCGCGCGCAAGCGGTCGATGGAAATCCGCGTGGTGACCGCGACGAGCCACGCTTCCGTGTTGTCGATGCTGTCGCGGGCCGTCGCATGCCAGCGCAACCACGCGTCCTGCACGATATCCTCGGCTTCGGCGACGGACCCCAGCATGCGGTACGCGATCTTCTGCAATCGCGGCCGGAGCCGGTGGAACGCATGCGCAGCGTCATCCATGAACGGACTTCCTCCTGTGTTTCTAGCGCTAGCGCTAGTTTGACGTGACGACCCTGACCCACTCGCGTGACGACGAGCGGGAACGTCAACCCGGGCTTCATGCGAGGCTAAACCTCGAAAGGCTATCGTAACCGACCCAGCATCTTCGTTCACCCGCAGCGACACGCGAATGGCGCGGTTAAGTATCCCTTAAGCATAGACATCGGATATTGGTCGATTCGCGTTCCAGGATCATGTCCGGACGCTTGGGGTGCCGTCGCGCCAGGGCTTTTCAAGATCGATTTCATGGACGACTTTCACAAGTTGCTGGAGCACGCCGGTTTGCGGCCGACGTCGCCGCGCATCAAGGTTCTGGGGTTTCTTCGCGCGCACGCTCACGAGCACTTCAGCGCGGAGCAGGTCTACCGGAGCCTCGCCAGCGACGAACGCAACATGAGCCTGTCGACCATCTACCGTGTCCTCGGGCAATTCGTCGAGGCAGGGCTGGGGTCGGCCGTCGTTATCGGCGACGGCAGCCTCGTGTACGAACTGAATGACGGGCGCCGGCACTATCACGTGATGTGCAACGCGTGCGGCAGCATCGAGGAGTTTGCCGACGCGGAGATCGACGCGCGCCTGAAAGAGGTTGCCGCCGGACTGAAGTTCTCGGTGTCGGACCCGCGAGTGATGCTCTTCGGTCTATGCGCAGCCTGCCGGGATCGCGACATGTCCACGAAAACCGCGTTACCCGAGAAGCCCGTGCTGCGTCACCAACCCGCTTCGATGCCCGAGCCCGGGAACAAGCCACGTTGACCCGTTGACGCATCGAATCCGCAGCCTGCGATCGTCGAGTCAGGCGCAGCGGGTCTGCCGCTACTTCCATCCCACCTCTTCGCTGCGTCGCAACGACGCGCTGAATTCCATTCACGGCGCCGACCCGCCGCACCGCACCAAAACCCAAAGCAGATTTGCAGGATCGTTCAAGAATCTCGCAGGATCAGGTAAGCGCAATCGCAGACGATCGGGCACACTCGCGCGTACACCCGGCATCAAGTCCGGGCTTTCCCCACGGAGAGGTTCCATGTCCATATCGTTTGTTCTCAACGGCAAGAACGTCACGGTCGATGCCGATCCCACCACGCCGCTGCTCTGGGCGATCCGCGAGAACGTTGGCCTGCACGGCACGAAGTTCGGCTGCGGTATGGCGCAATGCGGCGCCTGCACGGTTCATTTCGAAGGCACGGCCACCCGTTCGTGCGTGCTGCCGATTGCCGCCGTCGCGGGCAAGCACGTCACGACCATCGAAGGCATCGAGAGCCGTCCCGCGAAAGCGATTCAGGCCGCATGGGTCAAGCTGCAGGTTCCACAGTGCGGGTACTGTCAATCCGGGCAGATCATGTCCGCGACTGCTTTGCTCGAACACAACGCAACGCCCACCGACGCCGACATCGACGCCGCGATGAACGGCAATCTCTGCCGCTGTGCGACCTATACCCGCATTCGCGCGGCCATCCACGAAGCCGCTGCCACCCTGAAGGCCTGACCATGACGACCGATCTCGATCTCACGGGTGCGGTGCGTCCTTCCCGCCGGACTTTCCTTAAAGCAGCCGGCGCCGTTGCGGCCGTCGGCCTCACCATCGGCTTCGAGTGGACCGGCTCGGGCCGCCGCGCGCTCGCCGCTACATTGCCCGATGCGACGTTCGCGCCCAATGCGTTCCTGCGCGTCGCGCCCGACAACAGTGTCACGGTCATCGCGAAGCACGTCGAGATGGGCCAGGGTGCGTACACGGGCATCGCGACGATCGTCGCCGAGGAGCTCGATGCAAACTGGCAGGACGTGCGCGTCGAAAGCGCGCCCGCCGATGCGAAGCGCTACGCGAATCTCGCGTTCGGGACGATCCAGGGCACGGGCGGCAGTTCGGCGATGGCGAACTCGTGGATGCAGTTGCGCGAAGCCGGCGCGAAAGCGCGCGCGATGCTGGTCTCCGCAGCGGCCGCGCAATGGCAGGTGCCCGCCGCCGATCTGACCACACGCGACGGCAGCGTGCATCACGCGGCCACCAACCGGAGCGCGACGTACGGCTCGCTCGCGTCGGCTGCCGCGAAGCTGCCGGTGCCGGACAAGGTCACGCTGAAGTCGCCGAAGGATTTTCGTCTGATCGGCCAGCAGCACTTACCGCGCGTCGACGTGCCGCCGAAGACCAACGGCACCGCGCAGTTCACGCTCGACATGACGTTCCCCGGCATGCTGGTCGCGCTGCTGCAGCGGCCGCCGCTGTTCGGCGCGACGGTCAAATCGTTCGATGCATCGGCGGCGAAAGCGGTGCCCGGTGTCGTCTCGGTCGTGCAGGTGCCGGGCGGCGTCGCAGTGGTCGCGAAGGGTTTCTGGGCGGCGAAGCAGGGCCGCGACGCGCTGAAGATCGACTGGGACGATTCGAAGGCCGAGAAGCGCAGCTCCGACGCGATCATGGCCGAGTACCGGCAGCTCGCCGAACAGCCCGGCGCATCCGCGCGCAAGGACGGCGACGCGACGCAGGCACTCGCGGGCGCGGCGAAGAAGATCTCGGCCACCTACGCGTTCCCGTATCTGGCTCACGCGCCGATGGAACCGCTCGACGCCGTCGTCAAGCTCACCGCCGACAGCTGCGAAATCTGGGCGGGCGACCAGTTCCAGACCGTCGACCAGGGCAACGCCGCGCACACGGCCGGGCTCGATCCGCAGCAGGTGAAGATTCACACGCTGTATGCGGGCGGCAGCTTCGGGCGGCGCGCGAACATGCGCTCGGACTACATCGTCGAGGCCGTGTCGATCGCGAAGGCGCTGGGCGCGAACGGCACCCCGGTCAAGCTGCAGTGGACCCGCGAGGACGACATCCACGGCGGCCTCTACCGGCCGATGTATTTCCACAAGCTCGACGCAGGCCTCACTGCTGACGGCAAGCTGGTCGGCTGGCGGCACCGGATCGTCGGCCAGTCGATCATGGCCGGCACGGCATTCGCGCCCGTGATGGTCAAGAACGGGGTCGACGGGACATCGGTTGAGGGGGCCGCGAACGTGGCCTACGCGATTCCAAACGTCTCGGTCGAACTGACGACCACGCAGACGGGTGTGCCCGTGCTGTGGTGGCGGGTCGTCGGTAGCTCGCATACGGCGTTCGCGGTCGAGGCATTCATCGACGAAGCCGCGCACGCGGCGGGCAAGGACCCGTTCGTGTTCCGTCGCGATCTGCTCGCACACGAACCGCGCATGCAGGCCGTGCTCGAACTCGCCGCGCAGAAGGCGGGCTGGGACCCGGCCAAACCGTTGCCGCAAGGTCGCGGGCGCGGCATCGCGGTCGCCGAGGCGTTCAAGACGTTCGTCGCGCAGGTCGCGGAAGTGTCGGTCGACAAGGACGGCACCGTGAAGGTGGAGCGCGTCGTCTGTGCGGTGGATTGCGGCACGCCGATCAATCCCGATGTGATCGCCGCGCAGATGGAAGGCGGCATCGGCTTCGGCCTCGGGGCTGCGTTGCACAGCGCGATCACGCTGAAGGACGGCAAGGTCGAGCAGAACAACTTCGACACCTACCAGGTGCTGCGGATGGCGGAGATGCCGAAGGTCGAGGTGCACATCGTGCAGTCGGGCGAAGCACCGACCGGCGTCGGCGAGCCGGGTGTCGCGCCGGTCGGACCGGCGGTCGCGAATGCGATCTTCGCGGCCACCGGCAAGCGGATTCACACGCTGCCGTTCCCGGCTGCGGGGGAGAAGAGCGCCTGACGCACGTCTGACGGAGTAGCCGAAGACGACGGACCTGTCTGTCGTCTTCGGCCCGATTTCGACATCGCCTGCAGCACACGTCCTGTACCATTTCACGTGGCCCGGCCAACACCCGCGGCCCACGAAAACAGGACCCTCAGTGCAGACCACACCCAACCCGACACACGAACGGATCGACATCGATCCACCAACCACCCAGCGGCTCTCCAAAGTCATCGTCGCGACGGCGCTCGTCGGCGGCCTCGAGATTTTCGATTTCACGATATTCGGATTTTTCGCGGCCACGATCGGCGAACAGTTTTTCCCGTCGACCGATCCGATGACGTCGTTGCTGCTCGCAGCCGGCACCTTCGGTGTCGGCTTTTTCATGCGTCCGCTCGGCGCGATATCGATCGGCGCGTACGCGGATCGCGTCGGCCGCCGGACCGCGATGACGACGACCTGCTGGCTGATGGCGCTCGGCACCGCGGCGATTGGCTTCTGTCCGCCGTTCAGCGCGATCGGTCTGGCCGCGCCTGTGATCGTCGTACTTGCGCGGGCCGTGCAGGGCTTTGCGGCGGGCGGTGAGCTGGGCGCGGGGGCCAGCTATCTGCTGGAAGCGGGGCCCGTGTTACGCCGCGGTTTCCGGGTCAGTTGGCAACTGGCTGGCCAGGCGAGCGCGGCGTTGCTTGGGGCGATGCTCGGCGTGCTCCTGACCAGCACGCTGTCGCCGGCGAACCTCGCGTCGTGGGGCTGGCGTATTCCGTTCATCGTCGGTCTGTTGGTCGCGCCGCTTGCAATCTACGTGCGACGCCAGCTTCGGGAGATCCCGCTGCCCGCCGCGACCCACGCGACTGGCGCGACCCACGTACGCCATCGCGCGCCGCTCGTCGAACTCTGGCGCGACCATCGCTCGACGCTGATTCTCGCCACGCTCACGATGATCTGGCACACGGTCACGGTCTACGTCGTCGTCTACTACATGCCGAGCTACCTGATGCGTGTGATGCATCTGCCGGCCGCCGTCGGGTTCCGCTCGGCTGCGTTGTCGGCGCTGCTGCTGGCGATTGTGTCGCCGGTGTCGGGCCTGCTCGCGGACCGGCTGCGGCGCCGCAAACCGCTGGTGCTCGCGACCTCGGGTGCGACCGCGCTGTTCGTGGTTCCGGTCTTCATGATGATCACCCGCGCGCAGGGCACGCTGCCGCTGCTGCTGGGTGTCGGAGCGATCTGCGTGCTGGTGGCGCTCGGCACGAGCGTGAACCTGCTGCTTGTTCTGGAGGCGCTCCCGGCGCGGGTGCGCGCGAGCGGCCTCGCGACGTCGATGGCCGTCGCGGTCGCGCTGTTCGGCGGCACGGCGCAGTTCGTCGTCACCGCGCTGATCAAATGGACGGGCAACCCATTATCCGCGGCCTGGTACGTGGCGCTGGCGTGCGCGACGAGCTTCTGCGCGTTCGTGCTGTTCCGGGAGCGGGCTCATCGCGGGTAGCGCTTCGACTGTCCATGCGCGAATGCATGGCGCAGTGAGGGACGCTTCTCACGCCCGCGCCGCGGCCACCTCGCGAAAGTCGCGCGGCGCCATGCCGTACGAGCGCCGGAATGCGCGCGTGAAATCGGACGAGCTCGTGAAGCCGAGTCCGTACGCGATCTCCGTCACCGTGAGATGCCGGCAGCGGGCGAGTTCGTCGACCGCCTGCCGCAATCTGAGGTGCCGGATATAGGCGCCGAGTCCGCCTTCGTGCTGGAACAGCCGGTATACGCTGGGGCGCGAAAGTCGCAGCGAATCCACGATGTTTTCGGGCGAGAGATCCGGATTGCGAAGGTTGGCCTGGATGTGCCGCCGCACGTGGCCGAACATCGCCGCACGGGCCGCCGCGCGCACACTGCCGTCGAGGCCGGCCTGCTTGCCGAATGCCGCGACGAGCAGTTCAGCGGCCGCGCGGATCGCGCTTCGCGCCGCGTCGGCGTCCATGTCCGCGACATTCCCGCCGAGCGCCGTCACGTGTTCGAGGATCAGGCGCGTGAGCGGTGTTTCGTCGCGCATCGTCCGGCCGTGCAGCGCTTCCGGATCGGGAAACACTTGCGCCGCCAGTGCGCCCGGCACGAAGAACGTGAGCACGCGGCAGGCATTGCGCCGCATCCGGACGGGCTGCCCCATGTCGAGCGCGAGAAAGGTGGCCGCACCCGTGCCGCCCGCGCGCGGAGACGAGCGGACCGACACGTCGTCGACGTCGCCTTCGAGGAACACGTGGAACACGAAGTCGCGAATGCTGTCCGTCGAGATGCGGGCGAGCGACCGATCGAGCAGCATCGTGTCGGAGCGGCAATCGGTAAAAACGAATTCGCCGACGCCATAGCGGTCGATCGATGCGTTGAACGGCATCTCCAGTGCGGAGCGGGTGGGCAGAACGTCGATGACATGGCCGACCCGGTCTCGCCATGCCAGCAGTTGCTGGTGCGGCGCGAGGGCCTCAACGTCGAAGTGGCTGTGGACCATGCCCTCTTTCTGCAGAGGGCCTGAATCAGCAGGGGTAGCGTGGTAGGTCATGCTGTCGGTTTCCGCCGCGGCACATCGTGAAGCAACCGCGGCGCCGATTTTATCGGATAAGCGAACGCGAACGGAATCCCCAAAAACAAACCTGATATAGCGAAATCTATATTCAGACGAAATCGGAGACATGGCGGCCATCCGCGCAATGCCCCCTGTCGTGTCCCAAAAACTGAGACGCACGGTCAAGACAGCCCGGTCCGGCATGGGCACAATTCCCCGAAACGAGGCGCCACCCGGTCTGAAAGTCGCGGTCCCGTCGGATGCAGTTCATCGACGCGGATCAGGAAGACGACACGACCCGGCCTTCGAACACAGTCAGTGCCGCTGCCGACCGGACTGGCCGGACTATAAATCGATCGGTGCAGGACCTGAGAGAAACCACGCGTTGTACGCCTGGTGCAATGCCCGGCGCGACCCCGGCTTGAGCATTCGATACGTTGTCGGAGCAATGACAGCGTCTCCGTGCTCGAGCCGGTGGTCATACGGGATCGGCGTTGCCGCATCGGCCGGCCGCGCCGCGCGATCTACACCATCAACGAAACCCACCCCGGACACCGGCGCGCGAACCCGCATCGCATCCGGTGACAGTGTCGTTCCAGCGCGTAGCCTGCGCGAGATCGGCCGCGTAGAAACGCACGTTGTCGCGGGTTGGGTCGTCACGCTGCCTTGCCGCTTACCTTGTCGAGCGTCGCGATCAGCCCGGCGAGCGTTTGCCTGCAGGCTGCCTGATCGGGCGTGGCGGCGCGCAGTGCGGCGAGCGCGCGGTCGATCGCCTTGTCGACCGTGTGCCAGTCCGCTGCCGCGCGCGGTTTCAACGACGGTTCCGCGTCGTCCCATGCGACCTCGAGATCCTTGATGCGCGCCTTGCCTCCGGCGAGGTCGCCCTTGTCGACGAGTGCCGCGGTATCGGTCGCGACTTTGCGAAACGGCGACAGGTCGCCGAGCTTCGACGCGGCTGCGGTCTGCGCCGCCTGTGCCGCTTGTGCGGTAGCGATGCCGATCGTGCCGGGCGAAACGTGTGCGAGACCGATCGCCGAGATCGCGATGAGCGATGCGATGACCGTCTGGTTCAACCTGCGTTGATTCACGAGTGATCTCCTGAGTGAGTGTGAACGATGAAGCGTGCCGGCACCGTTACTCGCGGATGCGGGTGATGCGTACGGTGCGTTGCTCCGTGACGCTCGACCACGCGACCAGCACGACAATGACCGCGAGAAACAGCGCGCTCGTGCGGATCGTGCCGAGACCCATGCCGCCGTAATCGCGCGCCTGCGAAAGCAGGTCGCCGAGCGAAGCGCCGAGCGGACGCGTCAGGATGTAGGCGATCCAGAACGTCAGCACCGCATTGGCGCCTGCGGAATAGGCGGCGGTTACCAGTGCGATCAGCGCGGCGAATGCGAGCACACCGAAGGTGAAGCCGAGCCCCAGCGCTTCGGTCGCGAGATCGCCGGCCGCGGTGCCGAGCGCGAACGTCAGCAGGATTGCGGCCCAGTAGAAGAGCTCGCGACGCGTCGTGAAGATCGTGTGGATGGACAGCGTTCGCTCGGTTCGATACCAGAGCGCAAACGTGCACGCGAGCGCGACGGCGAATACGGCGGTGCTCACATAGAGGCTGACGCCGAGACCGTCGGTCAGTGCATCGGTGACCTGCGTGCCGACCACGCTGACGAGCACGACGGTCAGCCAGTAGAGCCATGGTACGTAAGCGCGAGCGCGAAGCTGCGCCGTCAGCGCGACCAGCAACAGCACGGACATCGCAGCACCCGTCACCGCAGTGCCGAGGCCGACGTGCACGGCCAGGTAGTCGGCACCCGTCTCGCCGACGGTGGTTGCCATGATCTTGATCGCCCAGAAGACGAGGGTTGCTTCCGGGACCTTGTTGCGCATGAGCGCAGCGGAATAGTTCGCGGTGTCGGTCAAGTGTCTCTCCCATCCGTAGTCATGCATACCGGCAGGCGCCGGATTTCGACGCCAATATGCAGGCAGATTCCTTATGAATTGCTTACGAGGAAATGAAGAGGAACGTTATGTCGGGGGCCGCTCTCAACGCTTAACGGAACCTTAAGAAATATCTGGAAAGAAAAAAATATAGTGTTCAAGCACTCGATACCGGCAGCCGATAGACCGACTGCAGCACCTTTATTTTTTTAAAAGGAGAGACCCATGAGTATTTCGGCTATCGGCCAGCACGCGGCGCAAGCGGCGGCAACGCCGCCGGCTCCGGCCCCCGCGCCCGCTTCGTCGACGAGCAGCAAGTCGTCGTCGTCCGGTTCGACTTCGCCGCACGCGTCGTACACGGTAAGCATCAGCGGCGCGGCGCGTGCGGCGCTGGCGGAACTCACCGAAACGTCCGTGCAGACCGCGCAGGAAGCACGCGGTGGCGACCAGCAGGCGCAGCGCCTGATGACAAAGGAGGCCGCGGCCAAAGCAAACGGCTGATGAGCACAAGCAGGGGAAGAGGAAAGCATGGTCGCCGCGCCGGACTGGCGGCGGCCATGCCGATGGGGTGCGATTCACACGCGGATTTGCCCTTTGTTTGCCCTTTAACACGACGTAAACATCGGGCAACAAAACCGCGCAGAAACTGCCCTATGATGGTTTTACCCCATCGTTCAGCCGGGCAATCGAGCCCGCGCCGCATCGTGTCCCTCCCACATCTGGTTGCTAAGGTTTGCTCATGTATCACACCATGGCTATGGAACTCGTCGACGAATCGGGCGCGACCGCCGTTCGCTTTTCGATCGACAACGAGTCGTCGTTATTGCGCGTCGACGACGTCGACGCACTGATCGCGAAGCTTGTCCAGTTGCGCAGCACGATGAAGCCGGCGCATCCGCTGGAGCCGGTCCGCGCGCAGAACTATCCGCTCGAGGTGGACCCGTGCTGGCACGTCGACCGCTCGCCGCTGTTCGCGGGGCCGGTGCTGCTGCTGCGCCATGGCGGCGTCGGCTGGACCGCGTTCGTGCTTCCTCCACCCAGTGCATCGCATCTGGTCAAGGCCCTGTCGAGTCGATTCGACATCGCATCCAGTATTGCACCCGATGCCGGCACGCTGATGAACTAGCGCGGCCTGTGCTGCGCTTACGGTAAGCGCGAGTAACACAGCGGTAACTCATCCGCCGACCATTCCCGCTATCGTGAGTGCTCGCATGTCGAGTTTCACTGCAGGAGGTTGATACGATGCGCAATCTGTTCGCGGCATGGCTACTCACGAACCGTCTCGCGCAACCGCCCGACATGCTGGACGCCAGCATGCGTTCATCGGGCGAATGCGTCGAACTGTTCAAGGACTCCTTTCACGATCTGCTGTGCGAAGCATGGCAGGCACAGGACGGCACGACACGGCAGGGCTTTTCGTCGGGCCGCTATGCGCCGCAGACGTCGCGCGGATTTCATCCCGCACAACGCTATTCGACGGTGACGCTGACGGTCGACTACGGCGTTCCCGCAACACCTTTGGCACCCATCGCACGAAGACCGGACGCGAACCGCGCAGGCAAGTCTGACGACAGTCGCGACAGGCGCGACGGTTTCATCGCGGCTAACCGCGCTGGAATGTTCGAGCGGTCGTAACCGTGCACACGTGACACACACCTGGCTCGGGCAGTCACTGCGCCTGTGCCAGGTGTGTGTCAACGTTGAGGTTCCAGTTCTCCGACCGACACCGTGCGCGATCACGCGCATGAACCCGACTTCGATCCCGAGTCGTCGCTGCCGCGTGCACGCGATAGCGACGACGCTCACCCGAATCATCCGGGCGTAGCGCATCGGCCGCCGCATCCCTCGTAACAGACGAACTACCTTGTCATCGACTGCAAACCGGCGCGCCGGGCTTCGGGCCTGGACGCTCAGGATCTCGTTGAATGTGCTGCTTGCACTGCCCGTGTGGACACCGCACAGCGCGTTCGCGCAGTTGAGCGGCGCGGCCGCGCAACCCGATCCGCTCGACGGAACCGGTGGCGCAGGTGGTCTCAGGCTAGCGCTGCAACTGGAAGAGCATCCGTCGAAACCCGGCGAAGCCACCGCGATGTTTGGCGAAGGCCTGTCGGCCACCGGCACGATCGACACAGACATCGCGCTCAAAGGGCAGGCCGAACTGCGCCGCTACCGGTCGGTCGTGAAAGCCGATGCGATTCACTACGCGGTCGACAGCGATACCGCCGACGCGTACGGCCACGTGCAACTCACGAACGATGGCAACCTGTTCGTCGGGCCGACCGCGCATCTGATCGTCGGTGCGAACGAAGGGACGATGCCCACGCCGAAGTACCGCTTCAACCTGACCGGCGGCACGGGGAGCGGTTCGCGGGTCGACCTGCTCGACGATACCCGCGAAACCGTCTACGACGGCACGTACACGACCTGCCAGTGCGCGCACCCCGCGTGGTTCGTGAAGGCATCGAAGCTCGATCTCGACAGCTCGGCGCAGGAGGGCATCGCGCACGACGGCGTGCTGTTCTTCCAGGGCGTGCCGCTGTTCGCGTCGCCGTGGCTGTCGTTTCCGTTGAACGGGGATCGCAAGAGCGGTGTGCTGCCGCCGATGTTTTCGATCAGTTCGACGAACGGCTACGACGTGTCGGTGCCGATCTACTTCAATCTCGCGCCGAACTACGATCTGACCTTGACACCCCGCCTGATCTCGAAGCGCGGAGCGATGCTGACCACCGACTATCGCTATCTGTCGCCGACTTACTCGGGCACGCTGTCGGTCGCCTTCCTGCCCAACGACGCGACGACGAAGACGAACCGCTACGCGATTTCGTTCACGCATCACCAGACGCTCGGCGACGGGTTCGCCGCCTATGCGATCTACAACCGCGTGTCGGATGCGGCGGTGACGACGGATCTGTCGGACACCAGTTCGTTCATGCTCGGCACGCAGACGCTGTTCCAGCAGGAAGCGGGCGTGACGTGGAGCCACGGGCCGTGGTCGGTACTGACGCGGGTCCAGAACTGGCAGTCGTTCACTACGGCGCCGCCGTACAACCGCGAGCCGGAGGTCGACGTCAAATACGCGCGCTATAACGTCGGCGGTTTCGACTTCGGCGCCGACGCCGATGCGACACGATTCTCGATTCCGGTCGGCGATTCGACACAGGGCACGCGTCTGACGTTCGACCCGTACGTCAGCTATTCGGTCGTGCGGCCGGGCTGGTACATCACGCCGAAGCTGCAATGGCATTTCGCGTCGTACGACCTGTCGTCGATCGGCAGCGATGCGCCGACGGGGCAGCCCAAAACCTTCAGCTTCAACGTGCCGACGCTGAGTCTCGATTCGGGCGCGACCTTCGAGCGCCACGTGAATCTGTTTGGTGTCGATTTCATCCAGACGCTCGAACCGCGTCTGTACTACGTGTACACGCCTTACCGCGACCAGACGTTCGCACCGATATTCGACACCGCGCCACTCGACTTCGGGCTTGCCGAAATCTTCACGAGCAACCGCTTCATCGGCGGCGATCGTGTGTCGGACATGAATCGCGTGACCGCGGGTCTCACGACGCGCTTCATCGATGCTGCAAGCGGCGCGGAACGCGCGCGCTTCGTGCTCGCGCAGGAATACTACTTTCGCTCGACCCAGGTGACGATGTCCGGCGACGATCCGCCAACGGTTGGACCATCGAACCTGATTGCGGGTGCGTCGTTCAACGTGCGCGACAACCTGGCGGTCCAGACGGCCGTCGAATACAACCAGTCGAGCGATGTGTTCACGCAGGCGAGCGCCGGCGTCGCGTGGAAGCCGGCCGCGGGCAAGGTGATCAACGCGGCGTTCCTGTACGCGCGAGCCGATGCGACGCTCGACGATCAGGCGTTGGACCAGGTGCTGCTGTCCAGCCAGTGGCCCATCACTCGCCGGCTCTCCGCCGTCGGATCGGTCGACTACGACGTCGTGAGTCATCATCTGCTGACCGGTCTGCTTGGCGTCCAGTACAACGCGGACTGCTGGGCGCTCAGCGTCGCCGTCGAGAAATACACGAACACCAGCACGACCACGACGCCGAGCACCGGCACGCGGGTGCTGATGCAACTGCAGTTGAACGGGTTGAGCCGGATCGACAATGGCCTGACGCAGCAATTCCGCGCGAATGTGCCGGGCTACACGATGCCCGACACACCGACACCCGAATCGCGTTTCTCCGACTATCCGTGAGCCGCTTCTGAACACGCGCGCGCGCTGTTCGCCGAAATACGCGTGAACGTCCCCATCCGAATGCATTGCAAGTCCTTTCACCGCGTCACGTCGCGTGACCGTGCGTGTTCTTCTGTTTTCGCCAGACACCGATGGCAAGCACTGCAACGCACGATGCAATCCCGCGCAAACGATACGCAGCGCGGCTGTTCGGCAAGCGCCGACACGCGCACGCAGCGCATGCGTCGCGCGCCGATATTTACGGGCGGTGCCCTTCGAAAGAGACCGTAAGAACCGCTGTTGCCGGCAGCCAACGGCTGCGCTTATCTGGCGTGCGCTAATGGCGCGTCCGGTCGACACCGCAATAAATGCACGGCCGGATTTCGAGTCGAACGTCTCGCGCAACGTCGGCGAGACAACGCACTGCAGGCGCACTGCGCCTCGTTACACCCTTGGAGAATCAGGAATGAAAAAGACACTCGCGTCTCTCGCGTTATTCGGGGCGATGGCCAGTACGGCACACGCCCAGAACAGCGTCACGCTGTATGGATTGATCGACGAATCCGTTCAGTACACGCACAACGCGACCGCCACAGGAAGCAATCAGCTCGGACTGTACTCGGGCAATCTGTCGGGCAGCCGATGGGGCGTGAAGGGCTCCGAAGATCTCGGCGGAGGCCTGAAGGCGATCTTCCAGCTGGAGAGCGGTTTCAACGTGAACAACGGCAAGATGGGTTCGTATAACGGCACGACGTCGGAGTTCGGACGCCAGGCCTACGTCGGCCTGCAAAGCGCGCAGTACGGCACGCTGACGCTCGGTCGCCAGTACGATCCGCTCGTCGACCTGGTGCAGGGCATGACCGAGGACAACTACTTCGGCAGCACGTTCGCGACGGCCGGCGACGTCGACAACTACGACAACAGCTCACGGACCAGCAACGCGATCAAGTACCTGTCGCCGACGTATTACGGCCTGCAGGTCGAGACGATGTACGCGCTCGGCGGCGTGGCGGGGCAGACCGGTTCGGGGCAGACGTGGTCGGCGGCGGCGGCGTACAACAACGGTCCGTTGTCGCTGTCGGCGGGTTACTTCGTCGCGGATAACTCGAACTCCGGCACGCTTCGCACCGCGTGGTCGTCGACGTCGGATGGCACGTTCGATGGTCCGGTCAACTCGGGCTACGTGACGGCGAGGTCGATCAACATCGCGCGCGTCGCGGGTCAGTATGTCGCGGGACCGTACACGTTCGGCCTGGCGTACAGCAATTCGGCGTACAAGGCCGATGCGCAGTCGGCCTTCGCGTCGACCGAGAAATTCAACACCGGCCAGGCGTTCGTCAACTATCAGGCGACGCCGGCACTGCTCGTCGGTGTGGGCTACAGCTATACGAAGGCGACCGGTGACACCAGCGCCACGTATCACCAGGTTTCGCTGGGCGCGGACTACAGCCTGTCGAAGCGTACCGACGTCTATCTGGTCGGCGCATGGCAGCACGCGAGCGGCGAGCAGCTGAACGCCGACGGCACGGTGAGCAGCGCAGAAGCGTCGATCGGGTCGTACGGCGTCGCGGGGACCAGCACGCAGGAAATGGTGAGCCTCGGTATCCGGCACAAGTTCTAAGCTGCGAACGATGCGTTTAGACCCGACGCGGAGAAATCCGTGTCGGGTCTAAACGATTCCTCACAGCAGCCCCATCGACGACGCCTTCAACGTCGCCGCCGCGCGCGTCGAGCAACCCAGTTTGCGGAACGTATTTTCGACATGCGTTCGCACGGTGCTCGGACTGAGCGTCAATGCTTTTGCGACTTCCTTGTTGCTGCCGCCACGGCTGATCGCGCGCAGGACGTCGAGTTCGCGCGGCGTCAGCACGCTGCCCGCCCCATCCCTGCGCAGCTCGATGCTTTCCGCGCGACCACCCGAGACCAGCATGTCGATCACCGTCCGGTCGAAACGGCCGCGTGTCGCTTCGTCGCGCAGCAGCGCAGCGGCTTCGTGGTCCGGCAGCGCATCGCGCCAGGGCCGCCGCGAACGCAGCGCGACCCATGCGACGACCGCCGCGATGATCTGCGCTTCGCGGCCGATCGTGTCGATGGCTGGCTTGCCGAGCGCGCGGAAGTAGCCGCTGCCGTCGTTTCGTTCGTATGCGTACGAGCCGAGTTCGGCGGCGTCGGCGAGTTCGCCCGCCTGCCTGCCAGCACGGGACGTCCAGTAGGGGACGAGCCGCACCTTCTCCCATGCGGACTCCGGTAGCGGACCACGCGTCTCCCAGATCAGGTTGGGTACAGCCGCGCGCCCGATCCCGTGGATCAGCCCAGCCCGATAGACCGTCTCGACGGCTTCGTTCGTGCAGCCGCTGTTCGCGGCGCAGTCCGCGGCTGCGGTCGCGACCGCGCGCGAATAGCCGGTCATCCACGGGAGTTTCAAATCGATGATGTCGGCGAGCAGTTCGACGGCGGCGGTTCGCGCAGAGTGCGGCTCCGCGAGCGACGCGGCTAGTGCGTGCGGGGTGCGCGCATCGAGTTCCGCGATCCAGCGTTCTCCTTCGGAGAGGACGGCTTCAGCGAGATCGGGCGGATAGGCCACCCCGCTCTTGCGCGAGATCAAGTCCCGTGCGCGTACCGCACCGTAGGTGCGGCTGAATATCTCGAGATCGCCCGCGAGCGCGACGACGAAAACGCCTGGTGGCACGGATGCCTCGCCCTGTTGCGATGGCAGACCGCCGCCGTCCCACGTTTCGAAGACATTGCGCAGGATCGCCTGCGTGGCGGCGGATAACCCGAGCCGCGCCCCGACCTCGCCGGACACCTCGCAGTGAATCTCGGCGAGCGGCTTTATCGCCACGGCGCCGCCGCCGTGCTGTTCGAGTCGCGTCGACCAGCTGGCGCGCCCGGCGAGCATCGCCTCGCGACCGCCGACGTCGTCGCCGAAGAGTTCCGAAAAATCCGGTGCATTAGCCGTGCATCCCGACCAGCGGATCAGCGCGGCGTCCTGCACAGTGTGCGCTGCAGCGTCGTCGAAGCCGGCCGTGCGCGCAATGCGGCCCGCGAGCCATGCGGTTCGGATCGAGTGGTCGGTGGGTTGGCCCATGCTCAGGTCGCCGACGAACGCGAGCGCCTTCATCGCATCGAATACGGGCACCGGGCTACGCGGTTGCGACATGCTCGCTGAATCTCCATCGGATGGGACGGGGGGCTCGACAGTAGACGCATCGGTCATTCGACCGATGTCTTCTCTCGCCGAAATCGATCATTCTGGCGTCTCTCCTCGATTCCAAACAAGGGTGCCAATCGTGACACATCTCCTGAAAAAAAGTATGTCCGCGCTGCTGGTCGGCGGCGCGCTCTTCGCGGCCGTTGCTCATGCCGCACCGCCGCAGGACCTGAAGGGCAAGAACATCGTGCTGGTTCACGGCGCGTTCGCGGACGGCTCCAGCTGGGCCAAGGTCGTGCCGATCCTCGAAGCGCACGGCGCGCACGTCGTGGCCGTGCAGAATCCGCTGACGTCGCTGCAGGACGACGTCGCGGCGACGAAGCGCGCGATCGATGCGCAGGACGGCCCAGTGGTTCTGGTCGGCCATTCGTGGGCCGGCGTGGTGATTACCGAGGCAGGCAACGACCCGAAGGTCGAGTCGCTCGTGTACGTCGCGGCGTTTGCGCCGGACAGCGGCCAGTCGATCAACGACATGCTGAAGGACAAGCCGGCGCCTGCATGGGCATCGCAGCTCAAGAAGGATTCGGGCGGGTTCCTGACGCTCTCCACCGATGCGATCATTCATCAGTTCGCGCAGGACGTGCCCGAGCCGGAAGCACGCGTGATCGCCGCGACGCAGGGGCCGTGGTCGTCGGATGCGCTCGGCCAGAAGGTCACGACCGCGTCGTGGCATAGCAAGCCGTCGGCGTTTGTCATTGCCGATCGCGATCACATGATCGATCCGCATCTGCAGGCCGCGATGGCGAAGGACATCGGCGCGACGGTGACGCACGTCGATTCGAGCCACGTGGCGATGGTGAGTCATCCGGCTCTGGTTGCTGCGGCGATCATCGCCGAGGCGAAGAAGGCGCAATAAGCGGGTTGGGTTTCGAATGCATCGGAGCAAGCAGGCGTTCGCTCCGATGCATTCGTCATGCAGCCGCTCTGCGCACCGTGACGTCGCGTCGCGGCGGCACACCGAACATCCTTGAATATTCACGGCTGAACTGCGATGGACTTTCGTAGCCCACGCGAAACGCCGCGGTCTCGACGTTCGCAGCATCGGCGAGCATCAGCCGGCGTGCTTCGAGCAGCCTGATCTGCTTCTGGTATTGCAGCGGCGTCATCGACGTCAGCGTCTTGAACTGCCGGTGGAACGCGGACGGACTCATCTGCGCGATCGACGCCAGTTCCTCGATACGGACCGACTCCGCGAAGCGCTCGCGCAACACGTGGATTGCGCTCATCACGCGCTGCGCGTGGCTGTTCGCGAGTGCAAGCCGCGCGATCTCTCCGCCGTGCGGACCCGTCAGCAGCCAGTAGGCGATCTCGCGCATGATCAGCGGCTGGATCGCGGCAATCGCATCGGGCGTATCGAGCAGACGAACCAGACGCAGCGCGCAGTCGGCGAGCGGGCCGTCGAAGTTCGCGACGAAGATCCCCGAGCCGCTTTCGCCGCCCGCTTTCGGCGGACGGTCCAGTCCCTCCATTACCTCGCGCATGATCGCGAGATCGAACTCGATGATGACGCCGAGATACGGCTTGCCGGGACTCGCCTCGACGACCCGGCCGAACGCCGGCGTCTCCACGCTGACAACGAGCGCCTGGCCGGCGTTGTATTCGAACCGCCGGTCGCCGAACGTCGTCCATTTTTTGCCTTGCGCGACGATGCAGAGCGCGGGTCGGTAGATCCGGTGAACAGCCCGTTGCTCGTGTAGCGAACGAAGCAGCGTGAGTCCGTTGATTGCCGTGACGAACGGATTCTGTCCGGGCTGCGCATCGGTATAGCGGGCGACGGCGTCCACGAGAGCATCTGACATGGCGGGGTTCCGGTGTGTGGGTTGCGTTTGTGTGCGTAGGTGCGGCATCCGGATGTTATAGCGGGTCGAGCAGGATCAGGCAAGAAGTGGGCGAGTTTCGGTATTCAACCGGTGGGGCGCGAAGGCTATCTTTGCTGTCACGTAACCCACAGGAGCAAGTCATGTCGACGCAAAACACGCCTGATTCACGGGCCCGAATCGCAATCGTCACCGGCGGAAGCCGCGGGATCGGCCGCAACACGGTGCTGAGCCTCGCCCGGCGCGGGGTCGATTCGATCTTCACTTATCGCTCGAATCGGGCAGAAGCGGAACACGTCGTCGCGGCGGCCGCCGAGGCCGGACGCCGCGCGGTGGCGTTGCCGCTCGATACCGGCGACTCGGCGTCGTTCGATCGTTTCGTTGGCGAGGTCCGCCAGGCGCTGACGTCGCTCGACGCGCAGCGGTTTGACTACCTCGTCAACAATGCGGGCACGTCGCTGCATAACGCATTTGCCGAGACGACCGAAGACGAACTCGACACCCTCTACCGGATTCATTTCAAGGGCGTGTTCTTTCTGACGCAGAAGCTGCTGCCGCTGATCGCCGACGGCGGACGGATCGTCAATATTTCGTCGGGGCTGACGCGCGTTTCGATGCCCGGCGTCACGGCCTATGCATCGATGAAAGGGGCTATCGAGGTGTTGACCCGGGTCCTCGCGAAAGAACTCGGTCCGCGCGGCATCGGTGTCAACACGGTCGCGCCGGGCGCGATCGCGACCGACTTCAGCGGCGGCATGGTGCGCGACAACCCCGAAGTCAACAAGCGTGTGGCCGAGATGACGGCGCTCGGACGCGCGGGCGAACCGGACGACGTCGGCCCGATGATCGCCGCGCTGCTGTCGGACGATAACCGCTGGGTCAACGCGCAGCGGATCGAGGTGTCGGGGGGGATGATGGTGTAGCGCGACGCTTATCGATGTAGCAACACGCGGCCGGATCAGCGGCCGCGCTTCGCTTTCCGGCCGCTAACCGCCTGCGTCGCCTCGCCGAGCGCGAGCTCGACGCAGAACTGCCGGATTGTTTCGAGCACGGGGGACTCCGTGCGGCCTTCAAGCGTGACGAACGCATACTGCGCCGTGGCCTCGGGCGGCAGATCTAGACGCACCACTGAGATGTCGCCGCTGCTGAGCCACACACGCGCTGTGGCGAGCGTGCCGAGAACGATCGCGTCCGTCGTCAGGACCGCCTCGATCAACGCCGCGACGGAATCCGACGATGCGCGCAGAAAGCGGGCTGGATGTGCGTCCGGCCCGAAGCGCTCGATCAGCGCGCGCGTCACGTCGTCGCTCAACTTGGTCGCAAGGACCGGATACTGGGCAATCTCGGCGAATTCCACGCGACGGCGCCTCGCTAGCGGATGACCGCTCCGGCACATGAAACCGGACTGCACCCGGCCCAGCAACTGGATGCGCAGATCTTCCTGTGGCGCAATGGAGCGCGAATGCATGAGCAGTGCGTCGAACTCACGTTCCCGTAAAGCGGCCACCTGTGCTTCGGGACCGCCGGTTAAAAGATGAACGCCGACGCGCGGGTACTTGCTCAGCATGTACGACAGCAACGGCCCGGCGAACATCGCATTGGGCGCGGATCCCAACCCAAGGCGGACCGTGCCTCCTTCCCCCTGCGTCAGCAACTGCGCGGTGTGCTTCAGATCCACCGCATCGGACACGAGCTTTCGTGCGCGCTCCGCGACCACGACGCCGAACGGCGTGAGTTCGTTTCGTTTGCCGATGCGATCGATCAACCGCGTGCCGAGCTCCTGTTCAAGCATCTGGATGCTGCGGCTCAACGCCGGCTGCGTGAGATGAAGCGCTTCCGACGCCCTGCTGAAAGAGCCTGTTTCGACGAGTGCGAGGAAATGCTCGAGGTGATGCAGGTTCATCGTGAATCCCTGTTCAGAGACCGTATTGCGTGAGGTATTCCGTGAGGTATGGCGGGAGTTTTCCTATCAGGGAATGTAATGATAATCAAAAAAACAATGCATTGGACATATGAATTTCGGATTTCTAGCATGCGTCATCGACTGGCTATCGGGCTCGGTCGACACAGACGTGCAGACATGAATGAGGGGAGAGATGAAAGCAGACAGATGGAGGATGCCTGGCTTCGCGCTGTTCGCCACCGTGCTCGCGGTTGCGCTCGCAGGATGTGGCGGCGGGGTTCAGCAAAGCGCGGATAGCACGGCGAGTCTCAAGGTTCAGACGACGGAAGGTCCCGTCGTCGGGGCGCAAAGCGGTGACATCGTTGCGTGGCTCGGGATGCCCTATGCGCAGCCTCCCGTCGGCGCGTTGCGCTGGAGGCCGCCGCAGGCGCCGGCGTCCCGCACCGGCACGCTGACGGCCGCGGCCTACGGTAATGCGTGTCCGCAACCGACTGCGCAAAACAACATCCCCGCAAACGCCATGGCGGAGGACTGTCTCTTCATCAACGTGCAGGAGCCGGCGTCCGCACGGGCCACAGGCAAGTTGCCGGTGCTCGTCTACATTCATGGCGGGGCGTTCACGATCGGTTCGGGCGCGCAGATCGACGGCAGCACGATCGCGACGACGGACAACCTCGTGTTCGTCAGTTTCAACTATCGGTTGGGCGCGCTGGGCTATCTGGCGAATGCGGCGCTACAGGCATCGGCCGGCGACAGCAGTCTGGGAAATTTCGCCGTCATGGACCAGCAGGCTGCACTGCAGTGGGTGCAGAAGAACATTGCGGCATTCGGCGGCGATCCGGCTAACGTCACGGTGTGGGGCCTGTCGGCCGGCGCCACGTCGATGTTCACGCTGCTGCAGTCGCCGCAATCGAAGGGGCTGTTCAGCAAGGCGGTCATGCAAAGTGGCGGCGGCGGCGCGTACTCGAATCTGATGCCTTCAACCGCGACCGCGCAAGGCGATACGCTGATCCAGGCTGTAGGGTGCGGCGGTGCGACGGATGTCGTCGCGTGTCTGCGCGGCAAGTCCCCCGACGATCTCGTGGCGGCGCAGACGGCCGGCAAGTGGCGTCCGACCATCGACGGGAAGATCGTCACGCAGGTGCCGGCTGTCTCCTTCGCTGCGGGTACCTTCAACCGCGTGCCGGTCATGATCGGCGGCGTGTACGACGAGGGCACGCTGTTCGTCCCCCCCACGTTGTCGGCGTCGGTCTATACGCAGGCGATCGCATCGCTTGCGCCGCCTGGCTACGACACGTCGGCGATCGAGGCGGCCTATCCACTCGCGAACTATGCGGTGCCCGCGCAAGGTTTCGCCCGCGCAATGGGCGACGCGTTGTACGGCTGCGGCAACAGCGCTCGCCGCGACCAGCTCGCCGCATGGGTACCGGTGTACGGATGGGAATTCACCGATCCGACGCTGTCGTTCCCGACCGACCCGAAGACGTTCTATCTGGGGACAGCGCATGGCACCGATGCGGCTTACTGGTTCGGTCCGTCGGCTGTCGCGGGCAGCAATCCGGCTCCTGCCATGCAGGCGCTCGGTGTCCAGATGAAGAAGTATCTCGGCAACTTTGTTCGCCTCGGCGATCCGAACGGCACGGGTACGGACCCGACACTGCCCCGCTGGCCGCGTTATGCCGGTCCTGGCGATCGCGAGACGATCGAGTTGACGTCGCCGTCGAGCACGGTCTCGAACACCGCATTCGAAACGGTGCACAAGTGCAGCACGCTGTGGGGGCCTGGCGTTTTCCCCCCGATCTACTGATGACTCGCGAAACAGACTACGAAACCGGAATACCTATGATCGAACATGTGGTGGATTATCTTCGGGTGGAGCACGCGCCCATCCTGGCGCGGCTCAAGACCTTGCTCCGTATTCCCAGCGTCAGTGCGGACCCCGCGTTCGCGCCGCATATGAACGAAGCGAGACAGTACCTCGCGACGCGCTTGAAAGAGATCGGGCTGCACAACATCCGCGAACTGGACGGAGGTGGCGAGCCGGCGGTCTACGGCGAATGGCTGGGTGCGCCGGGGAAGCCGACGATCCTGATTTACGGACACTACGACGTGCAGCCCGCCGATCCACTCGAACTGTGGAACAGTCCGCCGTTCGAACCGACGGAGCGGGACGGGCGTCTCTTTGCGCGCGGTGCGTCGGACGTCAAGGGCTCGACGACGATCGCGCTGGAGGTCATTGCGGGGTTCCTCGCGGTGACGGGGCAGTGCCCGGTGAACGTCAAGGTGTTTCTGGAGGGCGAGGAGGAGACGGGCAGTCCATCGCTCAGGGGCATCATCGAGCGGTATCGCGATCTGCTCGGTGTCGATGCGGTGCTGTCGGCCGATGGCGGTCGCGCAAGCGCGGAGGTACCGACGATCAACACCGGTGCGCGAGGCAGCGGCCAGCTGGAATTTCGCGTGTGCACCGCGAGCAAGGATCTGCACTCGGGACGCTACGGCGGCCTTGTTCGTAACGCGCTGCATGAGATGGCGCGGCTGGTCGCGTCGCTGCACGACGCAAGCGGTGCGATCGCGGTGGAGGGGTTCTATGCGGGCATCGCGCCGCTCACGCCCGCGCAGAGGGCCCACACCGCCGCTTTTCCGTTCGATGCGGACGCCTATGTCGCCGATGTCGCGGCCACGCATCACGGCGAGCCCGGCTACACGGTCAGGGAGCAGATGACGCTGCGTCCGTCGCTCGACGTCAACGGGATGTGGGGCGGCTATACCGGCGCAGGCGGCAAGACGATCATCCCGAACGTCGCGAGCGCGAAGCTCACCGTGCGGGTGGTCGAAGGCCAGAATCCGGCGGACGTGCTCGAACGGGTCGTGCAGCACCTGCAGCGCCATTGTCCGCATGGCGTATCGCTCGAGATTCTGGCGACGCACGGCGGGGCGCCCGCGTCCACGTTGTCGCCGGACCATCCGCTCGTCCGTGCGGCCGAAACCGTGCTGCTCAACGAAACGGGTCGTCGACCCACCCACGTCCGGCTCGGCGCGAGCGTGCCGATCACCTCGATCTTCAAGGAGATGCTGGGTGTCGACACGCTGATGTTCGGCTACAACCTGCCCGACGAAGACGTGCACGCGCCGAATGAATTCTTCTACATCCGCTCGATCGGCGAAGGGCTGCGCGGATGGACATTTCTGCTCGACGAACTCGCACGCTATCCGGTTCAGGACTTTGCCGCTTCGCGGGGAGCGCCCAGGGCGTGAAGCATCGCATTGCCGCATCGACCCACCCTCCATCCAGCTTCCATCAGAGAGACATCATGGGAGACCACTTGAGCATCGCCTTACCCGAAACTGCCCGAACGTCGCGGTCGAAGCTTCTGAGCGCGACGACCATCGGCAATGCGCTGGAGTTTTTCGACTTCACCGTGTTCGGCTTTTTCGCCATCATCATCGGGCATCAGTTTTTTTCGCCGCTCAGTGCGGACGGTCAGCTGATGTCGTCGGTCGCCACGTTCGGCGTCGGCTTCGTGATGCGGCCGGTGGGCGGCGTGCTGATCGGCATGTACGCCGATCGCGCCGGCCGGCGCGCGGCGATGACGCTGACGCTGTCGTTGATGACACTCGGCGTCTGTCTCGCGGGCCTCGCGCCGACCTATGCCGACGTCGGGGTGGCCGCACCGATCATCATGGTCGTCGCGCGGCTTATTCAGGGGTTTTCCGCGGGCGGCGAGGTCGGCCCCGCGACGACCGTGCTGCTCGAACACGCACCCCCGGGCGCGCGGGCGTGGTACACGAGCTGGCAACTGGCCAGCCAGGGGCTCGGTATCGCGGCGGGTGCGGCGTCGGCGGCGCTGCTTGCGTGGCTTCTTCCTCATGACGCGCTTTATGCGTGGGGCTGGCGGTTGCCGTTCCTTGCCGGTGCGGTGATTCTTCCGATCGGCATCCTGATTCGCCGTCAGCTGTCCGGGCTCGAGGTCCCGCCTCCGCGAGGAACGGTCGACGAAGCGGCTTCCCGCTCGCCCATCGTCGCGTTGTTGAGGGGCCATGCACGCGACGTCGTCGCCGGTATCTTCCTCATCATGGGCGGTACCGTCACCGCGTACATGATCCTGTTTTTCATTCCCACGTATGCGATTCGCGAACTGAAGCTCGATGAGTCCGCTTCCTACGCGTGTGCGATGGCGTCGGGTCTGGTGATGGCGTTTCTGTCGCCCATCGTCGGAAAGATTGCCGACGCGTTCGGCCGGATGGTTCCGATCGTTGCAGCACGGGTCGTCCTGGTCCTCCTGCTTTATCCCGCAGACGCATGGTTGACGAGCAATCCCAGTGTTGCCCGTCTGTTCATTGTCGTCGTCAGCCTGTCCATCTTCTTCACGATACAGGGCGCACCGTCGATCACGCTGATTCCCGAGATGTTCCCCAAGGCGTTGCGTGCCACGGCGACGGGCAGCGTGTATAGCGTCGGCGTCGCGCTGTTCGGCGGAATGACGCAACTGGTTGCCGTCTGGCTGATTCACGCAACAGGGAACAGACTGTCGCCCGCTATCGCGGTGACCGGCTGCATCGTGCTTTCAACGTTCGCGCTCCCGTTTGTCAGACGTGTGGCGATGGAGCCAGCGATCGACGGGACAGGCGGGCGCTAGACAGAATGCTGTGAGATAAAAATGGAATGGTGACGGTAAATAATTTCGGATGACTAAAAGAAATATGAATATTAACCACGGTGAGGAGAAGGGAATGGACAAAAAGATTGCGGGTATCGCGGCACTGATGCTGATCTCGTCGGCGAGTCACGCACAAAGCTCGGTGACGCTCTACGGCATCATCGACGAGGGCATCAACTATCAATCGAACGCCAATGGACACGCGCTCTATAACCTGTCGAGCGGTGTCCTTCAGGGCAGCCGATGGGGTCTCAAGGGGACGGAGGATCTCGGCGGTGGTGTTCGTGCGCTATTCGTGCTGGAGAACGGTTTCGACGTCAACTCCGGCACACTCGGACAAGGAGGGCGCATGTTCGGCCGGCAGGCGTATGTCGGTCTCGCATCCAGCCGGTATGGCACGTTAATGCTGGGGCGACAGTACGATTCGGTCGTGACCTCGATCGGTCTGTTCGCAGTCGGGGACCAGTGGGGCGGCTATATCACCGCTCATCCTGGCGATCTCGACAACTTCAACAACACGGTCCGGACCAACAATGCGGTCAAGTACGTGAGCAATACGTATGGTGGCTTCTCTTTCAGCGGTATGTATGCCCCTGGCGGGCAGGCCGGTGACGTAACCGGCGATCAGGTCTGGTCGCTCGGCGCAAACTATGCCAACGGTCCACTCAGTCTTGCTGCCGCGTACCTGAACGCGCGGACGCCGAACGTCGGGTTTTTCGGCAATAGCGCTGCCGCCGCGGTCACGCCGGCATCGGTGTCGCTTGCGTCGCCGGTTACCACGGGCTTCATTTCGGCTCGCGCCTATAGCGTCGCTGCGGCAGCGGGCTCTTATGTGTTCGGAGCGGCGACACTGGGCTTCACCTACTCGAATACGCGCTTCAGCAACCTGGGGGATCTGTCGGCTGGTGCGAACCCGCATGGCTATTCGGGCACGGCGGTCTTCAACAACGTCGAAGTGAACGCGCAATATCAGTTCACGTCCGCGTTCCTGATCGGTGCGGCCTATGACTACACGCATGGCGGCAGTGTCGCCGACAAGAGCGGCGAGAAGCCCGCTGCCAGTTACCACCAACTGTCGATTGGCGCCGATTACTTCCTGTCGAAACGCACCGACGTGTATTGCGTCGGCGTCTATCAGAAGGCCTCGGGCGTCGATTCGCGCGATGTTACCGCCGTGGCTTCGTTGAACAACCTGACACCATCGAGCAACAACCACGCTGCCGCGGTCAGGCTGGGCATCCGGCACAAGTTCTGAGTCACGCTGCTTGCGGTCAGGCCCGCGATTCATCTGACGTTCCCGTACCTGACGGCGATTTAATCTGGCCGTCAGCTTCCGGTTAACTGCCGCGCGTATCGTGGAAACATGACGCGTCGGGCGACGCGCCGCTATGGAATGGGGTCGACGCCGGAGTAAGGCGCTAAAGCGCCAACTCCGACATGGGACCCGAGTAAGCGCTAAAGCGCTAACTCGGGTCGACAGCAACTATCTTGAGACGAGCAATGTCACGCGTCATGGAAGTCCGACTGCCAGGGAGTGTTGGAGCGAACCATTGCGTTAAGCGTGATGAGCAGTTTGCGCATGCAGGCGACAAGGGCGA
>NZ_JBOIGG010000013.1:0-199451 GCF_050742655.1 Paraburkholderia sp. | reverse complement strand
GTCGACGCCCGCGCGTCGACCGCCGAAACGCGAGCGGCGCAGCACGATCACAGCGATTGCCGCGACCGCCGCCGCGCAGCCAAACTGCACGTGCGACGGCGCGCCGGCCCAATGTGCAAGCCCGCCAGCAATAACTCCCAGCGCGATCATCAGCAGATAGAACGTGCCGGTCAGCAGCTCCAGCACGATCAACACGCCCGCTGCGCCCCACCACAAGAGTGCGCCTGTCGCCACGTCGGTCTCCTAAAACAAAACACCCCGGGTCTCCGGGGTGTTTATAGCACGAACCTTACTTGTATTTACAGCCATGATCCCTGGGGCGCGTTGCCGCAGCGATCGCCACCATGCTTATTGCTTCACCGACTGCTTGCCCGACTTCGCCAGCGCCTGCCACGTCTCGATGATCGTGTCGGGATTCAGCGAGATCGACGCGATGCCCTCGTCGGTCAGCCATTGCGCGAAGTCCGGATGATCCGACGGACCCTGGCCGCAAATGCCGACATACTTGTTCAGCCGCAGGCAGGTTTCGATCGCGCGTTTCAGCATGAACTTCACCGCCGGATCGCGCTCGTCGAAATCGACCGCGAGCAGTTCCATGCCGGAGTCGCGATCGAGGCCGAGCGTGAGCTGCGTGAGGTCGTTCGAACCGATCGAGAAACCGTCGAAGAACTGCAGGAATTCTTCGGCGAGGATCGCGTTCGACGGCACTTCGCACATCATGATCAGGCGCAGATCCTTCTCGCCGCGCTTGAGCCCGAACTTCGCGAGCAGGCCAACCACGCGTTCCGCCTGCTTCAGCGTACGCACGAACGGCACCATGATCTCGACGTTGTCGAGGCCCATCTCTTCGCGCACCTTCTTCAGCGCGATGCACTCCATCTGGAACGCTTCAGCGAAATCTTCGGCGATGTAGCGCGACGCGCCACGGAAACCGAGCATCGGGTTTTCTTCATCCGGCTCGTAACGCGAACCGCCGATCAGCTTCTTGTACTCGTTCGACTTGAAGTCCGACAGACGCACGATGACGGGCTTCGGATAGAACGCCGCGGCGATCGTCGCGATGCCTTCGGTCAGCTTGTCGACGTAGAACGCGCGCGGCGATGCGTGACCGCGCGCGACGCTCTCGACCGCTTTCTTCAGATCCGGATCGACGTTCGGGTACTCGAGGATCGCCTTCGGGTGCACGCCGATGTTGTTGTTGATGATGAACTCGAGCCGCGCGAGACCGACGCCCGCGTTCGGCAGTTGCGAGAAATCGAACGCAAGCTGCGGGTTGCCCACGTTCATCATGATCTTCACCGGGATCTCGGGCAGTTCGCCGCGCTGCACCTCGGTCACTTCGGTTTCGAGCAGGCCGTCGTAGATCCGGCCTTCGTCGCCTTCCGCGCACGACACGGTAACGAGCGCGCCGTCCTTCAGCAGGTCGGTCGCGTCGCCACAGCCGACCACCGCCGGCACGCCCAGCTCGCGTGCGATGATCGCCGCGTGACAGGTACGGCCGCCGCGATTCGTGACGATTGCGGCCGCGCGCTTCATCACCGGCTCCCAGTTCGGATCGGTCATGTCGGCGACCAGCACGTCGCCCGGCTGCACGCGTTCCATCTCCGACGGATCGTGAATGACGCGCACCGGGCCCGCACCGATCTTCTGGCCGATCGCGCGGCCGGTGGCGATCACCTGCGACTGGCCTTTCAGCTTGAAGCGCTGTTCGGCCTTGCCCGCCGCCTGGCTCTTCACCGTTTCAGGACGTGCCTGCAGGATAAAGATCTTGCCGTCGCGGCCGTCCTTGCCCCACTCGATGTCCATCGGACGCTGGTAATGCTGCTCGATGATGACCGCGTACTTCGCGAGTTCGATCACGTCGTTGTCGGTGATCGAGAAGCGGTTGCGCTGTTCGTGCGCGACGTCGACGGTCTTCACGCGGCCCGGCTCGCCCGGCTTCGTGAATTCCATCTTGATCAGCTTCGAGCCGATCGAGCGACGGATGATCGGGTACTTGCCCTGCGCGAGCGTGGTCTTGAAGACGTAGAACTCGTCCGGATTCACCGCGCCCTGGACGACGGTTTCGCCGAGACCGTAGCTCGACGTAATGAACACCGCGTCCTTGAAGCCCGACTCGGTGTCGAGCGTGAACATCACGCCCGCCGCACCGACGTCCGAGCGAACCATCCGCTGTACGCCCGCTGACAGCGCGACCTCGGCATGCGTGAAGCCCTTGTGGACGCGATAGGAAATGGCCCGGTCGTTATACAGCGACGCGAACACGTGCTTCATGCGGTCGAGCACGTCGTCGATACCGACGACGTTCAGGTAGCTCTCCTGCTGACCGGCAAACGAAGCGTCCGGCAGATCTTCCGCGGTGGCCGACGAGCGGACCGCGAACGACAGCTCTTCGGGCGAACTCTTCGTGAGCGTCTCGAACTGGGCGCGAATCTCTTCCTGGAGACGCGGCTGCATCGGCGCATCGACGATCCATTGACGGATCTCCTTGCCGGCTTCGGCAAGCGCCTTCACATCGTCGACATCCAGCGTTTCGAGACGCTTCGCGATCCGTTCGGTGAGCGTGTTGTGATGCAGGAACTCGCGGAACGCGAGCGCCGTCGTGGCGAAGCCTGTCGGCACGCGCACGCCGGCTTGCGCAAGCTGGCTGATCATCTCGCCGAGGGACGCGTTCTTGCCCCCGACGACTTCGACGTCGGTCATGCGCAACTGCTCGAACGGAATTACATACGCCTGATCCTTTGCGACGTTAGCTGCGTTAGTCATACAAGCCCCTAAGTGTGAAAAAATTCTCGGTTGCGCAAGTGGGCTTGAACGCGTGCGCTTATAAGAAGCGGTGGACGCGCCTTGCACAACCTGTTGGAGAAGCAATCGCGTCGCGGACATGGCCCGGCGCGTGAAGCACCGGAGCGCAAGCTGCATCGTGCGGGCGACGAAATGGAACGTTCGGCGCTTTTGAATGCAGACTGCGCGAATTGCGATCAAAAAGCGAGGCGATAGCCGAATATGGCTGTCGGTTCGCCTGCAATTGCTTATCCAACAGGTTGCCGCTATTCTACCGTGCCGACTCTGGAAATGTGACAGTCGGACGAGAATTGCGCCTCGAACGTGCACCCGGACCGCCGTCGGGCCTTGCGAGGCCACAGCCGGCACCCGGCGCCCGCCTGCGCGACCCAAGGCGCGTCGCGGCGACGCCACCGCTTTTCCGGCCAGCCCGCCGGACGGCGCATCCGCGGCGCTGTTTCAGCCGGGCAATGCTGCTGCGTATCAGCACGCTCATGCTCATGTTCCCGTTTTAGCCCCACTCGATGCCGCCCACCGTATTCATCGTTTCCGACGGAACCGGGATCACTGCCGAAACCTTCGCGCATTCGATCCTCTCCCAGTTCGACCAGAAATTCCGCCTCGTCCGCGTGCCCTTCGTCGATTCGACCGAGAAGGCTTACGCGACACTCGAAAAGATCAATGAAGCGCGCGACGTGGAAGGCCGCCGGCCTATCGTGTTCACGACGCTCGTCGACAGCGCGTCGAACCAGATCGTCAAGGGTTCGAATGCATTAGTGCTCGATATGTTCCAGACTTTTGTCGAGCCGCTCGAACTGGAACTGGAACTGAAGTCGAGCCACGCGATGGGCCGCGGCCACCAGAACGCCGATACCGAGGAATACAAGAACCGCATCGAGGCGATCAACTTTTCGCTCGCTCACGACGACGGTCAGTCGAACCGCAATCTCGCCGACGCGGACGTGATCCTGGTGGGCGTATCGCGCAGCGGGAAGACGCCGACGAGCCTCTATCTGGCGATGCAGTACGGTGTGAAGGCAGCAAACTATCCGCTGATCCCCGAAGACTTCGAGCGCGGCAAGCTGCCGACGCCGCTGCTCGCGCACCGGCAGAAGATGTTCGGGCTGTCGATCGATCCGCAGCGGCTCTCGGAGATCCGCAACGAGCGCCGCCCGGGCAGCAAGTACGCAGCGATCGAGAATTGCCGCTACGAGATCAACGAGGCGGAAACGATGATGAGGCGGGAGAACGTCAAGTGGCTGTCGTCGACGCACAAGTCGATCGAAGAAATCGCGACGACGATCCTGCAGGAAATCAAGCTCGACAAGCCGGCGTACTAAGCGCGTCCTAGCTCCTGCGCTGCTGCCGGCACTGTTCGAACAGACAGACGGCGGCGGCCGCGGCGACGTTCAGCGACTCCATGCCGCCCGGTTGCGGAATGGTCACGCGCTGCGTCGCGGCCTCGCGCCAGAACGGCGACACGCCCGCCCCTTCGTTGCCGAACACCCACGCGAGCGGCCCGCTCAGATCGCAGTCGTAGAGCGCTTCGGCGCCGTGCGAATCGGTAATCGCCGCGGGCACCGCGAGGCGTTCGCGCAGCGCGTCCGGCTCGACGTCCTCGTGAATCTGCAGCAGGAAATGCGCGCCCATCCCGGCGCGCAGCACCTTCGACGACCACGCGTACACCGTACCCGGCGCACAGAACACTTGCGCAATACCTGCGGCCGCCGCGCTGCGCAGGATCGAGCCCGCATTGCCCGCGTCCTGAATACCGTCGAGCACTACGCAAGTCCCCGAGACACGTTCAGGTAGCGGCGCTGCCGGCCGTTCGACGAGCAGCAGCATCCCCACGCCGCTCACGACCGTCGACAGCTGGCCGAACAGCGCATCCGGCAGCGTGACGACGTGCGATGCGTCGATCCGCTCGACGATCGCGCGTGCTTCGTCGTGATCGAGCGCGCCTTCGGTCACGACGCAGGTCTCCGGCTGGCCGACCGCGTCGAGGTACGCACTCGCGAGATGAAAACCCTCGAGCAGCGCATGACCGCTGCGACGCTGCAGATGCGTCGAACCTGCCAGTGCCTTCAGGTGTTTGTAGAGCGGATTGTCCCGCGACGTGATCGCTTTCACAGGCTGCACAAAACGAGGGATCAGAAAGCGGCGCGTTCGCCGAACGCGTCGTCGTCGGTTGTGTCGCCAGGCGACACGGCCACGACCCGGGACTGCAAGCCGAGCCGCAGATGCGCTTCCCGCACCGGCGCGAACGACCGGCGATGATGCTCGCACGGCCCATGTTCGCGCAGCGCCGCGAGATGCTGCGGCGTGCCGTAGCCCGCGTGCGCGTTGAAGCCGTAGTGAGGGAAAACCTGATGCAGTTCGAGCAGCATCCGGTCGCGCGTGACCTTCGCGAGGATCGATGCGGCCGAGATGCTCGGCACGAGCGCGTCACCGCCGACGATGGCAACGCTCCGCACGGTCAGTGTGGGGCAGCGGTTGCCGTCGATCTTCGCGAGTGTCGGCACGATCGAAAGACCTTCGACCGCGCGCTTCATCGCGAGCATCGTCGCATGCAGGATGTTGAGTGTGTCGATTTCTTCGACCGACGCCGATGCGACGCAATACGCAAGCGACCGGTCGACGATCTTCTCGTACAGTGCCTCACGCTTCTTCGCACTCAGCACTTTCGAATCGTCGAGCCCGAGAATCGGGCGCTTCGGATCGAGGATCACCGCGGCCGCCATGACCGGGCCGGCAAGCGGCCCGCGCCCTGCTTCGTCGACACCGCAGACGATGTCGCCGGGCTGCTCGAAATCGAGGCCGCTCTGCGAAGCTGCCCGCGGACGGCGAGCCGCGTTCATCGCGGCGCCCTGCGCGTGCCGATCACGCTGGCGACCGCTTCCGCGGCACGCTGCGCCGTATTCTGCTTCAGCACGTGATGCATCTCCGTGAAGATTTCCGTCAGCGTGCGCCGGTTCGCATCGTCGCGCAACTGCGTCAAGGTCGCGTCGGCGAGCGCCTCGGGGGTCGCGAAGTGCTGCAGGATTTCCGGCACGACGAAGCGGCCCGCGAGAATATTCGGCAGCCCGACGTACGGCAGATAACCCTGCCGGCGCATGATCTGGCCGGTCAGCCAGGGCACCTTGTACGAGATCACCATCGGCTTCTTCAGCAGCGCGGCTTCGAGCGTGACGGTGCCACTCTTCACGAGGATCGCGTTGGCTGCAGTCATCGCGACCTGCGACTGACCGTCGGTGACCGTCAGCGCGAGGCCGGGATGCGCATCGATCAGCGGTTGCAGCAGTTCGCGCAGCGCCGGCGTCGCGGCGGGCATCACGAACCGGACACCCGGTTCACGCTGCTGCATCAGCGCCATCGCGTCAAAGAACGTCGGGCCGATCAGAGCGATCTCGGAGCGCCGGCTGCCTGGCAGCACTGCGATCACCGGACCGCCTTCCGGCAGCCCCAGCGTGCGGCGCGCGCCGGCTGTGTCGGGTTCGAGTGGAATCTCGTCGGCGAGCGGATGGCCGACGTAGGTCGCAGCAATTCCCGATTTTTCGAGCAGCGCGGTTTCGAACGGAAACACGCACAGCATGTGATCGACAGCCTTGGCGATCTTCTTGATCCGTCCGCCGCGCCATGCCCAGATCGACGGGCACACGAAGTGCACGGTCGGAATGCCCGCGTCGCGCAGCGGATGTTCGAGGCCGAAATTGAAATCGGGTGCATCGACGCCGATGAAGACGTCGGGCGGCTCGGCCAGCAGCTGGCGCTTCAGTTCGTTGCGGATGCCGAGGATGTCGGGAATGTGCCGCAGCGCTTCGACGTAGCCGCGCACGGTCAGCCGGTCCATCGGCCAGTGCGCTTCGAAGCCCGCCGACGTCATGCGCGGCCCGCCGATCCCGTAGTACCGCGTGCCCTCGGGCAGGCGAGCCTTCAGCCCGTCGAGCAGCGATGCCGCGAGCAGGTCGCCGGACGGTTCACCGGTCACCATCGCGAGCCGCAACGGACTGGGTTGTAGCGTCATCGGCTAGCGGATGATGCCGCGTTGCGACGCGTCGACGAAATCGGCCAGCGATTTGACCGGTGCATCGCCGTCACCGCCCGCCGACGCGAGTTCGCGCAACTGGACCTTCGCTTCTTCGAGCGACAGGCCGTTCTTGTACAACACCCGGTAAGCCGTACGCAGCGCGGAGATCGCATCCGGCGAGAAACCGCGGCGGCGCAGGCCTTCGACGTTGATGCCGTGCGGCTCCGCCTTGTTGCCGGCGGCGATCACGAACGGCGGGATGTCCTGCACGAGCGCCGACGCGCCGCCGAGCATCGAATGCGCGCCGATCCGCACGTACTGATGCACGCCCGACATGCCGCCCACGATCGCGAAATCGCCGATCAGCACGTGGCCCGCCATCTGCGCGTTGCTCGACAGGATCACGTTGCTGCCCACCTGGCAGTCGTGCCCGATGTGCACGTACGCCATGATCCAGTTGTCGTCGCCGAGCGTCGTGACACCCGCGTCCTGCACCGTGCCGGTGTGGATCGTCGTGAACTCGCGGATCATGTTGCGGTTGCCGATCTCGAGCCGGGTCGGCTCGTCCTTGTACTTCATGTCCTGCGGACGGCCGCCGACCGACGCGTAATGGCCGATGCGGTTGTCTTCGCCGATCGTCGTGTGCCCTTCGATCACGCTATGCGAGCCGATCGTCGTGCGTGCGCCGATCGTCACGTGCGCGCCGACGATCGCGTAGGGTCCGATTTCGACCGTTTCGTCGACCTGGGCGCCCGGCTCGACGATCGCCGTGGGATGAATCCTGCTCATGCGTCCTCGCTACTTTCCGTGGTGTCGTCCCGCGGCGGCAGGCCGCTGGCGACGCGGACCTCGCGGCCCGCTGCCGGACGACGGATTACTCGGCGTCGGTATCCGTCTGGCGGACCGCGCACATCAGATCGGCTTCCGCCGCGACCGCCCCGTCCACTTCGGCGCGCGCCTTGAACTTCCAGATGCCGCGCATGTGCCGTTCGAACGTCGCAGTCAGGATCAGCTGGTCGCCCGGTTCGACGACCCGCTTGAAACGCGCGTTGTCGATGCCGACGAACAGATACAGCGTGCTGCCCGGATCGTGCGGCTCGTCCGAAAACGTCAGAAGCGCGGCCGTCTGGGCCAGCGCTTCGAGAATCAGCACGCCGGGCATCACCGGGCGCTTCGGAAAGTGCCCCGTGAAATACGGTTCGTTGATCGTCACGTTCTTCAGCGCTTTGATGCGCTTGTGCGGCTCGAGTTCAAGCACCCGGTCCACCAGCAGGATCGGGTAGCGATGCGGCAGCAGCGTGAGAATCTTGTGAATGTCGAGGTTGATTTTTTCGGTGCTCATGGTGTTTCTGCTCACGCTTGAAAGGCGCGACGATGACGGCAAATGCTGATGCGGATAATGGGTTGATCGCACATGCCGCCGGTCTCCGGTTCCCGCGGCGGCATGCGTTTTACGCGTTGCCCTTGGCGTCGCCTGGCACAGCGGTCGCTTCGAGTGCCTTGATACGGTCGCGCAGCTTGTCGAGATTGCGCATCAGCGCGGCGCTGCGGTTCCAGTCCGCGTGATCGACGGCTGGGAACGCGCTCGTGTACATGCCGGGCTTCAACAGCGACTTCGACACGCCCGACTTCGCCGTGACGATCACGTAATCGGCGAGTGTCACGTGGCCAGCAATGCCCACCGCGCCGCCGATCATGCAATGCCGGCCGATCGTCGTGCTGCCCGCGATGCCCGCGCAGCCCGCGATCACCGTATAGGCGCCGACCTTGCAGTTGTGACCGATCTGCACGAGGTTGTCGATCTTCACGCAGGTCTCGATCACGGTGTCGGCCATCGCGCCGCGGTCGATCGTCGTGTTCGCGCCGATCTCGACATCGTCGGCAATCGACACGCCGCCCACTTGCGGAATCTTGACCCAGCTGCCGGTGCGCGCGTCGCCTTCACCGGTGAAATCGGGTGCGAAGCCAAAACCGTCCGAGCCGATCACCGCGCCCGCGTGCACGATCACGCGCTCGGCGAGCGTGCAGCCGTGATAGACGGACACGTTCGGGTACAGATGCGAATTCGCGCCGATGCGCGTGCCGCGCCCGATGAATACGTTCGCGTCGAGCCGCACATGCTCGCCGATTTCGGCGCCCGCCTCGACCGTTGCGTGCGGACCGATCACCGCGCTCGCCGCAATTTTCGCCGACGGATCGACAGTCGCGCTCGCATGAATGCCCGGCGTCACCTTCGGTGCCGCGAGATCGATGAAGGTCTGCGCGATTCGCGCGAAGTAAGCGTACGGGTTCGGCGTGACGATGAAGTTGCGGCCGTCACGAGACTCGAGCTTCGCGAGATCGTCAGCGGCGATCAGCACCGCACCCGCGCGGGTGCTCTCGACCTGCGACAGATACTTCGGGTTGGCGAGGAACGCCAGCTGGTCCGGGCCCGCCTGATCGAGCGGCGCGAGACTGCCGACCCGATGCGACGCGTCACCGACTACTTCACCGCCGAACTGCCGAACGATGTCCTCGAGCGTAAATGCCATGCGTGTGCTGCTCCTGCTTTGCTGGGCGGATCAGTTCGTGGTGCTCGATGCCGCAAGCGCCTTCAGCACCTGGTCGGTGATGTCGATGCGCGGACTGACGTACACCGCCTCCTGCACGATCAGATCGTAATGCTGCTGCTCGGCGATCTGCTTGATCACCTTGTTTGCGCGGTCGAGCACGGCGGCGAGTTCTTCGTTGCGCCGCTGGTTCAGGTCCTCGCGGAATTCGCGCTGCTTGCGCTGGAAGTCGGTATCGAGCTGCGACAGGTCGCGCTGCTTCTGTGCGCGATCGTTCGCCGACATCGATGCCCCGTTCTTGTCGAGCGCGTCGGACATCGTCTTCAGCTTCGCCGCCATGTCCTGAAGATCCTTGTCGCGCTTCGCGAACTCGGCTTCGAGCTTGGTCTGCGCCGCCTTCGCCGGCAAGGATTCGCGCAGGATGCGGTCCGAATTGACCGCGGCGATCTTCGCCTCCTGCGCATGCGCAACCCCGAACCCGAGGGTCATCGTCAGGGCCAGCGCCCATGCACACGCCACACGTTTCGAAAACATACCGGTTTGCAAAGTCATCCTCTCGATACTGTAGGGGGTCCCGGTGCGCTCGCTCAGAATGCCGTCCCGATCTGGAACTGGAATTTCTGATACTGGTCACCCGTGTGCTTCTGCAGCGGGAAGCCAAGGCTCAGCTTCAACGGTCCGATCGGCGAGATCCACGCGAGACCGACACCGTAGCCGTACCGCAGGCCATTCGCGCCGGTGCTGTTGCCTTCCGAACCCCAGACGTTACCGGCGTCGAGGAACGTGAACACACGCAGCGTGCGGTCGTAGCCGGTGCCCGGCAGCGGGAACGTCAGTTCGATGTTGCCCACGACCATCTCGTTGCCGCCGATCGGGTCGTTCGTCGTCTTGTCACGCGGACCCAGCGAGCTCGGCTCATAGCCACGCACCGATCCGATGCCGCCCGCGTAGTAGTTCTTGAAGATCGGGTACGGCTTGCCGCTGAGGCCATTACCGTAGCCGCCCTGGAAGTTCAGCCCGAGCACGAAGCCGCGCGCAAACGAGTAATAGTACTGCGCCTGGACGTCCGCCTTGTAATACTGGGTGCCGCCAGCCGGCGTACCGTACTCGGCGTTGGCCTGCGTGAAGTAGCCGCGGCTCGGCACGAGTGCGCTGTCGCGCGCGTCGCGCGACCAGCCCACGGTGAGCGGCACGTTGTTCGACACGCGGCCGAACTCGCTCACGTAATCCTTGTAGCTTTGCGGCGTCGCGCTGTCGATGTCGAGCGTGTTCTGCTCGAAGCCCGCGCCGAAGAACACGGTGTCGACTTCCGAGAACGGAATGCCGAACTTCAGGTCGCCGCCCACCGTGACGATGCGGAAGCTCGAATTGGTCGAGTAGTACAACGGCTGGTACGTGCGGTAATAGACGTCGGTGATGCGCTTGATGCCGTCGACCGTGAAGTACGGATCGACCTGCGTGACCGTCAGCGTCCGGTATGTCTTCGCCGTGTTCACGTTGACCGACAGGCTCGTGCCCGAACCGAACACGTTGTCCTGCGATACGCCCGCCGACAGCACGACCTTGTCCGTCGACGAGAAACCGGCGCCGAGCGTGATCGCACCCGTCGGCTTTTCGGTGACCTTCACGTCGACGTCGACCTGGTCGGGCGTGCCTTCGACCGGCACCGTCGTCACGTCGACGTCGGTGAAATAGCCGAGGCGGTTGATCCGGTCTTTCGACAGTGCGAGGCGGTTCGAATCGAACCACGAGCTTTCGAGCTGGCGCATTTCGCGGCGCACGACTTCGTCGCGCGTCCGCGTGTTGCCCACCACGTTGATGCGCCGCACGTACACGCGGCGGCTCGGATCGATCTGAAGTGTCAGGTCGACCTTGTGATGTTCCTGATCGATCTGCGGCACCGCGTTCACGGTCGCAAACGCGTAGCCGTATTCGCCGAGCTTGTCGACGATCGCCTTCGTCGCGGCCTGCAGTTTTTCCGCCGAGAAGCGGTCGCCCGGCTTGATCTTGACGAGCTTGCTCAGTTCGGCTTCGCGATCGAGCAGATTGCCGCCCAGCTTGATGCTTGAAATCGTATACGGCTCGCCTTCATGCAGCGTCACCGTCAGGTACATGTCCTTTTTATCCGGCGAGATCGACACCTGGGTCGACTCGAAGCTGAACTCGAGGTAGCCGCGATTCAGGTAGTACGAGCGGACGTTTTCGAGGTCGCCGGTGAGCTTCTCTTTCGCGTACAGATCGTTCTTCGTGTACCACGAGAACCAGTTCGGCGTGGACAGCTGCATTTCGTCGCGCAGCGTGCTCGTACTGAACGCCTTGTTGCCGATGAAGTTGATCTGGCGGATCTTCGCGCTCGGACCTTCGACCACCGAGAACAGCAAACCCACACGATTGCGGTCGATCGGCGTGACGGTGGTCGTGACCTCGGCCGCGTAGTAGCCGCGCGTGAGGTACTGACGCTTCAGTTCCTGCTCGGCCTTGTCGACAAGCGCCTTGTCGTAGTAACGACCTTGCGACAGCCCCACTGCGCGCAGCGCCTTCGTGAGGTTGTCCTTGTCGAACTCGTGAATGCCGGAGAAATCGATCGTGCCGATGGCCGGACGCTCGAGCACCTGGACGATCACGACGTTGCCTTCGGTCGCGATCTTGACGTCGTTGAAGAAGCCCGTCGCGTACAGCGCGCGGATCGCCTCGGAGGCCTTGTCGTCGTCGAACGTATCGCCTTGCTTGATCGGCAGGTAGGAGAACACGGTACCCGGTTCGACGCGTTGCAACCCTTCGATCCGGATGTCCTGCACCACGAATGGTGTCGTCGCGTGAGCCACCAGCCCATGCGCGGCGAATGCCGCGGCTACAACCGTCTTCGGTACAAAGCGATGAGGTTTAAACAACGTGCTTCCCCAGTGTGTATAGCTGCATCAGGTCAGGCGGTCGTCATCGTGAACGCCGCCGGACACTTTAAAAATGGATTAAACGAGCCAGATCGTTGAAAAGCGCGATCGCCGACAATGCGACGATGCAGGCGAGTCCCGCTCTCTGCAGAACCAGCTGCCAGCGATCGGATACAGCTTTGCCGGTTATAGCTTCAACCAAATAATATAACAGATGCCCCCCGTCCAATACCGGAATTGGTAACAGGTTAAGCACTCCGAGGCTGATACTGACGAGCGCGAGGAACGATAAAAACGCAGATGGACCGAGGCGGGCACTCTTGCCCGCGTAATCGGCGATCGTCACCGGGCCGGACAGATTCTTCAGCGATGCCTCACCGACGATCATCCGCCCGAACATCCGCAGCGAGTACACGCTCAGGTCCCACGTGCGGCGCGCGCCGAGTTCGATGCTCTCGACCGGACCGTAGCGGACTTCGAGCGACGGCACCTGGGTGGCCAGCTCCGCACCGATGCGACCGACATCGCGGCCGGTCGTATCGTCGCGCTGCGCGACCGGAACGATCACGATGTTCTGGAGCGTACCGGGCGTGCGGCCCTGGGCGCCCCGCTCGACTTGCAACGTAACGGCGCGGCCCGCATGCGACTTGATCGTTGCGATGAACGCCGTGGCGTTGTCGACGGGCCGGCCTTCGACCGCGCGCACCCGGTCGCCCGTCAGCAGTCCGGCCTTCTGTGCCGCGCTACCCGCCAGCACGCCCGCGACCGACAGCGTGCCGCCGCCCGGTTCGAAACCGAGGCGTGACATGAAATCGTCGTCGACGTCCTTGTCGGATACGTTGCGCAGATCGACGGGGAAATCAAACGTGCCGTGCGCGTCCTTCGCGCTGAGGATCACACGTCGATGATCGAACGCAGCGCCGAGCAGCTTCCAGCGCAGATCGGACCACGAGCGCACCGCCTCCGCACGGTCGCCGTCCGCCGTGTCCGCATCGCGCACGGAGACCACGGTCTCGCCGCCGTCGAAGCCCGCGAGCGCGGCTGGCGTATTCGCCGGCGGCGCCGCGACGATCGCCGACGGCTCGGTCACGCCGGTCGCGAACACCAGTGCGAACAGCACGATGGCGAGAATGAAATTGGCGACCGGCCCGGCCGCAACAATCGCGATCCGCTTGCCGACCGACTGCCGGTTGAACGCCTGCGGTAATTCGTCGACAGGAATCGGCGTGCCCTCTTCGCGCTCGTCGAGCATCTTCACATAGCCGCCGAGCGGCAGCGCCGCGATCGTCCATTCGGTGCCGGTCTTGCGGCTCACCCAGCGGACGAGCGGACGCCCGAAGCCGATCGAGAAGCGCAGCACCTTCACGCCGCACAGACGCGCGACGCTGTAATGGCCGAACTCGTGAACGACGACCAGCACGCCGATCGCGACCACGAACGCCAGGATTTCGATCAACAGATTCATCGTCGCCTCACTGGACGGCGCGTTCCGTGCGATGCGCGCCGACGGGCAGCCCGGCAATGATGCCGGTCGCGGCGCGGCGCGCGGCCGCGTCGGCGTCGAGCACATCGTCGAGGCTCGCGGCACTGCGGTTCGGCAGTGCGTTCAGCACCGCGTCGACCACCTGCGCGATCGCCATGAAGCCGATCCGGCGCTCGAGGAACGCTTCGACGGCGACTTCGTTGGCCGCATTCAGCGCAGCACTCGCGACGCCGCCTTCGGCTAGCGCTTTCATCGCGAGCGCGAGGCACGGGAAGCGCGCGTAATCGGGTTTTTCGAATGACAGCGACGCGACCTCGATGAGGTCGAGTTGCGCGACGCCCGAATCGACGCGATCGGGAAACGCGAGCGCATGCGCGATCGGCGTGCGCATGTCGGGGTTGCCGAGTTGCGCGAGCACCGAACCGTCCGCGTACGACACCAGCGAATGGATCACGCTCTGCGGATGGATCAGCACGTCGATCCGTTCGCCCGGCAACGCGAACAGCCAGTGTGCCTCGATCACCTCGAGGCCCTTGTTCATCATCGTTGCGGAATCGACCGAGATCTTGCGGCCCATCACCCAGTTCGGATGCTTGCACGCTTCATCGGGCGTGACGTCGACAAGAGTGGACGGTTCGCGGGTGCGGAACGGGCCGCCCGACGCGGTCAGGATGATCTTCGACACGCCGCCGTGCTGCGCCGCTTCGCGCGGCAGGCACTGGAAAATCGCGTTGTGTTCGCTGTCGACCGGCAGCAGGATCGCGCCGTGGTCGCGCACCGCGTCCATGAAGATCGCGCCGGACATCACCAGCGCTTCCTTGTTCGCGAGCAGGATGCGCTTGCCGGCGCGCGCGGCGGCCAGCGTCGGCGCGAGGCCCGCTGCACCGACGATCGCCGCGACGACCGTGTCGCACTGCGCACTCTCCGAGACGTCGACGAGCGCCTGCGCGCCGTGCGTCACTTCGGTCCGGCTACCCGCTGCACGCAGCTTCGCGGCGACCTGTGCGGCCGTTGCAGCATCGCCGACCACGGCGACTTCGGGCGCAAAGCGCAGGCACTGCTCGACGAGCTTGTCGCCGTTGCGGTGCGCAGTCAGCGCGTAGATCGAAAAGCGCTCGGGATGACGCGCGACGACGTCGAGCGTGCTGTCTCCAATCGAGCCCGTGGAACCGAGCAGTGTTAACCGTTTTTGCATATCTCTTTCTCTAGCCGAGCGGCCTAGCCAAGCAGCAGCATTGCGAGCGGCAGCACGGGCAGCAACGCATCGATGCGATCGAGTACGCCGCCGTGTCCCGGCAGCAGGCCGCTGGAATCCTTCACACCGGCCTGCCGTTTCAACATCGATTCGAACAGGTCGCCGACCACGCTGAACGCAACCAGCACCGTCAGCGCGACCAGCATCCGCACGCCGCCCATCTGCGCGTAAAGCGCAGAGTACAGCGTCGGATCGAACGCGTGTGCGGCCACCGCGATACCGGCGACGATCATCACCGCGAGCCAGCCGCCGAACGCGCCCTCCCAGGTCTTGCCGGGACTGATCGCGGGCGCCAGCTTGTGGCGGCCGAACGCCTTTCCCGCGAAGTATGCGCCAATGTCGGCGAGCCAGACCACAAGCAACAGGGACAGAACGAACGCCACGCCGGCCATCCGCGCCGCGACGAGCGCATGCCAGCACGCGACGAACATGACGATGCCGGCCACGAACAGGAACGGGCGCCATGCGCCCTCCGCGAGCACCGGCTTGCGCAGCAGCACGAACGGCCCAGCCAGCACCCAGAAAACGGCGGCGGCCTGGAAGAGCGGCCGCGGCAGCTGTACGCCGGTGCCGAGCCGCGTGCTCGCCACCAGTGCGACCGCCGCGACGAACGCGTAGACGATGGGGCCCGCGCCGCCGAGTTTCAGCAGGCGCGCCCATTCCCACGCAGCGAATACGAGGACGAACGCGATCAGCGCGCCGAATGCGCCGACCGGCGCGAACAGCGTGACCGGCAGGAAAATCGCCAGCAGGACGACCGCCGTGATGACACGGGTCTTTAGCATGGAAGCGAATCGGCGTTTTGCGATTGCGGCTCGAGTTGAGCGCTCGTGCGGCCGAAACGGCGCTCGCGCTCGGTATAGGACGCGATTGCGCGACCGAGCGCGTCGGCATCGAAATCCGGCCAGAAGGTGTCGGTGAAATAGAACTCGGTGTACGCGAGCTGCCACAGCAGGAAGTTGCTGACGCGCTGCTCGCCGCCGGTGCGGATGAAGAGGTCGGGCTCCGGCGCATAGGCCATCGCCAGATGTTCGGCGAACGATTCCTCGTTGACGTCCACGACTTCACCCGCGCTCGCCGACTGTTCGGCGAGCTTGCGCGCGGCCTGCATGATGTCCCAGCGGCCGCCGTAGTTCGCGGCGATGGTCAGCGTGAGACGGGTGTTGCGCGCGGTCTTCGTTTCCGCGCGGCGAATCAGGTCCTGGATGCGCCGGTCGAACATTGAGAGGTCGCCGACCACGCGCAACCGGATGCCGTTCGCGTGCAGTTTGCCCACCTCGCGCTCGAGCGCGGTGACGAAGAGGCGCATCAGGAACGACACTTCGTCGTTCGGGCGGCGCCAGTTCTCCGAGCTGAACGCGAACAGCGTCAGGTATTCGACGCCCTGCCGCGCGCACGCCTCGACGGTCGCGCGTACCGCATCGACGCCGCGCGTATGGCCCGCCACGCGCGGCAGCCGGCGCTGCGTCGCCCAACGGCCGTTGCCGTCCATGATGATCGCGATATGTCGCGGCACCGATGCGACGTCAGGCACGTGCACGGTTGAGCTGGTATAGGTCATGGCCGTCGGGACAGTGGCTGCAAATGAAGAAGTGAGGACCTTGAAGGTGCGATGCCCAGGGCATCACACCGTCATGATCTCGGCTTCTTTCGACTGCACGAGCTTGTCGATCTCGCTGACGAACTTGTCCGTCAGCTTCTGCACGTCGTCGACCGCGCGACGCTCGTCGTCTTCGGAAATTTCCTTGTCCTTCACGAGCTTCTTCAGTTGCTCGTTTGCGTCGCGGCGCAGGTTGCGCACAGCGACCTTGGCCGTTTCGCCTTCGCTCTTGACGACCTTCGCCAGTTCGCGGCGGCGCTCTTCGGTAAGCGCGGGCATCGGCACGCGGATCTGGTCGCCGGCGGTGGCCGGGTTCAAACCCAGATCCGATTCGCGGATCGCCTTCTCGACCACCTGCACCATCTTCTTTTCCCACGGCTGCACGCCGATCGTGCGCGCGTCGACGAGCGTCAGGTTCGCAACCTGCGAGATCGGTACCGGCGAGCCGTAATAGTCGACCTGGATGTGATCCAGCAGACCGGTATGCGCACGGCCCGTGCGGATCTTCGACAGATCGTTCTTGAATGCATCGATCGAGCGCTGCATCTTCTGCTCGGCGCCCTTCTTGACGTCAGCTACAGACATGTTTGAACCTCCGGACCTTCAAAACAGTGCGGGCCCGCCTGCACGCATAAAGCGGCGGCGCTTGCCCGCGTTCTAACCCAAATTTTCTGACAGCGAGTTTACACGTGGACAAGCGTCCCTTCGTCCTCGCCCATTACGATACGTTTGAGCGCGCCCGCCTTGACGATCGAGAACACGCGGATCGGCAGCTTCTGGTCGCGGCACAGCGCGAACGCGGTGGCATCCATCACCTGCAGGTTGCGGCCGATCGCCTCGTCGAAGCTGATCGTCGTGTAGCGTGTCGCGGTCGGGTCTTTCTTCGGGTCGGCCGAATAGACGCCGTCCACCTTGGTCGCCTTCAGCACGACTTCCGCGCCGATTTCCGAACCGCGCAGCGCGGCGGCGGTATCGGTCGTGAAGAACGGGTTGCCCGTACCGGCCGCGAAGATCACGACCTTGCCTTCCTCGAGCTGACGGATCGCGCGCGGCCGGATGTACGGCTCGACCACCTGATCCATCCGCAGCGCGGACTGCACGCGTGCCTCGATACCCGCGTGACGCATCGCGTCCTGCAGCGCGAGCGCGTTCATCATCGTGGCGAGCATCCCCATGTAGTCGGCCGTTGCGCGGTCCATACCGGCCGCGCCGCCCGCGACGCCGCGGAAGATGTTGCCGCCGCCGATCACGACGGCGAGCTGCGTGCCCAGTCCTACCACCTCGGCCACGTCCGCCACCATGCCTTCGATCGTTGCGCGATTGATGCCGAAAGCATCGTCGCCCATCAGAGCTTCACCGGAAAGTTTGAGGAGAACGCGTTTGTAGGCAGTGGGCATAGAGGTATCCAGATCGCGCGGAACAGGGCAACAACAAGGAACTAATGTAGGGGTGAAAGGCTGGTTCGGGCAAGCGCCGCCAAATTGATGGGCCCTGAGGCCCATCCGGGCGGCCGTGTCGCGGGGATCGAGCCCGCGGCCGGCCTTGCGGCGCTGCCGACCGCGGCAGGCTCTTGCCCCGCCGCGGGTACAACTACAACGGTACGACGTGGATCGCGTGACGCGGTGCGGAGCCGAGACTCCTGCGCTCCAACGCTTATTGTTGCTTTGCAGCAGCCACTTGCGCGGCGACTTCGGCGGCGAAGTCGTCCTGACGCTTCTCGATGCCCTCGCCAACCACGAACAGCGCGAACTTCTGCACCGACGTCGACGCGGCCTTCAGCATCTGTTCAATGGTCTGCTTGTCGTTCTTCACGAACGGCTGGTTCAGCAGCGACACTTCCTTCAGATACTTCTGGACGCTGCCGTCGACCATCTTCGCGACGATTTCAGCCGGCTTGCCCGATTCGGCTGCCTTCTGCTCGGCAATGCTGCGTTCCTTCGCGATGAGATCGGCCGGTACTTCGTCAGCCGACAGCGAGACCGGCTTCATCGCGGCGATGTGCATCGCGACGTCCTTGCCGACCTGCTCGTCCGCGCCCGTGTACTCGACCAGCACGCCGATGCGCGTGCCGTGCAGATACGCGGCCAGCTGGTTCGACGTTTCGAAACGCACGAAGCGGCGGATCGACAGGTTTTCGCCGATCTTGCCGACGAGCGCGAGACGCACGGCGTCGACGGTCTGGCCGTCGAGCGGCAGTGCCGCCAGCGCGGCGACGTCAGCCGGGTTCTGCTTCGCGATCAGTTCCGCAACGGTCTTCGTGAACGCGAGGAAGTCGTCGTTCTTCGAAACGAAGTCGGTTTCGCAATTCAATTCGACGATCGCACCCGCGTTGCCGCCGATGAACGACGCGATCACGCCTTCGGCCGTGACGCGCGACGCGGCCTTGCTGGCCTTGTTGCCGAGCTTCACGCGCAGCAGCTCTTCGGCGCGCGCCATGTCGCCGTCGGCTTCCGTCAGCGCCTTCTTGCATTCCATCATGGGCGCGTCGGTCTTCGCGCGCAGTTCTGCCACCATGCTTGCGGTAATTGCCGCCATCGTCTGCTCCTTGAGTCTGTCTTTCACACGCCGTCCGCATTCGATGCCGACGGCAAGAATTCGTTTCCACGCGGCACGTTTTTTCTGCACCGCTGGCTACTGCGCTCAAACGACACGACTTAAAAAAAGGGGGCCTGTAGAAAGCCCCCTTTTTTGCCGGTCGCGGGGTCGCTTACGCTTCCGCGTTGACCTCGACGAACTCGTCGCCGTCGTCGCCGCGTGCGGCCTGGACCACTTCGTTGACCGCGTTCGCACGGCCTTCGAGGATCGCGTCGGCCACGCCTGCCGTGTACAGCGCGACAGCCTTGCTGGCGTCGTCGTTACCCGGGATCACGTAGTCGATGCCTTCCGGCGAGTGGTTCGTATCGACCACTGCGATGACCGGCACGCCGAGCTTGTTCGCTTCGGTGACGGCAATCTTGTGATAGCCGACGTCGACCACGAAGATCGCGTCCGGAATACCGCCCATGTCCTTCACGCCGCCGATCGACTTCTGCAGCTTGACCATTTCGCGTTCGAACAGCAGCGCTTCCTTCTTGCTCATGCGTTCGGTTTCGCCGGCCTCAACTGCGGCTTCCATGTCCTTCAGGCGCTTGATCGACACCTTCAGCGTCTTGAAGTTGGTCAGCATGCCGCCGAGCCAGCGCGCGTTGACGAACGGCATACCGGCGCGCAGCGCCTCTTCGGCCATCGTGTCGCGCGATTGACGCTTCGTGCCGACAAACAGGATCGTGCCGCGGTTCGCTGCCAGTTGACGCACGTACTTCAGCGCGTCGTTGTACATCGGCAGCGTCTTTTCGAGGTTGATGATGTGAATCTTGTTGCGATGGCCGAAAATGAACGGGGCCATCTTGGGGTTCCAGAAGCGCGTCTGGTGGCCAAAGTGGACACCGGCTTCCAGCATTTGACGCATGGTGACTGCCATGTAAATCTCCGCGAGGGTTGGGTCTTAAACCGGCTGCCGTATCTGCCGCGCGGCCTTCGCTTTCGAAGGCTCGACGCCGCGGACACCCTGGGTGCGCCGGCTTGCGATTGCGCCACCTGTATTTTTTCGAGAGCCCGGACAACGCCCAGACTCTCCGGCCCGTGCGGCGCAGGAAGCGCCCACCGCGTGAACCGTATCCGTCGCGCCCTTGCTGGCTGGCGTGTCGCCCGGGGAAAACCCCGGACACGGCAAACCTTGAAAACAGGGAGCGACTTAGCCTTCGATTATAGCACGGGACTATCGGCCCACTCAACCCGCCCAATCGCCCGGATTATCCGGCGGCACGCCCCGGCTGCCGTCGCCCAGGGATCGTCCGGAGCGTCTCAAAAGCCAGCGGTACCCTCGATATGGTGCGATAATTCGCAGGATAGACCGCATTTCAGGCACTCCCATGGCCATTACGCTCAAAAACGAACACGATATCGCGCAGATGCGCGTCGCCTGCCGCCTCGCGAGCGAGGTGCTCGACTACATCACGCCATTCGTCAAGGCGGGCGTCACGACCGCCGAGCTCGACCGCCTGTGTCACGAATACATGCTGAACGACCAGGGCACGGTACCGGCGCCGCTCAACTACCAGCCGCCCGGCTATCCGCCGTATCCGAAAGCCACCTGCATTTCCGTCAACGACGTGATCTGCCACGGCATTCCCGGCGACAAGACGCTAAAGAACGGTGATGCGCTGAATATCGACATCACCGTGATCAAGAACGGTTACTTTGGCGACACGAGCCGCATGTTCATCGTCGGCGAAGGATCGATTCTCGCGAAGCGCCTCGTGCAGACCACGTTCGAATGCATGTGGCTCGGCATCGAACAGGTGCGCCCCGGCGCGCATCTCGGCGACATCGGCCATGCGATCCAGCGTTATGCGGAAGCGCAGGGCTACAGCGTCGTGCGCGAATACTGTGGCCACGGCATCGGCACGGTGTTCCACGACGACCCGCAGATCCTCCATTACGGCCGCCCCGGCACCGGGCTCGAACTGCAGGCGGGCATGATCTTCACGATCGAGCCGATGATCAACGCCGGCCGCCGCGATATTCGCACGATGCCCGACCAGTGGACCGTGAAAACGAAGGACCGCAGCCTGTCCGCGCAATGGGAGCACACGATTCTCGTGACGGAAACCGGTCACGACGTGCTGACGGTTTCGACCGGCACGCCCGCCCGGCCGGCGCTCGTCGCCGCGACGGCGTGACGCTTTCGCCCCGTCCGCCGCGTGCTTATGAGTAGCGTCCCGATCGTTCCTCTTTTCAGTGCGACGTCGCTCAAGGCGGACTACAAAACGGCCAAGGCCGCGCTGCTCGAGCGCTTCAGGACCGCCGGCAACGTCGATACGCTGATGCGCTCGCTCGCGCGTCTCACGGACACCGCGCTGCGCGGCGCCTGGGCCGCGTGCGGACTACCGTCGTCGCTAGCGCTGCTGGCCGTCGGCGGCTATGGCCGTGGCGAGCTTGCCCCCTATTCCGACATCGACATCCTCGTGCTGCTGCCCGACGGTCCGAACCAGCAGCTCGAAGTGCGTCTCGAACGCTTCATCGGCCTCGCGTGGGATCTCGGGCTCGAACTCGGCAGCAGCGTGCGCACGGTCGAGCAATGTCTCGAGGAAGCCGCCAACGACGTCACCGTGCAGACCTCGCTGCTCGAGGCCCGCCGCATCGTCGGCAGCACCACGCTCGCCGACGGCTTCGCGCGACGTTACCGCGAAGCGCTCGATCCACGCGCGTTCTTCCAGGCGAAGGTGCTGGAGATGCGCCAACGCCACGCCAAATTCCAGGACACCCCGTACTCGCTCGAGCCGAACGTCAAGGAAAGTCCGGGTGGTCTGCGCGACCTGCAGCTGATCCTCTGGGTCACACAGGCCGCCGGCTTCGGCAGCAGCTGGCGCGAGCTCGACGCGCGCGGCCTGATCACCGGCCGCGAAGCGCACGGACTGCGCCGCAACGAAGCGTTCCTGAAGACGCTGCGCGCACGGCTGCACGTGATCGCCGGACGCCGCCAGGACATCCTCGTGTTCGATCTGCAGAACGCCGTCGCGGAAAGCTTCGGCTATCAACCGACCACCGCGAAGCGCGCGAGCGAACAGCTGATGCGCCGCTACTACTGGGCCGCGAAAGCCGTCACGCAGCTCGCGACGATCCTGATCCAGAACATCGAGGCGCAACTGTTTCCGAACACCAGCGGGATCACGCGCGTACTGTCGGACCGCTTCGTCGAGAAGCAGGGAATGCTCGAAATCGCGAGCGACGACGTGTTCGAACGCGAACCGCACGCGATCCTCGAAGCGTTCCTGCTGTACGAGAAAATCGTCGGCGTCAAAGGGCTGTCGGCGCGTACGCTGCGCGCGCTCTACAACGCACGCGACGTGATGGATCAGAACTGGCGCCAGGACCCGGTGAACCGCCGGCAGTTCCTGGAAATCCTGCAGCAGCCGGAGGGCATCACGCATGCGCTGCGGCTGATGAACCAGACGAGCGTACTTGGCCGCTACCTGCTGAACTTCCGGCGCATCGTCGGGCAGATGCAGCACGACCTCTATCACGTGTACACGGTCGACCAGCACATCCTGATGGTGCTGCGCAACCTGCGCCGCTTCGCGATCGCCGAGCATGCGCACGAGTATCCGTTCTGCAGCCAGCTGATCGCCAACCTCGAGCGGCCGTGGGTGCTCTACGTAGCCGCGCTGTTCCACGACATCGCGAAGGGCCGCGGCGGCGATCACTCGACGCTCGGCATGGCCGACGCGCGCCGCTTCTGTCGCGAGCACGGCATCGACGCGGAAGATACAGCGCTCGTCGTGTGGCTCGTCGAACACCATCTGACGATGAGTCAGGTCGCGCAGAAGCAGGACACGAGCGATCCGGAAGTCATCAAGCGCTTCGCGGAACTGGTGGGCAGCGAACGCCGACTGACGACGCTGTATCTGCTGACCGTTGCCGACATCCGCGGCACCAGCCCGAAGGTCTGGAACACGTGGAAAGGCAAGCTGCTCGAAGACCTGTATCGCATGACGCTCACGGTACTCGGCGGCGCGCGCCCCGATGCGCATTCGGAACTCAAGACGCGTCAGGAAGACGCGCTCGCGCTGCTGCGGCTCGAGACCGTGCCGGAGAATGCGCATCGCGAGCTGTGGGACAAGCTCGACGTCGGCTACTTTCTGCGTCACGACGCCGCCGACATCGCGTGGCAGACGCGCGTGCTGCACCGCTACGTCGATACGCCGACGCCGATCGTCCGCGCACGGCCGTCGCCGATCGGCGAGGCGCTGCAGGTGCTCGTCTACGTGCAGGATCGCCCCGACCTGTTCGCCGGCATCTGCGCGTATTTCGACCGCAACGGGCTGTCGGTACTCGACGCGCGCGTCAGCACGACGAGGCACGGCTATGCGCTCGACAACTTCATCGTCGCGCACACCGAGCGCGACGTGCATTACCGCGACATCGCGAACCTCGTCGAACAGGAACTCGCCGCCCGGCTGACAGCCGGCGGCACATTGTTGCCGGAACCGTCGAAGGGTCGCCTGTCGCGGCTCTCGCGCACGTTTCCCGTTACGCCGCGCGTCGACCTGCGGGCCGACGAGCGCGGCCAGTACTACATCCTGTCCGTGTCGGCGAACGACCGGCCAGGCCTTTTGTATTCGATCGCGCGCGTGCTGGCCGAGCATCAGGTCGGCGTCCACGCGGCGCGGATCAATACGCTCGGCGAACGCGTCGAGGACGTTTTCCTGCTGCACGGATACGGCCTCTCGGACAACCGCCTGCAAATCCAGGTCGAAACCGAACTGCTGCGCGCGATCGCAGTGTGAGATTCCATGCGAGTCAAATTGACAGCGAAGCATCCGCGGCCGGCTACGCCGGAACGCGCTCCCGTGCGTTTCGGCAGCGCGTCGGCACGCAAGCCGACGCGGCCCGCGCCGGGCAAGTCCGCAAACGAGGGCGCGCCGAGAGCGGGCTCCGCGAAAGGTGCCTTTGCGAAGAAGGCTGCGCCCACGAGGGCGTCGGCGGATAAAGGCGGCCCGGCGAAAAGCGGTGCCCCGCGTACTGGCGCGGCGGGAGCAGGCAAACGCCCATCAAGTGGGTTCACCCGTGCGGGTGGCGACGACGTTCGTCGCGAGCGCTCGCCGGCAGGCGGTAGCGCAGCGGAGCGAACCGCCACGCGACGTCCGCGTCCCGACGCTGCGCCGGACCGTGAACGCCGTCCGACCGATCGCAGTACGACGGGTGCATCGCCGCGTTACGCCGCGAAGGATCGCGCGCCACAACGTGACGATGCGTCCGCGAAGCCACGCCGTGCCGAGGGCGCGCCGCGCCGCTTCGACAGCGAACGGCCGAGGCCTGCGGGTGAACGCGGGCGTTTCGACGCTGACCGTCGTAGTCCCGCTGGTGAACGCGGTCGCGCTGATGGACCTCGTCCGCGCACTGAGGGTGAACGTGGGCGCTTCGATCCGGAACGTCGTGGACCCGTTGGCGAACGCAGCCGCTCTGACGGACCGCGTCCGCGCGCTGATGGCGAACGTGGGCGCTTCGATGCGGAACGTCGTGGCCCTGCTAGCGAACGCAGCCGCCCTGACGGGCCTCGTCCGCGTGCTGACGGCGGGCGTGGTCGCTTCGACGGTGAGCGTGACCGCTCCGCCAAACCGCGTCCACGCGCTGATGGCGAACGTGGTCGCTTCGACACGGAACGTCGCAGTCCGGCTGGTGAACGCAGTCGCTCCGACGCGCCGCGCCAACGTGCCGACGGCGAGCGCGGCCGCCCCTCCGACGGCGCCCCCCGACGCAGCACAACAGACCGCACCGGCAGCCGCACCGACGCCCCACGCAGCCGCGACCGCGATTCCACGCGCGCACCGCGCTCCGCCGGCGGCAGTGAACGCGACACGCGACGCGGACCGTCCGAACGCGGTGCCGCTCCCGCACGCGGCGAACGACCCTTCGCCAAACCGGTGAAAAGCGCGGCATCTGCGGACCGTTCGGATCGCCCGGCCCTGGCCCGCAAACCACGCGCATCGGCCGACGACCGTCCCGCCCGCGCCCCCCGTCCCGCCACCCGCAGGAACGACGACGACCACGCCGCCCCGCGCACCGCAAAAGCACGCGCACCTCGTCGTGAAGCTGACGAGGCACCGGAAAAAGACGCCCTGCCGCCCGCCCCTTCGCACGATTTCGACGATGCACCCGGCACGCTCCGCCTGTCGAAACGCATGTCGGAACTCGGTCTGTGTTCGCGCCGCGAAGCCGACGAGTGGATCGAGAAAGGCTGGGTGCTCGTCGACGGCGTGCGGATCGACACGCTCGGCACGAAGGTCCACCCCGACCAGCGCATCGAGATCGATCCCGCCGCACAGGCCTTACAGGCGCGGCTGGTCACGATCCTGCTGCACAAGCCGGTCGGCTACGTGTCGGGCCAGGCGGAGGACGGCTACGAGCCCGCGGTGACGCTGATCGAGCCGGCTTACCACTGGGCTGGCGACCGCTCCGCGATCCGCTTCGCGCATGTACACCTGCGCGCGCTCGCGCCGGCCGGCCGTCTCGACATCGACTCGACCGGACTACTGGTGCTGACGCAGGACGGCCGCGTCGCGAAGCAGTTGATCGGCGAGCACTCCGACGTCGACAAGGAATACCTCGTTCGCGTGACCTACGACGATGTGGATACAGATGTCGAAAGCCGCTTCCCGGCGGAGAGTCTCGAGCTGCTGCGCCATGGCCTGTCGCTTGACGACGTGCCGCTGAAGCCCGCGCTCGTCGACTGGCAGAACGGCGAACAGCTGCGCTTCGTGCTGCGTGAAGGCAAGAAGCGGCAGATCCGCCGGATGTGCGAACTGGTCGGCCTGCAGGTCGTCGGTCTGAAGCGCGTACGGATCGGCAATGTCGCGCTCGGCTCATTGCCGCAGGGACAGTGGCGCTATCTGGAGCCGCACGAGTCGTTCTGATCTCCGATCATGCGGGTTCCAGCCCGCGCTTCAGTCACAAAAAAGCCCACGCATAAAACGTGGGCTTTTTAACGCACCGAAGCTTCGTGGCATCGAATCGATAACCGTCAATCGTCGCTATTCGGATCGAGATCCGGGAACAGGATTTCGGTAAAGCCGAACTTCGAGAAATCGGTGATCCGCATCGGGTACAGCTTGCCGATCAGGTGATCGCATTCGTGCTGCACGACGCGCGCATGAAAGCCTTCGGCGACGCGGTCGATCGGTTTGCCGTACTGGTCGAAGCCGTGATAGCGGATCATCGAGAAGCGGCTCACCGCGCCGCGCAGCCCCGGCACCGACAGACACCCCTCAAAGCCCTCTTCCATGTCCTGCGAGACCGGCGTGATGGTCGGATTGATCAGCACCGTTTCCGGCACCGGCGGCGCATCGGGGTAACGCTCGTTATGGCCGAAACCGAAGATTACGACCTGCAGGTCGACGCCGATCTGCGGCGCCGCGAGCCCGGCGCCGTTCGCGTCGTGCATCGTCTCGAACAGGTCTTTCACGAGCTCGTGCAGTTCGGGCGTGTCGAAGTGATCGACCGGAGCGGCGATGCGTAAAAGACGCGGATCGCCCATCTTGAGAATTTCGTGAATCATGTTGAATGCCCCTCCAGGAGCGTGCGCATACCATCTTCGTCGAGCACCGGGATGCCGAGTTCCTCGGCCTTCGCAAGTTTGCTGCCCGCCTCCGCCCCGGCCACCACGTAATCGGTCTTCTTCGACACCGAGCCGGCGACCTTCGCGCCGGCCGCTTCGAGCATTTCCTTCGCGTCGTCGCGCGATAGATTGGGCAGCGTACCGGTCAGCACCACGGTCTTGCCGGCGAGCACGCCAACCGGCGCCTTCGGTGCGGGTGGCCCCTCGGGCCACGTGACGCGCCCCGGCGCACGCAGCTGTTCGATCACCGTGCGGTTGTGCTCCTCGGCGAAGAACTGATGCAGCGCTTCCGCGACCACTGGCCCGACGTCGTTCACTTCCAGCAGTTCCTCAACCGACGCGCTCATCAGCGGGTCGAGCGAACCGAAATGCTTCGCGAGATCCTTCGCCGTCGATTCGCCGACGTGGCGGATGCCCAGCGCGTAGATGAAGCGCGCGAGCGTGGTGTGCTTCGCCTTGTCGAGCGAGTCGAGCAGGTTTTGCGCCGACTTGTCGGCGAAGCGGTCGAGCTCGGCGAGTGTCGCGAAGCCGAGATTGAACAGATCGGCCGGCGTGCGCACGAGGTTCTGTTCGACCAGTTGATCGATAATCTTTTCGCCGAGCCCGTCGATGTCGAGCGCGCGGCGCGCCGCGAAATGCCACAGCGCCTGCTTGCGCTGCGCCGGGCAAAAGAGGCCGCCGGTACAGCGCGCGATCGCCTCGTCCGGCAGGCGCTCGATGCTCGAGCCGCACACCGGGCAATGCGTGGGCATCACGAACTCGTATGCGTCGGCCGGGCGCCGGTCGGGTAGCGCACCGACCACCTCGGGGATCACGTCGCCGGCACGCCGCACGATCACCGTATCGCCGATGCGAATGTCCTTGCGGCGCACTTCATCTTCGTTGTGCAGCGTCGCGTTGGTCACCGTCGCGCCGCCGACGAACACCGGCTCGAGCCGCGCAACCGGCGTGATCGCGCCGGTGCGGCCCACCTGCACGTCGATCGCGAGCAGCTTCGTCAACGCCTCCTGCGCCGGAAACTTGTGCGCGAGCGCAAAACGCGGCGCACGCGACACGAAGCCGAGCTTGTCCTGCTCGTCGCGCCGGTTCACCTTGTACACCACGCCGTCGATATCGTACGGCAGCGCGTCGCGCTTCTCGCCGACCGTGTGGAAGAACGCGAGCAACCCTTCCGCGCCGTGCACGACCGCGCGCTCGCCGTTCACCGGCAAACCCATCTCCGCGTACCAGTCGAGCAGATCGCGGTGCGTCGCCGGCATCTCAATGCCTTCGAGCACGCCGATACCGTAAGCGAAGAACGACAGCGGACGCTGTGCTGTGATCCGCGAATCGAGTTGCCGCAGACTGCCGGCCGCCGCGTTGCGCGGGTTCGCGAACTCGCGTTGCTCGGCCTCGCGCTGCCGCGCGTTGAGCCGTTCGAAGTCGCGCTTGAACATCAGCACTTCGCCGCGCACGTCGAGCACCTTCGGCACGCGTGGGCCCTTCAGCGTGAGCGGGATGGAACGGACCGTGCGGATATTTTCGGTCACGTCCTCGCCGGACGTGCCGTCGCCGCGCGTCGACGCCTGCACGAAGCGGCCCTCCTCGTAGCGCAGCGAAATGGCGAGGCCATCGAACTTGAGCTCGCACGCGTATTCGACTGGTGACGTACCGAGCGCGTCGGCGATGCGCCGGTCGAACGCGGCGATGTCCTCGTCGGCAAAACCGTTGTTGAGCGACAGCATCGGCGACGCGTGCACGACCGGCTCGAAACCACGCGCCACTTCGCCGCCGACACGCTGGGTGGGCGACTCGGGCGTGATCAGATCCGGGTGGTCGGTCTCGATCTGCTGAAGCTCCTTGAAGAGCTTGTCGTACTCCGCGTCGGGCAACTCAGGCTGGTCGAGCACGTAGTACGCGTGATTCGCGCGGTCGAGCTCGGCACGCAGTTGGGCAGCCCGCTCGGACGGAGCGCTCGATGCCGTTCGGGAAGCACTGGTTCGGGCCATGCTGGGAGCGGTTCGCAGATGATGGTGAGGCTTCAGATTATCGCAGGAAGCGCGCGCTGTGGCATCGGCCGAATGGCCGGTTCGGTGCGGGCGCGGACGGACATCGGCGCGTCCGCGCCCGCGTGGCAATATGGTCCGCACGACTCCGCGGCCTGCGAACCGCGCCGTGAATGAAGCACGTACGAAGCTCGCGGCGGTGCGGACCGCCCCGGCTGGACTTACTGGCTGAACAACCGCCGGGTCGCTGGCGAACCCGCCGGGATACCAGCCTGTTCGAGCTTCGCGTACAGCGTCATCAGCTGCTTCTCGATCGCGAGCAATGCGCTTTCCGGCAGCGGATGACGCTGATCGTCGACCACCCGCCCACCGATCCGCTCGGCCAGCGATTTCGCGTAATCGCACATCAGCCTGAACGGCAGGATGTCTTCGTCGGCGACCGGCACGTCGAGCACCAGTGTGATCATCTGGCCGCCCTTGTACGTGAGGTCGTCGCGCAGGAAGTTGGTGTCGCCGAACTGCAGCATGAACACCGGACTCTGCTTCGCGTCGAGCTTCACGAAGCGCGTCCCGTCACGCGACAGCAGCAGCCCGTCCTGCGACGCGACGGCCTGCACGTAGTTCGCCGACCACGGCGCGCCGTCTGACATCACATTGATCGAAAGCTGCGCGTCGCACTGCGCGGCGAAGCCGTCGAGCTCACGCGCCATCGATACGGTTTCGATCATGTCGGGGAATTCGGGCACGGCGTCGATCGCGTCCGCGAACTGCTGGACGCCGGCGACGAATTCCGAGAATTCGAGTTCGTTGAGCGGCCCGCTGCGGTTCGCGAGTTGCGCCGCCGCATGCAGTTCCTCGTAGCGCACGCCGTTTTGCAGCAGTTCCCACGCGCCGCCGCCTTCCGGCTTGCCTTCGATATGCACCGGCTTGCTGCCGGCGCGACGCAACCGCTGCGCAAACGGAATCGCCTTGTCGCCGGCGACCACCGAGGCCGGACGGATCGGCACGATGCAGTCGATGCGTCGATCGACGATCGCGGGTGGCGCCGACGAGATCGTCGTCGCGGCGGGCAGGATCGGCTCGGCCGCGTCGTGCTCGCCCTGGGGCACATCGGTGGTGTCGGGGAAACCGTTCGGCACGGTCGATTCGGCCTGGATGTCGACGGGCGTATCGAGCGGCGCGACGCCGCCGAACGTCGGTTCGACACGCGACGCCGATTCGCCCACCGCGGGCTCGCGGCGGACCGTGGGCCGCGCGGGCTCGATGAACGGACTCTGTTCCGCCTGATCGTCCCGGGCCAGCGTATCGGCCGCATCGGCCGGCATCGGCCGTGGCATCCTGCGGCGCACCTTCGCGCCCTGCCATGCGTTGTACGCCACCACGCCACCGACCACCACGGCGCCGGCCCCGATCAAACCGAGTGTCAACTCGTCCATGCACGCTCCATCAGCAATTCCTTTTTATCTGCGCTGCCGGGGTCCGGTCGCGGAATTCGTTCGCGGAGTCCGGGCGATGCCCGCCCTCACGCGCACCGACCACCTGCTTCAGCCTATTGTTGCCGGCCATATTTCAGGCCGCATTCTGGACGAATCCCGACGCGCTTTCCATGTCGACCGCGACGATCCGCGACACGCCCTGCTCCTGCATCGTCACGCCGATCAGCTGCTGCGCCATTTCCATCGCGATCTTGTTGTGCGAAATGAACAGGAACTGGGTCTTCTCCGCCATCGCGCGGACGAGGTTCGCGAAGCGCTCGGTGTTCGCATCGTCGAGCGGCGCGTCCACTTCGTCGAGCAGACAGAACGGCGCCGGGTTCAGCTGGAACATCGCGAACACGAGCGCGGTCGCCGTCAGCGCTTTTTCGCCGCCTGAAAGCAAGTGGATGGTCGAGTTCTTCTTGCCCGGCGGCTGTGCCATTACCTGGACGCCGGCGTCGAGAATCTCGTCGCCGGTCATGATCAGCTTCGCCTGGCCGCCGCCGAACAGGCGCGGGAACAACTCGCCGAAGTGTCGGTTGACCTCGTCGAACGTGCCTTGCAGCAGCGTGCGGGTTTCCTGGTCGATCTTGTGGATCGCATCTTCTAGCGTTTCGATCGCGCTGGTCAAGTCGGCCGACTGCGCATCGAGGAACGCCTTGCGCTCGCTCGCGGCCTTCAGCTCGTCGAGCGCCGCCATGTTCACCGGACCGAGTGCGGCGATCGCGTTATTGATCCGCGTGACTTCGCCCTGCAGGTACGCGGGCTTCATGTCGGACGTGAGCTTCGCCTGCAGTTCGGCCTCGTCGACACCCGCTGCTTCCAGCTGTTCGATGAACTGCTCGGCGTTCAACCGCGCGGCCTGCTCTTTCAGTTGCAGTTCGGTGATGCGATCGCGCAGCGGCTGCAGCGCACGCTCGGCGGTGAGGCGCGTTTCGTCGGCCTGGCGCAGCTTCGCGGTGAGGTCGTCGAGTTCGAGCCGTGCCGCCTGCAACGCGGCTTCCTTCACGGCGCGGATTTCGAGCGCATCCTGCAACCCGGTGTGCGCGGTCTGCTGGTTGATGGTTTCGAGTTCGGCTCGCGCGTCTTCCAGCGATACGGCCACGCGCTCGCTCTGCTCGCGCGCGACCTGGATGCTGCGCTTCAGTTCGTCGATCCGGTTCGCCATGTTGCGCGCGGCGAAGCGCGCATCGGTAGCGGCGCGGTCGAGGTCGCGCGTTTCGGCGCGAGCGGCGCTCAGGGTTTCGTCGAGCGCCTCGAATGCAAGCTGGTTGTCCTCGAAGCGCGCCTGCAACTCGGCAAGCTGCGCGTCGTGCCGTTCGAAGTTCGCTTCCGATTCGGCGCGCAGCGCACGCTGCTCGTCGATCTGCGCGGTGATTTCCTCGAGTTCCTCGCGGATCTGCGTGCTGCGCTGCGTGTAGCGCTCGTGCGCCTGCGCGAGCTTCAGCACGTCCATCTGCAGCGCGTGCACGCGCTGCGTCGCGCGCTCGGACTGCTGGCGCACGTCGGTCAGCGTCTGCGACGCCTGCGTGTGCGCCGCTTCCGCGCGAATCGCCGCGCTGCGCGCTTCTTCCGCGAGCAGCGCCTGCGCGCGCACCTGGCGCGTCAGGTTCTCGATTTCCTGCTGGCGCGCGAGCATCCCGGCCTGCTCGGAATCGGCTGCGTACAACTGCACGCCGACGCGCGTCACCTGATGGCCGGCCTTCACGACGAACGCACCGCCTTCCGGCAATTGCGTGCGCGCGGCGAGTGCCTGCTGCAGATCGTCCGCGACGAACGCGCGGCCGAGCCAGTCGTTGAGTACTGCGCGCAACCCCGCATCGTCGATGCGCACGAGCGACAGCAACGGTCGCAGCGCGGCCGGCGTTTCCGGTGCGGCGCTCGCGGCGGGTGGCGCATAGAACGCGAGCTTGGCGGGCGGCGCGTCGGTGGCGAAGGCCTTCACCCAGTCGAGGTTCGATACCTCGAGCGCGGCGAGCCTTTCGCGCAGCACCGATTCGAGCGCCGTTTCCCAGCCCGGTTCGACGTGCAGCTTCTTCCACAGCCGCGGCAGGCCGCCCAGTTCGTGCCGGTCGAGCCACGGCTGGATTTTGCCTTCCGTCTGTACGTTTTCCTGCAACTGTTTGAGCGCCGCGAGACGGGCGTCAAGCTGGTGGTTCTGCGCGCTTTCGGCCTGCACGCGTTCTTGCGCGGTGCGGCGTTCGGCGTCGAGACGCGGCAGCGTTTCCTGCGCGTCGGCGAGCTGCGCCTGAGCGTCGCGCAGAATTTCTTCGTGTTCGGCGAGCTGCATGCGCTGCTCTTCGAGCTGCGCTTCGTCCGGCGCGTCGAGACCGCCGGATTCCAGCTTCAGCCGCTCGTGACGCTGCTGCAACTGTTGCAACTGCTGGTCGGCATTGCGCTGATGCGCGGCTTCGAGCTTCAGCGCCTGTTCGGTCTGCGCGATGTTGCCGCGCTCGTCGTTCTGCTGCGTCTGCGCATCACGCCAGCGCGCTTCGAGCGCGGGCAGCGCGTCGTGCTTCGCGGCCGCGCTCTCTTCGGCGACTGCTGCGAGTTCTTCGGAGACCGCCAGCTGTTCCTCGGCCTCCTCGAGATCGCCGCGCGCCTTTTCGGCCTGTACCTGCCACTGTTCGCGCTGCGCGGTGAGCGCGGCGATCTGCGCCTGCACGCGGTTACGCGACTCGACGATGAACTTGATCTCCGCCTCGAGCCGGCTCACCTCGGCGTTCGCTTCGTAGAGCGAGCCTTGCGCGCCCTGCATCGCGTCGCTGGCCGCGTAATGCGCGACCCGCAGTGTTTCAAGTTGCGCCTCGACTTCGCGCAGCTTCGCCGTATGCGCTTCGAGGTCGATCTGCGCCTGCTCGATCGCGCGCTGCTGACGTTCCTGCTCGTTGCCGGCGTCGTTCTTGCGCAGCAGCCACAGCAGGCGCTGCTTCTCTTCGCCGTCGGCCTGCAGTTCCTTGAACTTCGTCGCGACGACCGCCTGCCCTTCGAGCTTTTCGAGATTCGCGCCGAGTTCGCGGACGATGTCCTCGACCCGCGTCAAATTCTCGCGCGTGTCGTGCAGACGGTTCTCGGTTTCGCGACGGCGTTCCTTGTACTTCGACACGCCCGCGGCTTCCTCGAGGAACACGCGCAGTTCTTCGGGCTTCGCCTCGATGATCCGCGAGATCATCCCCTGACCGATGATCGCGTACGCGCGCGGCCCGAGGCCGGTACCGAGGAAGATGTCCTGGATATCGCGCCGGCGGGCCGGCAGGTTATTAATGTAGTAGCTCGACGTGCCGTCGCGTGTCAGCACGCGCTTAACCGCGATTTCCGCGTATTGGCCCCACTGGCCGGCGGCACGGCCGTCGGCGTTGTCGAAGATGAGTTCAACGCTGGCGCGGCTACCCGGCTTGCGCGCGGTCGAGCCGTTGAAGATCACGTCCTGCATCGATTCGCCGCGCAGTTCGGATGCGCGCGATTCGCCCAGCACCCAGCGGACGGCATCGATGATGTTCGACTTGCCGCAGCCATTGGGACCGACCACGCCGACAAGCTGGCCCGGAACCTGGAAATGCGTGGGATCGACGAAGGATTTGAAGCCAGCGAGTTTGATCGAGGTCAGACGCACGGCGATATCGCTGTTTGAAAAGAGAAAAGGAACCAGGACCGCGGAGGCCGGCCGCGCCGTTCGGCTACCCGGCGAGACGACACGCGGACCCGCCGCGAACCTGGCGCCGCATGCGCGCTGTGACGCGCGCTGCGGCGGGCATGGGGAATCATACCATCGCGCGCGCGCGGTCCCGGGGGCTTGCGTCGGGCGCTGGGTCGTCCGCTGTGTTGCCCTGTGCATCATCCTTTGCGGGGGGCGCACGCCGGTGCGCCCAGCTCGCGAGTGCGGATGCAAGCACGATGCACGCACCGCCTGCCCATTCGCGCGGGCCGGGCGTCTCGCCGGCAAAAAACCACGCGGACAGCGCGGTCACGACGATCTCGAACAGCATCACGACCGATGCGCGGTTCGCGGCCACGCGTGCGAGCCCGTACTGCACGAGCACGTTGTTCGACGCGAGCACGAAGCCAAGCGCCGCAACCAGCAGCACAGCGACGCCGGGCTGCGCGACGTGCGCGAGCGGCAGGCCGGCCGCCGGTGCGAACACCGTCTCGAGCAGCGCTGCGCACGAGCTGAAGATCGCCGCGCCACCGAAGATCGTCGCGGTGCGCACCTCGGCCTTCGTATCCGGCAGCACGCGACTGGTCTTGACGATCAGCACGTTGCTCAGCGCGAAGCCCATGCCCGCCGCGAGTCCGGCCCATTCGGCGGGACTGCCGGGCATCGGCATGCCGAGCCGCGGCGACCACAGCATCAGCATCGCGCCCGCCAGCGACAGCGCGGCGAGCCCGACCGCGGTCCATGTCAGGCGTTCGCGCAGCACGAAGTGCGCGAACAGCGCGGTCCATGCCGGCGTCAGATAGAACAGCAGCAGCACGCGCATCACTTCGCCGTGAATCGTGCCCCAGACGAAGCCGAGATTGGTGATGCCCGATGTGAAGCCGAGCGCCGGTACCAGCCAGTGCCAGCGGAAAGTCGCGAGTGCGCGGCGGCGGGCGATCAACACGCACAGGAACGCGGCCGTGCTCGTCAGTGCGCTCGCTTCGGTGCCGCTCACGCCGAGCGCCGCGAGCATGCGCAACGGATACCAGATCGTGCCCCAGACCGACGCGCCCAGCATGATCGCGAGCACGGGCCATGCGTGTAGCGACCGGTGGGTCATGCGGTGCTCCACGGGTCGGCCTTTGCGCGGCGGGTTATTGGGTTCGGGGCGGACCAAGCTACCACCGAGCCGAAGGGTACTGCCGTTGCCAATTGCGTCTCCTTTTCCGGGTACGGCATCCGTTGCCATGCTCGCTATCCTGCCTGCCACCTGCGTGAAACGCGAGCGCTTTCGACCGCCGCGGGCAAGCCGGGCGCCTGCTCGCCGCGAGCCCGCCATACAGGCCCAGCCACGCGATGCCACGCTATAATCGCAAGGTTGTGCGGGCACTACGCCCGCGCTGTTTTCCGCGTGCCGCGCGCGCAATCGTCGCAGTCCGGTTGCAGGTTCTGCAGGTTCGCCGCGCGCCCGCCCCGTCGCATATCGCCCGTCCTCGTCAGGCTCCATCCGCCAAGTGAATCCGCTACTCGACTCTCTCCAGCCCTACCCGTTCGAAAAGCTGCGCGCGCTGTTCAAGGGCATCACGCCACCGGCCGCGCTGCCGCACATCAGCTTTGGCATCGGTGAGCCGAAACATCCGACGCCCGCGCTGATCCGCGACGCCGTGATCGATTCGCTCGGCGGCCTTGCCGCGTACCCGTCGACGCTCGGCTCCGAAGCGCTGCGCACGGCGATCGCGCAGTGGGTCACGCAGCGCTATAACCTGCCGCCGGTCGATCCGGCCACCCAGGTGCTGCCAGTCGCGGGCTCGCGCGAGGCGCTGTTCGCACTCGCACAAACGGTCGTCGATCCGGCGCGTACGGTCGATGGCGAGGCCGCGATCGTACTCTGCCCGAACCCGTTCTATCAAATCTACGAAGGCGCCGCGCTGCTCGCCGGTGCTCAGCCGTATTTCGTGAACAGCGATCCGGCGCGCAACTTCGCGTGCGACTACGCGGCCGTCCCAGCCGACGTGTGGGCGCGCACCCAGCTGCTGTACGTCTGCTCGCCGGGCAACCCGACGGGCGCCGTGCTGACGCTCGACGACTGGCGCGAACTGTTCGCGCTGTCCGACCGCTACGGCTTCGTGATCGCGTCGGACGAGTGCTATTCAGAGATCTACTTCGACGAAGCGAACCCGCCGCCCGGCTGCCTCGAGGCGGCGCACCGGCTGGGCCGCGGCTTCGAACGTCTCGTGATGCTGTCGAGCCTGTCGAAGCGCTCGAACGTACCGGGCATGCGCTCGGGCTTCGTCGCCGGCGACGCGGCGATCCTCGCGAAATTCCTGCTGTACCGCACCTATCACGGCGCGGCGCTGTCGACGGTCTATCAGTCCGCGAGCGTCGCCGCATGGAGCGACGAAGCGCACGTGCGCGAGAACCGCACGAAATATGCGCAGAAGTTCGCGACCGTCACGCCGATGCTCGCCGACGTGCTCGACGTCCGGTTGCCGGACGCCGCGTTCTACCTGTGGGCCGACGTCACACGCACCGGCCTCGCCGACGACGAATTCGCCCGGCGCCTGTACGCCGACTATAATGTGACGGTTCTGCCCGGCTCGTATCTCGCGCGCACCGCGCAAGGCACGAATCCGGGCCGCGGCTTCATCCGGATAGCGCTCGTCGCGGACGTCGACGAGTGCACGACAGGCGCACAACGCATCGTCGATTTCTGCCGGGGGCTTGCGCGCTAGATCGCTATCAAGCCCGCGAGACTCGCCTCTCTTCATCACCGATTTCACCCACTTTCTTCAAGCAGCCACGCATATGTCGCAACAACTTCAGCAGATCATCGATAACGCCTGGGAAATCCGCGCCGAGCTGTCGCCGAAAGCCGCGCCCGCCGACGTCCGTGAAGCGGTCGCACATGCGATCGAACAACTCGATCGCGGCGCGCTGCGCGTCGCCGAAAAGAAAGACGGCGACTGGGTCGTCAATCAATGGCTGAAGAAAGCGGTGCTGCTGTCGTTCCGTCTTGAAGACAACGCGCCGATGCCGGCCGGCGGATACTCCCAGTTCTACGACAAGGTCCCGTCGAAGTTTGCGAACTACACCGCCGAAGACTTCGCCGCCGGCGGCTTCCGCGTCGTGCCGCCGGCCATCGCGCGCCGCGGCTCGTTCATCGCGAAGAACGTCGTGCTGATGCCGTCGTACACCAACATCGGCGCCTACGTCGACGAAGGCACGATGGTCGACACATGGGCCACCGTCGGCTCGTGCGCGCAGATCGGCAAGAACGTGCATCTGTCGGGCGGCGTCGGCATCGGCGGCGTGCTCGAGCCGCTGCAGGCGAACCCGGTCATCATCGAAGACAACTGCTTCGTTGGCGCGCGTTCGGAAGTGGTCGAAGGCGTGATCGTCGAGGAAAACTCGGTGATCTCGATGGGCGTGTACCTCGGCCAGAGCACGAAGATTTACGACCGCGAAACCGGTGAAGTCACGTATGGCCGCATTCCAGCCGGCTCGGTGGTGGTGGCGGGCAACCTGCCGTCGAAGGACGGCACGCACAGCCTGTATTGCGCGGTGATCGTCAAGAAGGTCGACGCGAAAACCCGCGCGAAGGTCGGGCTGAACGAACTGCTGCGAGGCGACTGATCGATGGCTGCTGCGCCGAAAATCGTCGTCTACGGCATCCCGAACTGCGACACCGTGAAGAAAGCCCGCGTGTGGCTCGAAGAGCACGGCGTCGAGTTCGAATTCCACGACTTCAAGAAGACCGGCGTCACCGCGCCGCTCGTGCAGGACTGGTTGAAGGACGTGTCGCTCGACGCGCTGCTGAACCGTCGAGGCACGACGTGGCGCGCGCTGTCCGACGACATGAAGGAAGCCGCCGACAGCAAGGACGGTGCGATCGCGCTGATGATCCACAAGCCTTCGGTGATCAAGCGGCCGGTGGTGGTGGTCAACGGCCGCGTGAAGACGCTCGGTTTTTCGGTGGAGCAGTACGAGGCGCTGTTCGGCTAGGTGCCGACGCAGGCGCCCGCGCGCTGCGCGAACCAGATGGTTGCCGGCCCATGGGCCGGCATTTTTTCATTCGAATGTGGTCGATAACGAATTCATGTCCGGCACCCTCGCCCTTACCGAACAGCTGATCGCGCGTGCGTCCGTCACGCCCGACGACCAGCACTGCCAGCAGCTCCTGATCGAGCGCCTCGCCGCAATCGGCTTAGCGTGCGAGACGATCGAGTCGCACGGCGTCACCAATCTGTGGGCCGTGCGACGCGGCACGGCGGGCACCGCCGGCAAGCTGCTCGTGTTCGCGGGCCACACCGACGTCGTGCCGACCGGTCCGCTCGAACAATGGACCTCGCCGCCGTTCGAGCCGACCCAGCGAGACGGCAGGCTGTACGGCCGCGGCGCCGCCGACATGAAGACGTCGATCGCCGGCTTCGTCGTCGCGAGCGAGGAATTCGTCGCCGCGCATCCGGACCATCGCGGCTCGATCGCGTTTCTGATCACGAGCGACGAGGAAGGCCCCGCGACCGATGGCACGATCAAGGTCGTCGAAGCGCTGCAGGCGCGCGGCGAACGGCTCGACTACTGCATCGTCGGCGAACCGACGTCGAGCGCGACGCTCGGCGACATGGTGAAGAACGGCCGGCGCGGCTCGATGTCGGGCCGGTTGATCGTCAAGGGTGTGCAAGGCCACATCGCGTATCCGCATCTCGCGAAGAACCCCGTGCACGAACTCGCGCCGGCGCTCGCCGAGCTGGTCGCCGAACGCTGGGACGACGGCAACGAATACTTCCCGCCCACGACGTGGCAGGTGTCGAACCTGCATAGCGGCACCGGCGCGAGCAACATCATTCCGGGTCACGCGGAACTGCTGTTCAATTTCCGCTTCTCGACCGCGAGCACCGTCGAGAGTCTGCAAAGCCGCGTGCACGCAATCCTCGACCGGCACGGCGTCGAATACGACCTGCAATGGAGCATCAGCGGCCTGCCATTCCTCACGCCGCGCGGCGACCTGTCCGACGCACTCGCGAAAGCGATCTCAGACGAAACCGGCGTCACGACCGAACTGTCGACGACCGGCGGTACGTCCGACGGACGCTTCATCGCGCGCATCTGCGAACAGGTCGTCGAATTCGGACCGCTCAACGCAAGCATCCACAAGATCGACGAACACATCGACGTCGCCTTCATCGAGCCGCTGAAGAACATCTATCGCCGCGTGCTCGAACAACTGGTCGCATGACCTGCGGTCTGCTTGCGCCTGTTTACCTATGGAACGTCCATGACACTTCCGTTTTCCACTGTCCGCGACGTGCTGCGTTTCGCGGTGTCGCGCTTCAATCAGGCCGGCCTCGCGTTCGGCCACGGCTCGTCGAACGCGTACGACGAAGCCGCGTACCTCGTGCTGCACACGCTGCATCTGCCGCTCGACCTGCTCGATCCGTTTCTCGACGCGCGCCTCACGCCCGCCGAAATCGATGCGGTGCTGAACGTGATCGAACGGCGCGCGCACGATCGCGTGCCCGCCGCGTACATCACGCATGAAGCGTGGATGCACGGCTTTCGCTTCTACGTCGATGAACGCACGATCGTGCCGCGCTCGTTCGTCGGCGAGCTGCTGCAGGACGGGCTGCAACCGTACGTCGCCGACCCCGAACAGGTCGGCGCCGTGCTCGAGTTGTGCACGGGCTCCGGCTGCCTCGCGATCCTCGCCGCGCACGCGTTTCAGAACGCGGACATCGACGCGGTGGATCTGTCCGCGCCGGCGCTCGAAGTCGCCGCGCGCAACGTGCACGACTACGAACTCGACGAGCGCATCGCGCTGTTCGAAGGCGACCTGTACGCGCCGTTGCCCGAGCGCCGCTACGACGTGATCGTGACCAACCCGCCGTACGTCAATGCACAGTCGATGCAACTGCTGCCGCCCGAGTACCGGCACGAGCCGGAGATGGCGCTGGCGGGCGGCACGGACGGCATGGAGATCGTGCGCCGGATCATCGGCGGCGCGCGCGAGTGGCTGACCGACGAAGGCGTGCTCGTCGTCGAGATCGGTAACGAGCGCGGGCACGTCGAAGCGGCGTTCGGCGGCCTCGACCTGATCTGGCTGCCAACCAGCGCGGGCGACGATAACGTGTTCCTGATTCAGGCTGCGGATCTGCCGGTCTGATTGGCACTACCGAAACCGCATCGGGGTGCCCTCATGCGGTGCGCTTCGGTAAGATAGGCCTGATCCGCCGTGCCGCCTCTTTCGAATGGAGAAGGCGCCGGTTCACTCTCGCCTGCTTATGCGACTCGATCTGCTTCATCTCGGCCCGCTCGTCCTGCTCGCTCACATCCTGGGCGCGATCGCCGCGTGCCACGCGATCCTGCACACGCGTACGTCGCAGGGCGCCATTGCGTGGGCGGTGTCGCTGGTCGCGATGCCGTATCTGACGCTCGTGCCGTATCTGTTTCTCGGCCGCAGCAAGTTCGCGGGTTACGCGGATGCACGGCGCATCGAAAACGAAACGCTGCGCTCGCGCGCGCATCCGCCGGAGTGGGACACGCATGCTTCGTCGGCGGGTGCGCCAACCGATGCGCTCGGCCACAGCCTCGTGCGATCGCTGACGCATCTCGGCGGGATGCCGTTCCTGCCAGGCAACACGGTCCGCACGCTCGTCAACGGCGAAGCGACGTTCGCGGCGATTCTCGAAGCGATCGAGCAGGCGCAGCAGTACGTGGTCGTGCAGTTCTTCATCGTGCGCGCCGACGCGCTCGGCGAGATGCTGAAAGAGGCGCTGCTGACGAGAGCCGCGCAAGGCGTGCGCGTCTACTTCCTGTACGACAGCATCGGCAGCTTCGATCTGCCGCACCGCTACATCGCGGCGCTGCGCGCGGGCGGCGTCGAGACTCATCCGTTCGCGACGAACCGCAAGTTCGTCAACCGCTTCCAGCTGAATTTCCGCAATCACCGCAAGATCGTCGTCGTGGACGGCGTGCGGGCGTTCGTCGGCGGGCACAACGTGGGCGTCGAGTATCTCGGCGCGAAGCCGCCGCTATCGCCGTGGCGCGACACGCACATCGAGGTTCGCGGGCCGGCCGTGGCCAGCATCCAGTTCGTCTTCACCGAGGACTGGTACTGGGCCACCCAGGAACTGCCGCTGCTCGACACACCGCCGTTCGATGCGCCCAGCGAAGGGATGCACTGCCTCGTGATGCCGACCGGCCCCGCCGATCGCTTCGAGACCTGTTCGCTGTTCTTCGTCGAAGCGATCAACGCGGCGCGCGAGCGGATCTGGATCACGACGCCGTATCTCGTCCCCGACGAAGCCGTGCTGTCTGCGTTGCGGCTCGCGGTGCTGCGCGGCGTCGACGTGCGCATCCTGATTCCGAGCCGGCCCGATCACAAAGTGGTATTCGCCGCATCGACGCTGTATGCGTACGACGCGGTGCGCTCGGGCATCCGCATCTTCCGCTACCGGCCGGGCTTCATTCACCAGAAGGTCGTGCTGATCGACGACGTCGCCGCGGCGGTGGGCAGCGCAAATCTCGACAACCGTTCGTTCCGCCTGAACTTCGAGATCATGGTGCTGACCGTGGACCGCGGTTTCGCCGCAGAAGTCGACGCAATGCTCACGCACGACCTCACGCAGTCGTTCGAGATCGATCGAAGCGAGTACCGGAACGCGCCTGCATGGCGGCGCATGGCGATGCACGTGGCGCGGCTGTTCGCGCCGATTCTGTAATTGCTACAGCAGCTTTTCGATGTCCGCGCGAATCGCGTCGGGTTTCGTCAACGGCGCATAGCGCTTCACCACGTTGCCATCGCGGCCGATCAGAAACTTCGTAAAATTCCATTTGATCGCCTCGATGCCGAGCAGCCCGGGCGCCTCTTCGGTCAGATACTTGTATAGCGGATGCGCGCCCGCGCCGTTCACGTCGATCTTGTCGAACATCGGGAACGACACGCCGTAGTTCTTCTCACAGAAGCTGCCGATCTGCGTCGCATCGCCGGGCTCCTGCTTGCCGAACTGGTTGCACGGAAAACCGAGCACTTCGAGCCCGCGTTCGGCGTACTCGCCGTACAGCGTCTGCAGCCCCGCGTACTGTGGCGTGAAGCCGCATTCGCTCGCCGTGTTGACGATCAGCAGCACCTTGCCGCGATACCGGTCCAGCCCGATCGTCTCCCCGCTGAGCGTGCGCGCCGAGAAATCATGGATCGATGCCATACGTCCCTCCCGTGAAAGCGCCCAGTCTAAGCGAAAAGGCCCGTGGCGGGAGCTAGCCATCCGGCCGATGCCCCGCGCGTCGCCCGTGATGCGCCGCGCAGTCTAGAATAGCGACTTTCCCGCTCCGACCATCCGCATTCCCGTGATCCGTTTCAACCAGTTCAGTCTTGCGCGCGGCACCAAGCCGCTCTTCGATCAGGCCACGTTCACGCTCAACCCGGGTGAGAAGGCCGGCTTGATCGGCGCGAACGGCGCGGGCAAGACCACCCTGTTCGCCGTGCTGCTCGGCGAACTGCACGCCGACGCCGGCGATTTCACGCTGCCGCCGGCGTGGCGCATCGCGTACGTGATGCAGGAAACGCCCGCCGTCACCCGCTCCGCGCTCGACTACACGCTCGACGGCGACACCGCCTTGCGCGCGATCGAAGCGCGCATCGCGTCGGCATCCGCCGCGCACGACGGCGCCGCCGAGGCCGAAGCGCATGCGGCCTTCGCCGACGCCGACGGCTACACTGCGCCGGCGCGCGCGGAGACCTTGCTGCTCGGCCTCGGCTTTACGCTGGCGCAGACCCGCGAGCCGGTCAGCAGCTTCTCGGGCGGCTGGCGCATGCGGCTCAACCTCGCGCAGGCGCTGATGTGCCCGTCCGATCTGCTGCTGCTCGACGAACCGACGAACCACCTGGACCTCGACGCGATCGTCTGGCTCGAAGACTGGCTGCACCGCTATGCGGGCACGCTGATCGTGATCTCGCATGACCGCGAATTTCTCGATTCGATCTGCAACGTGACGCTGCATCTCGAGAACCAGCAGGTGAAGCGCTACGGCGGCAACTACTCGCAGTTCGAGATCCTGCGCGCGCAGCACCTCGCGTTGCAGCAGGCCGCGTACGACAAGCAGCAGAAGACGGTCGCGCACCTGCACAGCTTCATCGACCGCTTCAAGGCGAAGGCCAGCAAGGCGCGTCAGGCACAGAGCCGCGTGAAGGCGCTCGAGCGCATGGAGATGATCGCGCCCGCGCATGCGAGCTCGCCGTTCACGTTCGAGTTCCGCGCACCCGAGTCCGCACCGAACCCGATGCTCGTGATGGAAGACGTGCGCTGCGGCTATCACGCGGAAGACGGCTCACCGATTCCGATCGTCGACCAGGTCACGCTGTCGATCCAGAACGGCCAGCGCATCGGCCTGCTCGGCGCGAACGGCCAGGGCAAGTCGACGCTGATCAAAACGCTCGCCGGTACGCTCGCGCCGCTCGGCGGCGACGTGCGCGAAGGCAAAGGGCTGCGTGTCGGCTACTTCGCGCAGCATCAGCTCGAAACGCTACGCCCGGATGATTCGCCGCTACAGCATCTCGCCCGGCTCGCGCCGAACACGCGCGAACAGGAACTGCGCGACTTCCTCGGCGGCTTCAACTTCCCCGGCGAAATGGCGAGCGCGCGCATCGCGCCGTTCTCCGGCGGCGAGAAGGCACGGCTCGCGCTCGCGCTGATCATCTGGCAGAAACCGAACCTGCTGCTGCTCGACGAACCGACCAACCACCTCGACCTCGAAACACGGTACGCGCTGACGATGGCGCTCGCGCAGTTCGACGGCACGCTGATCCTCGTGTCGCACGACCGGCATCTGTTGCGCGCGACCACCGACCTGTTCATGCTGGTCGCGAAGCATCGGCTGCAACCGTTCGACGGCGATCTCGACGACTATCGCGACTGGCTGCTGCAGCACGCAGCCGAACAGCGCGCGGCACTGAAGGCGGTGGCGGGATCGCAAACGAGCGATGCCGATGCGGGCTTCAACCGCAAGGAACAGCGGCGCCTCGAAGCCGAGACGCGGCAAAAGCTGTCGCACCTGAAAAAGCCGCTGCAGACGCGGATCGCGAAGCTCGAGAAGGAAATGGACAAGCTCCATACGGAGAAGTCGACGCTCGATACGTTCGTCGCCGATCCGTCCAGCTACGAGCCTGCCCACAAGACCCGGCTGACCGATTCGATCCGGCGCCAGGCGGAAGTGAATGCGCGCCTCGAAGCGCTCGAAGCCGAATGGCTCGGCGCACACGAGGAACTTGAACAGATCGGCTGACGGCACCGAGCACGGTCCGCGCCGGCATCGATGAGAGGTTCGCCTTGGCCGCGTTGTCGTCTGCGTTGTCGTCACCTCCTGCCGCCTTGCAGGGTCTGCGCGTACTCGATCTGACGCGCCTGCTGCCCGGTCCGGTCGCCACGCTGCGGCTCGCGGAACTCGGCGCCGAAGTGCTGAAGATCGAACCGCCCGGCGCGGGCGACGCGACGCGCACGATGATGCAGAGCGCGACCGACCGCGCCGCCAGCCGGCCCGGTGCGTTCTACCGGCTCGTGAATCGCGGCAAGCGCGAGATGCGGCTCGACCTGAAATCGGAAGCCGGGCTCACCGTGCTGCGTGCGCTGGCGCGCGAGGCGGACGTGCTGGTCGAGAGTTTCCGGCCGGGCGTGATGGACCGGCTCGGCGTCGGTCACGAGGCGCTGCTCGCGCTGAATCCGAAGCTCGTGTACTGCGCGATCACCGGCTACGGCACGCAGGGACCGTTCGTGCAGCGCGCGGGTCACGACATCAACTACGTCGGCTATGCGGGCGTGCTCGATCAGTTCGCGGATCGCACCGGCGCGCCGGTGCTACCGAACTTCCAGATCGCTGATCTGCTCGGCGGCGCGCTCTCAGCGGTCACGCAGATTCTCGCGGCGCTATGGCACGTCGCGCGCGGCGGCGACGGACGCTTCGTCGACGTATCGATGACGCATGCGTCGCACGCGCACAACGTGATCGCGCAGGTCGCGCTCGCAAACGATGGCGCGACGCCGTCCGCCGGCGGCGGCCTGCTGAACGGCGGCGTGCCCTGCTACAACCTGTACCGTACGCTCGACGGACGCTGGCTAGCGGTCGGCGCGCTCGAACTGAAGTTCTGGGAAACGTTGTGTGCGGCGCTCGGCCGTCCGGACTGGGCAGCGCGCCACTGGAGCCTGGGGCAGGCGATCGGCGGCCCGGATGCCGCCGCGCTCACGCAGGAACTCGCCGCGATCATCGTGGGCAATCCGCTGGAAGACTGGGTGACGTTGCTGGAACCGCTCGACTGCTGTGTGTCGCCGGTATTGACGGCCGCGGAGGCGGCGCAGCATCCGCTGTTCGCGCCGCAGCTGAACGGCGATGACAACGACAGCGACGGGCCGCGTGACACCCAACCCGAAAGCGACGCCTAGCGCCGCGGCAAGGTTTGCCGCTGGGTCGGGCCGTCGTCGATGAGCGTATGTTTGCGGCCCTGCACGTGCTGGCGGATCGTCGCGCGTACCTGGTCGGCGGTCACGTTCTCGGCCACCACGCGGCGCGAGATCTGCCCGGTTTCGTCGATCCACTCGACGATCCGGCAACCGCCACCCCACGGCGCGCTGATAGGCGGCGACACGCGGCAGCCGCGCAGATTCGAGAGTCGATCGCTCGCTGCTTCATAAGGCTGTTTCAAGACGTCATCCTTTCCGCTTCGGGGACACGAATACACACCCCCGCAGCATAGGGAAAACGCCCAGCAGTCTGGTTACAGTAATTCCGGTGTTATTTACGACGGATTACAGACGCACATCTTCGGGGCACGACCCGCCCCATGCGTTATTCGAGCGTGCGCACGCGGTCGATCGCCTGCTCGATGCGCTCCACCGCGATCACCTGCAGCCCGTCGATCGGCTGTTTCGGCGCGTTCGCCTTCGGAATCAGCGCCACCGAAAAGCCAAGCTTCGCCGCTTCCTTCAGACGCTCCTGACCGCGCGGCGACGGCCGGATCTCACCGGCCAGCCCGACTTCGCCGAACACGATCAGCCCCTTCGGCAGCGGCTTGTTGCGCATCGACGAATGAATCGCGAGCAGCACGGCCAGGTCGGCTGCGGGCTCGGTGATCTTCACGCCGCCGACCGCGTTCAGGAACACGTCCTGATCGAAGCACGCGATGCCCGCGTGCCGGTGCAGCACCGCGAGCAACATCGCGAGCCGGTTCTGTTCGAGCCCGACCGCGAGCCGCCGCGGATTCGGCACGTTCGCGGTATCGACGAGCGCCTGCACTTCGACGAGCAGTGGCCGGGTGCCCTCCTGCGTGACCAGCACGCACGAGCCCGGCACCGACTGCTCGTGCTGCGACAGAAACAGTGCAGACGGATTGGCGACGCCGCGCAGACCGCGCTCGGTCATCGCGAACACACCGAGTTCATTCACTGCGCCGAAGCGGTTCTTGAACGCGCGCACGAGGCGGAACGACGAATGCGTGTCGCCTTCGAAATACAACACAGTATCGACGATGTGCTCGAGCACGCGCGGCCCCGCGAGGTTGCCCTCCTTCGTCACGTGCCCGACCATGATGATCGCGGTGCCCGACTGCTTCGCGACCCGCGTCAACTGCGCTGCGCACTCGCGCACCTGCGCGACCGAGCCGGGCGCCGACGTCAGTGCCTCGGAATAGATCGTCTGGATCGAATCGATGACCGCGACGTCGGGCCGTTCGGCCACGATCGTTGCCTGGATTTTTTCGAGCTGGATTTCGGCGAGCAGTTGCAGTTCGCTTGCCTGGCTACCGGTTTCGAGCAACGACAGCCGCTGCGCGCGCAACGCGATCTGCGCGGCCGATTCTTCCCCGCTCACGTAGAGCGCCCGCCGCTCGCTCGAGATCGCCCCGAGCGATTGCAACAGCAGCGTCGATTTGCCGATACCCGGATCGCCGCCGATCAGCACCACGCCGCCCGCGACGAGACCGCCGCCGAGCACGCGGTCGAATTCGCCGACGCCGGTCGAGAAGCGCGGCACGTCCGATGCTTCGATGTCCGCGAGCCGCTGTACCGGCGCGCTCTTAGCAAGCGACTGGTAGCGGTGCGCGCCCGGCTGCTCCGCGACGCTCTCGACCAGCGTGTTCCATGCGCCGCACGCAGGGCACTGGCCCTGCCACTTCGGCACCTGCCCGCCGCATTCACTGCAGGTGTACAACGTTTTCTGTTTAGCCACGCGTGTTCCGCTGTTCCTGCGATTTATCCTGGTACGGCTGGTCCGGCGAGTTCATTCCGTGCATTCATTCCGCGCGCACGGGCACACGCTGCGCAATCGCGCACATCAACTCGTAGCCGATCGTGCCACATGCCTGCGCGACTTCGTCGATCGGCAACGCAGCACCCCACAACTCGACGCGCGAGCCGACGCCCGCTGCCGGGCACGGCGTCAGGTCGACGGTGATCATGTCCATCGACACGCGGCCGACGATCCGCGTGCGCACACCGTCGACGATGATCGGCGTGCCTTCCGGCGCGATCCGCGAATAGCCGTCCGCATAGCCGCATGCGACCACGCCGATGCGCATCGGTCCGCGCGCCGCGAACTTCGAACCGTAGCCGACGGTCTGTCCCTCGCCGAGCGTCTGCACCGCGATCAATTCGGACGAGAGCGTCATCGCCGGCTGCAGGCCCGTGCCTTCGATCGCGCCATGCACGCCCGACGGCGAGCCGCCATACAGGATGATGCCGGGCCGGACCCAGTCGAAATGCGATTCGGGATGCCACAGCGTCGCAGCCGAATTCGCGAGGCTGCGCGCGCCGGCGATGCCTTCGGCACCGCGCTCGAACGTCTCCATCTGGTGACCGATGCCGCGCTCGCCGTCGGCGTCGGAGAAATGGGTCATCAACGTGATCTGGCCTACGCCCTGACACGCACGCGCGCGCTCCCACGCACTGCGAAAACGCTCGGGCGTGTAGCCGAGGCGATTCATGCCGCTGTTCATCTTCAGCTGGATGTTGAGTGGCTTCGACAGGCGCGCCATTTCGAGCATCCGCATCTGCTCGTCCGAATGCACCGCGGTGGTGAGGCTATAGCGGTCGATCACGTCGATGTCGGTGGGCCGGAAAAAACCCTCGAGCAGCAGAATCGGGCCGGCCCAGCCCAGTTCGCGCAACTTCACGGCTTCTTCGAGGTCGAGTAGACCGAAGCCGTCGGTCGCGCGCAATCCGGGGAACACTCGCGCAAGACCGTGGCCATACGCATTGGCTTTGACCACCGCCCAAATCTTCGATTTCGGCGCGTGGCGGCGGGCGACAGCGAGGTTATTGGCGAGTGCGGCGGTGTGAATCGTGGCTGAAAGGGGGCGCGGCATGAGAGTTTTTCGTAAAGACGCTTGCGAATCAGCGGCTTACTGGGCGTTTTCGATACGTCCGAAGTCCGCTGGGCGGTGCGATCAAGGATTTTGCTAGTCCGAATGCAGCTATTTTCATGATATAAAGCCGTGCGCACAACCCATTTCGAACGGAATAAGCCCGAACGCCGACCGCGCGCGGGGGCCGGACAGACCGCGGCGAGGAAAGCATCGCATCAGATGAAAAAAGGTTTTTACACCATTATGGCCGCGCAGTTTTTTTCCTCGCTGGCCGACAATGCGCTTCTGATCGCTGCTATCGCACTGCTGAAAGATCTTCACGCCCCGAACTGGATGACGCCGCTGCTCAAGCTGTTTTTTGTGCTGTCGTACGTCGTGCTCGCGGCTTTTGTCGGCGCCTTTGCGGACTCCCGTCCAAAGGGCCGCGTGATGTTCGTCACCAACACGATCAAGGTCGTCGGCTGTCTGGTGATGCTGTTCGGCGCACACCCTCTCATCGCATATGGCATCGTCGGTTTCGGCGCAGCCGCGTATTCGCCGGCCAAGTACGGCATCCTCACCGAACTGCTGCCGGCTGACCGGCTCGTCGCCGCGAACGGCTGGATCGAGGGCACCACCGTCGGCTCGATCATTCTCGGTACCGTGCTCGGCGGCGCGCTGATCAGCCCGCACATCGCGGCGCACGTGATGAAACACACGCCCCCGAATATCAACACGCCGGCCGAGGCCGCGATGCTCGTCATCATCGCGATCTACATCGTCGCCGCGCTGTTCAATCTGCGCATTCCCGATACCGGCGCGCGCTATCCGCGCCAGGAACGCGGCCCGCTCAAACTCATCACCGATTTCGCCGACTGCTTCCAGATCCTCTGGCACGACAAGCTCGGGCAGATCTCGCTCGCAGTCACGACGCTCTTCTGGGGCGCGGGCGCGACGCTGCAGTTCATCGTGCTGAAGTGGGCAGAAGTATCGCTCAACATGTCGCTGTCCGAAGGCGCGATCCTGCAGGCGGTCGTCGCGGTCGGCGTCGCGGCGGGCGCGATGATCGCCGCGGCCCGCGTGCCGCTGAAGAAATCGCTGTCGGTGCTGCCGGTCGGCATCATGATGGGCATCGCGGTAATGCTGATGGCGTTCTATACGAAGCATCTGTTCCCCACGCACTGGGGCATCTATGTCGGCAAGATGCATATGCCTGGCTACCTGCTCGTCGCGTATCTGTTCCTGATCGTGGTCGGTGGGCTGTCGGGCTTTTTTGTCGTACCGATGAACGCGCTGCTACAGCATCGCGGCCACGTGCTGCTGTCGGCCGGTCACTCGATCGCCGTGCAGAACTTCAACGAAAACCTCTCAGTGCTCGTGATGCTGTGCCTGTACGCGGTGCTCGTGTGGCTCGACGTGCCGGTCGCACTGGTGATCGTGCTGTTCGGTACCTTCGTCTGCCTGATGATGTGGTTCGTGATGCGGCGCCACCAGGCGAACCAGCGCGCGTTCGATTCTGTCGCGCTGATCGGCGAAATGCGGCATTGATGGGTCGCTGATGTCTACGGGCGCGCTGCCCGCCCCCTCATTTTATTTCTGTCGTTATCGCGTTCCGATGACAAACGCTTCTTCCGCTTCCATGGCCATCGCCAACGTGCTGACCATCGCCGGTTCGGACTCTGGCGGCGGTGCGGGCATTCAGGCCGACCTCAAGACGTTCTCCGCGCTCGGCGCGTATGGCGCGAGCGTGATCACCGCGCTGACCGCGCAGAACACGCGTGGCGTGACTGCGATTCATGCGCCGGACCGGGGCTTCGTCACCGCGCAGCTCGATGCGGTATTCGACGACATCCGCATCGACGCGGTGAAGATCGGCATGCTGGCGAACGCACCGATCGCGCGCGCGGTCGCCGACGCGCTGCAACGCTACCGGCCGCGGTACATCGTGCTCGATACGGTAATGATCTCGAAGAGCAACCATGCGTTGCTGTCGTCCGATGCGGTCGCGGCAATTCGCGACGTGCTGCTGCCGCTCGCGACGCTCGTCACGCCGAACCTGCCGGAAGCGGCCGCGCTGCTCGGCGAAACCGCCGTCACCGACGAAGCCGGCATGGTCCGTCAGGGCGAAGCGCTACGCGCGCTCGGCGCGCAGGCGGTACTGATGAAGGGCGGTCACCTCGCATCCACGGACAGTCCCGACTGGCTCATTCAGGACAGCGGCACGCTGCGTCTCGGCGGTCCGCGCGTGCCAGTGAAGAACACGCACGGCACCGGCTGCACGCTGTCGTCGGCGATCGCGGCGCTCGCCGCGCAGCGCGACGATCTCGCCGCTGCCGTCACCGATGCGAAGACGTATCTGACCGGCGCGCTACAGGCGAGTGACCGGCTCGACGTCGGCTCGGGCGTCGGCCCGGTGCATCACTTCTATCGGTGGTGGTAACTGCGCGGCGAGTGGCGTGGGTGACCGACGGTCACTTGCGTGCGAATGCCTGTGCAAGCGCGGGCCACGCATCGGGCACCACGAAGCCGCGCGATCGTTCGATCCAGCGGCCCTGCGCATCGCTTGCGAAACCGGCGACCATCGTCGGTCCGGTCTGCCGTACGAGCCGTGGCGCGAGCGTCGCGGCATCGACGAGCTCCGCCGCAGCGGCATCCCCTGCTTCGTAGCAACGCGGCGCGAGCCATTCGAGACGCGGCAGCACGCGCCACGCGGGCGCATGCGCAGCCGCAAAATCCGGCCACGCTGTGCGCGTCGTCCACCAGCCACGTGGGTGTGCGGGATCGAGTTCGGGTGCGTCGGCGGGCAGCACGTCGAGCGCGCCTGAATCGGCGGCTTCGGCCTGCGGATAGAACAGCCAGCCCTTGATGAACATCTGTGCATGCCACGGCCCGACGAGTCCCAGCGACGCGAATTCCTCTCGCGCGCTAAGCGGCAGCTGATGGCCCAGCAGATGCGCGAGCTTGAGATCGAAGCGGTCCTGCAGGTTCGGCCCCACGTAGTCGGCGAGCTGGCCGCGCGCGGCGCCCGCGTGCAGATAGCATTTCACCGCCAGCTCCCAATGCAGGCGCCGGCCATTCGCGGTTTCGACGAGAAAATCGCATTCACCCAAAGTCACGCCCGCGCGGCGCAACGCGACGTTTGCGGCGACGAGACGCGTCGCTGGATCATGTTCGAGAAACCACGCGAGAAGCGCTTCGGCGTAGCGGCCGAGACGCGTCACGTGCAGCGCGGCGAGTGCGCGGTGCAGTGCGTCGGGATCGGTATCGAGCGCGCGCAGCAGGCTCGCGATGCGCGCCGCCTCGCCCGGTGCGGCAAGCGGGTCGGCGAGCACACCGACGGGCGGTTGCTCGCGCAGCAGCGCCGGGCTCGCGAGCAGCCACGCGAGATCGCGCACCATCGGGTCCTTCAGTTCGTCGATCGGGAGATCAGGACGTACATCGCCCGTCGCCGCTGCCGCCTCGGACGCGGGTGCGCTCATCAATGCTCCGTCTGCCCTGAGGCCTCGCGTAGCGTGTCGCGCGCGAGACAGAGATCGGCCCACGACTTCGACTTGTCCTGCAGGCTGCGCAGCAGATACGCCGGGTGATACGTGACGACGACTGGCACGCCTTCGTAGGCGTGCACGCGACCGCGCAACGACGAGATGCTCGAGTCGGTTTTCAACAGACTCTGCGCGGCGAAGCGGCCGAGCGCGACGATCAGCTTCGGCTTGACGAGCGCGACCTGGCGCTGCAGATATGGTTCGCAGCGCGCGACTTCGTCGGGTTCCGGATTGCGGTTGCCGGGCGGCCTGCATTTGATCACGTTCGCGATGTAGACGTTGCGGTCGCGCGCGAGATCGAGCGAACGCAGCATGTTGTCGAGCAGCTTACCCGCCTGGCCGACGAACGGCTCGCCCTGGCGGTCCTCGTTTTCGCCGGGCGCTTCGCCGACGAGCATCCAGTCCGCTTCGCGATCGCCGACGCCGAACACGGTCTTCGTGCGCTTCTCGCACAGACGGCAGCTTTCGCACGAAGCGACGCGCGCGCCGAGCGCGTCCCAGTCGAGGGTCGCGACTGACGGCCGCGACGGTTCTTCGATGGACGGTTCGCTCGCGGCCGGCGCGACGTTGCGCGTGCCCGGTTGCGGCGCCGTGGTGGGCAGGTCGTCGAACCATGCGAAGTCGTCATTCGGCGTGGCCGGCGATTGCGTCGCGGTGGGCGCTCTGCGTGGTACGTCGCTTGCGACGGCGGCTTCGCGAACGGTGACCGGCTCCGCGTTCTGCTGCGGTGCGCGCGATTCCGCGAGCGGTTCCTCGGTGCGCAACTGCACCGGTTGCGTGGCGACATCGGCCACCTCGACGGGCGTACTGCCGCGCATCACCCAACGGGTCGCGAGCCCGAGTTCTTCCAGCGCGGATTCATGCAGCGCCATCTGCGCCCTCCTCTGCAAACGAAAAACGCATCACGATGGCGTCCTCCCGGCCGCGATGCCGCGCCGGATAATAGTTTTTGCGCCGGCCGATCGTCGAGAAACCGAAACGCTCGTACAGCCGGATGGCCCGGTGATTCGACGGTCGCACTTCGAGCAGCAGACCGTCGAGCTTTTCCGCGCGCGTCACACGCACCGCTTCGCGCAGCAACGTGAGCCCGGCGCCCGCGCCCTGCGCAGCCGGCGCGACACACAGATTCAACAGATGCATCTCGTCGACGACCGGCATCAGTACACAGTAGCCGATCAGCGTACCGGTCACGTGCCGCAGACAGATTCCGAGATAGCCGTTGCGCAGCGAATCCTCGAAGTTGCCGCGGCTCCACGGAAATTCGTACGCAACCTTTTCGATCGAGGCGACTTCGTCGAGATCGCCTTCGGTCATCTGCGATACGTAGCGGTCCGCGAGCAGCACACCGCTCATTGCACGCCCTCGCTTCGGGCGGCCTTCGCCGCCATCCGCTCGGCCGTCGTCTGCGCGACCTTGTTGCGCACGTACTCGGGAGCGGCCTGGTCGGCCGGCACGGTCCGTCCCGCGCGGTACGCGCGCAGCGCCGCGAACGCGACAGGCAGTGCGTGCGGCACGGCGTCGCCGTCGACCACGCGGGCCGCCGCACACGCCGGCAGCCGCGCGCCGAAGACGGCAGCCGCATTACCGGCGAGCGTGAATGGCGCGTCGGGCAGCGGCAAAGCGTCGGGCGCGTCGAGCGAGGCCGGGTGCAGCGTGCGCCATTCGCCGAGCAGGGTGTCCCACGCGTAGTCGGCCCAGTAGACCTCGTCCATCCGCGCATCGAGCGCCGCGAGCACGCGCGCCGCCGACGGGTCGCGCAGACGTGCGCTTTCCGCGCACGCGAGCAGCGTGCTCACTGGTATCACCGGACGATCGAGTCCGAACGCGAACCCCTGCGCGACGCCGGTCGCGGTGCGCAGCCCCGTGAACGAACCCGGGCCGGCGCCGAACGCAATGGCATCGCAAGCCGACAGCGGCAGACCCGCTTCGTCGAACAGTTCGCGGACGGCGGGCAGGAGACGCGCGCTCGACACCGCACCGGTCGCTTCATGGCGCACCCAGGTTTGCGGATCGGCGGCGGAGGCGTTAGCGGCGGACAGCAGCGCGACCGAACAGAATTCAGTCGACGTATCGATGGCAAGCAGCACGGTTCGAGTCATGCCCGCTATTGTAATGCGGCACCGGGTGGCACCGGGCATGGAGCATGCGGACAGGCTGCCCCATCGATCGGGGGCACATCGTTTGGAAGAATCTCTCCAGCCGGCATCCGGCGGTGCTTGCTATGATCGACGCCCTATCTCGATCTGGCATGGAGGAATCGATGAGTGACGTCAATGCGCTGTTCGCGCAAGCTCAGGAAGATGTGAAGCAGTTGTCGGAACGCCCGGGCAACCTGACGCTGCTGCGTCTCTACGCGCTGTTCAAGCAGGCCACCGACGGCGACGTGCACGGCGACAAGCCCGGCTTCACCGACATCGTCGGCAAGTACAAATACGACGCGTGGGCCGCATTGCAGGGCACCCCGCAGGACGCGGCGAAACAGCAATATGTCGAGCTGGTCGAATCGCTGAAAAGCGGTGCGTCGGCCTGACGCGACGGCGATCCGACGATCTGGCGGCCCTGACACCCCTGACACCCCTGACAATCCCTGGCAGGACGGGCTGCCGGCGTTCCCGCAAGTGGTATCTCAACGGGCTGGCGCAGTGCAGCAAACTCCGTTATAATGCGGCCTGCGCTTCACTTTCTCCGCCCGGTCCGTGCGCTCTGCGTGGCCGGATCAGTCGGTGCAGCGCCTCGTAGCGTTTTGCTCCAATCCAGTTTAGAACCTGTCCCCTCCTGCTTAGGCCTTTTCTTCGGGCCGTCATGTAAGGCTGGCGACAATGCCGGAATGGCCTGTCGCATCCGATACAGCTTCTAACGAAAAACTTGCCGCACGCTGGCAAGTTGCCCCCGTTTTTCGATTTGCTCGCTGCTTCTTTGCTCGCTGAATCCGACGACTTGGGTATGCCGATTGGCGCCGACGTTTTATTCCCTGTGTCCCAAGGATTCAAATGACTTCGAGCAATACCCCCAGCCCGCTGACCGCCATCGCCGACGAAGCTCTCGGCATCGATGCCTCTGGCGTGACTGATACGGCTGAAACCCCGGCGGCTAAAACCGCGGCACCGCAAGGTCCGACGTTCGAGTCGCTCGGTTTGTCGCCGGAAATCGTCTCGGCGCTGGTCGCCGCTGGCTACCAGACCCCGACGCCCGTGCAGCAGCGCGCGATTCCCGCCGCGATCGCCGGCCGCGACCTGATGGTCTCGAGCCCGACCGGTTCCGGCAAGACCGCCGCCTTCATGCTGCCCGCGATCGAGCGTTTCGCGCAGCTGCAAAAAACCCAGGCAGCGCAGCCGCGCGAACCGCGCGATGCAAACGGCGCCGATCGCCGTACGCGCCGTCCGCAGCAGCCGGCCGCCCGTCCGAGCCTGCTGGTCCTCACGCCGACCCGCGAACTCGCGATGCAGGTGACGACCGCCGCTTCGACGTACGGCAAGCACCTCAAGCGCCTGCGCACCGTCAGCATTCTCGGCGGCGTCGCCTACGGCCAGCAGTTGATGCTGCTCGCCAAGAACCCTGAAATTCTCGTGGCCACCCCGGGCCGTCTGCTCGATCACCTGGAACGCGGCCGTATCGATCTGTCGCAACTGCAGATCCTGGTGCTCGACGAAGCCGACCGGATGCTCGACATGGGCTTCATCGACGACATCGAAACGATCGTCGCTGCCACGCCGGCGTCGCGTCAAACGATGCTGTTCTCGGCCACGCTCGACGGCAAGATCAGCTCGCTGACCGGCCGTCTGCTGAAGAACCCGGAGCGTATCGAGATCGTCCAGCGCCTGGAGTCCGCCACGAACATTGCGCAAACCGTGCATTACGTGGACGACCGCGATCACAAGGATCGTCTGCTCGATCACCTGCTGCGCGATGAAGGCCTGGATCAGGCCATCGTGTTCACGTCCACCAAGATGGAAGCCGACCAGCTGGCCGGCCGTCTCGCCGACGCGGGCTTCGAATCGGCCGCGCTGCACGGCGACCTGCCGCAAGGTGCGCGTACCCGCACGATCCGCGCACTGCGCGAACGTCGGGTGCGCGTGCTGGTGGCGACCGACGTCGCCGCCCGCGGTATCGACATCCCGGGCATCACGCACGTGTTCAACTACGATCTGCCGAAGTTCGCCGAAGACTACGTGCACCGTATTGGCCGTACCGGCCGTGCGGGCCGTTCGGGTATCGCCGTGAGCCTCGTGCACCACGCCGAACAGGGCGCGCTGAAGCGCATCGAACGTTTCGTTCGCCTGACGCTGCCGGTCAATGTCGTCGCCGGCTTCGAGCCGCGCAAAACAGCCCCGGCCAACGGTCGCGGCGGATTCGGCGGCGGTCGTGGCCGTCCTGGTGGCGGCAATGGCGGTAACAGCAGCGGCCGTCGTTTTGGTAACGGCAGCAGCAGCAAACCGGCTGGCAGCGCCGGTGCGCGCAGCGGCAGCGGCAACGGCAATAGCTGGGGCAGCAAGCCGTCGGGCAACGGCGGCAATCGCGAAGGCTACGGTGGTTCGCGCGACGGCGGCTACGGCGCACGCCGCAGCGACGGTCCGCGCACGGCACGCCGCGGTAGCTGATCGCGTCACCCCGACTGGACGGCATCACGCCGCCCGGTCACGCCAGACAGAAAACCGGCGCTTCGGCGCCGGTTTTTTTACGCCCCCCTCAGCGTTTCACGATGTGGAAAAAATTTTTGATCCGTGAAAAATCGTGCTGCGTGGCACAACACCGCTTATTGCGACATGGGAAATATCGTTTCTTAATGCGAAATTAAAACTACAACACTATGATTTTATTTGAAAATAAATAGTGCCGCGAGTGCCCCTTGCTGCTGTCCCAGATCGATCGATTTGCCTAGACTCTTATATAAGACTTCGCGAAACAAAACGCCTCGAGCAACGGTTTCGCCGAAGACACGAGTCGACCGATCCACTTTCAACGCCATCAGGGAGCACACCATGTCACGTCAACAGCAAGCTCAGCAGCTTCAGCAGCAGTGGGAAACCGATCCGCGCTGGAAAGGCATCAAGCGCAGCTACACCGCGGAAGACGTGGTGCGTCTGCGCGGCTCGCAGCCGGTCGAGCACACGCTCGCGAAGCGCGGCGCCGAAAAGCTGTGGGAGCTGGTGAACAACGAACCGTTCGTCAATTCGCTCGGCGCGCTGACCGGCAATCAGGCGATGCAGCAGGTCAAGGCCGGCCTCAAGGCGATCTATCTGTCCGGCTGGCAGGTGGCGGGCGACGCGAACGTCGCCGGCGAAATGTACCCGGACCAGTCGCTGTACCCGGCGAATTCGGTGCCGCTCGTCGTGAAGCGGATCAACAACACGCTCACGCGGGCTGACCAGATCCAGTGGTCCGAAGGCAAGAACCCCGGCGACGAAGGCTACGTCGATTTCTTCGCGCCGATCGTCGCGGATGCGGAAGCCGGCTTCGGCGGCGTGCTCAACGCGTTCGAACTGATGAAAGCGATGATCGAAGCCGGCGCCTCGGGCGTGCACTTCGAAGATCAGCTCGCGTCGGTGAAGAAGTGCGGCCACATGGGCGGCAAGGTGCTCGTACCGACGCGCGAGAACGTCGCGAAACTGAGCGCCGCGCGTCTCGCGGCCGACGTGTCCGGTGTGCCGACCGTGCTGCTCGCCCGCACGGATGCGGAAGCCGCCGACCTCGTCACGTCCGACATCGACGACAACGACAAACCGTTCCTGACCGGCGAACGCACGGTGGAAGGCTTCTACCGTACGCGGCCGGGCATCGAGCAGGCGATTTCGCGCGGTCTCGCATACGCGCCGTACGCCGACATGATCTGGTGCGAAACCGGCAAGCCCGACCTCGAGTTCGCGAAGAAATTCGCCGACGCGATCCACAAGCAGTTCCCGGACAAGATGCTGTCGTACAACTGCTCGCCGTCGTTCAACTGGAAGAAGAACCTCGACGACGCGACGATCGCCAAGTTCCAGAAGGAACTCGGCGCAATGGGCTACAAGTTCCAGTTCATCACGCTGGCCGGTTTCCACGCGCTGAACTACTCGATGTTCAACCTCGCGCACGGCTACGCCCGCAATCAGATGACCGCGTTCGTCGAAATGCAGCAGGCCGAATTCGCCGCCGCCGAGAAGGGCTTCACCGCGGTCAAGCATCAGCGCGAAGTCGGCACCGGCTACTTCGACGCGGTGACGCAGACGGTCGAGCGCGAAGCGTCGACCACCGCGCTGCACGGCTCGACCGAAGACGAACAGTTCTTCGACAAGAAAGTCGCCTGATGCGGCTCGCGGGCTTCGCAGCCTGCGACGCGACAAGGCACACATGAGCGGTCCCGCAGAGGATCGCCGTCAGGGAGGGAGTGGCAATGGCGACCGCGGCTCGGGCCGTCATGGGATCTGGGAGGAGCTGGAGAAGCGGCACAAGCGGCACGGTTCGAGATGCCGCGGTTGAAGCCACGCGCGCCGACGGTCACGTCGGCGCGCGCCTTCGCCTTCGTCAGTCCCCGCCCGGTGCTATGCGCCGCTACCGATACACGATCACCGGAATTTTCGTATGCGTGAGCACGCGCTGGGTCTCGCTGCCGATCAGCAGGCTGCCGAGGCCGCGGCGTCCGTGCGACGCCATGAAGATCACGTCGCAGCCGCCCTGCTCCGCCGCCTCGATGATTCCGAGATACGGCGACGGATGCACGCTGGTCCGGCTCGCGCACGACACGCCCGCTTCGCGCGCGGCCTCTTCGATTTCCTGCAGATGCTGGCGCGCTTCGCGCTCGCTGCGCTCCTGGAAATCGACCGGCGGCTCGATCACGACCTCCGAAAACGGCGAGTACGGATATTGCGGCAGACACGCATAGGCCGTCACGCGTGCGCCGACGGAGCGCGCGAGATCGATCGCGCCGTCGATGGCCTTTTTCGACAGATCCGAACCGTCGGTTGGAACCAGGATGTGCGTGAACATGATGTCCTCCATCACCGGTGGGCGCTGCGACGCTGCCGTGACGGCGTGCGGATGCGGCATCCCTGTACCGATTGTAGTGCGCGCGAGCGAATTGCCGAATGGCCAGATTGCCGCGCCCCGAGCGACCACCGCCGGCTTAGGTCAGCCCCAGTAACCGGGATGGCCGTACGTATGCTTGAGAAAATCGAGAAACAGCCGGACGCGCAGAGGCAAATGGCGCCGTTGCGGAAACACCGCGTGGATGCCGATCGGCGGCGCAGCGAACTCGTCGAGCACGCTGACGAGCCGCCCCGCTGCGATGTCCGTGCCGACCTCCCACCACGAACGCCACGCGAGCCCATAGCCGTCGAGACACCATTCGTGCAGCACCGCACCGTCCGAGCATTCCATCGTGCCCGACACCTTGATCGACACGACCTTATCGCCCTGCTGGAACATCCAGCCGCGCTGCTGGTTCGCGCTCGCGCCGAGCGCGAGACAGTTGTGATGCCCCAGGTCGGCGAGTGTGCTCGGTGCGCCGCGGCGCGCCAGGTAGGCCGGCGACGCGACGCACACGCGCCGGTTCTCGCCGAGCCGCAGCGACACCAGCGACGAATCCGGCAGCTCACCGAGCCGCACCGCGCAATCGAAGCCCTCGTTGACGAGATCGACCATCCGGTCGGACAGATCGAGCGTGATCGACACGTCCGGATGCGCGACCGTGAACGCGGGAACCAGCGGCGCGACGTGACGACGTCCGAATCCCGCCGGCGCCGACACGCGCAGATGGCCGCTCGCTTTCACACCACCCGCCGACACGCTCGCCTCCGCGTTCTGCATGTCGTGGATCACGCGCTGGCAGTCTTCGAGGAACGCGGAGCCCTCGAACGTCAGCGTGATGCGGCGCGTCGTGCGCACCAGCAGCTTCACGCCGAGCCGTTCTTCGAGTGCGTCGATGCGGCGCCCGATGATAGCCGGCGCGACGCCCTCGGCCTGCGCCGCCGCGGACAGGCTGCCTTTGGCCGCTACGGTTACGAAAGTCTCTATCTGCTTGAAGCGATCCATGAAGTCGACGAGCCGATGCAAACGCCTGCGTATCGGAATAATAGGGATGCGCGTCAGATTAGGTGGGTGAAAGTAAAAGATCAAGTGATCTCAACGGACTTTTTTTGCACCAGAGATCACTAATACAATCCATCTTGACCTCTGAACTGGAGCGCACGGCAATGTCGGCCACAACGGCACTTTTCCCCAAGGCAGTCATCTTCGACGCGTACGGCACGTTGTTCGACGTGCATTCCGTCGTCGCCGCGGCGGAGCAGATGTTCCCGGGCCACGGCGATGCGCTGTCCCAACTGTGGCGGCAAAAGCAGATCGAATACACCCAGTTGCGCACGCTGTCCGACCCGGGCGGTGCACGCTACCAGCCGTTCTGGAACATCACGCTCGACGCGCTGCGCTACGCAGCGCGCCGTCTGTCGCTGACGCTGAACGGCGCCGCCGAGAAGCGGTTGATGGACGAATACGCATGCCTCTCGGCGTTTCCCGATGCCTTGCCCGTCTTGCGCCGTCTACGCGCGCAGCGCACGTCCGGTGAAGGCGCCGCGCACATCGGCCTCGCGATCCTCTCGAACGGCAATCCGCAGATGCTCGACATCGCCGTGAAAAGCGCGGGCATGACCGGGCTGTTCGACCATGTGCTGTCCGTCGACGCGGTGCGCGCGTACAAGCCCGCGCCGGCCGCCTACTCGCTCGCCACACAAGCCTTCACCGCGAACGCGCGCGACATCGTGTTCGTGTCGTCGAACGGTTGGGACGCGAGCGGCGCGAACTGGTTCGGCTACACGACCTTCTGGATCAACCGCCAGCGCCTGCCCGCCGAAGAGCTCGGCGTGACGCCCCACGGCACCGGGAGCAGCATGGCCGACCTGCTCGTATTTCTGGAAACCTTCGCGCCGTCCGACCGACCGTCCGAACGCACGCGCCACAGCCCTGGCGCGTGATCCTCGAACCGCAACCGACGACGCACCTCATCCGCATTTTTGCAATCTGACCGACCAAGGAGAAACCATGGCGAACACGCTAACGCTGCCGCAGGGCATGGAAATCACTGCCACGATCGAACCCGGCTTCGAAACGATCCTGACTCCCGACGCGCTGGCTCTCGTCGCGAAGCTGCACCGCGCGTTCGAGCCGCGCCGCCAGGAACTGCTGAAGCTGCGCGCCGAACGCACGAAACGCCTCGATGCCGGCGAGCGTCCCGACTTCCTCGCGGAAACAAAGAACATCCGCGACGCCGACTGGACGATTGCGCCGCTGCCGAAGGATCTCGAATGCCGTCGCGTCGAGATCACCGGGCCGGTCGAACGCAAGATGATCATCAACGCGCTGAACTCCGGCGCCGATTCGTACATGACGGACTTCGAGGATTCGAATACGCCGAACTGGACGAACCAGATCACCGGCCAGTTGAACCTGAAAGAAGCGGTACGCCGCACGATCTCGCTTGAGCAGAACGGCAAGTCGTACAGCCTGAACGACAAGGTCGCGACGCTGATCGTCCGGCCGCGCGGCTGGCATCTCGACGAAAAGCACGTGACGGTCGACGGGCAGCGCGTGTCGGGCGGCATTTTCGATTTCGCGCTGTTCCTGTTTCACAACGCGAAGGAACAGCTCACGCGCGGATCGGGTCCGTACTTCTATCTGCCGAAGCTGGAGAGCCACCTCGAAGCGCGTCTGTGGAACGACATCTTCGTCGCTGCGCAGGAAGCGGTCGGCGTTCCGCGCGGCACGATTCGCGCGACGGTGTTGATCGAGACGATCCTCGCCGCGTTCGAAATGGACGAGATCCTGTACGAACTGCGCGAGCACAGCTCGGGGCTGAACGCGGGCCGCTGGGACTACATCTTCTCGGCGATCAAGAAGTTCAAGAGCGACCAGGACTTCTGCCTCGCGGACCGCGTGCAGATCACGATGACCGTGCCGTTCATGCGCGCGTACGCACTGCAGCTGCTGAAGACCTGCCACCGCCGTAACGCGCCGGCAATCGGCGGGATGAGCGCACTGATTCCGATCAAGAACGATCCCGCCGCGAACGACAAGGCGATGGGCGGCGTGCGTTCGGACAAGGCACGCGACGCGAGCGACGGTTACGACGGCGGCTGGGTCGCGCACCCGGGCCTCGTGCCGATCGCGATGGAAGAGTTCGTGAAAGTGCTCGGCGACAAGCCGAATCAGATCGCGAAGCAACGCGCCGACGTGCAGGTGACGCCGACCGATCTGCTCGACTTCCGCCCCGAAGCGCCGATCACCGAGACGGGGCTGCGCTACAACATCAACGTCGGCATCCACTATCTGGGTTCGTGGCTCGCGGGCAATGGCTGCGTGCCGATTCACAACCTGATGGAAGATGCGGCCACCGCGGAAATCTCGCGCTCGCAGGTGTGGCAGTGGATCCGTTCGCCGAAGGGCAAGCTCGACGACGGCCGCAAGGTCACTGCCGAACTGGTCAGCCAGTTGACGCAGCAGGAACTCGACAAGGTCAAGCAGGTGGTCGGCGGCGATACGAAGCCGTACGAGCGCGCCGCGCAGATTTTCGAACAGATGTCCACGTCGGAAACCTTCACCGAATTCCTGACGTTGCCGCTGTACGAGGAAATCTGAACGCACGTAGCGTCTCACGTACTCTCGTGAGACGTTGCTGAGTTGATCGACAAAAGCCGGACCGGTGCCAAGCCGCTCCGGCTTTTTTATTCAACCGTGGCAGCGCTATCGCACATGCGCGCGGCGATGTTCGACCCAGTCGCCCGATGCGATTTCCGGCAGTCCTTTTACCGCATCGGCCGCGACCGGGTAGATCCGGCATTCGAGCGGCGCACCGTCGACGTCGATGGTGAGCCGATGCGCGCGAAACAACCCTTCGACGCCCGGATACACGGCCTCGATTTCATCGAGCACTGCGATAAGCGCATCGTCAACCTCGTAGACGTCACCGCGGACCGGCACGCCGCCGTGATCGACGACAAGCCCCGGATACAAACCGAAATCGAACAGCCGCCCGTGCACCGAGGCCGTGCCGAGCAGCGTCGGCGCTGCGATATCATGCCGTGCGGCGGCCGCGCCGATGTCGTTGACCTCGCCGGCCCGCAACGTTCCATAAACGAACACCTTCTGCATTGCCGTTGTTCCTCTTGCGATCGATGAGTTGATGAGTGCGATGGGGAATTATGCCTCGCCTCCCATCGCGCGAAACACCTGGCCGAATGGACAGGCGCGGACAGCCGCGGACAACACCCCTACAATATCGACGGAGTCCTTCCGCCCGCCGGAGTTCCTGGACCGAGACCCGCCGATGAATTCATCCAGTACCGCCCCGCTGTCTACCGTCGTCGAATTCGCCGACATCCCACCCGAATTCGCGCCAACGCCGCAGCATCCGATCCGTGTCCGTTCGCGGCCCATACAGGCGGGCGTGAGGATCGCGCGCCACACGCATGCGTGGGCGCAGGTCGCGTATACGTCGCGCGGCGTGCTGCGGATCGGAACCGTCGGCACGACGTGGATGGTGCCGCCGTCGAGAGCGATCTGGGTACCGCCGCACGTGCTGCACGAGGTCGCGATCATCGAAGACGCGTTCATGCGGACGCTGTACGTGAACGAAAGCGTGGTGCCCGCCGGTCTCGACGCGTGCCGAGTGGTCGAGGTGTCGGGGTTGCTGCGCGAAGTGATCGCAGCACTCGATACGCCGAATCTGCCGCCTGCGCGGGAGCGCCTGCTCGGCGCACTCGCGCTCGACGAACTGACACGCTCCGAGCCGCTACCGCTATCGGTGCCGATGCCCAGCGAGAAGCGCTTGCGCGCGCTTTGCGAAGCGGTGCTCGCAGATCCGGCCAATGCGGATTCGCTGGAGAACTGGGCGGCGACGGTCGGGGCGAGTACGCGCACGATCGCTCGGCTGTTTCGTCAGGAACTGGGGGTGAGTTTTTCGCAGTGGCGACAGCAAGCGATCCTCGCGCGCGCGATTCCGCTGCTGAGTCAGGGTCGACCGCTGTCGCATGTCGCGCAGGCGCTGGGCTATCAGAGTCAGAGCGCGTTTTCGGCAATGTTCCGCCGCGCGTTCGGACAAAGCCCACGCGCATTCATCGTGCGCGGCGCCGAACATCGCACGGCCGGCGACGACGACTTCGGGTTGCCTTCGGACAACGCAGCGGACGGCGAGAGCATCGAGTCGCGTTGAAACCCCGCTCGCGGCAAACGTCATCAAACACGTCGCGCCATGTGCCGGATCGCGCCGAACTGCGCGAGACGCGGACCGGCGAGGCGGTAGCCCATCCGTTGATAGAGAAGCGCCGCGGGGTTGTCGACGAACACGCGCAACTGCAGTTCGCGAAGACCGCGGGCTCGCGCCCAACGATGTGCCACGTCGAGCAGATAGGTGCCCCCGCCCTGTCGCCGATGCCCGTCCGCGATCTGCACGTCGCGGATATGCAGCGAGTCGCCCTCCTCGGTCACGCGCAGCACGCCGATCGGCTCGCCGTCGGATTCGAGGATGTAGTTTTCCGATTCGCGCCAGCTCCCGAGAAAGAGATCGCCGCGCCACACCAGATGATGACGACGGTAGTAGCCGCCCATGTTGTTGCGAGTCAGTGCTTCTGCAAACTCGAAGTCGTCCATGGCGGCCTTGCGTAACTGGAAGCGGGGCAACGCTGGAGTGGGATCGAACATGGCTCGATGCGCGAGAGAGATCGTCGCCTAACGGTAAGACACACAGCGCGCGCTGGCAATGGCTGTTTTTCCGTAGCGTGGGACGGTGCAGAACACAGCGCGTACGAAGCAGGCGCGCAGAAAAAAGCCCGTTCAGCGAACTGAACGGGCTTCTCTTTCTGGCGGAGCGGACGGGACTCGAACCCGCGACCCCCGGCGTGACAGGCCGGTATTCTAACCAACTGAACTACCGCTCCGTTTTACTTCGGCCCGCAGAAATGATCGTCTCTGCGAGCGGCATCGCGTATCACCCGCGATGCGATATCTGGCGTCCCCTAGGGGATTCGAACCCCTGTACTCACCGTGAAAGGGTGATGTCCTAGGCCTCTAGACGAAGGGGACAACATACGCTTACACCTTTAATGAAAAAGCCCGCTCAAGCGTACCTGAACGGGCTTCGTCTGGCGGAGTGGACGGGACTCGAACCCGCGACCCCCGGCGTGACAGGCCGGTATTCTAACCAACTGAACTACCACTCCAATCTTTGCATCGTAACCTGCGAGAGCCGGCCGACTCTGCACAAGCCGCACCGACGTCGTTCCGTGCGGTGCTGATGTCTGGCGTCCCCTAGGGGATTCGAACCCCTGTACTCACCGTGAAAGGGTGATGTCCTAGGCCTCTAGACGAAGGGGACATGATCTTTTGGATATGTCCTGCAGCGACACATCTACTGCATTCTTGCCGCCATTTCGCTGCTAATTCCAGCAAATAGCGAAGAGCGCTATTTTAACTGCCTAACATCCATTTGTGAAGTCTTTTTTACTACGCCCTGCTTGCTACCTGAAGACTTTCACTTGTTCTGGTGGTGGAGGTAAGCGGGATCGAACCGCTGACCTCTTGCATGCCATGCAAGCGCTCTCCCAGCTGAGCTATACCCCCTTGCAGAACAGAAGCGAGATTGTAGATAGAGAACGACGTGTTGTAAATACCTTGCGTATCGACGCGCCCGATTTTTTGCATGACCGATGCGCGCAGGCGCGCACGGGTCATGCATCGCTCACATCACGCAAACGCCTTCTCGATACGGCTCACTGCAACGTCGCGACCGAACAGCATCAGCACACTATCGATCGACGGCGTGTGCGTCGTTCCCGCGACGAGCAAACGCACCGGCATCGCGAGTTGCGGCATCTTCAGCTTGTGCGTGCCGAGCGTCGCCTTCAATGCGGCGGCGATGCCCTCCTTCGTCCATTCCGCGCTCTTCAATGCCGCTGCGAAATCGATGAGCGCGGGACGCACGACATCGGTCACATGCTGCGCGAGCGCATCGGGTTCGGGAGTCGGTTCGCGATAGAACATCGCAGCGTTCTCGGCGATCTCTTTCACCGTCGATGCGCGATCCTTTAGCAGTGCGACCACAGCCGTCAGATCCGCGCCTTTCGCGAGCGCGGCATCGTCGATACCGAGCCCGGCGAAGAACGGACGTGCGAGGTCCGCCAGTCGACCGGTATCCGCTTCCTTGATGTAGTGGTTGTTCAGCCACTTGAGCTTGTCGTGGTCGTACTGCGCCGGCGACTTGCCCAGATGATCGAGATCGAACCACTCGACGAACTGCTCGCGCGAGAATATCTCCGCATCGCCGTGCGACCAGCCGAGGCGCGCGAGATAGTTGACCACCGCTTCGGGCAGAAAACCTTCGTCGCGATAACCGGTCACGCTCATCGCACCGTGCCGCTTGCTCATCTTCTCGCCCTGCTCGTTAAGCACGGTGGGCAGATGCGCGTAGACCGGCGGCTCGCCGCCGAGCGCGCGCAGGATGTTGATCTGGCGAGGCGTGTTGTTCACGTGATCGTCGCCGCGGATGACGTGCGTGATGCGCATGTCGAGATCGTCGACGACGACGCAGAAGTTGTACATCGGCGTGCCGTCGGGACGCGCGATCACGAGGTCGTCGAGTTCCTCGTTCGAGATTTCGATACGCCCTTTCACCGCATCGTCCCACGCGACGACGCCCGTCAACGGATTGCGGAAGCGCATTACCGGATCGACGCCGGCTGGCGGCACCGGCAACGTCTTGCCCGGTTCCGGACGCCACGTGCCGTCATAGCGCGGCTTTTCGCCCGCGGCACGCTGACGTTCGCGCAACGCATCGAGTTCTTCCGTCGACATGTAGCACGGATACGCCAGCCCCTGCTCCGTCATCTGCTTCAGCACTTCGCGATAACGGTCGAGGCGCTGCATCTGGAAGAACGGGCCTTCGTCGTAGTCGAGATCGAGCCATGCCATCCCTTCGAGAATCGCATCGACGGCTTCCTGCGACGAACGCTCCACGTCGGTGTCTTCGATCCGCAGCACGAAGGCGCCCTTCATCTTGCGGGCGAACGCCCACGGGTACAGCGCGGAGCGGATGTTGCCGAGATGGATGAAACCGGTGGGACTGGGCGCGAAGCGGGTACGAACGGAGGTGGTCATAAGCGGTTACTCGAGGGCGGTCGCCGGTTGGCAACGACGGCAACGTCATAGCGAAGCGGCGGCGAAACGGGCCGCGCGAACGAAGCGCGCAGCGCGTGGACGGAATGAAAATACGAGTCCGGGATTATACCTGCCTACCTGCCGCCAACATCGACCGGTCCTCCGTGCGGTACGAGGACCGGGTGCGCATTTTCGCCGCCGCTGAGCTTTGCTTTATGATGTGCGCGCACCGTCGTCCACATCGACGGTGCGGGACGGTCGCCGTGCGATCGTGTTCGCAAGATCGCGGTGGTCGCCCGCTTCCGTGCACCATCGCCTGCTGGAGAATTCGTTGAATCCATCATCGCCACGCCCCGGGCGCCGCGCGTTTTCGCTGGCTGCCGCGTCCGCCGTTCTCGCCGCCTGCACCACGACGGGCGGCAGCAAGCCCGACACCAGCACATCCGCCACCGCGACACCGCCAGCACCACCAATCGCGAAGCCACCGCGCCCGCTGCGCGTCGGGCTCGCACTGGGTGGCGGCGCCGCGCGCGGTTTCGCGCACATCGGTGTCATCAAGGCGCTCGAAGCGCGCAACATCCAGGTCGATCTGATCGCGGGCACGAGCGCGGGCTCGGTAGTCGGCGCGCTGTACGCATCGGGGATGAACGGCTTTGCGCTGAACAAGCTTGCGCTAAACATGGACGAGGCGTCGATCAGCGACTGGGCGATGCCCTTTCGCGCGCGCGGTTTTCTGCAAGGCGTCGCGCTGCAGAACTACCTGAACACGACGCTCAACAACCGGCCGATCGAGAAGATGCTGAAGCCGCTCGGCGTCGTCGCCACGGATCTGAAAACCGGCCAGCCGATCCTGTTCCAGCGCGGCAACACGGGGATCGCGGTGCGCGCGTCGTGCAGTGTGCCGTCGATCTTCGAGCCGGTGAAGATCGGCGATCACGAGTACGTCGACGGCGGCCTCGTGAGCCCGGTGCCGGCATCGTTCGCCCGCAAGATGGGCGCCGACTTCGTGATCGCGGTCGACATCTCCGCGCGGCCCGAGACGGCTCTCACGCAAAGTTCGTTCGACGTGCTGCTGCAGACGTTCACGATCATGAGCCAGACCATCAAGGCCTATGAACTCGACAAATACGCGGACATCGTGATCCGGCCGAACCTGAACGCGATGAGCGGCAGCGACTTCAGCCAGCGCAACGCGGCGATTCTCGCCGGCGAGGAAGCGGTGGCGAAGCTGATGCCAGAATTACAGCGCAAGCTCTCGGCTGCGAGCGTCGCGACCGCCTGATCCAGGCTCATCAAAAGAAAAAGCCTGCTCGTTTCGGAGCAGGCTTTTTTATGTTCGGTGTTCGCTGAAGCGGATGCAGCGAAACAAGTGGATCAGTTACCGCCGCCGATCGTCGCGCTCACGCGTTGCCGCAGATCTTCCGACTGCTGATACGACGTCTCGACCCGGCGTGCACCAGTGAAACGCTTTTCCCAGTAGCCGCTATCCAGATCATCAACGCGGATCGTGCTGCCGGTGGACGGCGAGTGCACGAACTTGTTGTCGCCGATGTAGATGCCCACGTGCGAGAACGTCCGGCGCATCGTATTGAAGAACACGAGATCGCCCGGCTTGAGTTCGCTCATCCGGACCTTCTCGCCGACGCGGCTCATTTCTTCCGCGCGTCGCGGCAGTGCCATGCCCAGCGTGTCCTGGAACACGTAGCGGACGAAGCCGCTGCAATCCAGGCCGGAATCCGGCGTATTGCCGCCCCAGCGGTACCGCACGCCGATCATGTTCAGCGCGCCGACCACCACGTCCCCCGCCTTGCCGGCCATGCCGGACAGAAACGAGCGTGCACCGCTTTCGCTATCGGACGAAGCCGACGCAGCGCTGGACGACGATTGGGACGTGGAATTGGGGAGCGAAAGAGAAGGGGTGGAATTCGTGGAATTCGACGCGGCAGGCGTCGAAAACGAGGCATTCTGGCTAAAACCGGCGGCTTCGTCTGCGAAAACACTGGGAGCTGCGGTTAGTAGTACGCCAACGAACATTCCGGCGACAACGCGCGTGCAAGCTTGTATGAGAGATCGCTGCTGCATTGTTCGGTAGATTTTGCCTAAGAATCAGATAGCTACGGAAAAAGTTTGGTCGATACTAGCCAGTAAGTATTTGTGTGTCAAAACAAATAGAAAAATACAATCGTCACACGCACCCAATTGGTGAATATCAGCGATCGAACGCCGCTTTCAGCAGCTTTCGAGTGTAAGGATGCACGGGTTCCGCAAAAATCTTCTCGACTTCCCCACTCTCGACGATAGAACCGTTCTGCATGACCGCAACCCGGTGCGCCATTGCACCGATTACGGCCAGATCGTGGCTGATGAAAACGAAGCCGAGGTTGTACTTGTGCTGCAGCTCGGCGAGCAGCTTTAGTACCTGCTGCTGGATCGATACGTCGAGCGCGCTGGTGGGCTCGTCGAGGATCAGGATGCGCGGCTCGAGCACGAGCGCCCGCGCAATCGCGATGCGCTGCCGCTGGCCGCCCGAGAATTCGTGCGGATAGCGCTGCAGCACCGTACGGTCCAGACCGACCTCACGCAGCACGGCGACCACCTTGTCGCGGCGCGCATCTGCATCAAGCTGCGGACGATGCAGCGCGAGCCCCTCACCGACGATCCGTTCGATCGTGTGCCGCGGCGACAGCGAACTGAACGGATCCTGAAAGACGACCTGCATCTCCGAGCGCAGCGCGGTCCGCTCGCGGCCGCGATAGCTCGGGAGCGGGCGGCCCTGGAATTCGACGTCGCCTTGCGCGCGCTGCAGACCGAGCAGCGCCATCGCGAGCGTCGATTTGCCGGACCCGGATTCGCCGACGATGCCAAGCGTTTCGCCCTGCCGCACGGACAGATTCGCATCCGACACCGCGCGAAAACGACCCGAGCGAAACCAGCCGCGGAACCCCGGCAGTTTCGTCCGGAAATCGACTGAGACTTCGCGCGCCTCGAGCAGCACCGGCGCAATCGGAATCACCGGCGTCACCGTGCGCGCGGGCCGGCTTTCGAGCAGCCGACGCGTATAAGGATGCTGCGGCGACGAGAAGATCGCGTCGACGGTGCCGCTCTCGACCAGCTTGCCCCGCTCCATCACCGCGACGCGCTGTGCAAAGCGGCGCACGAGATTCAGGTCGTGCGTGATCAGCAGCACGGCCATGCCGCGCTTCTCCGCTTCGTCGCGCTGCAGTTCGAGCAGCAGCTCGACGATCTGCGCGCGGATCGTCACGTCGAGCGCGGTGGTAGGTTCATCGGCGAGCAGCAGGCGTGGCCGGCACGCGAGCGCCATCGCGATCATCGCGCGCTGCTTCTGCCCACCCGACAGCTGATGCGGATAACTGTTCACGCGCCGCCCCGGCTCCGCGACGCCCGTGCGCGCGAGCAGCGCGACCGCGCGCTTGCGTGCCTCGGCTGCGGTCACGCCGTCGTGGACCACGATCGTCTCCGCGATCTGCTCGCCGATCGTGTACAGCGGGTTCAGCGCGCTCGTCGGCTCCTGGAAGATCATCGCGATGTCGGAGCCGCGCAGCGCCCGCATGCCGCGCTCGCTCTTCGCGAGCAGATCCTCGCCGGCGAAGCGGATCGCGCCGCCGATCGTCGCGTCGTTCAGCAGACGCAGCACGGATAGCGCAGTCACCGTCTTGCCCGAACCCGATTCGCCGACGAGCGCGACCCGCTCGCCGCGTCCGATCGCGAGCGTGACGTCGTCGACCGCGACGGTATCGCCGAAGCTCACGTGCAGACGATCGAGTTCCAGCAGCGGACCGTCCGCTGCACGCACAGCCGGCGCGCTCATTGATTGCCCCCCGCGCGCATCGCATCGGCGATCCGCGTATCGAGCGCATTGCGCAGCGCGTCGCCCATGAATGTGAGCAGCAGCAGCGTCGCGACGAGCACGCCGAAGGTCGACAGCGAGATCCACCACGCGTCGAGATTCGCCTTGCCCTGCGCGAGCAGTTCGCCAAGGCTCGGTGTCGGCGGCGGCACGCCGAGGCCCAGAAAATCGAGGCTCGTCAGCGCAAGAATCGCGCCGCTCATCCGGAACGGCAGGAACGTGATCATCGGCGTGAGACTGTTGGGCAACACGTGACGCCAGATGATCTGCCAGTTCGACAGCCCCATCGCACGCGCTGCGCGCACGTAGTCCTGCATGCGGTTGCGCAGAAACTCCGCGCGCACGTAGTCGGACAGGCCGATCCAGCCGAACAGCGACAGCAGCACGATCAGCAGGATAAAGCCCGGCTCGAAGATCGACGCGAAAATGATCAGCAGATACAGCTCCGGCATGGCACTCCAGATTTCGATCAGCCGCTGCCCGACGATGTCGATCCGCCCGCCGAAGAACCCCTGCACCGCGCCGGCCAGCACGCCGAACACAGTGCCGATCAGCGTCAGCACGAGCGCGAATTCAACCGACACGCGAAACCCGTACAGCAGACGCGCGAACAGGTCGCGGCCGCGGTCGTCGGTGCCGAGCCAGTTGTCGCGTGACGGCGGCGCCGGATTCGGGGCCTTCGAAAAATAGTTCAGCGTGTCGTAGTAGTAGCGGTTCGGCGGATAGAGCACGAAGTTGCCGGGCGCTTCCAGACGCTTCTGCACGTACGGATCGAGATAGTCGGCAGGCGTCGGGAAATCGCCGCCGAAGGTCGTCTCCGGGTAGGCGTGGACCAGCGGGAAATAATAGTGACCGTCGTAGCGCACGACGAGCGGTTTGTCGTTCGACCACAGCGGCGCAGCGAGACTCGCCGCAAACACAATGATGAAAACGATCAAGCTCCAGTAGCCGAGACGCTGCTGCCTGAAGCGCTGCCACACGCGGCGTGCCGGCGACGGCGACACGAACGCGCGCGCTGTCTGCGTGCGCATGGAAGCGTCGGATTGGACGCGGGCTCGATTCAAGTCAGCGCTCCAGTTGTTCGAATTGAATGCGCGGATCGACCCACACGTAGCAGAGGTCGGAGATCAGCTTCGTCGCGAGGCCGATCAGCGTGAACAGATACAGCGTGCCGAGCACGACCGGATAGTCGCGTCGCGTCACCGATTCGTACGACAGCAGGCCGAGACCGTCGAGCGAGAACAGCGTCTCGATCAGCAGACTGCCGGTGAAGAACGCGCCGATGAACGCTGCCGGGAAACCGACGATCAGCGGCAGCAGCGCATTGCGGAACACGTGCTTCCACAGCACTCGCCGTTCGGACAGCCCCTTCGCGCGCGCCGTCAGCACGTACTGTTTGCGGACTTCGTCGAGAAACGCGTTCTTCGTCAGCATCGTGATGACCGCGAAGCTGCCGACCACCGATGCGACGATCGGCAGCGTGATGTGCCACAGATAATCGACGACCTTGCCGGCCACGCTCAGTTGCGACCAGTTATCCGACGTGAGATTGCGCAGCGGAAACAGTTGCAGAAACGTGCCGCCGCCGAACAGCACGAGCAGCAGCACACCGAGCACGAAGCCCGGAATCGCATAGCCGACCAGTACGATGAGGCTCGTCGCGAGGTCGAAGCGCGAGCCGTTGCGGACCGCCTTCGCGATGCCGAGCGGCACGGAAATCAGATACGACAGAAGGAACGTCCATAGCCCGATGCTGAGCGACACCGGCAGCTTCGATACGACCAGCGACCACACGCTTTGATGCCGGAAATAGCTGTCGCCGAGATCGAAGCGCGCGAAGCGCTTCAGCATCAGCAGGTAGCGTTCGAGCGGCGGCTTGTCGAAGCCGTACAGCGCTTTCAGTTGCGCGATCTGCTGTGCGTCGACGCCGGTATGCGCGCGCAGACCGAACGACGCGCCCTGCTCCGCGCCCCGGCGCAACTCGTGCGAGGCCTGCTCGACGGGACCGCCCGGCACGAACTGGATCACGACGAACGTCAGTGTCAAAACGCCCAGCAGCGTCGGGATCATCAGCAGCAGACGTTTGAGAATGTAGCTCCACATAGGCGGCGGTCGGGCGAACGGTCTGAGAGAGAACGGAGCGGAACGTATCAGTGCTGCGGCGCGAACCACCAGGTCGAGATGATCCAGTCGTTGGCCTCATAGTACAGCGGCAGCGTCTTCGGCCATGCGAGGCCGCGCCTGAATGCAACGCGATGCGTCGCGCTGTACCAGTGCGGCACGACATAGTAGCCGTGTATCAGAACACGGTCGAGCGCATGCGTCGCATCGATGAGCTGTTCGCGCGTCTGTGCGTTGACGAGCGCGCGCAGGATCGCGTCGATCGCCGGCGAGCGCAGCCCAATCAGGTTGTTGGAACCCGGCTGGCCAGCTGCCTTGCTGCCGAACTGGTCGATCTGTTCGGAGCCCGGCACCTGGACGCCGGGAATGCGGATCGTCGTCGCATCGAAATCGAATGCGTCGAGCCGCTTCTGATACAGCGCGAAGTCGACGACGCGAAACGTTGCGACGATGCCGAGCTTTTGCAGATTGCGCGCATACGGCGCGATGACGGGCTCCATCGACGACGCCGATCCGGAATCGTCGAGGATCTCAAAGCGGAACGGCTCGCCCTTCGCGTTTCGCAATGCGCCGTCCCGATAGGTCCAGCCCGCCTGCGCGAGTAGCGTGCGTGCCTCGAGCAGATTCGCGCGCAGCGAACCGGGCGGATCGGTGTCGGGTTGCGTGGGCGGCAGCCCGAACACGGCGGGGTCGAGACTCGCGCGCCACGGATTCAGCAACGCGAGTTCGCCCGCCGACGGCAGACCCGTTGCCTTCAGCCCGGTATTCGCAAAGAAGCTGTCGACCCGGGTGTATTGACTGTAGAAGAGCCGGCTGTTGAGCCATTCGAAATCGAGCGCGAGATCGAGCGCCTTGCGCACGCGCACGTCCTGAAAGATCGCGCGGCGCTGGTTCAGGATGAAGCCCTGCATGCCCGCGCCGTTGTGCTGTTCGAATTCGCGCTTGATCAGTTCGCCGTCGTCGAATTTCTTGCCGACCACGCGCCGCACCCAGTTGCGCGCGATGTTCTCGACATAGACGTCGTACTCGCCTGCCTTGAACGCTTCGAGCCGCGCGACCGAATCCGAATACAGCTTGTAGACGATGCGGTCGAAGTTGTTCATGCCGACGCGCACCGGCAGCGCCGCGCCCCAGTAGTTCGGATCGCGCCGGTAGGAGATCGTGCGACCGTTGTCGTAGCGTTCGATCAGATAGGGACCGCTCGCGATCGGCTGCTGGAACGCCAGTTGATCGAACGGTACACGCGAGCCGTCCGGTTTCAAGCCCCACTTGTGCGAGAACACCGGCATGCTGCCTGCGAGCAGCGGCAGCTCGCGGTTGGGCTGGCGAAATTCGAAGCGCACTGTGGACGGATCGACGACGACCGCGCGCGTGATGTCGGCGAAATATGCGGACATCGACGGCGACGCCTGCGGACTCTTCAGCATGTCGAGCGAGAACTTGACGTCCGCGGCGGTGACCGGATCGCCATTCGAAAAATGCGCGCGCGGATTGATGTGGAACGTGGTCGACAGACGATCGGGCGCGATGCGGATGTCATCGGCGAGCAGCCCATATGCGGACGCGGCTTCGTCCGAACTACCGGTGGTCAGACTCTCGAACAGCATCCCAATGCCCGGCGCAGAATTGCCGCGCAGCGTGAACGGATTGAACTTGTCGAAACTCGTCAAGCGGTACGGATTCGACAGCACCAGGGTGCCGCCCTTTGGGGCGTCCGGATTCACGTAGTCGAAATGGCTGAAGCCCGGCGGATATTTGGGCTCTCCATATTGCGCGATCGCATAGACCGCGTGCGCGGGCAGCGCGAAGGACGCCGCCGCGATGAACGCGAGACCGCTCGCGACGATGCGCCGCCCCGCGCGACGCGCGCCATTCCATCGCGAACCGATTGTCATAGAGTCCTTGCTGGTCAGTGGGCTGTGGCAATGTGAGAGAATTCTACCCAAAACCCGCGCGCCGTCCGCTACCTCTCGAGGCGCGCACCGACTTCATTGGGAGAATTCATGGGCTTTCTCGCTGGCAAACGAATCCTGCTGACCGGCCTGCTGTCGAACCGTTCGATCGCCTACGGCATTGCACAGGCCTGCAAACGCGAAGGCGCGGAACTGGCGTTCACGTACGTCGGCGACCGCTTCAAGGATCGCATCACCGAATTCGCGACCGAGTTCGGCAGCGACCTCGTGTTCCCGTGCGACGTCGCCGACGATGCGCAGATCGACGCGCTGTTCGCGTCGCTGAAGACGCGTTGGGACAGCATCGACGGCGTCGTTCATTCGATCGGCTTCGCGCCGAGCGAGGCGATTGCCGGTGATTTCCTCGACGGCATGACGCGCGAGAACTTCCGCATCGCACACGACATCTCCGCGTACAGCTTCGCCGCGCTCGCGAAGGCCGCGCTGCCGATGCTGTCGCCAAATGCCGCGCTGCTGACGCTGACGTATCTCGGCGCCGAGCGCGCGATTCCGAACTACAACACGATGGGTCTCGCGAAGGCGTCGCTCGAAGCGAGCGTGCGTTACCTGGCTGTATCGCTAGGCGCGAAGGGCGTGCGCGTGAACGGCATTTCAGCCGGCCCGATCAAGACACTGGCGGCAAGCGGCATCAAGGGCTTCCGCAAGATTCTCGATTTCGTCGAAGACAATGCGCCGCTCAAGCGCAACGTGACGATCGAGCAGGTAGGCAACACCGCGGCGTTCCTGCTGTCGGATCTGGCGAGCGGCGTCACCGCTGAAATCGTGCACGTCGACAGCGGTTTCAATGCGGTGGTTGGTGGAATGGCCGCAGCGGCGGAGTAACACGATTCGCGCACGACGCGTGCGTGTCGCGAGATTTGAATGGCCATAAAAAAACCGCCCTGCCCGGGCGGTTTTTGTTTGTCTGCGCGTGCTGCCCGGTGCGCGCCTAGTGCCAGCGACGGCCGCGATCGCCATGATCACCGCGATCGCCACGATCCCAACGGCCCTGCGGATGACGACGATACCATTCGTCGCGACCCCAGTAGCGGCGGCCATCCCAGTAGCGGTCACCATGCCAGCCGATCACGACTGTCGGGCCACCATAGCCGTACACCGGTGCGCCATACACGGGCGCCGGCTGATACACGACCGGCGGAGGCGGCGGTGCATAGACCGGAGCCGGTGCGATATAAACCGGTGCGGGAATACCGATGTTCAGGCCGATGTTCACGTGAGCCATCGCTGCGCTCGATGCGCCAATTGCCAATGCCCCGATCACCAGCGTAACAAGACGAGCGGACTTCATGGATTTCACCTCTTCTGGGAACATGTTTTGTTGACTCGACTATAGCGCACGACGCGCTTCCCGCATATTTCACGTTTGTAATAACTGATGCAGCAGATCGCATCGAAGTACGCTGGGTAACGTCTCGTTACATCTCTGCCTAGTGTGTGATTCTCGCCGCCTGGTGCGGCTTGCGGGGCAATCCCGTTGGCTGGAAAAAATCTCGCGCCACGCATTTACCTGGGCATGCCAGGTAAATTTAGCGTGAATCGATGCGCGCTTTAAGCATCGCTCGACTCGGTACTCCGCGTACTGGTTTTCGCGGAATCGAACCCCTGCGTATACAGCAAGCCCCAGCGATTTTGCGGTGCTAAACTGCGCGACTTCGACAGGCAACCGGAAGTCGCAGCGTGAGTCACTCCTTCGATACGTTGATCATCGGTGCCGGCTCGGTGGGCATGGCCGCCGGCTACTTTCTCAGTCGCGCCGGCCAGCGCGTACTGCTGCTTGATGCAGGCGATCCGCCGCACGATGGCGGCGCGCATCACGGCAGCACACGTCTGATCCGGCATGCATATGGCGAAGGCGCCGGCTACGTGCCGCTCGCGCTGCGCGCGCAGCAATTGTGGCTGGAGCTGGAGGCGCAAACCAGCACGCCCATTTTCGCGCGGACCGGTGTGCTCAATATCGGCGACGCGGATGAGCCGTTCATCACCGAGGTGCAACGCGGCGCGGCACTGCACGGGCTGCGTCTCGACGTGCTCGACGGCGTGGCCGCATCGCGTCGCTGGCCTGGCTGGCGACTCGATGCGCATCAGGTCGTGTGCCACGAGCCCGATGCGGGCGTGCTGTTCTGCGAAGAGGCCGTGCGCGGTTATCGGCGGCTCGCGACGCAAGCCGGCGCAGTACTGCGCCCGCACACGACGATCGCGCACATCGAAACCAGCGACACCCACGTCGTTGCCATCACCGCACAGGGCGAGCGTTACGAAGCACGGCACGCGATCGTCTGCGCCGCACGGTCGAGCCGCGCGCTGCTGCGCGAGCTCGGCATCGCCATTCCGGTGACGCGCCTGCGTAAGACCTTCGCGTGGTTCGACGCCGATCCGTCACGCTTCGGCCCTTCCGCTTTCCCCGGCTTCTCGATGTCGTCGGAACTCGGGCAGTTCTACGGCTTTCCCGATCTCGAAGACGCGGGTCTCAAGGTCGGACGACACGACGGCGGACAGATCCTCGATGCCGACGCGATGCTCGCGCCGTTCGGCGAGCACCCCGAGGACGCCGACGATCTCCAGCGCTTTATCGCGCGTTACCTGCCGGAGGCCGGCGCGTTGCGTGTCGGCAAGACCTGTCAGTACATCATGACACCGGACTCCGACTTCATCGTCGACCAGCTACCGGGCCATCCGAACCTTCACGCCGCGACGGGTTTCTCCGGACACGGTTTCAAGTTCGCCAGCGCGCTCGGCGAAGCGTTGAGCGAGCGCGTGATCGATGGCGCGAGCCGTGCGGACCTGTCGCTGTTCTCACTTGCGCGCTTCGCCGGCGCCTGAAACTTCATGGGCGGCATCACAGAGAACGCGTTCGACCGCCGTCCGAAAGAGCCCACAAAAAAATAATCCGGCGCCGCCGGAATAATCGTCTTTCCCCGCGGTTCACCCCAATGACACGGCAATCGACACGTACGGGCACGCTGCTGCGCCCGGCATCCGCCGCTCTCCCCTACCGTCCGCGAGGAATAACCATGAAAGTTTCGCTTCCCCTTAAAGCGGCGTTGCTTGCCGCGCTTTGCGCATCGTCCGTTTTCCAGGCCGCCTCCGCACAAATCACCCAGCCCGTGCTGGCCCACAATGTCGTGCTCGTGCACGGCGCGTGGGCCGACGGCTCCAGCTGGAACGACGTGATCACACGTCTGCAGGCAGCCGGTCTGCACGTCACCGCTGTGCAGAATCCATTGTCGTCGCTGGCCGATTCGGATGCAGCCACACGCCGGGCGATCGCGCAGCAGGATGGCCCCACCGTACTGGTCGGCCATTCGTGGGGTGGCACCGTCGTGAGCGATGTCGGTACGGACCCGAAGGTCTCGGCCCTCGTCTACGTTGCCGCGCGCGCACCGGATGCGAACGAAGATTTCGTCGCGCTGCAGGGCAAATTCCCGACGACGCCGGTCCGCGCCGGCGTGCAGAATCACGATGGCTTGACGACAATCTCCGAACCGGCCTTCCTGAATTATTTCGCGAACGGCGTCACGCCGGACCGGGCGAAGGCGCTGTATGCCGAACAGTGGCCGACCGCGGCTTCGCTGTTCGGCGAACGCACGACAGCCGCCGCATGGCACACCAAGCCGAGCTGGTACGCGGTATCGAAGTACGACGAGACGATCAACCCTGACTTCGAACGCTTCCTCGCGAAACGCATGCACGCGACCACCGTCGAAGTGGATGCGGGTCACCTGTCGCTCGTGTCGAATCCGCAGGAAATCGCGAACCTGATTCTCGCGGCTGCTGGTCGCCGTCCCAGTGCCGCGATGGTTCCGAACGCCGCATCGACGACGAACTGAAGCTGGTCCTCTCCGCGCGGCGTGTGCTGCATGCCGCGTGCCGTGTCGGCACGGTTATGATGCAGGATCTTCACGTGTCGACGTTCGATGATGGCCTTCGAACGTCGGCCGTGAATGATCGCCAACGTATCCCAACCGCCCGACCGCCATGCACCATCACCCGCCTGTCGTCTTCATTCACGGTTTCATCGGCACGCTCGCAGTAAACGGACACGTCCCGTCATTGCCGGAACGCACGAGCATCGCGCCGGATCTGCTGGGCTACGGCGCCTGGCGCAATATCCCGCCCGAGTCGATCTCGCTTGCCGCGCAGGCGGAGCATGTGCACGGACTCATCGAAGTGCAGTTCGGCTCCACGCCAGTCGACGTCGTCGGTCACTCGGTCGGCGGAGCGATTGCGATGCTGCTCGCGCACGCGCATCCGCAATCCGTTCGACGGATCGTCAACGTCGAAGGCAACTTCACGCTGGCCGATGCGTTCTGGTCGGCGTCGGTGGGACGCATGAGCGAACAGGAAGCCGACGCGATGCTCGCCGGTTTTCGCAGCGATCCGCTTGCGTGGCTCGGCGGTTCAGTCCCGCATGTAACGCCCGACATGCACGACATCGCCGCCGGTTGGCTCGCGCATCAGCCGGCTTCGACTTTGCGTGCAATGGGGCAGTCGGTGGTCACGACGACTGGCGACAACCGTTACCTCGCGATGGTCCGTGAGGTGTTCGAGCGGCATCCGGTGTACCTGCTCGCAGGCAAGCGTTCGCGCGATGAGTGGAATGCGCCGGACTGGGCAATCGAGCAATGTGCGAGCTTCCAGACGCTCGAGGACTGCGGCCATTTGATGATGCTCGAACAGCCCGATGCGTTTGTGGCGGCGATCGAACGCTGCCTGGGTTGAGCGGCCGTGCGCGCACGACGCCAGTTGATTTCGAGGAAGCCTCACGCTATGCCGACACAGCGCGCAATTCCGCAATGTCCCGTTTAGGCGGCGTGCCTCGAGCAGCCGTACCTGCTTCTGATACCGCATCGGCGTCAGCGATGTGAGCATCTTGAAGTGCTGGCAAACCGCGAGGGACTCATCCGGGCGGTGTCCGCGAGTTGTTCGATGTGGACCGGCCTCGCGATCTCGTCGAGCAGGATCTGGATCGTTTCTGCGATCAAGGATTCCGCGACACATACAGCCCTGAAACGATACCACTCCAGTCACCCGCAATTAGTACCCGCTGCCGTCCGTTTCAAGCTCGCGTGCCGGAATAATTTTCCGCCAGATTATCCCTGGTTAATGAGGTGGTGGCGGTCCATTTAATATTCCGCCACTCGTTCGTTTTATATACTCTCCAGACTCGAAAAACCCTCAAAAAGCCTGTCGCAACAAAGTCATTAATAGTCCGGTTACGCGCGGAGTTACTCGATGAGTTTTCTACCCAATGGAAACGGCGGTATGGCGGGAGGCGGGCTTTTCCCGTCCGGGCTCTCGAACCTCGGTTCGATCGCGGGAGCCGCGAGTCAGGCGGGCGCACTTGCCGGCGTCCCCGGAACCGGTCTGATCGGCGGCGCGACGAAAGCCGTCCAGCTCGCGCAGACAGGCATGTCGCTGCTCGGCAAGACGCCCGCGTCGATTGCCGATGCGCTCAACAGCACGTCCGGCGCGCAACCGAAACTGACCCAGGACAACCGCTTCGTCACGATGGATTCGCCGCTCGGCAAGGACGTGCTGCTCGTCAATGCCGCGGTGATCGACGAATACGTGAATCAGTTGCCCGAGATTCACCTCGACCTGCTTTCGCACCAGAACAATATCGAAGCCGAACAGGTAGTCGGACAACTCGTCTCGATCACGCTCGATCCGCAAGGCTCGAGGCTGGCCAGCATGACTACCGCGTCTTCACAAGGCGATAAACGGTATTTTCATGGGTATGCGGTGTCGTTCGGACGCGTCGGCAATTCGGGGGCCGTCACCCGCTATGAGATGACGGTCGTGCCGTGGTTCTGGTTTTTAACGCGCTCGACCGATTGCCGTATTTTCCAGAACCAGACCGCGCGCGACATTCTCTCGGAGATATTCACGGAGCACGGTTTCCAGGATTTCGAATTCAATCTGAAAACCGCGCAGGTCCCGCTTGAATACATCGTGATGTACGGCGAGTCCTATTACAACTTCTGCGCCCGTCTGATGGAACAGGAAGGACTGATCTGGACGTACCGCTACGAGAAGGACAAGCACATGCTCGTGGTCGCCGACGGCAACGACGTGTTCCAGCCCGTACCGCAGATGGATTCGGTGCCCTACTACGCTGACAGCTCGGCGAGCGAACTGAACGGCATCGACGGCTGGGACGAGGCGTTCAACTTCCGCGTCGGCAAGATCGTCTATCGCGACTTCAACTACAACACACCGTCCACGCCGCTGATGCATGTCGAAGTGCCGACGGTGCTGAAGAATCCGAACATCGGCACCACCGAGCGCTACGAATATCACTCGCTCTACGACCACGGCGACGATGGCAACCGCTATGCGCGCTACGCGATGCAGGCCGAGGAAGCGCTCGCGCGCAAATTCAACGGCACCGGCTTCGCGTGGCGCATGACGACGGTGGGCCGCTTCAAGCTGACCAATCACGATACGTCCACGTACAACGACAAGGAGTTCGCGGTCCTGCACGTGCGGCATCACGCGGTGAACGACTACTCGCGTCACGAAGCGGATCTGCCGTATCGCAATTCGTTTGCCTGTCTGCCGATCGACATCCCGTTTCGTGCCGAGCGACGCACGCCGAAGCCGTACATGCAGGGCATGCAGGCTGCGATCGTCGTGGGACCGAAAGGCAATCCGATCTATACGGACGGCAGCCGCATAAAGCTGCATTTCATGTGGGACCGTCGCGGCAAGAGCGACGGCACGGACTCGATGTGGATTCGCGTGTCGCAGCCCTGGGCCGGCGCGGGCTGGGGCGGCAGCACGATTCCGCGGGTCGGTCAGGAAGTGATCGTCGCCTTCAACGAGGGCGATCCGGACAACCCGGTCGTGGTCGGCCGCGTGTTCAACGGCGAAGCGGCGAATCCGTATCACGGCTCGGCCGGTGAGACGATGGGGATTCGCAGCCAGACGATTCAGGGGCAAGGAGCGAACGAACTCATGATGGGCGACGTGAACGGTGCGCAAATGCTCTTCATGCACGCGCAGAAGGATATGCACACCGTCGTTCAGGACGGGCAAAAGACCCAGGTCCTGAAGGGCAACCGGACCATCGAGGTCGGCAAGGGGGACCACGCGACGACCGTGGCGGTCGGCAACCTGACCAACGTTGTCGCGCAGGGCGATACGCTGCACCAGACGCCACAAGGTAATCACACAATCGAGACTAACGAATTGTGGATCAAGGTCGGAGGCGACGGCGGTACGGTGCTGCACATGACAAAGGAACTCATTGAACTGTACCAGGGGGGCTCGGTGATTTACCTTGATTCGAAAAGTATCAACGTGCAGGCCGCCCGCACAGACATTAACCCGAAGAACAAATAGCAGGGGTGACGGAACATGTACCAGATACAGGAAGGCACGCTGGCGCTGCCGGTCGAGTGGCAAGACAAGACGATGAACGTGTTCGTGTCATCGGCAACAGGAACTGAAGGCGTGAGTTTCGTCATCACTCGCGAGCGGATGCCGTGGGGGATGAAATTCGAAGAGTACATCGCGAGTGAAATCCGCAAGGTTGCAAAGCAGGTGCCGGATTATGCCGAGGTACTAAATGAAAAGGCCACAGTATCGGGACGCGCTGCGCAGGTACACGAGTACACGTGGATCAACAATCACGCTCCGATTCAACAGCGGTTGACGATGGTCGAATACGGCCAGGTCGTGCTGATGCTCACCTTTACGACGCCGGGCGCGATAAGTGATTCGCAACGCCAGCTGATGCAGGAAATGATCTCGAGTCTGAAACTGGTCGAACCAGGCTGAGGCCGCGATGGCAGACACGCCAAACTACGACGAGCCAGGCGGTAGCGCCCGCGATCGCCTGGCGAATATCCAGCATCTGGAAGACGGCGACGCAGCCAAGGCCGCCGATCAGGCGTTTTACGGCCACGCCAACGACGCGATGCTGGGTGCCGACGTTGGCATGACCACAGTTGAAGGCGCTGGAGCAGGCCTGGGGGCCGCGGGGACCGCCTTGCTTGGAGGGGCAAGTGGTTCTGCGGCGTTGGGTGCCGGCGCCATCGCGACGGGTACTGTCCTGCTGCCCATGACGATTGCGATTGGCGGCGCCTACGCGGCGCAGAAGTTAGGCGTGACCGACTGGATAGCGGATAAATTCGTATCGGCCGGCGACGCGCTGGGACTGACCATTGGCCGTGGTGATCCGCACCCTGCCTGCGTAGGAGACAAGGTCGCGCACTCGAGCGCATTCTGGGGCATCGTGGCGGGGATCGCGGTCGGGGTGGCCATTGGTGCTGCCGTGGCGGCGACAGTCGCTACGGGTGGGCTGGCAGGCGCCGTGATCGTCGGTGCCTGTATGGCGGGCGGCTTGACGCTGGGGAGCGCACTCGCTTCAGCGAGCCAGCATATGGGAAGCGACTGCGGCGAGATCAAGACCGGCTCGGACGACGTGTACTTCGAGGGCAGAAAGGTCGCACGCGTCACGGATCTGGTGAAGTGCGACCATCACTCGGATATGCCTCAGCCGATCGTCGATGGCAGCAAGACGATTTTCGTCAATGGCCTGGCACTTGCCCGGATCGGCCACGAGACGCACTGTAGCGGCAAGATTAATTCAGGGCGCAACAGCATCTGGATCGACAGGACGACTGCGCAATACGGTCCGAAGAATCCGGAACTGACGGCCGGGCAAGAGTTCCTCGCGGGTCTGCTGGGCGCGGCCATCGGCGCGGGAGTCGGAAAGTGGGCAGGCGGCAAACTGCGTGAAAGATTCCGGCCGAAGGCGACAGAATCGGCGGAAGTCGCTGGCAGAAACGACGAAACAACGTTATGCAAGGAAGACCCGATCGATGTCGCGACGGGCGAGATGGTCGAGATTCGCATTGACGTCTCTATTCCTGGTGTCTTACCGCTTCAGCTCGCCCGACGGTATCGCACACACTCGACCGATTCGGGTCTGCTTGGGCCGAAGTGGTCGACAAGCTGGTCGCAACGACTCGACCTCGCGGACGGACACCTTGTCAGGTTCCACAGTGAAGGCGGTCAGACGATCACCTTTGTTGCCCCGGATCCATGGCTTGACGGCATCAATCTGCGAGCGCCGCGATACCGTCTGACCGGCACGCGCGACGAGCCACGTATTCTGGACCATAAAACACGACAGGTTCTGGTGTTCGCGCCCCTCGCCCACGGACGCACGTCAAGAATTGAGCGGATTGAAGATCTGAACGGCAATGCAATTGCCTTCACGTATGACCCGGACGATCGTCTGATTGCGTTGGCGCACAGCGACGGATACCGGTTGGACCTCGACTACTACGGTTCCCGGCGCGTGGTGAACACGATCGTCCTGCGTGAGGCCTCCGGCAAAACGCAGACACTCACCGAGTATGCGTACGATGGTTCGATGCTTGCGCGCGCGGCGAGCTTCCAGTGCGGAGACTTCCACTACACGTACGACGTGAATGGCTGGATGACGGGCTGGCGCGATAGCGACCAGACCGACGTGCGCTATCTCTACGACGATGCAGGTCGCGTAATCGAAACGGGAACACGGCAGGGCTATCACACAGGCCGATTCATCTATGAGGACGGCCGTACACGTGTAATCGATGGCGATGGCGAATGGTTCTACGAGCACAACGCGGACGGGCTGGTCACCGTAGAGACCAACCCGCTCGGACACTCCACACTGCGTGAATGGGGGCTGGGTCGACTGCTCTCGCAGACTGATGAACTCGGCCGGCGATCCCGATTCCATTACGATGAAACGGGCAATCTGCTGGCGATCGAGGAGCATACGGGTCGCGTGAGCAGGTTCGAATATGACGATAACCGCCTGATGACTGCGGTCGTGTTGCCAGACGGTGAACGCGTCAAGCTCGAATACGATCGTCTGCGGCGATTGATTGCCCGCACGGCACCGGACGGAACGGTAAGGCGCTACCGTTACGGTGAACGAGGCGAACTCCTGCGCGTCGTGGATGGTGAGCGCGAAACCCGCTTCGATTATGACGCGCAGCTGAGGTTGATCGCGACACGATTACCGTCCGGTGCCCGATTTCGTACTGCATTCGATGTGTTCGGTCGCCTTGTCGAAAAAGCCGATCCAGATGGGAATATCGCGCGATACGATTATTCTGCGGGCCCCGATAACCCACACGGCGCGCTCGCGCAAGCGGTACAGGCGGATGGCTCAATCATCAGAACGCGCTACAACGGCGAAGGCCTGCCCGTCGAACAGATCGATCCGCTTGGACGTGTAGCCCGAAGGGAGTACGGCCCATTCGATCTGGTTACCGCGGAGATCGACCCGGCCGGCCATGCTACCCGTTTCGAGTATGACCACGCGACGCGGTTGACCAGAGTCGTGAACGCGCTGCGGGAAACGTGGGAGTGCCACTACGATGCAGCGGGCCGGCTCGTGACGGAGATCGACTGGGGTGGTCGCAAGACGCAGTATGAGCGCGATGCGGCTGGCCGGGTACTGACCAGGACGTTGCCCGATGGCGGCACGTGGCGCTATACGTATGACGCCTTTGACCGCCCGGTAATGATCGATGCGGGTGATGTGAAGCAGGTCTACACGTACGACGATCTGGGGCGCTTCGCAACTGCCGAAGTACATGGCGAGTCTACGCATGTCACCCGATTCGCCTACGATGAAAAGGGCCGCCTGATCGGGGAAGATCAGCACGGACACCTCCTCAAACATGTCTACGACAGGCAAGGCAGGCGTCGGGTACGAGTGACGCCGCATCGGGAGACCGAGTATGAGTACGACGCGCTCGGCGTACTGACCAAGGTCGGACCGATAGCAATTTTGCGCGACGAACTCGGGCGTGAAACCGGCCGGCAGGTGGGGGACTTCGTATTGCAACGGCAATACGATTCCATGAGCCGTCTGAGCCGGCAGGTCGCCGGTCCGCGCTCAGCCATCGAGGACATGCAGTCCGATCCCGTGCGTGCGCTGGAACAACTGACGCGCCAGCTATATGCGTACGACGCTGCGGGGCAACGTAGCCAGCTCGACACCGATAGCGACACACTCACGTATCAGCACGATGTCCGGGGGCAGGTCACGGAAGTGCAGAGCCTCCGGCAGCCTTCCGAACACTATCGTTATGACGCGAACCTGAATATCGCTTCGCACGGTAGCCAGGGGCCGGTTGATACCCACCAGTACCTGGCAGGGGGACTTCCTGAACGCGTTGGCCACGCGCGCTATCGATATGATGCTCGCGGTCGCACGATCGAGAAGACTGTCGACCAGCCGGGTTTCAGGCCAAAGACGTGGCAGTACACATGGGACGGCATGAACCGGCTCGTGAAGGTACGCACTCCGGACAGAGGAGTCTGGACTTATCAGTACGACGCGTTTAACCGCCGCGTGGAGAAACGCGTCATAGGCGCGCGTGAATCGGTCAGGTTTCTTTGGGATGGCTCGAGACTTGCCGAGCAGTGGCAGGAGAAGGATGGTACGACCGCGCTGGCAGTGACGTGGCACATTTCGCCAACCGACTTTTCGCCCCTGGCACAGGAAACAGACCGGGGCCTGTATCCGGTGTTGTCCGACCAGACCGGGTTGCCGCAGGCGATGTTCGACGAAAGCGGCCAGCGAGTCTGGTGCTCGAAGTATTCGTTATGGGGACAACAGGTTGAACAAATCAGGGGTGCGAATGACGATAGCGCACTCGACGTGAGTCTGAGGTTTGCAGGCCAGTGGGAAGACGAGGAAAGTGGCCTTCATTATAATCTCCAGAGGTACTACGATCCGGCAACCGGGCGATATCTGAGCGTCGACCCTATCGGACTCGAAGGCGGACTGAACACGCACGCGTATGTGCATGACCCCCTGCAGTGGTGTGATCCCCTGGGGTTAGCGCTGTGCCAATGGGACAGCAAGGTGCGTCGCTGGCGAGATAGCTCCGGCAGGTTCATGGCCCGGCCAACTGACTTGCCAGCTGGAAAACCGATGAGTGCTACGGTGTATCGATATGAGCAACCAGATCGGATGGCAACCACATGGGACGCTCACAAATGGAACGTCGCTTCGGACCACCGTTATACCGCGGAAGGCCAGGGTGGAGTGTATGGCGCCAGTTCACCGGAAACAGCTCTGGCGGAAGTTAACCACTATAAAGTCGATCTCTCGACACGTGAATTAACAAGCAAGGATGTTTCACTCAATAATGTTCTTGATCTGACGGATAGCAACGTGAGAAATCAATTGGGCGTTTCACTCGATGACATAACGGGAAACACATATCCCGTTACCCAGAAGATAGGCAACATGGCGGCTGCAAATGGGTATGATGGTATCCTCGCTCCATCGGCCCGAAACCCTGCGGGCAATAATTTGATCTCATTTGCTGGATTCTGACATGGCACACCTGGAGGACGAATATAAGGGCGACGAGAATTGGGAAAAGTTCGAGGCGCTTTTTCTCGAATTCAAGGATGCTCCCGAGGTAAAGGATATCGCCGCAAAGCTAGGCGGGAATGTGGGCCTTGCGTGTGTAATTTATAAGCAGGTTGGGAGCGACGGGGCAGAATGGCTTGAACGGAAAGTTCCGGCTCTGGAAAATATTCGCCCACTGGACTGCATTGACGATCCCGTGTTGATCAAACGGTTAAGAGTGGTACTGAAGAGGATGTATTAGTTTCCATGTCAGAGGCAGGATGACCAGGAGATGTTAGAGAATTATTATTCTGGCGACGAGAATTGGGACGATCTCGAAAAACTCGTGCTCAAAGAATACAAGGACATTCCGGAAGTTCGGAAAATCTTGGCAAAATTGGGGGAAGACCTGGGCCTGGCGTGTGTGATCTATGCGACGATCGGGCACGGCGGAGCAGCGTGGCTTGATCGTAAAATACCAGTTCTTGACGACCTCCGACCGCTTGACTGCATTAACGATCCTGTGCTGATCAAACGGCTAAGAGAAGCGTTGATGCGGTTTCCCGTCTGAAGCGGATGTGACGTGCAAGAGCCGCGAAGAAAGTCGGGAACTGCATTTTGTTGACGATGCATTCAACGCCCTGATAGTGCCGTTCGCTCGTCGGACAGATGGCCTCGACGATAGCCCTGCAGAAACTCAAGCACTCGATGACCGGACCGGTAGTTCGACACGGACTTGCCCCTCGACCCCGTTGGATTGTTCTCCTGACTTCTGCGAGTATAAGGAAGCAAGAAACTTCCAACGACACTCCAACGCAAGCAGGCCTTATCGCACATCACAGGTTCTGCGGTCGTGGGCTGCCCAACGACTTGAGCCATAGTTCGCCGGGCCGCTGGCAAGCCAATGCTGAAGATGGACCAGAAAAGAAAAACCCCCGTCAGTCCTTGGACTGACGGGGGTTTTTAACCGCTTCTGGCGGAGACGGAGGGATTCGAACCCTCGATCCAGGTTTTGGCCCAGATGCTCCCTTAGCAGGGGAGTGCCTTCGACCTCTCGGCCACGTCTCCCAAACTTTCGCTCGCGCCAGGGAGGCAACGCGACGAAGCCAAGATAATAGCGGGTTCACCGGATGAGGTCAATTTACGGAGTGCACTTTTTGACTCATCGCGTCATGCGAGTGACACGCCGAAACCGCGTGCATCCGCGGCCTGCATCTTTACACGTGATCGAGCTCGAATGCCTTATGCAGCGCACGCACCGCGAGCTCCATATACTTCTCGTCGATCAGCACGGAGATCTTGATTTCCGACGTCGAGATCATCTGGATGTTGATGCCCTCTTCCGACAGCGTGCGGAACATCGTGCTCGCGATACCAACATGCGAACGCATGCCGACGCCGACCACCGACACCTTCGACACCTTCGGATCGCCCAGCACCTGCTCCGCGTTTATATGGCCCTTCACCTGGCCGGTGAGGATGTCCATCGCGCGCTGATAGTCGCCGCGGCCGACTGTGAACGTGAAGTCCGTCTTGCCCTGAACGCTCTGGTTCTGGATGATCATGTCGATGTCGATGTTCGCGTCCGCCACCGGGCCGAGGATCTGATACGCGATGCCCGGCTTGTCGGGCACGCCCATCACCGCGATGCGGGCCTCGTCGCGCTGAAATGCAATGCCCGAGATGACTGCTTTTTCCATGGTCTCGTCTTCTTCAAAAGTGATCAGGGTGCCCGACGACATCTCGGCTTCGAGCGGCATCAGCGGATCGGTCAGGCTCGACAGCACGCGCGTCTTCACCTGGTACTTGCCGGCGAATTCCACCGAGCGGATCTGCAGCACCTTCGAGCCGAGGCTCGCCATTTCCAGCATCTCTTCGAACGTCACGCGATCGAGCCGGCGCGCCTCTTCGACGACACGCGGATCGGTCGTGTACACACCGTCGACGTCCGTGTAGATCAGGCACTCGTCCGCTTTCAACGCCGCCGCAACCGCGACCGCCGATGTGTCAGAACCGCCGCGACCGAGTGTCGTGATATGGCCTTCGGGATCGATGCCCTGGAAGCCGGTGATCACCACCACCTTGCCAGCGTCGAGATCGCGCAGCACGCGCTCGCCGTCGATTTCGTTGATGCGCGCTTTCGTGAATGCGCTGTCGGTTTTGACCGGCACTTGCCAGCCGGTGTAGCTGACCGCGTCGACGCCCGCTTCATGCAGCGCGATCGACAGCAGACCGACGCTGACCTGCTCGCCGGTCGACGCGATCATGTCGAGTTCGCGCGGACTCGGCTGTGCCGAAATTTCTTTCGCGAGGCCGAGCAGACGATTGGTTTCGCCGGACATCGCCGACGGCACCACGACCATCTTGTGGCCGGCCTTCTGCCATTTCGCGACGCGCTTCGCGACATTCTTGATGCGCTCGACCGAGCCCATCGAAGTGCCGCCGTATTTGTGTACGATGAGTGCCATTGTCGTTCTGAACTGAGGAAGAAACCGCGTCGGGCGCGCTGGAAACGGCCGCACAACAAGCAAACGTTCGGGAACGACAGCGAAGTGTGTGAGGCGCCAGGCAACGCGCGCGGATTTGCCCGTGAAATCCCTCGCAGCCTGCGATCACACCGGAATGCGGCCGAAACGGCCAGCAACGGTGGAACGCGGCGGGACTCGATGCGAGAGACGGTAAAAGCGGTCCGGGCAAACAAGTAACCGTACCCGATCGGCCGTAAAAAGACAAGTCAAAATTCCCGGGATATGGCCCGCCAAGGCTTACCCACCAAGGATTCGCGGCAAAATCCGCTATTTTTTCCGGATCGTTTTCGAGGTCGCCTGGGCCGACCCGACCTGCTCACTCGCTCACGCGATCGACAAATCCTCGCGCCATTCAATGCGACGATACCGCCCGCCCGTCTCCGTCGCCGGCGACGCCGCCGGTGACACGATCGCCGCGCGGTTCACGCCGAGCAACGGCACGAACAGCAGATCGTCGCCACTGAACAGCAGCGGCACATCGCGTTGCCACGACGGCACGCCGCGCTCCTGGAACAGGTTCTTCAGCGTCCGGCCTGGTCCGTCCGCGGTCGTGCGCATCCGCTCACCGCCCGCGCGCGAACGCACGGTCAGCGGCGCACGCATCAGCGCCGCTTCGGGCACCGCGTGCGGGTCGTCGGCGCCGCTATCCGCAAAGACGAACGTGCCGCGCCACGCCCGCAGATGCCACACCGCTTCGCCGCGCCACGCAAGCGTCAAGGCCGGCCGTTGCGCGAGCGCGGCTTCGTCGGCGGGATCGGGGGGATCAGCACTGTCGCCGGCTTCCCAGTAGACGTCGTCGCGATAGGCGCGCAGCGCCTGTCCCGCATGATCGATCCGCAGTCCGTGATCGTCGCCGATCGTCCGCAGCTGGCGCAGCGCATCGATCAGGCGTGCCGCGGGCGCAGCGGGCAGCCCGAGCGTGCGCATCCAGTAACGCAACAGGTTCAGCGCGCGGTCGTCGTCGAGCACGAGCAGCGTATCGCGCGACAGCGCCCTGCCCTCGTCGCGCGATGCGTGCCGCAGATCGAGCCGCGCAAGATCGTCGAGCAGACGCTGTGCCGACGCGGCGTGCGCAGCCGTCCTCGACAACGCATCGCGAAAGCCCGGAAAGTGCACGGCAAGCGTGGGCAGCACGTCGTGACGCAGCGCGTTGCGTGCGTAGCGTGTGTCCGCGTTCGACTCGTCGTCGATCCAGCGCAGCGCATGCGCGCGTGCATATTGCTCGAGCTGCGCGCGCAGCAGCGGCAACAGCGGACGCACACGCGTCGCCGCCGCGCCGGCCGGCAACCGCTCAGGCGCCATCGCAGCGAGCCCTGCGAGCCCCGCTCCGCGCAGCAGCTGCAGCAGCACGGTCTCTGCCTGATCGTCCGCATGCTGCGCGAGCCACAGCACGTGGACAGCGTGTTCGGCGCACAGCGCATCGAGCGCGCGATAGCGCGCGTCGCGCGCCGCAGCTTCGATACCGGTGCCGGCATCGCGCGCGACGTCGACACGCCGATGCGCGAACGCGATCCCGCGCGCCTCCGCGAACGCCGCGCAGTGCGCGAGCCACGCGTCCGCGTGCGCGCTCAACCCGTGATGCACATGCAGCGCGATGCAACGCGACGCGCCCAGCACACGCACCGCCGCGTCGAGCAGCACGGTCGAATCGAGGCCACCGCTGAACGCGATCGCGACGCACGCGTCGGCGTTCAATGGCGTCGACGCCGCGCCGACAGCCTCGATCACGAGGCGGTCAGCGGGTGTTTCGGAGGAGGAAGTCACGGTGGATCACCGCGCACAGGAAGGGATTAGAGAAACACGCACGGCGCTTACGCGCCCGGCGTCGTTTCCTTGAACTTGCCGTAGGCCATCAGCCGCTCGAAGCGGCGCTGGCGCAGGTCCTGCGTGCTCATGCCCTGGAACTGGCGCAGCGTATCGGCGAGCGCGCGGCGCAGCAGCGCGGCCATGCCCTTCGGATCGCGATGCGCACCGCCGAGCGGTTCGTTGACGATCTTGTCGATCAGCCCGAGCGCCTTCAGACGATGCGCGGTCAGCCCGAGCGCTTCGGCCGCTTCCGGTGCCTTCGCCGGGCTCTTCCACAGGATCGCCGCGCAGCCTTCCGGCGAGATCACCGAATAGGTCGAGAATTGCAGCATCAGCACGCTGTCGCCGACGGCGATCGCGAGTGCACCGCCAGAGCCGCCCTCGCCAATGATCGTCGCGATGAGCGGCACCTTCAGCTCGGACATCACGTACAGGTTGCGGCCGATCGCCTCCGACTGGCCACGCTCTTCCGCACCGATGCCGGGATACGCGCCGGGCGTATCGATGAACGTGAAGATGGGCAGCGCGAATTTCTCGGCGACGCGCATCAGGCGCTCGGCCTTACGGTAGCCTTCCGGACGCGGCATGCCGAAGTTGCGCGCGGCGCGCTCCTTCGTATCGCGGCCCTTCTGCTGGCCAATCACCATGCACGGATGGCCGTTGAAACGCGCGAGACCGCCGACGATCGACAGGTCGTCCGCATACGAGCGGTCGCCATGCAGTTCGTGGAAATCGGTGAACAGCTCGTTGACGTAATCGAGCGTGTAAGGGCGTTGCGGATGGCGTGCGATCTGCGAGACCTGCCAGGGCGTCAGGTTCGCGTACAGGTCTTTCGTGAGTTGCTGGCTTTTCTTGGAAAGCCGATCGATCTCTTCCGAAATATCGACGGCCGAATCGTCCTGCACGAAGCGCAATTCTTCGATCTTCGCTTCGAGTTCAGCGATCGGCTGTTCGAAATCCAGAAAGGTGGTCTTCATTGGTTGGAATCCTTGGACTTACCGGCAGCGCGTATTCTAACCGCGCCCGCCCATGTCAAAACCAGATCGCAACTATCGAATCAGGGAAACGATAGTTGCGTAGCGGCAGACGGAATGTGGTGTCAGTTGTCGACCGACAGCGGGTCGAGGCTGCGCCACATGTACCAGGTGGCGACCGTGCGCCACGGCTCCCAGTTCGCGGCGACCTCGCGCGCTTCACTGCGCGTGACCGGCTCGCCGCTGAAGTAGTTGACGCTGATCGCGCGGATCAGCCCGAGGTCATCGAGCGGCAGTACGTCCGGTCGCGACAGGTTGAAGATCAGGAACATCTCCGCAGTCCAGCGACCGATGCCGCGAATCTGCGTGAGCTCGTCGATCACCGCTTCGTCTTCCATCGACGTCCACTTGCCCACGTGCAGCGCACCGGACACGAAATGCTGCGCGAGATCCAGGATGTATTCGGTCTTGCGCTTCGACAGTCCGCATGCGACGAGCTTGTCCTGGCCGAGCTTGATGAACTGCTGCGGCACGAGCTTCGGACACGCGCCCTCGACACGCTGCCACACCGCCTGCGCGGCCGCGACCGAAATCTGCTGGCCCACCACCGAGCGCGCGAGCGTGACGAACGGGTCGCCACGCGACAGCAGATGCACGGGACCGAATTTCGGAATCAGCTTCTTGAGGATGCGGTCGCGCTTGACGAGATCCGCGCACGCCTTGTCCCAATATGCGGGCCGTGTGACTTCCGGCGCGAGGCCGCCGATCTGCACCGGCACGGCGACTTCGGTATCGATGATGTGCAGTTCGTCGACCGCGACTTGCCGTGCGTCGTCGACGTGTGCGTCGGGCAGTGCGCCGTTCGCCTTGCCGGCACGTTTGCCAGCCGCCGCTTTTGTGCGTCCTTCCGCCGGCGCACGTGTCGGGCGCGACAGTTTCGGTGCATGCGATGCATCGCCGTTGAGCATGCCGCGCTTCGCCGCGGTTTTCTTCGCGACACCGTTCGCGGCTTTCGCCGCATGCGACGTGGCGCGTTGTGGCGCGCGCGCGCTGCCGCTCTTCGCGCGCGTCGCTTTCGTCACGGGTGCCGCGCCTGTCTGAGACGCGGCTCGTTTAGCCTGCGTCTTCGTGGCCGTTACCATCCTGCCTCCTGCCTGGCGTGTCGATCAGAGGGAAGTGCGGGAAGCGCTCACACGCGCCGCCACTCGGTCAACCCGCCCGGTTTATCTTCAAGTGCGATTCCGGATTCGAGCAGTTCTGCCCGAATCCGGTCTGCCTCAGCGTAATTCCTGGCCTGCTTCGCCGCGACGCGCGCGGCGATCCGCGCTTCGATCGTCGCCGCATCGAGCCCGGCTTCACCGGCGCTGCCGCCCGCCTGCTGCAGATAGGCGCGCGGCTCGCGGCCGAGCAGACCGAGCACGCGCCCGAGGCCTTGCAATTGTCGTGCAAGCGATGCGTCGCGCGTGCGATTGACTTCACTTGCCAGTTCGAACAGCACCGACACCGCGACCGCCGTATTGAAGTCGTCGTTCATCGCCGCGCGGAACCGCTGCGCGTGCGCTTCACTCCAGTCTAGTTCAGACGAGTCGGGTGTCACGTCTTTCAATGCAGTGTAAAGACGCGTGAGCGCGCCGCGCGCGTCGTCGATATGCGTATCGCTGTAGTTCAACGGCGACCGGTAGTGGGCACGCACGATAAAGAAGCGCACCACTTCGGCGTCATAACGCGCGAGCACCTCGCGGATCGTAAAGAAATTGCCGAGCGACTTCGACATCTTCTCGTTGTCGATCTGCACGTAGCCGTTGTGCATCCAGTAATTGACGAACGTATGGCCCGTCGCACCTTCGCTTTGCGCAATTTCGTTTTCGTGGTGCGGAAACTGCAGGTCCTGCCCGCCACCGTGAATGTCGAATTGTTCGCCGAGCAGCGTGCAGCCCATCGCGGAGCATTCGATATGCCAGCCCGGACGGCCGCGGCCGTATTTCGAATCCCAGCCGGTGTCGGCGGGCTCGTCGGGCTTCGCCTGTTTCCACAGCACGAAATCGAGCGGGTCCTGCTTCGCGTCGTTCGTGGCGACGCGTTCGCCCGCGCGCAGATCCTCGAGCGACTTGCCCGACAGCTTCCCGTAGTTCGCAAACTTGCGCACCGCGTAGTTCACGTCGCCATCGGTCGCCTGATACGCGTAACCGTTCGCTTCGAGCGTCTCGATCATGCGGAGCATCTGCGGAATGAAATCGGTCGCGCGCGGTTCGAGGTCGGGCCGCTCGACACCGAGCGCGTCCATGTCTTCGTGCATCGCCGCGATGAAGCGGTTGGTCAACGACTTGATCGTCTCGCCGTTCTCGACTGCGCGCCGGATGATCTTGTCCTCGATGTCGGTGATGTTACGGACATAGGTGACGTCGTAGCCGAGCAGCCGCAGCCAGCGCTGCACGACGTCGAACACGACCATCATGCGCGCGTGCCCGATGTGGCAGTAGTCATACACCGTGATCCCGCAGACATACATCCGCACGACGCCTTGCTGAAGCGGCACGAAAGATTGCTTGTCACGCGCGAGCGTGTTGTAGATGCGCAGTGATTCCATAGAGACGATGCGTGGTTCGAAAGAGATCCGCCCGGCATTTTGTGCATGGAGTCCATCGAACGATGGGCTCATGCGCTGCAGCACATCGGACAGCAAACCGGTGCACTTCGTGCTGTGGTGGGCTGCCATCGACGCGGAGACGACCACGAGTGGCGAAAAGAGAGTCTGTGGTTCAACGGAACGCGCAGACCTTTTGTTAGAATGGGTCGGAGTATAACACCCAGACCTCAGCCTATGAAACCTTCCAGCGGCCGCGCGCGAAGCGCCGCGACCCTCGCCGCGACAGCCTTTTTCGGCATCGCGCTCACGCTTTTTCCGGGCGTCTCCGCGCATGCGGAGAAAGCCAGTGCACTGCCGCAAGGGCCGGCCGTGCGCGACGGTACGCCGGAAATCGATTCGTCGATCGAGCAGAAAAACTGGACCCAGGCACTCAAGCAACTCGATGCGCGCATCGCATCGAATCCGCGCGACGCGCAGGCGAAATTCAAGCGCGCCACCGTGCTCGCGCGCCTGAACCGCGACGACGAAGCGATCACCGCGTTCACCGAACTCACCCAGACGTATCCCGAATTGCCCGAGCCGTACAACAACCTCGCCGCGCTGTATGCGAAGCATGGCCGCTACGACGAAGCGCGCGCCGCGCTCGAAACCGCGACGAAGGTCAACCCAGGCTACGGCCTCGCGTACGAAAATCTCGGCGACCTGTATCTGCGCCTCGCGAGCGCCGCGTATCAGCGCTCGCAGGGCCTCGGCCGCGCGAGCGCGACGACGCAGCAGCGTCTCGCCGACATCCAGAAGATCGTCTCGCCGCCGAAGGTCGCGGCGAAGCCCGCGAAGAAATCCGTGTCGGTCGACGACTACACGAATCGCGCGACGTCGAATCTGACCGACACGCCGAGCTTCCAGTTCGGCGGGCCGAGCGGCTCGCTGCCGGTGCAGCCGTACGTCGCGCCGGCAGAATAAATCCATGCGCGCCGGCTCGTGCCGGCGCCGTTTGTTCACTGCGTTTTTTCCAACCCGAGGATCTTCATGAAATGGTTGATGCTGGCGCTCGGCAGCGCCGCCCTGATCGCACACGCCCCCGCCTTCGCACAAACGGCCGCGCCGGCGACGCACCCATCGGTGCTGTTCAAGACGTCGCAAGGCGACATCCGTGTCGAGCTGTATCCGGAGAAAGCGCCGAAGACGGTCGCTAACTTTCTCGACTACGTGAAGTCCGGCCAGTACTCGGGCACGATCTTCCATCGCGTGATCCCCGGCTTCATGATCCAGGGCGGCGGCTTCACGACGAGCTACGCCGAGAAGCCGACGCGCGCGCCGATTCCGCTCGAGAGCCAGAACGGCCTGAAGAACACGGTCGGCACGATTTCGATGGCGCGTACGAGCGATCCGAATTCGGCGACCGCGCAATTCTTCATCAACACCGTCGACAACGCCGGCCTCGACTATCCGAATCCGGACGGCAACGGCTACGCGGTGTTCGGCAAGGTGACCTCGGGTATGGACGTCGTGAAGAAGATCGAAGGCACGCCGACGACGACGCGCGGCCCGATGTCCGACGTGCCGCAAAAGGCAATCGTGATCGAGTCGGCGACGGTCGTCGGTAAGTAAGCGGCAAGTCACTGTATATAAGCAGCGCCGGACACGCAGCGGGCCGGCGCGCTAACATAATCCATCGCTGCCGGCGCGGCGGCGCGCGGCTTTTGCCACCCTGCCCGCGCTTTTCACTTATTTCTCACTTAATCCTGCACTTCAAAGGTTGCCATCATGGTCGAACTGCATACGAATCACGGCGTCATCAAACTCGAACTGGACGCGGAAAAAGCACCGAAGTCGGTCGAGAACTTCCTTAACTACGTGAAAGCCGGTCACTACGACAACACCGTGTTCCACCGCGTGATCGACGGGTTCATGATCCAGGGCGGCGGCTTCGAACCGGGCATGAAGCAGAAGCCGACCGAAGCGGCTATCACCAACGAAGCGAACAACGGTCTGAAGAACGTCAACGGTTCGATTGCGATGGCGCGCACGAACGATCCGCACTCGGCCACCGCACAGTTCTTCATCAACGTGAACGACAACGACTTCCTGAATCACTCGTCGCCGACGCCGCAGGGCTGGGGCTACGCGGTGTTCGGCAAGGTCGTCGATGGCCTCGACGTGGTCGAGAAGATCAAGAAGGTGAAGACGGGTTCGAAGGGCTTCCATCAGGACGTCCCGGCCGACGACGTGATCATCGAAAAAGCCGTCGTCGTCGAATAAGCGGGCCCGCATAGCAGCGTAACCTCGTACCGTAACATCCGTGACGACCGGCAGCCGCCTGCAAGCGGCTACCGGTTCGCCGCAACTGCAACTACCTGGCGCACTTCGATGCTGCAAGAAACGCCACTGCGAAGCGTCGCTGCGGGCGTGCCTGGCGAGGGCAAGCGCCCGCACGCCGCACGCCCGTTTTTTTTCCTCTCCGATCTTCATCTGAGCGAGGCGATCCCGCGCACGGTCGCCGCGTTCGAACACTTCATCCGTGTCACGGCCGAACAGGCCGACTCGGTATTCATTCTCGGCGATCTTTTCGAATACTGGATCGGCGACGACATGCTCGCCGAACCGTTCCCCGCCCGCATGGCCGCGCTGATGCACACGCTGTCGGAGCGCGGCATAGCGCTGTACATCATGCACGGCAATCGCGACTTTCTGCTCGGCAAGCGATTCATGAAAGCGGCCGGCGCAATCTGGCTACCGGATCCGATCGCGATCAGCGCGTTCGGCACGCGCGTCGCGCTTGCGCACGGCGACGCGCAGTGCACGGCCGACCGCGGCTATCAATGGTTTCGTCGGCTTGCGCGGAATCGTTTGATCCAGATGCTGTTTCTCGCCTGGCCGTTCAGTTGGCGCCAGGCGCTCGCGCAGCGGATGCGCTCGGCGAGTCAGGAAGGCCGCGCGCGGCCCGTGTCGCCGCGCTACGACGTGACGCGCAAAGGCGTCGCGGCGTTGTTCCGCAAGACCGGCACAGCGACGATGATTCATGGCCATACCCACAGGCCCGCGCGCCACCTTGAAGCCGGTGGCGTGCGCTGGGTGCTGCCCGACTGGGATCTGGATCACGGCGAACGGCGCGGCGGTTATCTGCGCGTCGATGCCGAAGGGTTCAAGGCGCTACCGCTCGACTAGCGCCTGATTGAAGCAAGCAGCGCTCAGTCGACGTCGCCCTCGAGCGCCGCGGACAGCTGGCGCAGGCCGCGCAGCGTCCCGTCGGTCCCCTGCATCGCTTCGATACGCGTGCCGAGCCGTTCGAGCGCCGCGACGATCTCGTCGACGCGCTGGGTCTGCGTGGCCGCGTGATCGATCAACCCGTGAATTGCAAGCGACACCGGGTCGTCGGCATTCGGCGTGATGCCGTATGCGCAGAACCCCTCGCGTGCAGGTCCGGCACCGGTGGCGGAGCCCACGCGGCCGTCCACTGACGAACCGCTACGCGACGCAGCCGGCGCAATCACGCGCGCCGGATTGCCCACCGCGGTACCGCCCGCCGGCACCGGCTTCACGACGACCGCGTTCGAACCGATCTTCGCGTCCGCGCCAATCGTGAAACCGCCGAGCACCTTCGCGCCCGCGCCGACGATCACGCCGCGCTCCAGCGTCGGATGCCGCTTCGCGCCACGCGTGAGCGACGTGCCACCGAGCGTCACGCCCTGATAGATCGTGCAGTCGTCGCCGACCTCGGCCGTCTCGCCGATCACGACACCCATCCCGTGATCGATGAACACGCGCCGGCCGATCGTCGCACCGGGATGGATCTCGATGCCGGTCAGAAAACGCGCGATCTGCGACACGAAGCGCGCGACCCAGCGGCGGCGCGCGAGCCAGCATGCGTGCGCGAAACGGTGCAGCACGACCGCGTGCAGCCCCGGGTAACACGTGAGCACTTCCCACGCGCTGCGGGCGGCGGGATCGCGCTCGCGAATCGTGGCGATGTCTTCGCGGAGTCTCGTGAACATGGCAGTGACCGTCGTGAGGAAGGAGCGCCGCCGGTTAGCAGCCCGGCAGCTTTGCTTAGAACGTTTCAGGGATTGTAGGGCGACTGTGCGAAACGTGCCGGAAGTCCACGCGGGCGGCAAGGTCGTCTGCTGACAGGTTACTGTCAGGCTGACAGGCGGAGATAGACGAGACCGCCCGTGCCCTAATCGTCGCTGCCCGGCGCTTTCGCCTTCAGCAGGATGTGCTTCGCGATGCCGCGCACGATGTTTACTTCTTCGCGCTCGAGGCCCGCGCGCGCGAACAGACGGCGCAGCCGCGACATCAGCTTCTTCGGATTCGCGGGATCGAGAAAGTCGAGGGCGATCAGCGCGTTCTCGAGGTGGACGTACATCCGCTCGATCTCGTCGCTGGCCGCGCGCGGGCTGTCCTGCATATCGACTGCGCGAACGGCAACCGACGCCCCAGGCGTCACGGGCACCACGTCGCCGAGGTACGCGACGCGCAGCTCGTACGCGAGCACCTGGACCGCCTGCGCGAGATTCAGCGAGCTGTATGCGGGGTTCGCCGGAATATGCGCGAGCGCGCTGCAACGCTCGACGTCTTCGTTCGACAGACCCGTGCGCTCGTTGCCGAACACGAGCGCGATGTCGCCGGACGCGGCCTGCATGCGCGCAGCGCCTGCGGCCGCGCGAGGTGCCAGTTGCGGCGGCCCGTATTCACGCGCCCGCGCGGTCAGTGCGATCGACCACTGGACGCCGTTCAGCGCATCCCCGAGCGTGGGCACGACGTGCGCCGACGCGAGCACGTCGTCGGCACCGCTCGCCATCGCGATCGCCTCCGGGTCGCTCTGCACGTGCGCGACGCGTGGCGCCACCAGCACGAGCCGCGAGAAGCCCATCGTCTTCAGCGCGCGCGCCGCTGCGCCGACGTTGCCGGGATGGCTCGGCTCGACCAGCACGAAGCGCGTCGACGTGAAGCCGCCGCGCACGGGACCGGCGTCGCCTGCGGATGACGGGCGGGAGGCGGAAAGCGAAGCAGAACGGGGAGACTGAACCACGGTGGACGCCGGTATGCGGCAAGGACAGGAAAGCGGCTATGGTAGCGCCAATAGCGACCGATCCCAATTGGCACATGGTTGCTGCGGCTCTTGCCAAAGCTCCAGCGAGTGCTGCCTTCGTCACTGCCGCACGCGCGTCGCTTGCTGCCCAACTCGCCGGAACACGCCCGGTTCGGGTAAAATCACGCCTATTCGCGCCGTCTTCGAACGTGCGCCCCGCTCTTCTTCAATTCGTCTCCGTGGCCGGAACGCGCGCCGAAACCGCGTTCCGTGTTGTTTCCGACCCGCTCCTGCTGGCTTTCGCCTGCATATTGCACAATCCGGTTTGCAGCGGCACTGCACCGGCAAAAAAGGATCCCGTCTCATGCATCCCATGCTCAACATCGCTGTCAAGGCCGCACGCCGCGCCGGACAGATCATCAACCGCGCGTCGCTCGATCTCGATCTGGTCCAGGTCAGCAAGAAACAGCACAACGATTTCGTCACGGAGGTCGACAAGGCATCCGAAGCAGCGATCATCGACACGCTGAAGACCGCCTACCCCGATCACGCGATCCTCGCCGAAGAATCCGGCCGCTCCGAGAACGAATCCGAGTACCAGTGGATCATCGATCCGCTCGACGGCACCACGAACTTCATTCACGGCTTCCAGTACTACTGCGTGTCGATCGCGCTCGCGCACAAGGGCACTGTCCAGCAGGCCGTGATCTACGACCCGACCCGCAACGATCTGTACACCGCTTCGCGCGGCCGCGGCGCGTTCCTGAACGACCGCCGCATCCGCGTCGGCCGCCGCGACCGTCTCGCCGATTCGCTGATCGGCACCGGCTTCCCGTTCCGCGAGACCGACTCGCTCGACGCGTACTGCACCCTCTTCGCCGACATGACGAAGGCCTGCTCGGGCCTGCGCCGCCCCGGCGCCGCCGCGCTCGATCTCGCGAACGTCGCCGCTGGCCGTCTGGACGGCTTCTTCGAACAGGGCATCAACGCGTGGGACATGGCGGCGGGCAGCCTGCTGATCACTGAAGCCGGCGGCCTCGTCGGCAACTACACTGGCGACTCCGACTTCCTGCACATCGGCGAGATCGTCGCGGCGAACCCGAAGGTGTACGCGCAGATGGTGCCGCTGCTGTCGCGCTACAGCCGCACGCGTCAGGCGGCCTGACACAGCGCGCCCGGCAAGGCGGCTTCGGCCGCCTTTTTCTTTATGCGTGACGGCTCACGTCGGCCCGCCGCGCGTCGAACTGCGTGTCGAACCGCGCGTCGAGCCGTATAGCCGGGCCCCGTTTGAAGTTCTCTATCAGGCGCCCGGCTCGCACGCGTTCTGTCGTGCTGTGTTCCAATCGGTCTCATGAAAAAAGGTTTCTACACGATCATCGCGGCGCAGTTCGTGTCGTCGCTGGCGGATAACGCCTTGCTGATCGCGGCGATCGCGCTGCTGACCGTGATCCAGTCGCCCGCATGGATCACGCCGCTCCTGCAGATCTTCTTCACGATCTCGTACGTGCTGCTCGCACCGTTCGTCGGCGCGTTCGCCGATGCATTGCAGAAGCGTCACGTGATGTTCGTCGCGAATGCATTGAAGGCATGCGGTTGCCTGATGATGATCGGCGGCGTGCATCCGATGATCGCGTATGGCGTCGTCGGCTTCGGTGCCGCCGCGTACTCGCCGGCGAAGTACGGGATTCTTACCGAGCTGCTGCCCGCGGAGCGCCTTGTTGCGGCAAACGCATGGCTCGAATCGGCGACGGTGCTGTCGACCATTGTCGGCACGATGCTCGGTGGCGCGCTGATCAGCACCTACGCGACGCGGTTCGTCGCGCACGCCCACCTGCCGCTGATCCGCACGGCCGCCGATCTCGCGATGCTCGCCGTGATGATCACGTACGCCGTCGCGGCCACGATCAACTTCGGCATCCCCGACACCGGCAAACGCTATCCGAACCGGCTCGCCGAGCCGCGCAAGCTCATCGGCGATTTCGCAAATTGCTTTCACGTGCTGTGGTCCGACAAGCTCGCCCAGATCGCGCTGTGGGTGACGACGCTGATGTGGGGCGGTGCGGTCACGTTGCAACTGCTCGTGCTGAAATGGGCCGACGTGAATCTCGGGTTGTCGCTGTCGAAGGCCGCAGTGATACAGGGCGTGGCTGGCCTCGGCATCGCGGTGGGCGCCGCCGCCGCGGCCGCGTGGATTCCGCTGCGCGGTTCGCTGCGCGTGTTGCCTATCGGCATTGTGACGGGGCTCGTCGCAATCGCGATGGCGTTCTACAGCAAGGGGCTGTTTCCGGCTGGCGCGGGCTTTCGCGTCGGGTCGTTCGTCGCGCCGTTCTACATCGTGTTCGCCTATCCGCTGATGATCCTGCTCGGCGCACTGTCCGGCTTCTTCATCGTGCCGATGAACGCGCTCCTCCAGCATCGGGGCGCGACGCTGCTGTCGGCGGGACACTCGATCGCCGTGCAGAATTTCAACCAGAATCTCGCCGTGCTGCTGTTGCTCGGCGCGTACGCGCTGCTGCTGACGGCGAAGATGCCGGTGCAATGGATCATCGTCGTGTTCGGCTCGTTCATTACGGTGATGATCTGGCTCGCGAAACGGCGCAGTGTGGTGAATGCGCGTGAGGCGAATCTGGCGGAATTGATTAGCGAGTGAGGGTGATACCGGGCTTGTTCCGGGCCGCGGCGCACCATCCATCCGGCCAGGTCCCCGCCGACCACGCGGCGGGTTAAACCCACGCCCTGAACACCACACAAAAAAACACCGGGGACGGGCCCCTAGACCGCAGCAGTCGATGCCAAAATCCGTCGAACGCTTTCTGAGTAATCCAGCTCTGCGACACTGCGCCGTCTCACCACCACCAGGTTGGCAGTGCCGCTCGCGGACACCACATAGCTCAGTCCATGCGATCGACCGAGCGGAAGAAACTCCGCATATCCGCAAGCAGGAGTTCGGGACGCTCCAGCGCCGCGAAGTGACCGCCCGATGGCATGTCATTCCAGTGGACGATGTTGTAGCTGCGCCCGGTATAGGAGCGCAACGGCCGGTCAAAGACCGGATCCGGGAACGCTGCTACGCCAGTCGGCACCGTCACTCCTGTACCAGGTGGGAAGACGAAGGCTCCTTCGAACAGGTTGCCGCGGTAAAACCAGGTCGACGTCACAATCGAACTGGTAACCAGATAGAGCATGATATTGGTCAGCAGCAGATCCTCGTCGAACGCCTGCCAGACGTCGGGCGTGCCCTCTGCGTCGCGGGGCACGTCCGACCATTCGCCGAATTTTTCGAAAATCCAGGCAGCAACGCCCACCGGGCTGTCGGCCAGCAGAGCGTTCAGCGTCTGCGGGCGGGTACTTTGTTGCTGGTAATAGCCCATTTCCGCCTGCATCCGCTCGCCCATCTTCTTCTGCCGCGCCTTCTCAACGTCGCTTTCAGGTTTCACACCAGCGTCGTTGACCGCGACGGCATTGAGATGGAGGCCGGCGACGGCTTCGGGAAACTGGTACGCAAGCCAGGAGACGGTGATGCCACCCCAGTCGCCACCTTGCGCGAAGAACTGCTGATCGCCGTAGAGTTCGGCCATCATGCCGCGCAGCAGTTCGGCGGTGCGGCGCGGTCCGATCGGCGTCGCCGGGCGTCCCGAGAAAGCGAAGCCGGGAAGCGACGGTATAACGACGTCGTGGCCATCCGCCAGCAATGGCTCAATCAGACTCTCGAATTCCAGGAAAGAGCCGGGCCATCCGTGAACGAGGAGGATGGGCAGTCTGCGCCCGCCCTCTGCAACGTCCGATCGCACATGAATAAAATGCAGCTTCTGTCCTGAAATCTCGGTCGTGAAATGCGGCCATCGGTTGAGCCGCGTTTCTTGCGCACGCCAGTCATATCGTTCGAGCCAGTAGGAGGTCAGCCGCTTGAGATCGGCGAGGCCCACCCCGGATTTCCAACCCCCGGCGTCGGCGAGCGCATCCCAATCATAATTGGCGACCTTGCTTCGAATCATTTCGAGCCGCTCCTGCGGCACATTAATTGTGAATGGCGTGGCCATTAAAATCTCCGTCGATTTACCTTCAGTTATGAAAAATCTTGAATCGCACTAAAATTTTCCTGATCACGTTCGCTCAGATTGAACCCTGCCGCGCTTGCCGACCGTCCTCGAGCGCTCGCCACTCCTTGACAAGCTGTCTTCGACTTCTGGAATACCGGTCCTCCAGAAATACGGCCTTGACGATACGGTCAACACGGAACAACCGGAATCCCTCCCGCAGTTCGCACCACGCAGCGATAAACCGCCGCGACTCGACGAAACCTAAAACGATCGGCCATATCGTGCGCTCAGATAACGCCCCATGATGGTCCTCGTAGGTGATATGCATCTTGCGCTGCTCGCGCAACGCCTGCCGCACGCGCGTTAAATCAAGCGTCGAGTTCACATTGTTCGGGCCGACATAGAGGGCATCGTCAGTCAAAGCCCCTCTCATTTCAGAGGAAAGGACACCACCGATTTTTGCCAACGCGTTTTGCGCTGCCTGAGCCAACGCGTCATCCGTCTGGCGGCTTACCCACTGAACCCCGGCAACCAGCGCCTGCAGTTCTTCCATGGTGAACGACAACGGCGGTAGCAAGAACCCGGGCCGCAAGAGGTATCCAACACCCGGGGCACCGTCGATGTCGGCCCCCATGGCCTGAAGCGTCGCGACATCGCGACGAACCGTGCGCAGCGATACGCCGGTTTCTTGCGCCAGCACCTCCCCAGACACCGCGCCACGGTGTCGCCGAAGTACCTGCATAAGATCGAACAGTCGTTGGCTTCGAGACACGCTCAGTCCATCGAAACAAGCCCTTTCCGCCGAGCATACGACCGGGTTCAATCGCCTCTACGCAGACACGCGCGATTTTCTGAGCCGTGTCGTTCGTGCTGGTCAGGATGGCTTCCCTACCGCGTTGATGAAGAAAACCCAGTGTAGAACGGTACACTGCCAAATTCTGTCACCATTGAAACCAAAGGCAACGGTGTCGCCAAAGTTAGTTTCCGCCGCGAGTTGCCAATCGGCACTGAGGCAGCCAGTGAATTTGCTGGATTGCGGAAAGCAGAAACTCCTCTGCCGCGGACGCCTGGTTCCGCGCAGAAGGCGGTTCTACGGCCCTTCGGCCGCAACGTAGCCGGATCTACGTGCCTTCGAAGGCCGGCCGCTGGAAACGGCGACTTCTGCCGAAAGGCCAACTTCGTGCTTGCACGTCGGAGCCACTGGTAAACTCGGGCACGCAAAGCAACTTTTCCCGGTCACATGAGCAGCCAACCCATCGACGCACCTGCAAACGTCACGCCGATGATGCAGCAGTACCTGCGCATCAAATCGGAACATCCCGGCACGCTCGTCTTCTACCGGATGGGCGATTTCTACGAACTGTTCTACGACGACGCAGAAAAAGCGTCGCGGCTGCTCGATCTGACACTGACGCAGCGCGGCGCATCGGGGGGCAATCCGATCAAGATGGCTGGCGTGCCACATCACGCGGTCGAGCAATATCTCGCGAAGCTCGTGAAGCTCGGCGAATCGGTCGCAATCTGCGAACAGATCGGCGACCCGGCCACGTCGAAAGGGCCGGTCGAACGTAAAGTCATGCGCGTCGTTACGCCCGGTACGCTGACGGACGCAGCCCTTCTTTCCGACAAGAACGACGTGTTCCTGCTCGCCGCCTGCGTCGGCCACAACCGGCGCGGCGTCGCGACGACGCTCGGCCTCGCGTGGCTGAATCTGGCGAGCGGCGCGCTGCGCCTCGCAGAAGTCACGCCCGACCAGGCCGCGACCGCGTTCGAACGCATCCGTCCCGCGGAAATCCTCGTCGCCGATACCGGCAGCGACGCGAGCGCATGGTCGCCGCCTGCCGGCTTCGGCGCGCTGACCCGCGTGCCCGCATGGCACTTCGACACGACCTCGGGCACGAAGCGGCTGTGCGATCAGCTCGACGTCGCGAGTCTCGACGGCTTCGGCGCGCACTCGCTGTCGAGCGCCTGCGGCGCGGCGGGCGCGCTGCTGTTGTACGCGTCGGCGACGCAGGGGCAGCAGTTGCGCCACGTGCGCAGTCTGAAGGTCGAATACGAATCGGAGTACATCGGGCTCGACCCGGCTACGCGTCGCAATCTCGAACTCACCGAAACGCTGCGTGGCACCGAATCGCCGACGCTCTGCTCGCTGCTCGATACCTGCTGCACGACGATGGGCAGCCGTCTGCTGCGTCACTGGCTGCATCATCCGCCGCGCGATGCGTCGATCGCACGCGCCCGTCAGCAGGCAATCGGCGCATTGCTCGACGCGCCGCCGGGCAATGGCGTCGATGCGCTGCGCGGCACGCTGCGGCAAATCTCCGACATCGAACGGATCACCGGGCGCCTCGCGCTGCTATCGGCACGGCCACGCGATCTGTCGAGCCTGCGCGATACGTTCGTGTCGCTGCCGGCGCTGCGCGCGCAACTCGCGTCGGTGACGGCCGGCGTCGACTCGCTGGTGCGGATCGAAGCGGCACTGGAACCGCCCGCGCCGTGCGTCGACCTGCTGCGCCAGGCGATCGCCGAAGAACCGGCGGCGATGGTCCGCGACGGCGGTGTGATCGCCCGCGGCTACGACGCCGATCTCGACGAACTGCGCGACATCTCCGAGAACTGCGGCCAGTTCCTGATCGATCTCGAAACCCGCGAGCGCGCGCGCACCGGGATCGGCAACCTGCGTGTCGAGTACAACAAGGTGCACGGCTTCTATATCGAAGTCACGCGCGGCCAGACCGACAAGGTGCCCGACGACTACCGCCGCCGCCAAACGCTGAAGAACGCCGAGCGCTACATCACGCCCGAACTGAAAACCTTCGAGGACAAAGCGCTCTCCGCACAGGAGCGCGCGCTGGCCCGCGAGCGCTCGCTGTACGACGCGCTGCTGCAGTCGCTGCTGCCGTTCATCGCGGACTGCCAGCGGGTCGCATCGGCGCTCGCCGAACTGGACCTGCTGACCGCGTTCGCGGAACGCGCCCGCGCGCTCGACTGGGTCGCGCCGATGTTCCGTGAAGCCGCCGGCATCGAGATCGAACAGGGACGCCATCCGGTCGTCGAAGCGCAGGTCGAACAGTTCATCGCGAACGACTGCACGCTGAACCCCGAGCGCAAGCTGCTACTGATCACCGGCCCGAACATGGGCGGTAAATCGACCTTCATGCGGCAGACGGCGCTGATCGCGCTGATGGCCTACGTCGGCAGCTACGTGCCGGCTCGGCGCGGGGAATTCGGTCCGATCGACCGCATCTTCACGCGGATCGGCGCCGCCGACGATCTGGCCGGCGGCCGTTCGACCTTCATGGTCGAGATGACGGAAGCCGCGGCGATCCTGAACGACGCGACGCCGCAAAGCCTCGTGCTGATGGACGAAATCGGACGCGGCACGTCGACGTTCGACGGCCTCGCGCTCGCGTGGGCGATCGCGCGCCATCTGCTCGCGCACAACGGCTGCCATACGCTGTTCGCGACGCACTACTTCGAACTCACGCAGCTGCCCATCGAGTTTCCGCAGGCCGCGAACGTGCATCTGTCGGCAGTCGAGCACGGTCACGGCATCGTGTTCCTGCACGCGGTCAACGAGGGACCCGCGAACCAGAGCTACGGCCTGCAGGTCGCGCAACTGGCGGGCGTACCGTCGGCGGTGATCCGCGCGGCGCGCAAGCATCTCGCGCATCTCGAACAGCAGTCGGCGGGACAACCGGCGCCGCAACTCGATCTGTTCGCGGCGGCGCCAATGCTGGAGGATCGCGACGACGACACGCCTGCTGTCGCGGAAAATCCGGCGACGCAGGCGCTGCTGGATCGATTGCGCGCGATCGATCCGAACGAGCTGCGTCCGCGCGACGCGCTCGATCTCCTGTATGAACTGCACGACCTGGCCGCGCCGCCGGATGCGGATCATTGACCTGCCGCTGCATCTCTTGCGGCTACGCCGCTGCGTCGCGACTCGCGCGGCGGTCGTCGCTTTCGTCGCGGTCGCCTTTGTCTCGATAACGGCGGCCGCACACGCAGCCGAACCGCAGCGCTATGCGTTCGCGGTCATCGGCAGCACGATGCACAGCCCCGCCGACGAAGCGCCGACGCAGCGGCTCCTCGATGCAATCGGCCGTGACCCGCAGGTGTCGTTCATCGTCTACGACGGCAATCTGAAGAGCGCGAAGGAAGCCTGCCGCGATTCGCTGTACGAGCGGCGTCAGGCGCTGCTCGAAGCCGCACGGCCAGCACTCGTGTTCATCCCGGGTCAGCACGACTGGACCGACTGCGGCACGGCGGCGGCCGGCGGTTTCGATCCGGTGGAGCGGCTCGATCTGCTGCGGCAGACGCTATTCGCGGAAAGCACATCGATGGGACAGAACCCGCTCACGCTGACACGCGAAAGCGAGGTATCGCGCTTTCGCCCGTATCGTGAAAACGTGCGCTGGCAAGTCGGCGATACGGTGTTCATCGGGCTGAATGCGCCGGGGCCGAACAATCACTATCTGAATGCCGGCGGACGCAACGGCGAGTTCGAAGATCGCGTGATCGCCAACGGCTTCTGGCTCGAACACGCGGCCGAATACGCGAAGCGGCGCGACGCCCGTGCGATCGTCGTGTTCATTCAGGGCGATCCCGATCCGGAACGCTACGAGCGGCCCGAACGGTTCGCGTGGCTGCGTTTCGGACGCAACCCGCGACGCGACGGTTATCTGGAATTCAAACGGAGTCTGGTGAAACTGGCGCAGACGTTTCGCGGTCCGGTGCTCGTCATTCATGAAGACGACGAACCGCAGGCAGGCGGCTTTCTGATCGATCAGCCGCTGCGCAACGACAAGGGTGCGCTCGTCGCGAATCTGACGCGCATTGCATTCGCGCCGCGCGTTCGTCTCGACCAGTGGGTGCAAATTGATGTGGATCTGGCGCGGCGTCCGCCGTTTCGTGTGACGGTGCGGGACGTGCCGAAGAACCTGCCGGCACTGCCACCGGCCGCGCCGTCGTCCGGCTTGCCGCATGAAGAGCCGACGCCTCCGCCGATGCCCGAAGTGCCTGGCTTACCTGACTTACCTGGTTCGTCTGGCCTCGCGCCGGCATCCGAAGCCGGACCGCCCGATGTGCCGCCGATCCTTCAATCACCCGGTGACGCAGGCAGCGCGTCGAGTGGCGGCCCATCGAACAATGCGGCGAGCGGCGTCTCTCCACTACTGCCGCTGCCGCCGCATCCCGCAAGTTCAGTGCAGCGTAGGCCCTGATTTGCTGTCGTCGTCTTCGTCATCCTCGTCGATGACTTCGAGACCGTCAGCGCCGTGCGCGTGTTCGTGCTGGATTTCGTCCTCGGTCGCGGGACGCACTTCCCTGACGGTCAGCGCGAAACGCAACGACATGCCGGCGAGCGGATGGTTGCCGTCGAGCACGACCTTGTCTTCGGCAACATCTGTCACCGTATAGATCAGCGAATCGAGATCTTCATCGCCCTCTTCCGGCGTGCCTTCGAACTGCATGCCGACTTCGAGCGGCTCCGGAAACCGCGTACGCGCTTCGATCTTCACGAGGTCGGGATCGTACTCGCCGAACGCGTCCTGCGGTTCGAGCTGAATCTGGGTTTCGAAGCCCGGCTCATGGCCGTCGAGCTCTTCCTCGATCTTGGGGAACGTGCCATCATAGCCGCCGTGCAGATAGACCATCGGCTCGTCGCTTTCCTCGATCAGATTGCCCTGCGCATCCGATAGCTTGTATGCGACCGACACGACGGTGTTCTTTGCGATTTTCATTCAATTCTCCAGAATACAAATCACATTATACGATGCCCAGGCGGCCCCTTGACCACCCGGCCAGCATGGCTTCGGCGCCAGTTTCACCGGACCGTTCGCATGCCGGACCGGCTCCGCTTCCGTCCCCGGATCAACCCACGCCGCTGCTCGGCAATCTCACTCCGTCGCAATTTATGCGCCGGTACTGGCAGAAGAAACCGCTGCTGATCCGTCAGGCTATTCCGCAAGTTGCAGCGCCGCTGTCGCGCGACGAGCTGTTCGATCTTGCCGGCAGCGACGACGTCGAAGCGCGTTTGATCACGCGCTTTCGCAATCGCTGGCAACTCGCGCACGGTCCGTTTTCCGGCGACGATCTGCCCACCGTCCGTCAGCGCGCATGGACCCTGCTCGTGCAGGGTGTCGATCTGCACGACGATCGCGCACGGGCATTGCTCGACCGCTTCCGCTTCGTTCCCGACGCGCGTCTCGACGATCTGATGATCTCCTACGCAACCGACGGCGGCGGCGTCGGTCCGCATTTCGATTCTTACGACGTGTTCCTGCTGCAGGTGCATGGCAAGCGCCGGTGGCGCATCGGTGCGCAACGCGACCTGTCGCTCGAGGAAGGAGTGCCGCTGAAGGTGCTCCGTCATTTCGAACCCGACGAAGAGTGGGTGCTCGAACCCGGCGACATGCTGTATCTGCCGCCGCACATCGCACACGACGGTGTCGCCGAGGGCGAGTGCATGACGTGTTCGATCGGTTTTCGTGCGCCGTCGACAGGCGAGTTGACGTCGCAGTTCCTCTATCACCTGGCCGAGTCCGGCAGCGGCGGCGCGACCTCCGCCGCGCTGTATCGCGACCCGGGGCAGCCTGCTGTCGAATGCCCGGCCGAACTGCCGCATGCGCTCGTCGCGAAGGTCGGGGAGATGCTGGCCAAGGTCCGCTGGCAAGAGCGGGATATCGTTTCGTTTCTGGGTGCTTACCTGAGCGAGCCGAAGCCCTCGGTGTTCTTCGAGCCGCCGGCCCGGCCGCTGAATGAAGCGCGCTTTGCGGCGCTCGCGGCGAAGTCGGGAATCAGGCTCGATCGCAGGACCCTGCTGCTATACGACCATCGCGCATATTTCGTGAATGGCGAAGAAAATGCGTTGTCAAATGCGAGAAAATGGCTGCCTGAATTCGCGAATAAACGGTCTTTGAGTGCGAAACGCTTTGTAACACTCTCACACGATTCATCGGTGACAGCACTGCTGCACGAGTGGTATTGTGCGGGCTGGGTGCAAGTGGGCGAGCTTGCGTGAAGCCGCCTGCGTGCCATACCGTACGAAGAAAATTTGTATGAGAAAGACAACGTATTGACCCCGGATTTGTCGACGGTCGATACGAAAGTGCATATAATTTCCGCCCAAGCCGTAGGGAAGATTCACGCTCATGCAGAAGTGCATCTCCACCAGCGGCCCAGGTCGATGTTGGAGCACATTACCGGTAATATTTTGCGCTGTTGCTTACCTTTAACCATAAAAGGACGTGATCATGAAGAAATCCCTCCTCGTAGCATCCCTGTTGGCAGCTGTGGCACTGGCCGCATGCAACAAGAGCAGCGATCAGGCTGCTGCCCCGGCTAGCGACGCAATGGCTGCTTCGGCACCGGCTGCTGCCGCTTCGGATGCAGCGATGGCCGCATCGGGCGCTGCTGCTGCTGCAAGCGACGCTGCTGCTGCCGCTACGGGTGCCGCATCGGACGTAGCTGCTGCTGCTTCGATGGCTGCTCCGGCATCGGGCGCAAGCCAGTAAGCCGTACAGCACTCGCCTTCGGGCGAAGCCGCATCGGGAGCCAAACGGCTTCCGAACACGGATAAAACAAAACGCCACGGATATTCTCCGTGGCGTTTTGTCATTCTGGAATCGATTCAGGATCGATTGGCTTCAGGCGTCGCCTGCGTGGTTCAGGGTAGCCCGGCCCTATCTGAAAAAAACTCCTTCACTACCTCGATCTCGCGTGTCCGTTTGAACGGCGGCAGGCTCTGCCAGATCCGGCGTCCATAGGGTTTGTCGACGAGCCGTGTATCGCAGATCATCAGCACGCCGCGATCCGTCTCCGCGCGAATCAATCGGCCCGCGCCCTGCTTCAATGTGATCACCGCCTGCGGCAATTGATGGACCGCAAACGGGCTCAATCCCTTCTTCGTCAGCGCATCGAGACGCGCGGACAGCACCGGATCGTCGGGCGGCGCGAACGGCAGCTTGTCGATCACGACAAGCGACAACGCATCGCCGCGCACGTCGACGCCTTCCCAGAAGCTCTGGCTACCAACCAGGATCGCATTCCCGTACGCACGAAACCGTTCGAGCAGCTCGGTGCGGCTCGCATCGCCCTGCACGAGCAGCGGCATGCTCCAGCCGCGCGATTCAATCGTGTCGCGCAACTTACCCGCGATACGATCGACCGCGCGCAGCGTCGTGCAGAGCATGAAGACGCCGCCGCCCGCCGCTTCGATCGCGGGCAGCGCCGCATCGAACACAGCATCGGTGAATGCCGGCGACGACGGTTGCGGCAGATTGCGCGGCACGTACATGAGCCCCTGAGTCTCATAATCGAATGGGCTGGGCAGCGTCATCGAGCGGCGCGCATTCAGGCCCATCTGCGCGGCGTAGTGGGTGAAGTCGCCGCGCACCGACAGCGTCGCCGATGTGAACACCCATGCGCGCGGCACACCCGCACGCTGCCGCGCGAAAATCGGTGCCACCGATAGCGGCGTCTCGTGCAGTTGCACCGTCTGCGAGAAGACTTCGATCCAGCGGACTTTCTCGTCGGCCGCTTCTGCATCGGTAGCATCGGTGCCATCCTCGCGTGTGCGGGTGATGCGATCGGTAGCCGCCGGTGAAGGAGCGTCCACAGCGGGCGACGTGGTCCAGCCGGCAAGCAGCTTCTGCAGTTCGCGCGCGCGGCGCAAACACGCACCGATCGACTCGGCACGCTCCGCTTGCGCCGCAAGCGCCGACGCGAGCGCATCGAGCTCCGTATCGAGCACGTCGAGCGCGGCAAACAGCGGATGGTCGTCGGCCAGTTGCGCCACCGACATCCGTACCGAGTCCTCCCTGAACACGAGACGCACGTCGCGCGCGGCGCGTTCGAGCGCGCTGCCGAGCTTCACCCACTCCACCGCGTCACGTGCGTGCGCAAGCCCTTCGGCGACCGCGTCGCGCGCCAGCTCGAGCAGCTGCGCCGTCGACAGCGTCTCGCCGAAGAACAGTGTCGCGGTTTCCGGCAACTGATGCGCTTCGTCGAAGATGATCGTATTCGCGGTCGGCAGCAACTCCGCCATCCCCGTGTCGCGCAGCATGATGTCCGCGAAAAACAGGTGATGATTGACGACGACGATATCCGCCTGCTGCGCGTCGCGACGCGCCTGCATGACGAAGCATTCCTTGTAGTGCGGACACTCCTGGCCGAGGCAGTTATCGCGTGTCGACGTGACCATCGACCACACCGCCGCCGTTTCCGGCACGCTCGCGAGTTCGGCCTTGTCGCCGGTACGCGTAATCTTCGCGAACCGCACGATGTCCTGCAGATACGACGTCTCCTGACGCGACGGCAGGCGGCCGTTGTCCGCGGTACGCTGCAGGTAGTAGTGACAGAGATAGTTCGCGCGGCCCTTCAGCATCGCGACCGATACCGGCACCGCGAGCGCGTCGCGCACGGTCGGGATATCGCGTTGAAACAGCTGGTCCTGCAGATGCTTGGTGCCCGTCGAGACGATCACCTTGCCGCCCCACAACATCGCGGGGACGAGATACGCGAAAGTTTTGCCAGTGCCGGTCCCTGCTTCGACGATCAGCGTGTTCTCGCTGCCGTCGAGCGCAGCGGGCTCGTCAACCGGTGCGGCCTCCCCTGCGGCGCCCTGGAGCCGGCGCGCGGGGCGCTTCTGCGCTTCGAACATCACGGGTTCGGGCATCGCGCGGCCCGACGCTTCCATTGCGGCCGCAACCGCGCGCGCCATCTCGATCTGCGACGCACGCGACCGGTAACCGTCGATCTGCCGCGCGAGCAACCCGTCGGCGGCGAAGATCCCGTCGAGCTCCGCGACACGCCGCGCGTTGAGCGCCGGCGCGCTGGCGTTATCGCGGGTATCACGCGACGTCGCGGCGGCGTCCGTCGACGCACGCGAAGAAGAAACAGGCGATGAATTCAAGGCAAGCGGTTCCTGCAAAATCCGGTGCGCGGGGCACGCCCGGCGCCTGCCAGGAGGCCGGTCAGGCGCGTCCGTCCGGTTCGAGCTGCAACTGCAGCAAGATGATTGTGTCCTTGACCTTGAGCTTGCGCTTTTTCAGCCGCTGCAGCTCCAGGTCGTCGATGCCAGGCTCCTCGGACATCCTGTCGATCAGCCGGTCGAGCCCACTGTGCTCCGACTCCAGCTGCAGAATGCGGTCGCGAAGCGTATCCGCATTGATGGCGTGATGATCGCGCATGCTCGCCTCCTCTACCCGATGCGGCGGAGGAGCCATGAGTTCAGCCGCTTCGCCTGAGGTTGCTGTCCGGCTTAAAACGCGTTACTGGCCTTGCTGCTGCCGTTGCTGCTGAAGTTGCTGTTGCTGCTGCTGTTCCTGCAATTGCTGCTGCTGTTTCTCGCGGGCTTTCTCGGCGGCCTGCTTCTGACGCGCCTCGACGTCCGCCTTGTGCTGTGCGGCGTTTTCCTGCTTCTGCTCAAAGTGCTGCTGGTTCTCGACCCGTTCCTGCGCCTTCTGGGCGCCCTGCCGTCGCGCCTCGTCGAGCTTCTGCTGGAAGCCCGCCTGCTTGCTATCGTAGGCCTGCTGGTTCGCCGTCGCCTGCGACGCGCCGATACCGCGCTGCGCCTGATCGATCGCATGCTGGCGCTGCTTCTCTTGATACGCCTGCTCGTTCGCCGCGCGCTGCGGCGCTTCGGCCGTGCGCTGCGCCTGATCGAGCGCATGCTGACGCTGCTTGTCCTGGTACGACTGCGTATTGCGCGCTTCGTCGGCGGCGCGCTGCGGCGCATCCGCCTCGTCCTGCGCACGCTTGAGCGCGGCCTGCTGATCGCGCTTCTGCGCACGCGCGACGCGTTGCTCGTCGTCGAGCGCGAGCTGTTCCTTGCGGATACTCGCCTGCTCCTTGCGCATGTCTTCGCGCGCGTTGCCGAGGCAGTGATTCACGAAAAATTTGCTGTAGCAATCGTGCTCCGCCACGCCATAACGGTAGTTGTTCTCCGCCCCCCTGCGGTCCAGATCCTTCTGGCGCGCGTCGAAGCCGTTCGTGGCGCTGGAATCGTCGGGACCGTCGGACGATACTCCGGACGCAGCCATCGGCGACGAAGCCGCGCTCAATACAGCAGAGGCCGCCACATCGGCCCCCGCACCCGATTGCGCGAACGCCGGCGTGGACATCGCGAACAGCCCGGCGATGCAACAGGCTGCCGCCTGTGCGGCAAACGGGGCACCGGGCGCGGCAGCAACACGCGATAAAAGGGAAAAGCGGGAGTTCGGCAACGTCGGGGATGGGCAGCAGGACATGCCCGAAATTCTATCACCGTGCGCTTGAGCGTCCGGGCATTTATGGCAAAATGCCCCGCTTCAGCAACCCGGTCGCGACCGGCAGGAACCTCAAGACTTTATGACGGAAACCGTAGCACTCAAGATCGTACAGCGCATCGCCACCGAACTGGCCGTCCAGCCGCGCCAGGTTGCCGCCGCGGTGCAACTTCTCGACGAAGGATCGACTGTGCCGTTCATTGCCCGTTACCGGAAGGAAGTGACCGGCAATCTCGACGACACGCAGTTACGCAATCTCGAAGAACGTCTGCTGTACCTGCGCGAACTCGAAGACCGGCGCGCAACGATCATCGCGAGCATCGACGAACAGGGCAAGCTGACCGACGAGCTGCGCACTGCAATCGAAGGCGCCGACAGCAAGCAGGTGCTCGAAGACCTCTATCTTCCGTACAAGCAGAAGCGCCGCACCCGCGCGCAGATCGCACGCGAGGCCGGACTCGAGCCGCTCGCGCAGTTGCTGCTCGCCGATCCGCAGCGCGATCCCCCCACTGAAGCCGCCGCGTACGTCGACGCGGAGAAAGGTGTCGCCGACGTGAAGGCCGCGCTCGACGGCGCCCGCGACATTCTCTCCGAACAGTTCGGCGAAACGGCCGACCTGCTCGGCAAACTGCGCGATTACCTGTTCAACCAGGGCGTGGTGTCGTCGAAAGTGGTCGAAGGCAAGGAAGGCGCGGAAGAAGAGAAATTCCGCGACTACTACGATTATTCGGAAACCATCAAAACGGTGCCGTCGCATCGCGCGCTCGCGCTGTTCCGCGGCCGCAACGCCGGCGTGCTGATGGTCAAGCTCGGTCTCGGCGAAGAGCTCGACGCGCAGGTGCCGCATCCCGGCGAAGCGACGATCGCACGCCACGTCGGTATCGCGAACCAGGGCCGGCCCGCCGACAAATGGCTCTCCGACGTGTGCCGCTGGTGCTGGCGCGTGAAGGTGCAGCCGCACATCGAAAACGAACTCCTGACGAATCTGCGCGAAGAAGCCGAGCACGAAGCAATTCGCGTGTTCGCGCGCAATCTGAAGGACCTGCTGCTCGCCGCGCCCGCGGGCCCGAAGGCCGTGATCGGTCTCGATCCTGGCATGCGCACCGGTGTGAAAGTGGCCGTGGTCGATCGGACCGGCAAGGTGCTCGCCACCGACGTGATCTATCCGCACGAGCCGCGCCGCGACTGGGATGGCTCGATCGCCAAACTCGCGCGAATCTGCGCGCAGACGCAGGCCGAACTGATCAGTATCGGCAACGGCACGGCGTCGCGTGAAACGGACAGGCTCGCGAGCGAACTGATCGCCCGTCATCCGGAATTCAAGCTGCAGAAGATCGTCGTATCCGAAGCCGGTGCGTCGGTGTACTCGGCGTCCGAACTCGCGGCGAAGGAATTCCCGGATATGGACGTGTCGCTGCGCGGCGCGGTATCGATCGCGCGACGCCTGCAGGATCCGCTCGCGGAACTCGTTAAGATCGAGCCTAAGGCGATCGGCGTCGGCCAGTATCAGCACGACGTGAACCAGCGCGAACTCGCGCGTTCGCTCGACGCGGTCGTCGAGGATTGCGTGAACGCCGTCGGCGTCGACGCGAATACGGCCTCGGTCGCACTGCTGGCACGCGTGTCCGGTCTGAACGCAACGCTCGCGCGCAACATCGTCGATTTTCGCGATGCGAACGGCCCGTTCCCGTCGCGCGAACATCTGCGCAAGGTGCCGCGTCTCGGCGACAAGACGTTCGAGCAGGCCGCCGGCTTCCTGCGCATCAACGGCGGCGAAAATCCGCTCGACCGGTCGTCGGTGCACCCGGAAGCGTATCCGGTCGTCGAGCGGATTCTCGCGAAGATCAGCAAGCACGTCGGCGATGTGCTCGGCAATCGCGAGGCGCTGTCGGGGCTGTCGCCCGCGGAATTCGTCGACGACCGCTTCGGCCTGCCGACCGTGCGCGACATCTTCACCGAACTCGAGAAGCCCGGTCGCGACCCGCGTCCGGAATTCAAGACCGCGACGTTCCGCGAAGGCGTCGAGAAAGTCTCCGATCTCGCACCTGGGATGGTGCTCGAAGGCGTCGTGACGAACGTCGCCGCATTCGGTGCGTTCATCGACATCGGCGTGCATCAGGACGGTCTCGTCCACGTGTCGGCCATGTCGACGAAGTTCATCAAGGACCCGCACGAAGTCGTGAAGGCCGGTCAGATCGTCAAGGTGAAGGTGGTCGAAGTCGACGTGAAGCGTCAGCGTATTGCGCTGACGATGCGTCTCGACGACGACTTCGCCGGCGGCTCGGCTCCGCGCGGTGGCAACCCGCAGGAGCGTGGCGCCAATCGGTCCGGGGCCGGCGGTGGCCGTCCGCAACAGCAGCGTTCGCGCGAGCCGGAAGCAGGGGGCGCGATGGCTGCGGCGTTCGCGAAACTGAAGCAGCGTTAGACGAGTATCGGCTCTTCGAGCGATACAAAAAAAGCCCACGCGTGCGTGGGCTTTTTTTCGTTCGCGAATGTCGCGCTCGTCGCGCTCGTCTCGTTCGACATGTTGTGCTCAGATCTCGATCTTCGTACCCAGTTCGACGACCCGGTTCGCCGGAATGCTGAAGAAATCGGTCGGTTTCGCGGCGTTCTGGTGCATCCACGCGAACACCCGCTCGCGCCACACCGACATCCCCGGCAGTTGCGTCGGCACGACCGTTTCGCGCGCGAGGAAGAACGACGTGTCCATCAGTTCGAACGTCATGTCGTGCGTGCGGCCGACCTCGAGCAGCACGGCCTTCACGTCGGGCGTCTCGTTGAAGCCGTACACGGCCTTGACGAGATAGAGTCCGCCGTCGATCTCCTTGACGGTGACGCGTTCGGCGTCGCTGACATACGGAATGTCGCGCGTGACGAAGGTCAGGAAGATCGTGCGCTCGTGTAACACCTTGTTGTGCTTCAGGTTGTGCAGCAGGCTGACCGGCACGAGCGAGTCGCTGCCCGTCAGATAGATCGCGGTCCCGGACACCCGATGCGGCGGATGCGCGAGCAGCCCCTGCAGGAACGGCATCAGCGGAATACCGTCGGCCGCGGTGCGGTCCTTCACGATCATCCTGCCCTTGAACCACGTCATCAGCAGGAAGAACAGCAGCGCGCCTATGCAGAGCGGCAGCCAGCCGCCCTCCGCGACCTTCAGCAGGTTCGCGCCGAAGAAGCCTACGTCGACGACCATGAACACGCCGATGATCAGCCCGACCAGCAGCTTGTTCCACTTCCACACCTTGACCATCACGACGCACGCGAGCACGGTCGTGATGACCATCGTCGCGGTGACCGCGATGCCGTACGCGGCGGCCAGGTTGTCCGAGCTCTTGAAGGCGACCACGATGCACAGGATGATCAGAAGCAGCATCCAGTTCACCACCGGCACGTAGATCTGGCCGATCGCGAGTTCCGACGTATGCAGGATCTTCATCCGCGGCACATAGCCGAGCTGGATCGCCTGGCTCGTCAGCGAATACGCGCCGGAGATCACCGCCTGCGACGCGATCACCGTCGCGACCGTCGACAGCACGACGAGCGGCAGCAGCGCCCATTCCGGTGCGAGCAGGAAGAACGGATTTTCGATCGCCTTCGGGTCGTGCATCAGCAGCGCGCCCTGGCCGAAGTAGTTGAGCACCAGCGAAGGCCCCACGAGCGCATACCATGCAACGCGGATCGGCTTTGCGCCGAAGTGGCCCATGTCCGCGTACAGCGCTTCGGCGCCGGTCAGCACCAGCACGACCGAGCCGAGCACGACGTAAGCCTGCAGCACGTGCGCCGACATGAAAGTGAAAGCGTAGTACGGGTTCAGCGCCTTGATCACGACCGGCGCCTGCACGATATGCGAAATGCCGAGCACCGCGATCGTCGCGAACCACACCACCATGATCGGCCCGAACAGCCGCCCGACCATCGCCGTGCCGTGCCGCTGGATCCAGAACAGAATGACCAGAATGACCATCGTGAGCGGCAACACGAGATGCGTCAGCTTCGGCGCCGCGATCTCGAGCCCTTCCACCGCCGACATCACCGAGATCGCCGGCGTGATCACCGCATCGCCGTAGAACATGCACGCGCCGAAGATGCCGAGCATCATCAGCAGCCCGGCCGCACGGCTTTTCTGGTTGAACGAGCGTAGCGACAGCGCCATCAGCGCGAGTACGCCGCCCTCGCCGTTGTTGTCGGCGCGCATCACGAACATCACGTACTTGATGCTCACGACGATGATGATCGCCCAGAACAGCAGGGAGATGACACCCAGGATCGACGCTTCGGTGAGCGGGATGCCGTGCGATGGACTGAAGGCTTCTTTCAGCGCATACAGCGGGCTGGTGCCGATGTCGCCGAAGACCACTCCGACGGCGGCGATCGCAAGAGACGGCAGCGGCTGCTTCCGCACGTGATGGGTATCTGTCATAAACGCAAGGAATCCGTTCCGGAGCGGAGTAAAACGAGCGCTATTCTAACTGTGGGCCAGAACCCGCTGTCCAGTCGTTGCGGATACACGACGCGGACGGTCCGCAGTGTAGCATCGCGTCCGAAGCAAGTCTGTGTGCGGATGGGGCGCTGCCGGCCATTCTGCGGCCGTTCGTGTGACGCTGTCACAAAACTCCGTCGACTCATAAAAAGGGAGCCGCGAGGGCTCCCTGTAGCGAGGCGGTCGAAGCGGGTTATGCCTTCGATGCCGAATCCTGCGCGGTACCGCGCTTGATCCATGCGCCGAGATTGTGCGGACGAACCGTGTCCCATTCTTCGAATGGCTGGTGAATCCACGGGTTGGTCGGCAGAAACTGCACGTGGTAGTCCGGCTTGACCTTCGAGCAGCCCTTGTACCAGAGCACCGCGGAGCGCACCGACGTGATCGCCGGATAGCGGTCCTTCAGATGCTGCTGCACGCGCGCGAGCGTCACGCCGGAATCGACCAGATCGTCGACCAGCAGCACGTTGCCCGACAGCTCGCCGCGCGTCATCGTGATGTACTGCGCGATGTCGAGTTCGCCCTGCTCGGTGCCCGCGGCTTCACGATACGAACTGGTGGCGAGAATCGCCAGCGGCAGATCGTAGATGCGCGACAGCTGGTCGCCGACGCGCAGACCGCCACGCGCGAGGCACAGGATCTTGTCGAACTTCCAGCCCGAATCGTGCACGGCGAGCGCGAGCAGCTCGATCAGCCGGTGATACTCGTCCCAGCCGACCCACAGGTTCTTGTCATCGTTGCGCGGGTCCTTCATTGCGATCATGGGCACACCCTGCGTCATGGGTCACACCTTGAACGGATGGCGCAGCAGGATCGTCTCGTCGCGGTCCGGACCGGTCGATACCATGTCGATCGGTACACCAGAGACTTCCTGCACGCGTTCGAGGTACGCACGCGCATTGGCAGGCAGCGCGTCCCACGACTTGATGCCGACCGTGCTTTCCTTCCAGCCGCTGAACGTTTCGTACACCGGTTCGCAACGCGCGACTTCGGTTGCACCGCGCGGCAGCAGATCGACCGCCTTGCCGTCGATCGTGTAGCCGACGCACAGCTTCACTTCGTCGAGGCCGTCGAGCACGTCGAGCTTCGTCATGCACAGGCCCGACAGGCCATTGATCTGGATCGAGCGGCGCAGCGCGGCGGCATCGAGCCAGCCGGTGCGGCGCGGACGGCCCGTGACCGAGCCGAACTCCTTGCCGACGTTCGCGAGCGTCACGCCGATCTGGTCCTGGCGGTCGGCGTTGTCCGCGTCGTACAGCTCGCTCGGGAACGGACCCGAACCGACGCGCGTGCAGTAGGCCTTCGTGATGCCGAGGATGTAGTGCAGCTTCTGCGGACCGACGCCCGCGCCGGCCGTCGCCGCACCGGCGACGCAGTTGCTCGACGTGACGAACGGATAGGTGCCGTGATCGATGTCGAGCAGCGTGCCCTGCGCGCCTTCGAACAGCAGGTTGCGGCCAGCCGCGTTCTCGTCGTACAGACGACGGGAGACGTCGGTGACCATCGGCTTCAGACGGTCCGCGTAGCTCAGCATCGTGTCGAGCGTCTGCTGGAAATCGACGGCCGCAACGCCCAGGTACTGGGTCAGCACGAAGTTGTGGTAATCGAGGTTTTCGCGCAGACGTTCGGCGAACGTCACCGGATCGAACAGGTCCTGCACGCGCAGCCCGCGGCGTGCGACCTTGTCTTCGTACGCGGGGCCGATACCGCGACCCGTGGTGCCGATCTTGCCGGCGCCGCGGCGCGCTTCGCGCCCCTGGTCGATCGCGATGTGATACGGGAGGATCAGCGTGGTGGCTTCGGAAATGAACAGACGCTTCTGGACGTCGACGCCGGCGGATTCGAGCTCGCCGATTTCCTTGAACAGCGCTTCCGGCGACAACACGACGCCATTGCCGATGTAGCACGCGACGCCCGGGTGCATGATGCCCGACGGAATCAGACGGAGGATCGTCTTCTTGCCGCCGATGATGAGCGTATGGCCGGCGTTGTGACCGCCCTGAAAGCGAACGACGCCCTGGGCGTGGTCCGTCAGCCAGTCGACGATCTTGCCCTTGCCCTCATCACCCCACTGGGTCCCCACCACGACGACGTTGCGCCCGGCGTTCACATTCACTGCGCTGGCAGACATGTTGTTTCGTAAGCTGGTTAAAAACGTATTTTACCTAGGTTCGCCGCGGGTTCCGAATTTTTCCGTTTCCGCTCAAAGGTCTGGACAATCTTGCTCAGTGCCGCATCTCGACGACCCACGCGCCGTTGCGCTCGACTAGCACGCGGTCGCATGCGAATTCGTCCAGGTCGTGGTCATGTCCTGGTAGCGCCTGGATCACGACCTCTCCGGCATCGCGCAGCGCCGCGACGCTCGCGCGCAATGCGTCGTCGTGCTGCCACGGCGCGAGGATCGCGCTGCTGCGCGCCTCGACCGGCGAAATGCGCGCCACTTCGCGCAGATCCAGCGAGAAGCCGGTCGCAGCGCGTGCCCGGCCGTAGGCCTGACCGACGTGGTCGTAACGGCCGCCGCGCGCAACCGCGTTCGGCACGCCGTCGACATACGCGGAGAACATCACGCCGCTGTGATACGTGTAGCCGCGCAGGTCGGCGAGATCGATCATCACTTCGGCGCCGTCGACCTGCGCCGCGAGGAACGCGAGGTCGTCCAGTGCGCGGGCGATTTCAGGCGTGTTCGGCAGGCGCGCGCGCGCCTCGTCGAGTACCGATGCGTCGCCGTACAGCGTGGGCAGCATGCGCAGCGCATCGCGTGTGACCGGCTGCAGATGCGCGGTGAGTTCGACGAGCTGCGGCACGTCCTTGCCGGCCAGCGCCTCGAACAGCGTCTGCCCGAGCGCGGACGCGGCCGGTTCGCCGTCGAGCAGCGCGGCCAGTACACCCGCATGACACAGATCGAGCCGCACCTTCGCGAGACCTGCGAGACGCAGTGCGTCGAGCATCAGTTGCTGGATTTCGAGATCCGCTTCGAGCCCCGCATGGCCATAGATTTCGGCGCCGATCTGGATCTGCTCGCGCGTCGCGTGCAGGCCACGCGGCCGCGTGTGCAGCACGTTGCCCGCGTAGCACAGGCGTGTCACGCCCTGACGGTTCAGCAGATGCGCGTCGATACGCGCGACCTGCGGCGTGATGTCCGCGCGCAGCCCTAGCGTGCGGCCGGACAGCTGGTCGACGAGCTTGAACGTGCGCAGGTTCAGATCGCTGCCGCCGCCCGTCAGCAGCGACTCGATGTATTCGAGCAGCGGCGGCATCACCATCTCGTAGCCGTACGCGCGGAAACGGTCCAGCAGGCTACGCCGCAGCTCTTCGATCTTGCGGGCCTCCGACGGCAGCACGTCGGCAATATTCTCGGGAAGTAACCAGGTCGACATCGATGCAGTCCTACGATGGTAAGCACGGCGCGAAGGCGCCGGCGGAAAGTGGCGAGCGGGCGTGGGCAGCGGGTGGGCCGACACGCGGGCATGTGCGTGCCGAGCCCCTGCTGCGCCCAACGTGTCGCACGCGCGGCGCGGCGGATCAGGTGGCGATCAGCAGCAGCACGAGTCCCAGCGACATCACGATCAGGCCGCCGATCCGGATGTGATGCGGCGGCCGCTCCGACATTCTACGAAACGTATCGCGCCACGCACTCGGAAAAACGAAAGGGAACATTCCCTCGATGATCAGCATCAGTGCGATCGCGAGCAGTAACGAGCCGGCTATGTCCATTCGGGTGACGACGCCGCGATGCGTGTGCCGCGGCGCTCCGGTAATCAGTGTTTGCGTGACGCCGCAGCGGCATCCGGCGATGCGCCGCCGGACGGACTGCGCATGAAGCGGAAGAATTCGCTGCTCGGGTCGACGACGATCACGTCGTTCGGCTTGAAGCTATTCCGGTAGGCCAGCATGCTCTGGTAGAACTCATAGAACTGCGGGTCGCGGCCGAACGCATCGGCAGCAATCGACGCTGCATTGCCGTCGCCGTCGCCCTTGATCGTCTGCGCCTGACGGTACGCATCGGCGATCAGTGCCTGCTGCTTGCTGTCCGCGTCGGCCTTGATCTGGTCCGCTTCCGACTTGCCTTCCGCGCGTTCGCGGGCAGCCGCCTGTTCGCGTCCCGCGATCATCCGCTTGTAGACCGAATCGGCCATGGCCGCGGGGAAATCGATACGTGTGAGTTGCACGGCCAGCACGTCGACGCCAAGCGACGCCGCGGCCTTCTGCATGCCGTCGCGCGCTTCGGTGGCGATCGCCTGCTGCTTCGCGAGCGCGTCGGCGACCGGATACTTCGCGAACGCATCGCCGAGCGCGCTGCGCAACAGCAGCGCGAGCCGGTCGGGCAGGCTTTGCGTATCGCCCTTGGTTTCGGCGACGAGCTTCAGCGGGTCGCTCACGCGATACTTGATGACCGGATTGACGAGCAGGTCGGACTGGTCGGCGCTCTGGTAGCGGTCTTCGTCCGGTGGGTCGAACGTCTGGATCCGCGTATCGACGAGACGCAGCGTTTGCAGCGGCGCCGGCAGCTTGATGTGCAGACCGGGACCGGCCAGCGTGCCTTCGCCCCCGTCGCGCGACAACAGCACCGCCATGTGGCGCTGGTCGACGACGAACACCATCGACGATGCGACGAACAGCACGACCACGATGCCGACGACGAGCGCAATGATTCGATTCATGGTGCGCTCCTTATTGCGGCGTGTCGTCTTCGCGGCCGCGGCTGCGAAAACCTTCGCGCGAACGAAGCGGATCGCTCGCGGCCACGGCCTGACTCGCCGGATTGGCTGCGGTCGCGGCGGCGACACCCGATGCAGCGCCGCTCGTAGCGGCCATCGCTGCGGCTGCGGCGGCTGCGTTCGATGCGGATGCATTGGCACCCGTGACATCGCTCGCGGCAGCCGCTTCGGCGGCACGCTGACGGGTCTGGTCGACGAGCTTGTCGAGCGGCAGATACAGCACGTTGCTGCTCGACTTGCTGTCGACGAACACCTTCGTCGTATTCGAATAGATGTGCTGCATCGTGTCCAGATACATGCGCTCGCGAATCACCGCGGGCGCTTTGGAATACTGCGCGTAGACCTGCTTGAAGCGCGCGGCATCACCTTGCGCCTCTGCCACCACGCGGTCGCTGTAGGTCTTCGCTTCGTCGATCATCCGGGCGGCGTCCGCCTGCGCGCGCGGCAACAGCTCGCTTGCATAGGCCTGCGCGTCGCGCTTCGCACGCTCGCGATCCTGATGCGCTTTAGTCGCATCGTCGAAGGCGGCCTGCACCTGCTCCGGTGCCTGCACGCCCTGGATCGTCACGCCCGTGACTGCGAGGCCCGTATGCCAGGCGTCAAGCGATTGCTGGATCGCATCGCTCAGTTGCAGACCGATTGCTTCGCGATCCTGATAGAGGATGTCGTCGGTACTGCGCGAGCCGACGATGCTACGTATCGCGGCCTGCCCGGCCTGGATCACGCTCTGTTCGGGATCGACACTGCGGAACAGATAATCGGTGGGCTTGCGCACCTGGTATTGCACCGAGAAGCGCACGTCGACGATATCGGCGTCGTGCGTCAGCATCGACGCATCTTTCACGTTCGCGAGACGCACGACGTTGTTGCGTCCGATCTCGACCGAGTGGATCTGTCCGACGTTGACCATCTCGTGAGATTCGAACGGGTACGGCATGCGCCAGTGCACGCCCTGCCCGGCGGTATAGCGATACTCGCCGAACTGCGACACGACACCCGCCTCGCCGTCCTGGACGACGAACACGCCGCTGCCGAGATAGATCGCGATCAGCACGCCGACCACGATGCCGACACCGATCCGCGCACCACGGCCGTTATCCGGACGGCGATCGCCGCCACCGGACCCACGGCGCCCAAACAGCTTCGACAGACGACGGTTGAACTCGCGCCACATCTCGTCGAGATCGGGCGGCCCTTCGCCGTCCTTGTCGTTTTGCGGACGACGCGGTTCGTTCGGACGCTGCCGGTCGCCATTGCCATCGCCTCGTCCCCATCGCGGGTCGTTCAGCGACAACATGCCGCGCAGACGCAGCCAGATACTCCGCTCGTTGTAATCGTTCACCTGTGTTCGTTCACCCGAATAGACAGCCAGTCAATGCAATTGGAACGGGTCAACGCCCGTGTTCCGGGATCTTGCGATGCTCGTGTGGAGCCCCGACAGATGGCGGCTCGTCCGGCAGTGGAGGAGCTCCGCCGGCAAGATGTTCGGCAGTAGCGATTTCAGCGATGGCCGCGCGCAATGTGTCCAGTCCAAGCCCCGTGTGCGCGCTCAAAAAGACGCGCGAAATATTACCATACTCATCCCTTTCAACCGCGTCGCCGCGGGCCGCCAGCTCAGGCACCGCGTCGATCTTGTTGAACACCAGCACCTGCCGGATCGTGTCCGCGCCGATGTCGTGCAGCACGTCGTTGACCTGGTCGATCTGGTCGAGCCGCACCGCGCTCGACGCATCGACGACGTGCAGCAGCAGGTCGGCGTGAATCGTTTCCTCGAGGGTCGCGCGGAACGCCGCGACCAGCTGGTGAGGCAGCTCGCGGATGAAGCCGACCGTGTCGGACACCACGACCTGCCCCACTTCATTGCCGAGGTACACGCGACGCGAGGTCGTATCGAGCGTCGCGAACAGCTGGTCGGCCACGTAGGCCTGCGCTTTCGTCAGCGCGTTGAACAGCGTCGACTTGCCGGCATTCGTATAGCCGACGAGCGATACCGACATCGTGCGGTTGCGCTCGCGCGCGCGCCGTTGCGTGCCGTGCTGGCGACGCAGCTTGTCGAGCCGGATCTTCAACGCCTTGATGCGCTCGCCGATCAACCGGCGATCGGTTTCCAGCTGCGTTTCGCCAGGACCGCGCAGACCGATACCGCCTTTCTGCCGTTCAAGGTGGGTCCATGCGCGGATGAGCCGCGTCGAGAGATACTGCAGTTGTGCGAGCTCGACCTGCAGCTTGCCTTCGTGACTGCGCGCGCGCTGCGCGAAGATGTCGAGAATCAGACTCGTGCGATCGATCACGCGCCTGTTAAGCACGCGCTCCAGATTGCGCTGCTGCGCGGGCGCGAGTGCGTGATTGAAGATGACGAGTTCGATGTCGTTCGCTTCGCACGCGATCCGCAGTTCTTCAGCCTTGCCGCTGCCGACGAACATCGCGGCATCGGGACTGGAACGGCGACCGGTGAGGGTAACGGCAGGATGAGCGCCCGCGCTTTGCGCGAGCAGGCTGAGTTCTTCGAGACTGGCTACGAAATCGATCTTTCCGAAGTCGATACCGACAAGCGCTGCGTTGATCAAATTGGTGGTGGTCAAAATAGGCGGCCGGCAAGAATCGCCAGTGGGCGACGCAGCGCCGGCCGCGATGGAAGGTTAGGCCGGTGTTTCGGCATCCGGGTGGAAATTCACCGGACGGGCGGGCACCACAGTCGAAATGGCGTGCTTGTACACCATCTGGGTCACCGTATTCCGGAGCAACACGACGTACTGGTCGAACGATTCGATGTTCCCTTGAAGCTTGATGCCGTTGACCAGGTAGATCGACACCGGCACATGCTCTTTACGCAGTGCGTTCAAAAACGGGTCTTGTAACAATTGCCCTTTGTTGCTCATAGCAAACTCCGTATTTTTTTGCAGGTTGACTGAATTGTCGGCGAAGAAAAAGATATCCGCCGTCAATCGCTACACTATAGCCGATTTTCATTTTTGCGCGCTGGGCCGGCCATCCGGCCAAACCCAATGCACACGCGGGTTTCAGCCTGAACTTCAGTCTTTGTCCGCGTAAGGGTTCGTCGACGAACGGAACTCTATTCGCAATGGAGTGCCGGTCAGCGCGAAAGTTTCCCGGAAGCGGTTTTCGAGGTAGCGTTTGTAGGTTTCGGTGATCGCGTCGAGTGCGTTGCCGTGGATCACGATGATCGGCGGATTCTGGCCGCCCTGGTGCGCGTAGCGCAGTTTCGGCCGCACCGGACCGCGTCGGCGCGGCTGCTGGAATTCGACCGCGTCGATCAGCGCGCGCGTCAGCTTCGGCGTCGGCAGCTTCGCCATCGCGGCGGCATACGCGTCGTCTACCGAGCGCATCAATGGGCCGATGCCGGTCTTTTCCGAGGCCGAAATGAAGTGGAATTTAGCGAACTCGAGGAATTTCAGCTTGCGCTGCAGATCCTCTTTCGTGCGGTCGCGCACATGCGGGTCGAGACCGTCCCACTTGTTCACGCCGACCACGAGCGCGCGCCCCTGCTCGACAACGAAGCCGGCGATGTGCGCATCCTGATCCGAGATGTCCTGGCGCGCGTCGAGCATCAGGATGACGACGTTCGCATCGGAGATCGACTGCAGCGTCTTCACGACCGAGAATTTTTCGATCGCCTCGAACACCTTGCCGCGACGACGCAGACCCGCTGTATCGATCAGCGTGTACTTCTTGCCCTGCCGTTCGAAGTCGACATAGATCGAGTCGCGCGTCGTGCCCGGCATGTCGAACGCGATGACGCGCTCTTCGCCGATCAGCGTATTCACGAGCGTCGACTTGCCGACGTTCGGCCGCCCGACGATCGCGATCTTCACACCGCGCGCTTCCTTGCCCTCTTCGCTTTCTTCCGGATGTCCCGCGTACGCAACTTCGAGCGCTTCGGTGATCATCTCGGTCACGCCGTCACCGTGCGCGGACGAAATCGCGCGCGGATCGCCGAGGCCGAGTTCATAGAAGTCGGCGGCGACCGCACTGTACTTCATCCCCTCGGCCTTGTTCACGACGAGGAAAATCGGCCGGCCGGTCTTGCGCAGATAATCGGCGATCGTCTTGTCCTGTGGCGCGAGCCCATTGCGGCCGTCGACGATGAACACGACGATGTCCGACTCCTCGACGGCCTGGCGCGTCTGCCGCGCCATCTCGTGCATGATGCCGTCCTTCGCGACCGGCTCGAAGCCACCGGTATCGACCACCAGATACGGCCGCTCGCCGACCCGCCCTTCGCCGTAGTGGCGATCGCGCGTGAGCCCCGGCAGATCGGCGACGAGTGCGTCGCGCGAACGCGTGAGACGGTTGAACAGCGTGGATTTCCCCACATTGGGGCGCCCGACGAGGGCAATTACGGGTTTCATCTAATGTTGTTCACGGTGAAGCGCGGCGTGCGGAAAACCGCGGCGCCACGAACGGCATCAGGCAGCCGGTTCGCGGCGGCATCTGACGAAAATTATCACGAATCCAGCCGCGGCCGGACAGGCGGAGAGTCTGCTTGCGTCGGTTTGCGCCCGATTGCGCCCGATTGCGCCTGGCTATGTCTGATCGCGCGGGCGCTCGACAGACGCCGGCCAGACACTACATCCGGCTTCCAGTGCAGGTTACCTGCCTGGGCGGGCCTGTTCACAAGCCATGTCTTCGCACGGGACGAAGCGGATGGTTACGGCACACAGGCCACACCATCCGGCCAGGCGGCCACGGCCCTCATCGGACCGCTCAGGCTATCGCACCGCCCTGAAAAAACGCGCGGCCGGCGTTGCAGCCGGCCCGCATGGTCCTGCCGCGACGCGTTGCGATCAGCGTGGACGGAATCCGTACAGATCGCCGTCGTGCGTCTGCACGACCAGCGTGTCGCCGGCCAGCACCGGCGCGGCGGTGATCGCGCTGCCATCGGTCTTCATGCGCGCGATGAACGTGCCATCGTCGCGCGACAGGAAATGTACGTAACCCTCGTAGTCGCCCACCACGACCGCGCGACCGAGCAGGTACGGAATGCCGACGTCGCGGTTCTTCAGCTTGTCGTTATGCCACAGCAGGCTGCCGTTGGTCGCGTCGAATGCAGACACGATCGACCAGTCGTCGCCGCCGACCACCGCGCGATCGTCCTGCGCGAGGCCGCTCGTGCTCGAGAACGGCTTCTCCCACACCGCACGCCCCGAGTTCGCATCGAAGCAGCCGAGCTGCCCCTGGAACGTCACCGCACACGCCTGCGCACCAAGCAGCGTCGGCGGGCCGGTCACGTCGTTGATCCGCTCGACTTCAGTCACGCCCTTCGGGTACGACACCGGCGTCTGCCAGAACGCATCGCCGCTCTGCAGGCTGATCGCGGCGAACGCACCGCCAGGGAAACCGGCCAGCACCGCGGCGTCGCCGGCGAACGTCATGCCCGACGACACCCGCAGGTTCAGCGGCACCGCGCGATTCCGGTAGACCCACTTCTGCTCGCCGGTCTGCGCATTGAACGCGGCGATCTGGCCGTCGATCGTGCGCACGATCACGAGGCCGTTGCCGACGAGCGGCGGCGAAATGATTTCGCCCTGCACGGTGCCCTTCCACAGCACCTTGCCGTCCGGTCCGAGCACGTAGACGCCGCCCTTCAGCGCGCCGACCGCAGTCAGCGTGCCGTCGCTGCCGACCCCCGCCGACAGGTCGCTGCCAACCTTCGTGCGCCAGATGTCTTTGCCGGTCTTCGCGTCGATCTTCGCGACGGAGCCGTTGGTCCCTGCCGCATACACCACGTCGCCGACGGCGACCGGCGAGAACAGGTAGCGGCCGGCCTTGCCGACACTCGACTTCCACGTCTGCTGAACCTCGAGCACGGGTTTGAACTCGGTGAGCGGCGTCGGCACGCGGCGCTCGTCTTTCGTGGATGAGCAAGCCGCCAGGGTGAGCACGGTCATCGCACAGGCAACGGGCACAGCGTAACGTTTCAGCAGATTCATCGGTGAGCGAAGCATGGGTGAGAGGTTGATCGGTGGGAAGGCGCCGCGCTACGCAGCGCTCAGCCGCCCAGTGCGTCCAGCTTGAACTGGATCAGCTGGCGAGCCGACGAGTCGGCCTTCGGCAGCGTGTCGAGCGCGAGCTTGTACGCGGTGCGCGCGTCGTCGCGCTTGCCTTGAGCCGCGAGCAGATCGCCACGGCCGTTGGCGACGACGCCCTTGAATGCATCCGACTGCGGTTGCGCGAGCAGCGCAAGCCCGGCGTCGTACGCTTTTTCGTCGAGTAGCAGCGACGCGAGGCGCAGCTTCGCGATCTGCCGGAATTCATCGTCCTTCGCGTGATCGGCAGCCCATTGCAGCTGAGCCTTCGCCGCCGGTTCGTCGCCGGCCGCGTAAAGCGACTTCGCGGCGGCGAGCGCGGTCATCTGCGCGTACGCGGTGCTGCTGAACTTGTCTTCCATATCAGCGGTGACGCGCGAAACCTTCGCCTTGTCGTTCGATGCGACCGCCTGCTGCACCTGGTCGTACAGCACTGCAGCTTCGGCTGCCTGGCGCCGCTGCCAGAAATTCCAGCCGTTCCAGCCGGCTGCGGCAACGAGCACTACCAGCACGATCCACGTGGTCGCATTGCCCCACTGCGTCCACCATGCCTTCAGGCTCTCGAGTGATTCTTGTTCGTCGTGATAACTCATCGCGAGGCGATTCCTTCTTCCTTATATCTGTCCGTGCCGGGCCGCGTAAATAATGCCGCCGCGATCAGTCCTCGCCGTCTTCGGCGGTTGCAACCATCGCATTGATTAGAAATTCGGTCAAGTCTTCAGCCGCGACGTTCTGTTGTTCACTCTTACCGTTATTTTCAGCGGCATCGCGCAGCGGTTTGACCCCGACCGTGCCGTTCGCGATCTCGTCGTCGCCGAGGATCACCGCGAACGCCGCGCCGCTTGCGTCGGCGCGCTTCATCTGCGACTTGAAGCTTGCGGCCTGGCCGTCGGGGCTGCAATGCAGGATCACGTCGAGCCCGGTGTCGCGCAGCCGCTCGGCGACGATGAACGCCTGTTCGCGTGCCGCGTCGCCCTGGTGGACGACGTACACGTCGCAGCCTTCGGACTCCGGTACGAGGTTCTCTTCCTTCAGCAGTTCGAGAATCCGCTCGACACCCATCGCCCAGCCACACGCGGCCGTCGGCTTGCCGCCCAGTTGCTCGATCAGCGGATCGTAGCGGCCGCCTGCGGCCACCGTACCCTGCGCGCCGAGCTTGTCGGTCACCCACTCGAACACGGTCAGGTTGTAGTAGTCGAGCCCGCGCACGAGGCGCGGATTGATCCTGAACGGAATGTTGTTCGCCTTCAGCAGACGCTGTAGTCCGTCGAAGTGCGCGCGCGATTCGTCGCCGAGAAAATCGATCAGCTTCGGCGCGTTCTGCGCGATCTCCTGCAGCGCGGGATTCTTCGTGTCCAGCACGCGCAACGGGTTCGTGTACAGGCGGCGCTTCGCTTCTTCGTCGAGCGCGTCGACATGCTTTTCGAGGTACGCGATCAGTTCGACGCGATGTGCGGCGCGCTCATCCGCGAGCCCCAGCGAGTTGATCTCGAGACGGATGCCCGACAGCCCGAGATCGTCCCACAGGCGCTGGCACATCAGGATGATTTCGGCATCGGTGTCCGGGCCTGCAAAGCCGAGCGCCTCGACGCCGACCTGATGAAACTGGCGATAGCGCCCACGCTGCGGACGCTCGTGGCGAAACATCGGACCGATGTACCACAGACGCTTCGGGCCGTCGTACAGCAGGTTGTGCTCGATCGTCGCGCGCACGACGGCCGCGGTATTCTCGGGGCGCATCGTGAGATTCTCGCCGTTCAGCGCGTCGGTAAAGCTGTACATCTCTTTCTCGACGATGTCCGTCACCTCGCCGATGCCCCGCGTGAACAGCTGCGTGTGTTCGACGATCGGCGTGCGGATGTTCTGGTATCCGTACGAACGGAGCATCGACTTCACGGTCGATTCAAAAAACTCCCACAGCCCGGCTTCCTGCGGAAGGATATCGTTCATGCCCTTCACGGCGGACAGCTTTTCGAGCTTCTTCTTCTGTTCAGTCATCTGTCTTCGATCGACGAATATTTAGTTGAGCGCCGTTGCGCGACCGTAGGTGCGCTCGACGTAATCGCTCACGATTTGCTGGAATTCTTCGGCGATGCGCTCGCCGCGCAGCGTCTTCACCTTCTCGCCGTCGATGAACACCGGCGCAGCAGGATTCTCGCCGGAACCCGGCAGGCTGATGCCGATGTTCGCCTGCTTCGATTCGCCCGGCCCGTTGACGATGCAGCCCATCACCGCGACGTGCATCTTCTCGACGCCGGGGAACTGGTCGCGCCACACCGGCATCTGCGTGCGCAGATACGTCTGGATCTGCGACGCGAGTTCCTGGAACAGCGTGCTGGTGGTCCGCCCGCAACCCGGACACGCGATCACCATTGGCGTGAACGAGCGCAGGCCCATCGTCTGCAGGATTTCCTGGCCGACGATTACTTCGCCGGTCCGCGGGCCGCCCGGTTCCGGCGTCAGCGAAATCCGGATCGTGTCGCCGATACCCTGCTGCAACAGCACCGACAGCGCGGCCGTCGATGCGACGATGCCCTTCGAACCCATGCCCGCCTCGGTCAGCCCGAGGTGCAGCGCGAATTCACAGCGCCTCGCAAGCTCGCGATAGACGGCGATCAGATCCTGCACACCGCTCACCTTGCACGACAGGATGATCTTGTTGCGCCCGAGGCCGAGTTCGACCGCGCGCTCCGCCGAGCCGATCGCCGACTGGATCAGCGCTTCGTACATCACGCTTTGCGCTTCCCACGGTTCGGCGCGCGCGGCGTTCTCGTCCATCATCTTCGCGAGCAGGTCCTGGTCAAGACTGCCCCAGTTCACGCCGATCCGCACGGGCTTGTCGTAACGGACTGCCGCTTCGATCATCTGCGCGAACTGCGTGTCGCGTTTCGCGCCATGACCGACGTTGCCCGGATTGATCCGGTACTTCGACAGCGCTTCCGCGCAGTCCGGATAGTCGCGCAGCAGCAGGTGACCGTTGTAGTGGAAATCGCCGACGAGCGGCACCATCACGCCCATCCGGTCGAGCTGCTCGCGCACCGCCGGCACGGCCGCCGCGGCTTCCGGCGTGTTGACCGTGATCCGCACGAGTTCGGAGCCGGCCTGCGCCAGTTCCTTGATCTGGATCGCGGTGCCGATCGGATCCGCCGTGTCGGTGTTGGTCATCGACTGCACGCGCACCGGCGCGTCGCCGCCGATCGTCACGAGCTGGCCGCCCCAGCGCACGTCGACCGCATGCGACTTGCGACGCGGCGCGTGGCCGCCGAAAACGGGCTCGGACGAACTGATCTGGCTGCTGGAGGGCAAGGGATCGGAATGCATCGAAAAATCCGCAAAAAATCGGCCGGGCGTCCGCGCACATGGGCGCCACCCGACCAGGGAGCGCCGCAGGCCTTTCGCCGCGACGCGTCGTTACTGAATCAAGGCAACGCGAAACGCGCGACGTTGCCTCGGGCCGACGAATACTTGGCGGGATCAACCGGCTGGCCATCAAGCGTCAGCGACTCGAGCCCTGCCTTGTTGCCCACCGTAATCCTGAACGGCGCCGCGCCGGTGACTTCCTTCGTCTCGCCGGAGTGGACGAGCCCGGAGAAAAGCTCCTTGCCGTCCTTCTGGCGCACGCTGAACCAGCTGTCCTGGGTCACGCGCATCGCGACGATCGCCTCGCCGTCCTGCGCGACGACCGCCGATGCTGCCTGTGTTGTTCCTTGTGCCGTTGTGACCACTGCCGGTGCACTCGCGGCATTCTGCGCCTGCGGTGCGGGCGCGGCTGTCGCAGCCGGTACCGACGCCGGTGCCGCTGCGGTAGACAGCGGTGCCGGCATCGGCGTTCCACCGGACGCCGCCGCGGTCGTATCGGCGGCAGCAGCCGAAGCCGTCTGCGCGTCCGGCGCGCTGGCCGAGTCGTCGGCGGCCGGTGTCGTCTGGCCCTGCGCGACCGTCGCGGATGCATCGGCCGGTGTACCCGCCCCTGCCGTGCCGTTCGCGCTCGCCTTCAGACGCGCGAGCCATGCGGACGACTCACCGCTGTTCGTGTGCCACATCGCCAGCGCGATGACTGCGACGACGATCGCCGCGATACCCCACAGCCACGACCGGCGCCGCGGCGCCCCACCGAGCGACAGCGATACCTTGCCACGTGGCAGATCGCGCCCCGACGACGCGGGCATCGACAGATCCGGCTGCGGCACACCTTTCTCGCGACGCAACGCCTGCGTAAAAGGTGCAGGATCGGCGCCGAGCATCCGTGCGTAACTGCGCACGACGCCGAGCGCGAAAGTCGTGTCCGGCAGATGACTGATGTCGCCCGCTTCGAGCGCCCGCAACTTGGGCGCGGCTACTTTGAGGCGCGACGACACGTCGTCGATCGACAAGCCCTTCGACTCGCGCAGTTGCGCCAGACGGGCGCCCACCCCCGCGAGGGAATCCAGCCCAGCCAAGCCTACCGGCGGCACCGCGGCCGGCGTTGGGCGGCTTGCGTTCATCTCGGTGTCCTGCGGCTGCGGGTGCGGGTGCTGCGGCTCACTCATCCCAAGTCCTTTCGCGTCGATTCTTTTTTCACTCGTGCGATCCTTCGGGACACCCCCGCCCCAAAACCGGATTCGCAGACCGTTTATAACAAAATGCGCGGCCCTGTGCCGCTTCCGATCGATTCTGCAAACTTTCGTTCAACCAGCCCTGCCGGCAACGCCGGAACCGGACCGGATTTACACCTCACAGCGGCGCTTGCCGCTGCTGTTACAGCAATTACACCGCGCGGACCTCGATGACCCTCGCCGCCTTCCCGGTGCGTTCGGCGAGCCGTGTACGGTCCTGGACCGCACCGGCAAGCTGACCGCAGGCAGCATCGATGTCGTCGCCACGTGTCTTGCGCACGGTCGTCACGACGCCCGCGTCGATCAGCACCTGCGCGAACCGCTTGATCTGTTCCGGCTTCGAGCGAAAAAGCCCGGACTCAGGGAACGGATTGAACGGAATCAGATTGAATTTGCACGGTATGTCGCGCGTCACCGCCAGCAGTTCGCGCGCCTGCGCTTCGCTATCGTTCACGTTGTCGAGCATGCAATATTCGAACGTGATGAAGTCGCGCGGTGCGACCCGAAGATACCGCTCGCACGCCGCCATCAGCTCGCGCAACGGATACTTCTTGTTCAACGGAACGAGCATGTCGCGCAGATGGTCAGTCGGCGCGTGCAGCGAAACCGCGAGCGCCACCGGCAGATCGGCGCCGAGCCGGTCCATCATCGGCACCACGCCCGACGTGGACAGCGTCACGCGTCGGCGCGACAGCCCGTACGCGTTGTCGTCGAGCATCAGACGCATGGCCGGCACGACCGCGTCGTAGTTCAGCAGCGGCTCGCCCATGCCCATCATCACGACGTTGGTCACGGCGCGCTCGCCCTTGCCGTCGCCGCCCGTCGCACGGCCGCCTGCCGTGCCGCGCGCCGCGCGCAGCGCGAACTCGGCCATACGCAACTGGCCGATGATTTCGCCGGTGGAGAGATTGCGCGAAAAACCCTGTTTGCCGGTCGAGCAGAAGCGGCAGTTCACCGCGCAGCCGGCCTGCGACGACACGCACAGCGTGCCGCGGGTTTCTTCGGGAATAAAGACGGTTTCAACGGCATTGCCGTTGCCGACGTCGACGAGCCACTTACGCGTGCCGTCGGTGGAGATATGGTCGCTGACGATATCGGGCATCGCGAGGGTCGCGCGCCCTTTCAGCTTTTCGCGCAGGGATTTCGCGAGATCGGTCATGCCATCGAAATCTGCCGCGTTGTACTGGTGAATCCAGCGTTGCAACTGCTTGGCGCGAAACGGCTTTTCGCCGAGGCTGTCGCAATAGGCGACAAGCCCCTGAGCGTCGAGATCGAGAAGGTTGACGGTTGTGCTCGTCATATCGAATCCTGCCATTTCAGTGCGAGACCACGTTCATGCAAAACACGCTGCATGAACGTTCCAGCCGTTCGCGCCCGTTCCTGCTTTACCTTACTACTTTGCCCGTCGATCAGCGCGAGTAAACGTTGACTTCCGGGAAGAAGAACGCGATCTCGTTACGCGCCGTTTCGGCGGCGTCCGAGCCGTGCACCGCGTTCGCGTCGATGCTGTCGGCGAAATCCGCGCGAATCGTGCCTTTCTCGGCCTTCTTCGGATCGGTTGCACCCATCAGTTCGCGATTCTTCAGGATCGCGTCCGAGCCTTCCAGCGCCTGCACCATCACCGGGCCGGAGATCATGAATTCGACGAGGTCCTTGAAGAACGGGCGTTCCGCGTGAACTGCATAGAATTTTTCCGCGTCGGCGCGCGACAGATGCACCATACGGGCGGCAATGATCTTCAGGCCAGCGTTTTCGAAACGGCTGTAAATCTGGCCGATCACGTTCTTTGCCACTGCGTCCGGCTTGATAATCGACAAAGTGCGTTCGAGCGCCATAAAAACTCCAGAAAATTAAGAGGTTACAGATTCAAATGAATCCGCTATTGTAGCATGTTCCGATGTATGATTGCGATTGAACCCTTACAATCAGAAAGCCTCTAAGAGGCAGTTGCTCCGGTGTCGCACGCGCACCTGGCACAACCCGTCCGGCAGACATTGCAACTCCTTAAGACACGGTTAATCTTAAGGATGTAGTTTTCACGCGTAGGGTGGGCAAGCCGGGCCGAACCGGCAGACGGCGGGCACCACCACTACGCACACACTGCGCTCGGCGCAAGGAGAAACCATGAACGAGTCCTACAACTTTGGCCGCGGCGGTACCGTCACCACGGCCGAAACCCGTAACCGCGTACTGCGCAATACCTATTGGCTGCTCGCGCTGTCGATGGTGCCGACGGTGCTCGGCGCGTGGGTGGGTATCGCAACCGGGTTCTCGCTGTTCGCCGCCACCAGCCCGGCCATGAGCATGCTGGCGTTCTTCGCGATCGCTTTCGGCTTCATGTTCGCGATCCAGCGTACCAAGGACAGCTCAATCGGCGTGTTCGTGCTGCTCGGCTTCACGTTCTTCATGGGCCTGATGCTGTCGCGCATGCTGAGCTTCATCCTCGGCTTTTCGAACGGTCCGTCGCTGATCATGCTCGCGTTCGGTGGCACCGGTGTGATCTTCGCCGCGATGGCGACGATCGCCACGGTCAGCAAGCGCGACTTCTCCGGTCTCGGCAAGTGGCTGTTCGTGGGCGTGATCGTGCTGCTGCTGGCGATGGTCGCAAACATGTTCCTGCATCTGCCGGCGCTGATGCTCACGGTGTCGGTGCTCGCCATCGTGATCTTCTCGGCGTACATGCTGTTCGACGTGCAGCGCGTCGTGAACGGCGGCGAGACGAACTACATCACCGCGACGCTGGCGATCTACCTGGATCTGTACAACGTGTTCGTGAACCTGCTGGCGCTGCTGGGTATCTTCGGCGGCAACCGCAACTAGGCGACACACGCCGCCCGGCTGCCTGACTGACAGCCGGTGGCACAGCAAAACGCCCATGGCGAAGTTCGTCATGGGCGTTTTCTATTGGTAGCCGCGCTTTGTCCGGACTGCATCGGGCAACTCCGTCACGGCATCACGTCAAAGCCCTCACAGGCTCAGCCACGCGAACCCCTCTTCCTGCGACGCGACGATCACGTCTTCGCTCGCCCCGCCAAGCACCGCGGCCATCGCCGCCTGCGCCAGTTCCGGCAGGTTGTTCTGCTGGCTCAGATGCGCCGCCACCAGGTACCGCAGCCGCGAACGATCGAGCGAAGCCAGGATGCCGGCCGCGTCGTCGTTGTTCAGGTGCCCATGCGCACCGCCGATCCGCGCTTTCAGCGACGGCGGGTAGCGGCTCGCCGCCAGCATCCGCAAGTCGTGATTGCATTCGAGTACCAGTGCGTCGCAGCCGCTCAGCACCTCGCTGATGTGCGGTGTCGACGTGCCGACGTCGGTGAGCACGCCGAGCCGCGCGGCACCATCCGATAGCACGAACTGCAACGGCTCGCGGGCATCGTGCGGCACGGTGTAAGGCAGCACCGACACGTCGCCGATCGCGACCGTCTCGTCGCTCCACAACACATGCAGATCGATGTCCGGCTCGTCCGCTCCGACCGCGCGCGCGGTGCCCCAGCTCATGTACAACGGGATCGACCATTTGCGGGCCAGCGTCAGCGCGCTGCCGATATGGTCGCTGTGTTCGTGCGTGATCAGGATCGCGTCGAGCGCCTCGACATCCGCGCCGACGCGCATCAGCCGCCGCTCGACCTCTTTGGCCGAGAACCCGCAGTCGAGCAGCACCCGGGTGGTCGTCGTGCCGCTGCGCGCCTCGACGAGCAGCGCGTTGCCCTCGCTGCCGCTGCCGAGGCTCGCGAAGCGCATGGTCCCGCCTAGTTCAGTTGCGCATGCAGCAACGACACAATGCGCTGCGCGTCCGACGACGTATCGACCTGCCCGTTCGAATCGACCACGGCGACCTGGGTACTCGCATCGCCATGCGGCCGCACGTTCACCATGAATTCCTGGCCTGGCTTCTTCGCACTGCTGTTGCTGTAGAACAGCTTGCCGAACAGTCCGTCGCGCTTCAGCTCCTCCATCGAGTCCGCGTAGCGCACGTAGTAGATGCCTTTCTCGCGGTCGCGGTTATCGACCGTGAAGTTGGTCCGATCGAGTGCCAGACCCACACGCAGCCACGCACGGTCGAACGATTCCTGCAGATCGAGCATCGCTGCGCCGTTCGACGTATCGAGCTGGGCAGGCGCCGTGGACGGACGCGCGTCGGTCAGCAGTTGCTTCGACTGCGCGTCGGTCAGGCCGAATCGCTGCATCAGCTTCGCGAGGAATACTGCTTCGAGCGCGGGATCGCGCGGCCGTTCGACCCAGCGCGACGACGTCTTGTCCTGCCCGGTCAGCATTTCTTCCAGCGCGCTGTGCGTGATCGAGATATCGGTCGCGCCGTTCTGGTCACGCGACACGAGCGTGCGGAACCTGTCCCGAGTGCCCGACGAGTACGCCATATCGATCACCTTGCCGATCGTGCGGCGGAACCAGTCGTCCGGAATGTTCGCGCGGTTTTCGGCCCAGTCGGTTGCCATGATGCCGGTCGCGGGCGTGTCGGTCTTCAGCGCAAAACCGTTTTCGGTCCAGAACTCCTGCAGCTGCGGCCACAGTTGATCCGGCGTGCGGCCGTCGACGACAAGCCAGCGATGATCGCCATCGCGCTCGACGTGCATGCCGAACGGGTCCTGCGTATTCGGCACGCCTTCAGTCTTGTTACCGGCTACCGTCACGGCGCGCTGCGGAGCACCGCCGAACGCCTTGTCAGCTGGCGGCGCGGCGTAGCGCTGATCGATCTGCGCGGAGGTCAGGTCGCTCGGCACCGCGAGCGGCGGCGCGCTGCTCGTCGTCCGGTAGTTGACGCGGTCGGAAGCGAACCAGTCGTTCAGCGTATCGCAACCGGCGAGCGTGCCGAGAACAAGCGCCAGCGCCGCCATGCGGGTTGCGTGGAGGGAAAGTGCGGAACGTTTCATGAGGTCCTTCGTGAAGCTGGAACGCGGTGCCTGGTTCTGGGCCTGGAACGTGGCGGGATCGACGTCGGTTAAGGGAATATCTGTGACGGTCCGGCCCGGTCGGGCGACCGGGCCGATACCGCTTCAGCCTGTCAGGTCCGCTTCACGCAGCGCGGCGCGCACCACGTCGTGGTAGCGCGCATCGAGCGGCGTCAACGGCAAGCGGATGCCGCCCTGAATGCGGCCCAGCTGTTGCAGCGCCCACTTCGCGGGAATCGGGTTCGATTCGATGAAGAGGTTCTTGTGCAGCGACAGCAATTTCAGGTGAATCGCTCTTGCCGTTTTCGCGTCGGCGGCGAGCGCGGCCTTGCACAGCTCGCTCATCGCCCGTGGCGCGACGTTCGCGGTCACGGAAATATTGCCGTGGCCACCCAGCAGCATTAGCGCGATCGCAGTCGGATCGTCGCCGCTGTAAATGCCGAAATGCGCGGGTGCCGACTTGATCAGGTGCGCCGCGCGATCGATGTTGCCGGTCGCTTCCTTGACGCCGATCACGCCCGGCACGCCAGCGACGCGCAGGATCGTTTCGTTCGACATATCCGCGACCGTACGGCCCGGCACGTTGTACAGGATCACCGGCAGATCGACGGTTTCCGCGATCTTCGCAAAATGCCGGTAGATACCTTCCTGGGTGGGTTTGTTGTAGTACGGCACGACCTGCAGGGTCGCATCGGCGCCGGCACGCTTCGCCTGCTCGGTCAGCTCGATCGCCTCGGCTGTGGAGTTGCCGCCCGAGCCGGCGATCACCGGAATCCGGCCCGCTGTGTGCTCGACCGCGGTCTTGATCATCAGCACGTGCTCTTCGACCGACAGCGTCGCCGACTCGCCGCTCGTGCCCACAACGACGAGCCCGTTCGTGCCCTCTGCGATATGCCAGTCGATCAGTTTGCGGAACGCCGCCAGATCGAGACTGCCATCTTCGAGCATGGGCGTGACGATTGCGGGAATGCTGCCGCGAATCCAGATGCCGTCGTTGCTGCGGGTGCCGTGTGTACCGTTAGTCATGAAACGCCGTGATGAAGGGAATCGGTAAATCGCGATTGTAGCGGATTAGCCCGCGAGGTCGTAACGCGGAGGGGGTCCGGGTTTCTCCTGCCCCGCCGGGCGGCCATCGGACGCCTCCGACACGGCACAGATCCGCTGTACGAACGCCGCCCGGGGCTGCGCCAGAAAGCCGTCCTGAAAGGCCACCACTCGCAGCCTTCCGCGAACCACATCGAGCAGTTCGCCCGGTGCGAGCAGGAAATCGGGCCGCGACGGTTTGCCGACGGTCTCGTTGCCCTGCGCGAAAGTCTCGTAGATCAGCACGCCGCCGGGCGCGAGCGCCGACAGCAGTGCCGGAAACAGCGGTCGATGCAGATAGTTCGTGACGACCACCGCGGCAAAGCGCGTGTCGTCGGGCAGCGGCCAGCCGGCGGTTTCGAGGTCGGCGGCGAGCGGTTTGACGAGCGGCTCGCTGCGCAGTTCCACCAGCGCATCGGTATCGCGATCGATCGCCGTCACCGGATGCCCGTGCGCCGCAAACCAGCGCGTGTGACGTCCGCTGCCGCACGCGACGTCGAGCACCGCGCCGCCCGGCGCGACCAGATGCGTCCAGCGACGCACCCAGCGCGACGGCTCGCCGGTCACGGGAGCAGCGGAAGTCGGCCTGCTCATACGGTAAATGCGCGCGGACGATCAGTTGTACGCGAGACCCATCGCCTCGCGCACGTCGCGCATCGTCTCCACCGCGAAGCGGCGAGCCTTGTCGCAGCCGTCCGCGACGATCGCGCGCAGCAGCGACGGATCGTCCATGTACTTCTGCGCACGCTCGAGCATCGGCTGCTGTTCGCGCAGGATGCCTTCGATCACCGGCTGCTTGCAGTCGAGACAACCGATGCCCGCCGTCCGGCAACCCTTCTGCACCCATTCGTGCGTGGCTTCATCGGTGTAGACCTGATGCAGCTGCCACACCGGGCACTTGTCCGGATCGCCCGGATCGGTACGGCGCACGCGGGCCGGGTCGGTCGGCATCGTGCGGACCTTCTTCGCGATCGTTTCGGCATCCTCACGCAGGCCGATCGTGTTGCCGTACGACTTCGACATCTTCTGCCCGTCGAGCCCCGGCATCCGCGACGCTGCGGTCAGCCGCGCCTGCGGTTCGGGCAGGATGATCTTGCGCGCGCCTTCGAGATAGCCGAACAGCCGCTCGCGGTCGTTCAGCGACAGGCTCTGCGACTCCTGCAGCATCGCGCGCGCCTGCTCGAGCGCCTCGTCGTCGCCTTCCTGCTGGTACGCGTTGCGCAGCTCGTGATACAGCTTCGAGCGCTTGCCGCCGAGCTTCTTCGCGGCCTCGAGCGCCTTCGCCTCGAATTCCGGCTCCCGGCCGTACATGTAGTTGAAGCGGCGCGCAATCTCGCGCGTCATCTCGACGTGCGGCACCTGGTCTTCGCCGACCGGCACGAGCGACGCGCGATACAGCAGGATGTCCGCCGCCATCAGCACCGGATAACCGAGAAAGCCGTAGGTGGACAGGTCCTTGTCCTTCAGCTTCTCCATCTGCTCCTTGTACGTCGGCACGCGTTCGAGCCAGCCGAGCGGCGTGCTCATGCCGAGCAGCAGCGACAGCTCCGCGTGCTCGGGCACACGACTCTGGATGAACAGCGTCGCCTGCGCCGGGTCGATGCCGGACGCAAGCCAGTCGATCAGCACTTCCCAGACGTTCTTTTCGATCACCTCGGGGGTTTCGTAGTGCGTCGTCAGCGCATGCCAGTCGACGACGCAAAAGAAGCACGGGTATTCGGACTGCAGCCGCACCCAGTTTTTCAGCACGCCGTGATAGTGGCCGAGGTGCAGCGACCCGGTGGGCCGCATGCCGGAGAAGATACGGTCTGGGAACATGGTTTTATGAGAATAGCGAAACGAGAGGAGACAGGATGATGGTCACCGCTTCGTAACCGATGCTGACGAGCGGCCGCAACCAGTACCGCGTCAGCGTGCCCGTCATCACGAGCGCCATCACGATGAAGAAGCCGTAGGGCTCGATGCGCGACAGCGCGATGGACTGCCGCGTCGGCAGCAGCGCGGCGAGTATGCGGCCGCCGTCGAGCGGCGGCAGCGGAAACAGGTTCAGCACACCGAGCACGAGGTTCACGCCGACGCCGGCCGCAGCCATCCGCGTAAAGAACGGCTCGTCGACGCCGGCCACCGCGAGCCCGACGCTCAGCACGCCCCATATGAGCGCCTGGATGAAATTGCACGCGGGTCCCGCGAGCGCGACCCACAGACTGCCCCAACGGGGATTGCGCAGGTTGCCGAACGCGACCGGCACCGGCTTCGCGTAGCCGAACATGAACGCGCCGCTCGTCGCGAAGTACAACAGCAGCGGGATCGCGATCGTGCCGAGCGGATCGATGTGCCGCATCGGGTTGAACGACACGCGACCGAGCACGTAGGCCGTGTTGTCGCCGAGCATGCGCGCGACGTAACCGTGGGCTGCCTCATGAAGCGTGATCGCGAAGATCACCGGCAGCGCGTAGACAACGATAGTTTGTATCAGGGAAGAATCCATAGCGCGCTATTGTAGCAACGCGGCCGCATACGGCCGGCCGCTTTCTTTTACGATGTGTTGGCGGCACCCCGCTGCGCCGCTCATGCCGGCTGCTCGAGCCCGAACGGCGCGAGACTGCCGCGCCCCGCACGCACCAGCACCGGCTCCTCGCCGCTCAGGTCGATGACAGTAGACGGCTCGCACGGACAGGCGCCGCCGTCGATCACGAGATCGATCTGCTTTTCGAGACGCGCGCGGATGTCGTCAGGGTCGTTCAGCGGTTCTGTTTCGCCGGGCAGGATCAGCGTCGAGCCGAGCAGAGGCTGACCGAGTTCCTCGAGAATCGCGAGCGTAATCGCGTGATCGGGAACGCGCAGCCCAATGGTTTTGCGCGACGGGTGCGACAGCCGGCGCGGCACTTCCTTGGTGGCCTGCAGCACGAATACGTACGGGCCCGGCGTTACCGATTTGATCAGCCGGTACTGGCGGTTGTCGACCATCGCGAAATTGGAAAGCTCCGACAGATCGCGCACGAGCAGCGACAGCAACTGACGCTCGTCGAGTCCGCGAATCCGCCGTAGCCGTTCGACCGCCTGCTTGTCGTCGAGATGGCACGCGAGCGCATAGCTCGAATCGGTCGGCAGCGCGACGACACCGCCGTCGTTGATGATCTGCACCGCCTGCTTGATCAGACGCGGCTGCGGATTGTCCGGATGAAGCCGAAAAAGTTGCGACATGTCTATCAGAGAATGAAGTGGGACGCGACTATGGCCTGCTTCGCCGGATGCCTGCTGTGTGCCGTGGCGGCACCGCGCGGCATCACAGCCAGCGTTCCCAGACGGGCTTGAGATCGGCGGGAAGCGGCGGCAGGCTGCCGAGGTCGACGCGGCCCTCGCCCGGTGCATGAAAATCGGATCCGCGCGACGCTTCGAAACCGAAGCGGCGCGCCACGTCCGCATATTCGCGATACTGGTCCGGCGTATGGCTGCCAGTGACGACTTCGATCGCCTTGCCGCCGAGATCGATGAACTCGCCGAACAGCGCATCGAATTCCAGCGGCGTGTACGCGTAACGGCCCGGATGCGCGATCACCGCCTCGCCGCCCGCAATCTGAATCCATTTGACCGCATCCGCGAGCTTCGCCCAGCGATGCGGGACGCAGCACGGTTTGCCGTCGCCCAGATAACGGGTGAACGCGTCCTGGGTCGACTGCGCGTAGCCCTGGTCCACCATGAAACGCGCGAAATGGGTCCGCGACATCATGTCCGGGTTCGACACGTATTTCAGCGCGCCTTCGTACGCGTCCGGGATGCCGAGCGTGGCCAGCTGCTCGCCGATCGCTTCACCGCGCGCCGCACGTCCGTCGCGGGTACGCGCGAGACCGTCGACGAGCGCCGCGCACTCGGGATCGACGTGCAATCCAACCACGTGCACGGTTCGCGAGGCCCACGTCACCGAAATCTCGACGCCGCTGAGATAGTCCATGCCGAGCGCCTCGGCCGCTTCGCGTGCTTCCCGCTGACCGCCCAGCTCGTCGTGATCCGTCAATGCCCACAGCGTCACGCCGCCGGCGTGCGCGCGACGCGCGACGTCGACCGGCGCGAAATGGCCGTCGGAAACGGTGGAGTGACAGTGGAGATCGGCGTTCATGGGTGCGTGAGGAAATTCACTCCATTTTACTGCAATGCAGTAACGCGGACGCGGGCAATCTCCGTAGCGGCTTACGCCGCCCCTACAGCGCCTTATGCGCAAAAAGTCATTGGCGTGACCACTGAAGTGACATCACGCGCAGAACGCCTCGATTAGCGCGGCCACCTGCTCCGGCTGATCGTGATGGACCATGTGCCCCGCGTCGTCGATGATTTTTTCGCGCCAGTTCGGGAAGGCACTGAAACGCGCCTTGAACTCCGCGAGCGGAATCTCGCCGGCAATCTGCGCGAGCGTCGGCGACGCGACCGCTTCCACGTGCAGCACTTTCGCACGCACCTTGGCCCACACCGCCATCACCTCGTCGAGCCGGTACAGCATCGGCCCGCGCAGTTTGTGCGCGGGATCGGCGAGCAGCATGTAACCGCCCTCGCCGTCCGGCCGCGACCAGTGCGGCGCGAGAAAGCGCGCGCGCTGCGGCTGCAGCCGTTCGTTGGTCTTGATGAGACGTGCGGCGACATCGTCGAGCGACGCGTAGTGCTTCAGGCGCGGCGGCTCGCGCATTTCATCGAGCCACGCCCGCAGACGATGCGGCGTCTGCGCGGCATACGCCGGTGGCAAGCCAAAGCCCTCCAGATCGACGACACGGCGCACGCGCTCGGGCCGCGCGCCCGCGTACATGCACGCCACATTGGCACCCATGCTGTGCCCGACCAGATTCACTTCGCCCGACGGCGCGTAGTGGTCGAGCAGCGCATCGAGATCGGACAGGTATTCGTGAAACCAGTAATGGCCGCCGCCGTTCGCCGCAACCGGCCAGTCCGACAGCCCGAAGCCGCGCGCGTCCGGAGCGATCACCTGCCAGTCGCCGCCGAGCGCATCGACGACGAACTGGAACGACGCGGCGACGTCCATCCAGCCGTGCAGCATGAACAGCGTGGGCGCGTCCGCGTTACCCCAGCGGCGCACGTGCAGCCGGACGCCACGGACGGTAACGAATTCGGACAGGGAAGTATTCATGAGCAACCCAAAAAAAGAACGATCGTCCGATTATAGCCAGCTTCGCTCACGGCTGCCGCGTGCCGGAGGGATCGCTCGATCGCTCAGTCTGCAGGTGGGTTGTCGGAGGCGGCCAGCGCCGCCAGTTCAGTTTCGTCGAAACCGGCGTCGCGCCGTGCGGCGAAGTTGAACGGGCCACGCAGCTTCGGCGCGTGGTAGCGGTCGGCAAGCGCAACATAGGTCGGATGGGGATCGAGCCCCCGCTCGTCGCACAGGTGCCGGAACCAGCGGTTGCCGATCAGCACGTGGCCGATCTCGTCGTGCAGGATCACGTCGAGAATCTCCGCCGACGCGTGATCGCCCGCCTGCTGGAGCCGCGCGCGAATCGGCGGCGATGCGTCGAGCCCGCGCGCTTCGAGCGTGCGGGGCACGAGCGCCATCCGCGCGAGCACGTCGTCGCGGGTGCGGTCGCACATGTCCCAGAGGCCGTCGTGCGCGGGAAAATCGCCGTACGCGTGACCGAGTTCGGCGAGCCGCGCGACGAGCAGTGAGAAGTGATGCGCCTCCTCCGCTGCGACCTTCAGCCAGTCGACGTAGAACGCGTGCGGCATGCCTGAGAAACGCCAGACGGCGTCGAGTGCGAGATTGATCGCGTTGAATTCGATGTGCGCGAGCGCGTGCAGCAGCACCGCGCGCCCTTCCGGCGACTGCATACTGCGCCGCCCTAGCCGTCGCGGCTCGACCAGTTCGGGACGGGCCGGCCGTCCCGGCAGATCGTTCGGCTCCGCGATCGCCGCGTCGGGCAGACACACCGCCGCGCCGCTCGCAACCTGCTCGCGCAGCAGACGCGTGGCCCGCGCCTTCACCGGCGGATCGGATTCGCGCAGCGCGACCAGCGCGACGGTCCGCGCACACAACGGCGCGGACGGGACGGAACCAACGGAAGCAACGGAAGCGATAGAACTCATGACGTCATGGCAGACGGAAACACGGTCTGCGAGAAAGAGGCAGAGGAAAGCCGATACGGCGCGGCAGCCGGAAGAACCTGCGCAGGCATCCGGTCCTCCGGATCCCACGTCACCCAGCCTGCATGTACAACCGTTTACAATACGCGATTCGATCACGATGCAGCGCGCTGGCGCTGCGAACGCGTGCTGGCGCCGGCCGCGCGGCACGCGACGCACAGGAGACACCGTGGCAATCTACAAGCTGGGCGGCGCAGCCCCGACCATCCATGAAAGCGTGTTCGTCGCGGACACGGCGACGATCATCGGCAAGGTCTCGCTCGACGAAAACGCCAGCGTCTGGTTCGGCGCGGCGATCCGCGGCGACAACGAGCCGATCACGGTCGGCACCGGCAGCAACATCCAGGAAGGCGCAGTGCTGCACACGGACCCCGGCTACCCGCTGACGATCGAAGCAAACGTGACGATCGGCCATCAGGCGATGCTGCACGGCTGCACGATCAAGGAAGGCGCGCTGGTCGGAATTCAGGCGGTGGTCTTGAATGGTGCGGTCATCGGCCGCAACTGTCTGGTTGGTGCGGGCGCGGTCGTAACCGAAGGCAAGGTGTTTCCGGACAACTCGCTGATCCTCGGCGCGCCAGCGAAGGTAGTGCGCGAACTGACGGACGCGGATATTGCCGGCATGCGGCGCAACGCGGCGACTTATGTGGAACGCCGCGAATATTTCAAGGCACAGCTCGTGCGGATCGGCTAAGTGCAGATTAGGTGCCGGTCGCGCGATGGCGTGCAGGTGCGGCGACCAGCCGTGCCATTAGACAAGGAAAAGTTGTGAAGGACGAGTTGCAAAAGTTCATCTTCAGCGCGGCGCCGGTGCGCGGCGAGATCGTTTCGCTGCGGAACACGTGGCAAGAAGTGTTGACGCGCCGCGACTACCCGACGCCCGTACGTACGGTGCTCGGCGAAATGATGGCCGCGTGCGCGCTGCTGTCCGCGAACCTGAAATTCGACGGCACGCTGATCATGCAGATTTTCGGCGACGGGCCGGTCAAGATGCTGGTCGTGCAGTGCGGCTCGGATCTGTCGATGCGCGCCACCGCGAAATTCTCGGGCGACGTCGCGGCCACGATCGGCGACGACGTGACGCTGATCGAGCTCCTCAACGCGGGTGGCCACGGTCGCTGTGTAATCACGCTCGATCCGCTCAACAAACAGCCCGGCCAGCAGCCGTATCAGGGCATCGTGCCGCTGTCGGGCGTCGATGGTCCGCTGAAATCGATGGCCGAGGTGCTCGAACACTACATGCACCACTCGGAGCAGCTCGACACGCGGCTGTGGCTCGCTGCCGATGCCGACCGCGCGGTCGGCATGCTGCTGCAGAAGCTGCCCGGCGACGGCGGCATCGTCCCGCATCCGGGCGAACTCGACGCCGACACGTGGGAGCGCGTGTGCACGCTTGGCGGCACACTGTCGCGTGAGGAACTGCTGACCGAGGAGCCGGACACCGTATTCCGCCGCCTGTTCTGGCAGGAGAACGTGCAGCACTTCGAGCCCGCCACGGCGCGCTTCCAGTGCAGCTGTTCGCGCGAACGGGTCGGTGCAATGCTGAAGATGCTGGGTCGCGAGGAAGTCGACAGCGTGCTCGAAGAGCGCGGCCACGTCGAAATCCACTGCGAGTACTGCAATCAGCGGTACGAGTTCGATCCGGTTGACGTCGCGCAACTTTTTCTCGCCACCGGGCTCTCAGAAGGATTGACGCCCGCCGCGACGCAACGGCACTGATCGCGTCGCCGCAGCGTGGGGTGAGGTATGACGGACGGTTGCCCACGCGATAACAGCCGCGGGCACGGCCGACGGGAGATTTAAAAATGACAACGCCTCTTTCCATTTTTTTGCTGCCGGGCCGCCGAGCGGCGATCGCCGCGTCGCTGACGGCCGGCGCCGTGGCACTTGCCGGCTGCGCGCTGGAGCCGCCAGGCCCCGCGCCGATCTATAGCCGTCTGCCGGCAGATCAATCCGGGCTGCCGAACGGTGCCCGCCCGCTGACCGAACAGGAACGCCAGCGCTACGACGCAATCGACCGGCAGGTGCTGAACGAGCAGAACCAGTCGATGGCCGCCGAAGCTGCCGCTGAGGCGTATGCGCGCTATTACAGTCCGCCGGTAAGCGTCTATGGCAGCTATTACGGCGGCGGTGGATGGGGCCGCGGATGGGGAACGGGCGTGGGCTACGGCTATGCGCCGGGATGGGGATGGGGCTGGTAACGTCAGGAGTAGTCCCCGGCTTTGGCCAATAAAAAAAGCGCGATGAAAATCGCGCTTTTTTCGTTTCCGGGAACCTCGACCCGCCCCGCCGTCGTCCCATCAATGCTGGGCCACCGCACCCTTTGCATCCTTGCTGTCCTTACCCTTCTTGCCCGCATGTTTGCGGTCAGGCCTTGCGCGCGATTCCGGATTCGGCACGACGCGCACCGGTGCCGCCGACATCACACCACGCGTCGACGTGGCCGAGGTCTGTGAGGTCTGTGAGGTCTGTGTATTCGCCACCGGGCTCGATGCGTTCGGCGACACGAACTGCACGAACACTTCGCTGTCCTTTACCATCCCCATCTCGTAACGCGCGCGTTCCTCGACGGCCGACGTGCCGTTCTGCAGATCCTGCACCTCACCCTCGATCCGTTCGTTGCGCACCTTTTCATCGGCGTTCTTTTTCTGCTGTTCGCCGAGTTGTTGCTGCAGTTCGTGAACGCGCAGCCAGCCGCCATGCCCCCACCAGAGTGGGTACTGGATCAGCGCCAGCAGAACGATCAGAACGACAGTGACGAGCCGCATGAAAAAGGGAGTGCAGATAATACGAGCCGCCCTGCGCTATACGCAGGGCGGCGGGTCGATGCTGAAATGAAGGATGACGGCTGCAACGCTTAACGCAGGTTGTAGAACGCCGACTTGCCCGGGTAGCTCGCGATATCGCCGAGATCTTCCTCGATGCGCAGCAGCTGGTTGTATTTCGAGATACGGTCGCTGCGCGACAGCGAGCCGGTCTTGATCTGCCCGGCGTTCAGCCCGACTGCGATGTCGGCGATCGTCGAGTCTTCGGTTTCGCCCGAGCGGTGCGAGATCACTGCGGTGTAGCCGGCGCGCTTCGCCATTTCGATCGCTGCAAAGGTTTCGGTCAGCGTGCCGATCTGGTTGATCTTGATCAGGATCGAGTTCGCGACACCCTTCTCGATGCCTTCCTTCAGGATCCGCGTGTTCGTGACGAACAGATCGTCGCCGACCAGCTGGATCTTCTTGCCGAGCTTGTCGGTGAGCAGCTTCCAGCCGGCCCAGTCGCTTTCGTGCATGCCGTCTTCGATCGACACGATCGGGAACTTGTCGGCGAGCGTCGCGAGGTAGTCGGTGAATTCCGCCGACGAAAGCTGCAGGCCTTCGCCCGCCAGCTGGTACTTGCCATCGTGATAGAACTCGCTCGCCGCGCAGTCGAGCGCGAGCAGCACGTCTTCGCCGGCGCGGTAGCCAGCTTTTTCGATGGCTTGCAGAATGGTGGACAGGCATTCGTCGTTGCTGCCGAAGTTCGGCGCGAAGCCGCCTTCGTCGCCGACCGCCGTGCTCATGCCGCGGTCCGCGAGGATCTTCTTCAGCGCGTGGAACACTTCGGCGCCGCAGCGCAGCGCTTCGCGGAAGCTCGGCTGGCTGACCGGCACGATCATGAATTCCTGGATATCCAGGCTGTTGTTCGCGTGCGCGCCGCCATTGACGATGTTCATCATCGGCACCGGCAGTTGCATCGCACCCGAGCCGCCGAAATAGCGGTACAGCGGCAGGCCGGCTTCTTCCGCGGCGGCTTTCGCGACGGCCATCGACACCGCCAGCATCGCGTTCGCGCCGAGGCGCGACTTGTTGTCGGTGCCGTCGAGTTCGAGCAGCGTCTTGTCGAGGAACGCCTGCTCGGAGGCGTCGAGCCCCATGATCGCTTCGGAGATTTCGGTGTTGATATGCTCGACCGCTTTCAGCACGCCCTTGCCGCCGTAGCGGCCAGTTTCGCCGTCACGCAGCTCGATCGCCTCGCGCGAGCCGGTCGATGCGCCCGACGGCACCGCTGCGCGGCCCATCGTGCCCGATTCCAGCAGCACGTCGCATTCGACGGTGGGGTTGCCTCGCGAATCGAGAATCTCGCGACCGATGATATCTACGATAGCACTCATGGTTTCCTCAAGAAATAACGGTGGATGCTTTCCGGTGACGACTGCATTCGCGCCGTGCGTCTGTCGTCAGACGCCGCTGAAGGTCGTCGGTTCATCTGCGCGCCGCAGCCGGTCAACCCGGTCGAGCAACGCGTTGCGTATCTTCGTGGACCCGCGTGTCGATGTCGTGCATCGCCGCCGGCCGTTCGCCTCTCCTCCATCGGTTCATCCACGGCGCAGATCGCGAGATCGCGCCGCGGATGCCGCATCAGTTGAAATCGCTCTCGAGGAACGGGGTGCGCTTCACCGCCCGGTCCAGCGTAACCAGGGTTTCGAGCAGATCGGCCATGCGGTGCAGCGGCACCGCGTTCGGGCCGTCCGATTTCGCTTCCGCCGGGTTCGGGTGAGTCTCCATGAAGACGCCCGCGATGCCCGACGCGATCGCCGCGCGCGCGAGCACCGGCACGAATTCGCGCTGGCCGCCCGAGCTCGTGCCCTGTCCGCCCGGCAGTTGCACCGAGTGAGTTGCATCGAACACGACCGGCGCGCCGGTTTCGCGCATGATCGCGAGCGAGCGCATATCCGACACGAGGTTGTTATAGCCGAACGAAACGCCGCGTTCGCAAGCCATGAAGCGGTCTTCCGACAGCCCCGCTTCGCGGGCCGCGTCGCGTGCCTTGTCGATCACGTTCTTCATGTCGTGCGGCGCGAGAAACTGGCCCTTCTTGATGTTGACCGGTTTGCCCGAGCGCGCGCACGCGTGGATGAAGTCGGTCTGCCGGCACAGGAACGCCGGCGTCTGCAGCACGTCGACGACGGCAGCGACCTGCTCGATCTCGTGCTCGCTGTGGACGTCGGTCAGCACCGGCAGATCAAGCTGGCGCTTCACTTCGGACAGGATGCGCAGCCCTTCGTCCATACCGAGGCCACGAAACGACTTGCCGCTGCTTCGATTGGCCTTGTCGTACGACGACTTGTAGATGAACGGCACGCCCAGCTTCGCGCAGATTTCCTTCAGCCGGCCGGCGGTGTCGATCGTCATCTGTTCGGATTCGACGACACACGTGCCCGCGATCAGGAAGAACGGCTTGTCGAGGCCGGCTTCAAACCCGCAGAGTTTCATGCTTTCTCCTTCACTTCGCTCACCGTGTGCGACTGCTGGTGCGCAAGCGCCGCTTCGACGAACGACTTGAAGAGCGGATGACCGTCGCGCGGCGTGGACGTGAATTCCGGGTGGAACTGCACGCCGACGAACCACGGATGCATATCGCGCGGTAGTTCCATCATTTCCGGCAGATCCTCGCTCGGGGTACGCGCGCTGATGATAAGGCCGCCCGCTTCGAGCTGGGGTACGAAGCGGTTATTGACTTCATAACGGTGGCGATGGCGCTCGTTCACGTCCTTGCCGTAGATCTCCCCGGCCATCGTGCCGGGCTTGATCGGGCAGCGCTGCGAACCGAGCCGCATCGTGCCGCCGAGATCGGATTCCTCAGTGCGCTTCTCGACCTTGCCGTCGCGGTCGTACCACTCGGTGATCAACGCGACGACGCGGCTCGGCGTGGCCGGATCGAATTCGGTGCTGTTTGCATTGGCGAGGCCGACCACGTCGCGGGCGAACTCGATCACCGCGAGCTGCATGCCGAGACAGATGCCGAGGTACGGCACCTTCGCTTCGCGTGCGTAGGCGATAGCCTTGATCTTGCCTTCGGTGCCGCGCCGGCCGAAGCCGCCCGGCACGAGCACGGCATCGAGATGCTTGAGGCCGTCGACGCCGTTCGCGTCGATCTCTTCCGAGTCGATGTACTCGATGTTGACCTTCGTCGACGTATGGATCGACGCGTGACGCAGCGCTTCGATCAGCGACTTATACGACTCGGTCAGATCGACGTACTTGCCGACCATGCCGATCGTCACTTCGTGCTGCGGGTTCTCGAGCTTGTCGACGAGCGAGGCCCATAGCGACAGGTTGGCCGGCTTCGGCGCAATCTTGAGTTCTTCGCAGACGATCTTGTCGAGCCCCTGGTCGCACAGCATCTGCGGAATCTTGTAGATGCTGTCGACGTCCCACACGGAAATGACCGCGTCTTCCGGCACGTTCGAGAACAGCGAGATCTTCGCGCGTTCGTCGTCGGGGATCGGACGGTCGGCGCGGCACAGCAGTACGGTCGGGAAGATGCCGATTTCGCGCAGCTTCTGCACGCTGTGCTGCGTGGGCTTGGTCTTCAGTTCGCCGGCCGTGGCGATGAACGGCACGAGCGTGAGGTGCACGAAGCACGCGCTGTTGCGCCCCATGCGCAGGCTCATCTGCCGCGCGGCTTCGAGGAACGGCAACGATTCGATGTCACCGACGGTGCCGCCCACCTCGACGATCGCGACGTCCGGCTCACCGCACGTCGCGGATGCCGCGCCGCGTTCGATGAACGCCTGGATTTCGTTCGTGATATGCGGAATGACCTGCACCGTCTTGCCCAGATAATCGCCGCGGCGTTCCTTGCGGATCACCGATTCGTAGATCTGGCCGGTCGTGAAGTTGTTGGCCTTGCGCATCTTCGTACTGATGAAGCGCTCGTAATGGCCGAGGTCGAGATCGGTCTCCGCGCCGTCTTCCGTCACGAACACTTCGCCGTGCTGAAACGGGCTCATCGTGCCGGGGTCGACGTTGATGTAGGGATCGAGCTTGAGGAGGGTGACTTTGAGGCCGCGCGATTCGAGGATCGCGGCGAGAGAAGCGGCGGCAATACCCTTGCCGAGGGAAGACACTACGCCGCCGGTGACGAAAACATATTTGGTCATCGCTGGATGCTCGCGGGAAAAACGGATTATACCGTAAAGCAGGGCCCCAACCCAGCAATCTGCGGGGCATCCGGTGCACTTCGGGCAGTCTGGCGCGATGCGCGGCACGACCGTTCGGACGTGTACGGCAGGGCCTTCCTCCACCCTCATTTTGAGATTGCAGAATGGGCGTGTCTACGTGCTGTGCACGTGGCACTGGCGCGTCGCAGGCCTGCTATCGATGCGCATCACGACGTGCACCACGCTCCGTATTCGCAGGCGGAGAACCCGCCGCTTTCCCACCTCCCCGCTCTGCTACGCGCGGTGTTCGAGTTCGCGCAGCATCCGCTGAATTGCCCGCGCGGTTTCGATCGGCTTTTCCATCGGATAAAGATGACTGCCTTCGATCCATTCGAGATGCCCGCCAGTCGCCCGCTGTGTCGCATCGAGACCCGCCTGGCGGATCTCCTTCGAATGCGTGCCCGCGATGAACCCGACCGGCACCGGCGCCCCACGCGCGAGCCGCGCACCGACCGTATGCGGCAACGTGCGGTAGATCCGGTATTCGGTGCGGCGGTCGAACGCGAGCGCGCGCGAGCCGTCCGGTGAACTCTGCGGAATGCCAAAATCGATGTAGTCGGACAGCACGCGTTCGTCCCAGCGCGCGAACGCCGGTTTCGAATGGAAATGCCGCCATGCCTCTTCGCGGCTCGTCCAGTGCGTGCGGCGCGTGCGCGTGGCCGCGGCCGGCGACAGCCGCTCGTCGAGCCCGGTCCATTGCGACACGCGCAGCATGCTGCTGCGCCAGCCCGCGATGACCGGCGAATCGAGCATCACCACGCCCCTCACCCACTGCGGCTTTCTCAGCGCAGCCATCAGCGACAGATAGCCGCCCAGCGAATGGCCGACGAGCCACACTGGCTGCTCGTACGTGCGGCCGATGTCCTCGAGCAGCTGTTCGACGAGATGCGGCCAGTCCCGCGTGACCGGAAAGCGCGTGTCGTGACCGATGCGCTCGATGAAGCGCAATTCGTAGTCGTCCGACAGCTCCGCGAAGATCGTTCGATAGGTCGACGCCGGAAAACCGTTTGCGTGCGAGAAGTGGATGATGTTTTTCAACTGCGGCTGTCTCCGTTCTGAATGCGGTGCTGAACCCTGACCCCTAACCCAAACTGCGGCGTGTCCGCCCGCTGACCGCCGCGGCGCCATCGCTTGCCCAATCACTGGCCCATCCAGTAGCGCCGCTGCGTATCGCGGTACCGATCGAGCGACAGCGTCGTACCCGCCGCCTCGACCGTCACCGCACCGTCGTCGTCGCTGCGTGCGAGCTCGATGTGCCGCGCCTCGTAACGCGCGAACACGCCGGGATGCGGGTGATGAAAACGGTTGCGATAGCCTACCTGAAATACGGCGATGAGCGGACCGACAGAATCGAGGAACGGCTCGGTCGACGACGTATGGCTGCCGTGATGCGGCACGAGCAGCACCTGCGCGCGCAGCGCGGCGGGATCGCGCCCGCGCAGCGTGCGTTCGACCGGCGCCTCGATATCGGCGGCCAGCAACGCGGCCAGCGCGGGCGCGCCGTTCGGCGCCGCGATGCTGACGCGCAGTACGCAGCACTGGTCGTTCGGACTGCCGCGCAGCGGACCCGGGTCCGGCCACAGCATCGCGAAGTCGACGCCGTCCCACTGCCAGTGCTGCCCCGCGGCGCAGCGCACGCGGTCGGCGCCCACCGCAATCGCGCGGCTCCACAATGCATGCGTGCCGGGCAACGACGCGAGCAGTTGCCGCACGTCGATGTTGTCGAACACCGCCGACGCTCCGCCCGAGTGATCGGAATCCGAATGACTGATGACGAGCGCGTCGAGCGTCGTCACGCCGTGCGCCTGCAGGAACGGCACGACGATGCGCTCGCCCGCATGGGTCGACTCCGCGCCCGGCCCCGCGTCGAACAGCAGCGTGTGATGCGCGGTCTCGACGAGGATCGACGAGCCCTGCCCGATGTCGAGCGCGGTCAGCCGGAACGTGCCTGGTGGCGGCCCGGCAGGCGGCGGCAACAGCAGCGGCAGGCACGCGAGCGCCCCCGCCGGCCGCAGCGGCCAGCCACGCGGCGCGAGGCACCACGCGACACCGAGCGCCGCGCACGCAAGCGCACCGATGCCCGGCCGCGGCAGAAACCACAGCGCCCACTTCGGCGCGGCGAGCCATTGCAGAACCGGCATCAGCGCGCGCAGCAGTGCGTGTGCGACGTCGAACGCAAATGCATCGAGCGGTGCGGGCAGCGCGGTACCCACGAGCACCGCGGGCGTGACGAGCAGACTCATCCATGGAACCGCGAACACATTCGCGAGCGGCCCGACGAGCGGAATCTGCGCGAACCACCAGACGGTGAGCGGCGCGAGCGCGATCGTCACCGCGAACTGTACGCGCGAGCCTTCGCGCAGATGATTCGCCCAGACGCGCAGACTGCGCCGCACGAAGCGCCGGACAACAGACTCATGCTCGATCGTCTCATTGGGCACCACGCGATGCGACGGTCCGGACAGCGCGAACAGGATCGCCGCGACCGCGCAGAACGACAGCCAGAATCCCGCCGACAGCACCGCCCACGGATCGATCAGCAGCACGAGGCCGAGCGCCCACGCGAGCACGACCGACGCCGGGACCGTGCGGCCACTCGCGAATGCCAGCGCGACGACCGTTAGCATCCACAATGTGCGTTGCGCCGGTACGTTGAAACCGGCCAGCGCTGCATACACTGCGGCGAACGCCGCGCCGCCGGGCGCCGCGACCTTCTGCGCCGGCACGCGCAACGCCCAGTTGCGGCCGACGAAGCCTGAGCGCCGCCACACGCCGCCCACCATCCACGCAGCGAAGCCCGCGACAAGACCGATATGCAAACCCGAGATCGCGATCAGATGACTCGTGCCGGTATCGCGCATCGCTTTCCAGTCGTCCGCGCTCACGGCGTCCTGCGCACCGACTGCGAGCGCGACGACGATCCCGCGATGCGGTGCATCCGCGAGCACTGTATCGATCCGCGCGCGCAGCGCGGCGCGCCAGCGATCGATCGTCACCCCAACGCTGTGCGCATCGCCTGCGAGCCGCATTGCACGAATGGGTGCGCTGACGTAGCCGGTCGCGCGCACGTCGCGTTCGAGCCAAGCGGCCTCGGCGTCGCGCACGCCGGGGTTCGCGTTGCCGTGCGGCCGTTTGAGCCGCACCGGCAGACGCCAGCGCGAACCGGGCGGCAGTGCGGGCGGCGGCGCATCGCGGGCGATCCACGATAGCTGCAGCGTGCGCGGAAAATGGGGAATCGGTGCGGCGACCGTATCGACGTGGAATAGAAAACGTACTCCGTTTTCATCGACCGAAGGCAGGCCGTCGATATAGCCGGTCACGTCGATGTCGCGCCCTTCCCAGGCGTGCGGCAAGCCCGCCGCGAGACGCAGTTCCGCGCGCCAGGCTGCATAGCCGAAGCCAATACATACAGCGGCGAACATCAGCGCACTTGCGCCAAAATAAACGCGAGCCTTCTCGCAAGGCCACACAGCGACGCTCACGCCCGCGATTGCCATCGCGATCAGCATGCCCCACGCTGTCGCCGACGGCAACGCTGCCTGCTGCTGCAAGACCATCACGCCCAACGCAAACCCGCACCACACCGCCCGCACTCGCCCTCCCCGCTCGCCGTCGACAGCGGTCGCCGCGTCGACGACAAAACGGCAAGCGAAGCTCACCGCAGCGGTCGCGAGAACGCGGCCCGCTGCGGACGATTATGCGGAGGATCGGGCGAGCCGGGGCAGCGCGACGTGCGCGTTAGCCGTTGTGCCGAGGGCGAGTTCGTCTTCGCCGATGCCGCGCAGTTGCGCGAGGCACGCACCGATGCGCGGCACCTGATCCGGCGTGTTGCGCTGCCGGTAGAGCCATTCGGGCGCGATGTCGGGCGCGTCGGTTTCGACGACGAGCGCATCGAGCGGCAACTGCTCCGCGAGCCGGCGAATCTGCCGTGCGCGCTCGAAAGTGAGATTGCCGCCGAAGCCGAGATGCATGCCGTGATCGATGAACGCATGCGCCTGCTGGAAGCTGCCGTTGAACGCGTGCGCGATGCCGCGATGCACGCCATGTCGACGGAGCCCCTTCAACACCTGGTCCTGCGATTTACGCACGTGACAGATCACCGGCAGATCGAATTCGCGCGCAAGCTTGAGTTGCTCGTTGTAGAAGAACTGCTGACGTTCGTCGTCGAGACCGGGGACGAAATAGTCGAGACCGATTTCGCCGAGCCCGACGAACAGGGGATCGTCGAGGCTCGCTTCGATCTCCATCCGCAACGCGTCGAGGTCGCTGTCCTGCGCTTGCGGCGTGAAGAGCGGATGGATGCCGAGCGCGTACGCGCCGCCCGCCACCCGATGCGCGAGCTCGCGGACCCGCGAGAAGTGGTCGCGCGCGACGCCGGGAATCACGATCCGCGCGACACCCGCGTCATGCGCCGCCGTGGCGACCGCGTCACGGTCCGCGTCGAATTCCGACGCGTCGAGATGACAGTGCGTATCGATCCACATGCGCGGCGCTCCCCGTCAGGGTGAAACGTCAAACGAAACGTCGAACGTCAGGCCGAGACCTTCGGCTCCTCGTGCAGCACGCCGTCGCGCAACCGCATGATGCGGTCGCAGCGCGCCGCGAGTTCCATATCGTGCGTGACGATCACGAAGCTCGTATTGAGCGTTTCGGACAGTTCGAGCATCAGGTCGAACACCGTGTCCGCGGTACCGCCGTCAAGATTGCCCGTGGGCTCGTCGGCAAGCACGCACGCGGGCTTCGTCACCAGCGCGCGGGCGATCGCCACGCGTTGCCGCTCGCCGCCCGAGAGTTCGCCGGGCCGGTGCTTCGCACGATGCGCGAGCCCAACGCGATCGAGCATCGCGAGTGCTTCGCTGCGCGCGGCCTCGGTCGTGAGGCGACGGATGCGCAGCGGCATCGCGACGTTGTCGAGCGCCGTAAATTCCGCCAGCAGATGATGGAACTGATAGACGAAGCCGAGCGCGCGGTTACGCAGGTCGTTGCGCTCGCGCTCGGACAGCTTCGTGAACGGCTTGCCCATCACCGACACCTGGCCCGCGCTCGGATCGTCGAGACCGCCGAGCACATGCAGCAGCGTGCTCTTGCCGGAGCCCGACGCGCCGACGATCGCGAGCTTCTCGCCGCGATGCACGGTGAGCGCGGTGTTGTCGAGCACCTGCACGTTCAGGCCGCCCTGCACGAACGACTTCGAGATGCTCAACGCTTCGAGCACGTAGGGGTACTTGCTGGCATCGCCGGACATCGTATCGGGCCGCTTCTGGTCGAGATCGAGATTACTCATAGCGGAGCGCCTCCGCCGGACGGACCTTCGCACCGCGCCAGCTCGGGTACAGCGTGGCAAGCGACGACAGCACGAACGCAATCACGCCGATGCGGATCACGTCGCTCGGGACCAGTTCCGACGGCAGCTCGCTGATGAAGTACACCGACGGCGGCAGGAACTGCACGCCGAGCAGATGCTCGATCATCGGCACGAGCCACGGAATGCTCCACGCGATCAGACAGCCGAGCGCGACGCCGGTCGCCGTGCCGACGAAGCCGATCGTCACGCCCTGTATGACGAAGATCTTCATGATCGAGCCCGGCTGCGCGCCGAGCGTGCGCAGGATCGCGATGTCCGCCTGCTTGTTGGTCACGGTCATCACCAGCGACGACACGAGATTGAATGCCGCGACCGCGATGATCAGCGTAAGGATGATGAACATCATCCGTTTCTCGATCTGCACCGCGGAGAACCAGGTCTTGTTCTGCTGCGTCCAGTCGCGGATATACAGGTCGCCCGACAGTGAGCGCGCCAGTTGATGCGCGACTTCCGGCGCGCGCTGCATGTCGGTTAGTCGCAGCCGCACGCCCGTCGGCGCGGGTAGCCGGAACAGCGCCTCCGCGTCGCGGATGTTGATCAGCGCGAGCGTGCTGTCGTATTCGTAATGCCCGGACTCGAACACGCCGACCACGGTGAACTGCTTGAGCCGCGGCAGCATGCCGGCCGGCGTTATCGTGCCTTCCGGCGCGACGAGCGTGATCTTGTCGTCCTTGCGCACGCCGAGATTCGCGGCGAGATCGGCGCCAAGCACGATGCCGAAATCGCCAGGGGTCAGCGAGTTCAGCGTGCCTTCCTTCATGTCCTTGCCGATGTCCGACACCTCCGGCTCCAGCGACGGTTCGACGCCGCGCAGCGCGACCCCGCTCACCGCGTCGGCACGCGTGAGCAGCGCCTGCGCTTCGACGTAAGGCGCCGCGCCGATCACCTCGTGGTTCTGCCGGGCTTCTTTCGCGGTCAGTTGCCAGTTGGGCATCGAGCCGGTCGGCGAAAAGATCTCGACGTGCGCGAGCACCGACAGCATCCGGTCGCGCACTTCCTTCTGGAAGCCGTTCATCACCGACAGCACGACGATCAGCGCCGCGACGCCGAGCGCGATGCCCGACATCGACACGAGCGCGATGAAAGAAATGAAGCCGTTGCCGGTCGTGCGTTTGCCAGCGCGGGTGTAGCGCCAGCCGATCTGCCATTCGTAGGGAAATTTCAAGCGAATCCTTATCTGCGTTCTACGGCCGTCGGCGCGGTATGCCGTGGTGCAGCGCGACCGGCCCTGACCGCGCACCACCGTTGCCCCCGGATACCGCCCCTGCCGTTGCTTTTTACTGTTGCTCTATTGTTGCGTGTCATGCCGTGCGTGCCGCGTTGTATTTTCTCGCCGGGATCTTACGGCTGTTTACCGGTGCGTCGTCCCAGCCTGCTGAACAAGGCGCCTGTTGCTTCGGGTGCCGGGAGGGCCTAATGGTTCCTTCGGGACTCGTGCGCCACCGCCGATACACCGATCAACCGCGAAGTTTGCCATACAATGCGCAGCATCATGCATGTCGACCGCCTCCATCTTTTGCTGCCTTTCGCGCTGCCCGCCGCGGCCGACGCATCCGCCACATTGTCCGGCACGGCTTACCCGGCACTGGCCCGGCTGATCTCACGGGCGACCGAAGTCGAACGGGTGATCGGCGAGGACTTCCAGCGCACGTTGCCGCACGAACGCTGGATCGCGAAGCGCTTCGGCGCGGTCGCTGACGTTGCCAACGCTGCAGCCGCTACCGACGAAGCCCCTCTGGCCCCCTACATGCTGCTCGCCGACGGCGGCGATCCCGGCAGCGCGACGTGGGCCTGCGTGCAACCGGTCCACGTGCGCATCGCACACGACCATCTCGTGTTGATCGATCCCGCGTCGCTCGACGTGTCCGACGACGAAGCCGCGACGCTGCTTGCACTCGCGCGGCCGCTGATCGAAGAACTCGGTGTGCGCATCGAGGCGCCACAGCCGACGCGCTGGTATCTGTCGAGCGATGCGTTCGGTACGCTCGCGGGCGCATCGCCGCTGCGCGCGAGCGGCCGCAACATCGAAATCTGGCTACCTCACGAAGCGCATACCGGCGCCCGTTCACGGATGTGGATGAAGCTTCAGAACGAAGTGCAGATGGCGTGGTTCGAGCATCCGGTCAACGAAGCACGCGAGGCGCGTGGGCTGCCCGCCGTCAACTCGATCTGGTTTCATGCGCAGGGCGCGGCGCAATCGGTGACGAGTCCGTTTGCGCGGGTACTGTCGGCGGCCGCGGCCACGCGCGGACTCGCGCTCGCGGCGGGTACGCCAGTTGGCGACGCGCCGGCTTCGTTTGCAGCGCTCGAAGCGTCGACTACGGCATCGACTAACAACACGCTCGTCGAACTCGATCCGCTGTCCGCGCCGTTTCTCGAGCGGGACTGGGCCCGCTGGAACGATGCGTTCGCAGCACTCGAGCGCGACTGGTTCGCGCCGGCGCTCGCGGCATTGCAGACCGGCCAGCTCGGCGCGTTCGAATTCACGCTGTGCGGCGATACCGGCTCGGTCACGCTCGCGGTGACCCGCGGTGACCTGCGCAAATTCTGGCGACGCCGCGTATTCGCGTCGCTGTTCATCGAATGACTTCACGACTCTCCGGCAGCTTGCCCGCATGACTCGAATCGTTACGCGCACGTGCCCTCCCGCCGACGCCGAAGTGCTGGCCCGGCATGGCCTGCATCCGGTCCTCGCGCGGCTCTATGCGGCACGCGGCGTCTGCCGCCCCGACGAGCTCGAAACGGGCCTCGCGCGGCTCGTGCCGCCCGGCGCGCTGAAGGGCTGCGACGACGCGGCCGCGCTGCTCGCCGATGCGCTCGCCGCCGGTCGCCGCATGCTGGTCGTCGCGGACTACGACTGCGACGGCGCGACCGCCTGCGCGGTCGCCGTGCGCGGCCTGCGGATGTTCGGCGCGCAGATCGACTACCTCGTGCCGAACCGCTTCGAATACGGCTACGGACTCACGCCCGAGATCGTCGCGCTGGCGGCCACGCGATCCTCGGTCAAGCCCGATCTGCTGATCACCGTCGATAACGGCATCGCGAGCGTCGATGGGGTCGAGGCGGCGAACGCGCTCGGCATCGACGTGCTCGTCACCGACCACCATCTGCCCGGCGACACCCTCCCCGCCGCGCGCGCGATGGTCAATCCGAACCAGCCGGGCTGCACGTTCCCGAGCAAATGCATCGCGGGCGTCGGCGTGATGTTCTACGTGCTGCTCGCCCTGCGCGCCGAACTGCGGCGCCGCGGCGCGTTCGGCGACGCACGGCCGGAGCCGCGCCTCGACGGCCTGCTGGATCTCGTCGCGCTCGGCACGGTCGCCGACGTCGTGAAGCTGGACGGCAATAACCGCGTACTCGTCGCGCAGGGGCTGCAGCGCATCCGCAACGGCCGCATGCAACCGGGCATCGCCGCGCTGTTTCGCGCGGCAGCCCGCGACGCGCGCAGCGCATCCGGCTTCGATCTCGGCTTCGCGCTCGGGCCGCGGCTGAACGCGGCGGGCCGGCTGTCGGACATGTCGCTCGGCATCGAATGCCTGATCACCGACGACATCGGCCGTGCATGGGAACTCGCACAGCAGCTCGACGGGATGAACCGCGAGCGGCGCGAAATCGAGGCCGGCATGCAGCAGCAGGCGCTCGCCGATCTGTCCGAGGTCGACCCCGAGGGCGCAGCGACGATCACGCTGTTCAACGAGACCTGGCACCAGGGCGTGATCGGCATCGTCGCGAGCCGGCTGAAGGAAAAATTTCATCGGCCGTCGTTCACGTTCGCGCCTGCCGACGATCGCGGCGAACTCGTCAAGGGCTCGGGCCGCTCGATCCCCGGCTTCCATCTGCGCGACGCGGTCGATCTGATCTCGAAGCGCCAGCCGGGTCTGATCATGAAGTTCGGCGGCCACGCGATGGCTGCCGGCCTCACGCTCGCCGCCGCCGACGTGCCGCGCTTCTCGGCCGCGTTCGAAGCGGTCGCCCGCGAGTGGCTGTCGGACGACGCGCTTGCGCGCACCGTCGAAACCGACGGCGATCTGGAAGACGCTTATTTCACGCCGCAGTTCGTCGAGCTGATCGAGGCCGCGGTGTGGGGCCAGGGGTTCCCGGCGCCAGTGTTTTCCGGCGAATTCGACGTGGCGTCGCAGGCACTCGTCAAGGACCGGCATCTGAAGCTGCAGCTGCTGCGCGGCCGGCAGCGTTTCAACGCGATCTGGTTTAATCACACCGAGACGCTGCCCGCCCGGACGACCCTCGCCTACCGGCTCGCGTGCGATACGTGGAATGGCGTGTCGCGAGTGCAGCTGATCGTCGAGCACGCGGCCGGCTGAAACGCTGCCTGAAGCGACAGCCAACGCGGTGAGCCAGACCCGTGAGGCGGGCCCGATGGGCTATAATTCGCCCTCTTTACAGCATCGGAAGCAAGAAGACCCACATGGAAGCGGAACGCCTCAACGCGATCGAAAGCTCCCTCGCAGACCTGCGCCATCGCGCGGGCGAGCTACGGGGGTATCTTTGACTACGACACCAAAGCTTTACGTCTAGTCGAAGTCAACAGGGAACTCGAAGACCCGGACGTCTGGAACGACTCGAAGCACGCCCAGGCACTCGGTAGGGAAAAGAAGCTGCTCGAAGGCGTCGTCGATACGCTGTTCGCGCTCGATAACGATCTGCGCGACACGCAGGATCTGTTCGACATGGCGCGCGAAGAGAACGACGAAGACACGCTCGTCGCGTGCGAGGCCGATGCGGCCGGGCTCGAACAGCGCGTCGCCGACATGGAATTCCGCCGGATGTTCGCGAACCCGGCCGACCCCAACAACGCATTCATCGACATCCAGGCCGGTGCCGGCGGCACCGAAGCGTGCGACTGGGCCGCGATGCTGCTGCGCCAGTATCTGCGCTACTGCGAGCGCAAGGGCTTCAAGACCGAAGTGCTCGAAGAATCGGAAGGCGACGTCGCAGGCATCAAGAACGCGACGATCAAGGTCGAAGGCGAATATGCGTACGGCTATCTGCGTACCGAGACCGGCATTCACCGGCTGGTGCGCAAGTCGCCGTTCGATTCGTCGGGCGGACGGCACACGTCGTTCTCGTCGGTGTTCGTGTACCCGGAAGTCGACGACTCGATCGAGGTCGACATCAATCCGGCCGACCTGCGCATCGATACTTATCGCGCGTCGGGCGCGGGCGGTCAGCACATCAACAAGACCGACTCCGCGGTGCGGATCACGCACCTTCCGTCGGGCATCGTCGTGCAGTGCCAGAACGACCGCTCGCAGCACCGCAACCGCGCGGAAGCGATGGCGATGCTGAAATCGCGCCTGTACGAAGCGGAAATCCGCAAGCGCCAGGCCGAGCAGGACAAGCTCGAGGCGGGCAAGACCGATGTGGGCTGGGGTCACCAGATCCGCTCGTACGTGCTCGACAACAGCCGTATCAAGGATCTGCGCACCAACGTCGAAATCAGCAATACGAAGAGCGTGCTCGACGGCGATCTCGACCCGTTCATCAGCGCCAGCCTGAAACAGGGCGTCTGACGTCTCACGGGGCGGCGCAGCGTGCGGCCGCCCCAACAGAAGTCATTGAAGTCACCCAAGCCGTGTAGCGTGCACTTTTACTGCCGTTGCGGGACCTTCCCGATTACCGAACCATCATGACCGAACCGAATCAGCCGAATGCCGGCGCCGAGCTTGACGAGAACCAGCTCATTGCCGAGCGCCGTGAAAAGCTGCGCGCATTGCGCGAGCAGGGCATCGCCTACCCGAACGACTTTCGTCCGACTCACCACGCCGCCGATCTGCAGGCGCAGTACGCCGGCAGTGACAAGGAAGCGCTCGAAGCAAGTCCGCTCGACGTCGCGCTGGCCGGCCGGATGATGCTCAAGCGCGTGATGGGCAAGGCCAGTTTCGCGACCGTGCGCGACGGGTCGGGCGAGATCCAGTTCTTCATCACAGCTGCCGACGTCGGCGAAGCCACCTACGACGCCTTCAAGAAGTGGGACCGGGGCGATATCGTCGCGGCGCGCGGCGTGCTGTTCCGCACGAACAAGGGCGAGCTGTCGGTGCGCTGCACCGAACTGCGTCTGCTGACCAAGTCGCTGCGTCCGCTGCCGGACAAGTTCCACGGTCTCGCCGACCAGGAGATTCGCTACCGCCAGCGCTACGTCGACCTGATCGTCACGCCGGAAACGCGCCAGACGTTCATCGCGCGCACGAAGGCCGTGTCGTCGATCCGCAAGTTCATGGCCGACGCGAACTTCATGGAAGTCGAAACGCCGATGCTGCACCCGATTCCCGGCGGCGCGGCGGCCAAGCCGTTCACCACGCATCACAACGCGCTCGACATGCAGATGTCCCTGCGCATCGCACCCGAGCTGTATCTGAAGCGGCTGGTGGTCGGCGGCTTCGAACGCGTCTTCGAGATCAACCGGAATTTCCGCAACGAGGGCGTGTCGGTCCGGCACAACCCGGAATTCACGATGATCGAGTTCTACGCGGCGTACACCGACTACGCGTGGATCATGGACTTCACCGAGCAGTTGATCCGTCAGGCCGCGATCGACTCGCTCGGCAGTGCAACGATCACGTACCAGGGACGCGAGCTCGATCTGTCGAAGCCGTTCCATCGCCTGACGATCAACCAGGCCATCCAGAAATTCGCGCCGCAATACACCGATGCACAGCTTGGCGATGCCGCGTTCCTGCGCACCGAACTGAAGAAGTTCGGCGTCGACGCGTCGCAACCGCAGTTCCTGAACGCAGGAGTCGGCGCGCTGCAACTCGCGCTGTTCGAAGAGACCGCCGAAGCGCAGCTGTGGGAGCCGACCTACATCGTCGACTATCCGATCGAAGTGTCGCCGCTCGCGCGCGAGTCCGATAAATTCGCCGGTGTCACCGAGCGCTTCGAACTGTTCATCACGGGCCGCGAAATCGCCAATGGCTTCTCCGAGCTGAACGATCCGGAAGACCAGGCCGCGCGTTTTCGCAAGCAGGTCGACCAGAAGGATGCCGGCGACGAGGAAGCGATGTACTACGACGCCGACTACATCCGCGCGCTCGAATACGGCATGCCGCCGACCGGCGGCTGCGGGATCGGCATCGACCGTCTGGTGATGCTGCTGACCGACAGCCCCAGCATCCGCGACGTGATCCTGTTCCCGCACCTGCGCCGCGAAGACTAACGCGCGGGCGCGAGTTGTGGCAGCATCGCGCAGCGTTCGAAGGGGCGGCCGGATCATCCGGCCGCCCTTTTCTTCTTATGGTTTGTAACTATCGGTAAAAGCCTACCGATACACCGATGTCAGCGTGCGCGCAGCCGCTCGAAACATCGTGAGAATTCAAGGCTCCGCAGGCCCACGAGTGCCCGTTCACGCGGCTTGCATCGGTCGTGCTGCGGATTTCGTTACAAATTGAAACCCCGCCGATTCGTACGTGTCCGACACTAGTCTGGATCACACTCGACTCTGCTTGAGACGGAGGCCAATCATGGACAACCTGAACAACACGCAACCCGCGCAACAGAACACTTCGAAACGCCGTATGCACCCGCTCGTCGCGACCGCAGCCGGTGCGGTGATCGTCGCCAGCCTCGCGGCCACCGCGGCCGTCACGGGCATGTTCCCGAAGGCGTCGAGTACCGACGCACAGACCGACCAGACGCAGGCCGCGCAGGTTTCACCTGCCGCGGCATCGCAGGCGGTCGTCGATTCCGCGGCGCCGGCCAATCCAGCCGCCTACGCGCAGCAGCAGCAACAGCAACAACCACAGGCACCGCGTGCGCCTGCGCCGACGCAGCAATATGCGGCTCAACAGGCGCCGCAATACGCTCAACAGCAGCCGGTTCAGCCAGCGTACTGCCAGTCCTGCGGCACGGTCGAAGGGATTTCGGCGGTTCGTCAGGAAGGTCACGGAACCGGGATCGGCGCGGTCGGCGGTGCGGTGGCCGGCGGTGTCGTGGGTAACCAGTTCGGCCGCGGCGGCGGTCGTACCGCGATGACGATTCTCGGCGCGCTGGGCGGTGGGTTCGCGGGTAACTCGGTCGAGAAGCATCTGCGCAGCACGACGTCGTACTCGGTCCGCGTGCGGATGGAGAACGGCCATACGCGCTACTTCACGTATGCGTCGCCGCCGCCGTTCCAGCAAGGTCAGCGCGTGCGCATCGAAAACGGCACGATCGTTGCGGGCTGAGTGCGCTTCTGATTCGCTCCCGATCATGATGATCGGGATCTGATCAAAGCAGCAGGCAAACAAAAAGGCGATTCCTCACGGAATCGCCTTTTGCTTTTATTGCGGCCTGCAGAGAAAACCGCCTGACTCAGTAATCCGCGTCCTCGATCCACGCGGCCTGGATCGCCTCGAGGATTTTCTCGTTCGACCGGTTCGGGTCGTCGTCGAAACCTTCCAGCTCCATCACCCAGCGGTGCAGATCGGTGAAGCGCACCTGCTGCGGATCGATGTCCGCGTGCTTGTCGGTCAACGCCATCGCGATGTCCTGCGTGTCAGTCCACTTCATGGCAGCTCGCTCCTGTTAGTGATTTTCCTTCGCATGATTGATCGAATAGCGCGGAATCTCGACGACGAGATCCTCGCTTTCCGGCATGATCGCCTGGCAGGACAGCCGCGACTCGCGTTCGAGCCCCCACGCCTTGTCGAGCAGATCGTCCTCATCTTCTTCCGACGGCGTGAGCGCGTTGAACCCTTCTCTCACGATCACATGACACGTCGTGCAGGCACACGATTTTTCGCACGCGTGCTCGATCTCGATGCCATTGTCGAGCAGATTGTCGCAGATGCTCTTGCCCGGTACGGCGTCAATCACCGCGCCTTCGGGGCACAGTTCGACGTGAGGCAGCACAACGATTTGAGGCATACGTATTCCGTTAGTCCGCGACGCGGCCGCCAGGTCGGCTCCACGTCATTTTACTGGTCGCGCATGCCGTTTTGGCACACGCGTGTGTTTCGTCTGGCACCTTCGTGCAGGCACATCTGTGCCCGCGTTTAGATCTCGTCGAGCTTGCGGCCCGCGAGTGCGCGGCGGATGCCCTTGTTCATCCGGCGCGCGGCGAATTCGTCGGTGCCTTCGGCGAGCGTCTTCGTCACGGCCTCGATCACGCCAGCGTCATAGCTCTGCGCGACCGCCTGTAACGCGGCGATCTGTGTGTCGAGCTGCGCACGTTCGGCTTCGTCGAGCAGTTCGCCATCGGCGGCAAGCGCCGCGCCGGTCGCTTCCAGCAGACGCTGCGCTTCGACCTGCGCCTCGCGCAGCGCGCGGGCGCGCATGTCGACTTCAGCGGTCTGGAAGCTGTCTTCGAGCATCTTCGCGATGTCGTCGTCGGCGAGGCCATACGACGGCTTGACGACCACCGATGCCTCGACGCCCGACAGCTGTTCGCGCGCGAACACGGACAGCAGGCCGTCTGCGTCGACCTGATACGTGACGCGAATCCGCGCCGCGCCGGCGGCCATCGGCGGAATGCCGCGCAATTCGAAACGCGCGAGCGACCGGCAGTCGGACACGAGCTCGCGCTCGCCCTGCACCACGTGAATCGCCATCGCCGTCTGGCCGTCCTTGAAGGTCGTAAAGTCTTGCGCACGCGCGACGGGAATCGTCGAGTTGCGCGGCACGATCTTCTCGGTGAGACCACCCATGGTCTCGACGCCGAGCGACAGCGGAATCACGTCGAGCAGCAGCCAGTCGTCGCCATCACCGCCCCGGTTGCCGGCAAGCAGATCGGCCTGGATCGCCGCGCCGAGCGCGACGACCTTGTCGGGATCTAGATTGATCAGCGGCGGCTGGCCGAAGAACGTTTCGACCGCGCACCTGATCACCGGCATCCGCGTCGCGCCGCCGACCAGCACGACACCTTTGATCTGCGCTGTGGTGACCTTCGCGTCGCGCAACGCTTTCTTCGTCGGACCGAGCGTGCGCTGCACGAGCGCCTGCGTAACCGTTTCGAACGTCGCTTCGTCGATCGTCAGATCGAGTTTCGCGTCGTTCGACAACGTTACCGCGAGCCGCGCGAACGTCGCGTCGGACAGCGCTTCCTTCGTTTCGCGCACGGTGTCGAGCAACAGACGCACGTCTTCGGGCGTCAGCGTGTTGGGGGCGATGCCGGCCTGGTCCAGCGCGTGGCGATACAGCGCCTGGTCGAAGTCGTCGCCGCCGAGCGCCGAATCGCCGCCGGCCGCCAGCACTTCGAAGACGCCCTTCGTGAGCTTCAGAATGGACAGATCGAACGTACCGCCACCGAGGTCGTACACCGCGTACAGGCCTTCCGCGCCGTTATCGAGACCGTAGGCGATCGCGGCCGCGGTCGGCTCGTTCAAAAGACGCAGCACGTTCAGGCCGGCCAGGCGCGCGGCGTCTTTCGTCGCCTGGCGCTGCGGCTCGTCGAAGTACGCGGGCACCGTGATCACCGCGCCGACCAGTTCGTCGCCGAGCGTGTCTTCGGCGCGCTGGCGCAACGTCGCAAGAATTTCGGCGGACACTTCGACCGGGCTCTTCACGCCGTCGACCGTGCGGATCTGCACCATCCCCGGCGCGTCGACGAAGTCGTACGGCGCGTTTTCGGCGCCCTCCACTTCGCTCTTGCCGCGCCCCATGAAGCGCTTGACCGACACGATCGTGTTGCGCGGATCGGTCGCGGCCTCGGCCTTTGCGATCCGGCCGATGCGCCGGCCACCCTTCGGCAGATAGCGGACGACCGACGGCAGCAGCGCGTGACCTTCCTCGTCGGGCAGCACGTCGGGCACGCCGCTGCGCACCGCGGCGACGAGCGAGTTCGTGGTGCCGAGGTCGATGCCGACTGCGAGGCGCCGCTGGTGCGGCGCGGGCGCCATGCCGGGTTCGGAGATTTGCAGTAAAGCCATCAGTGATCTTCTTCGGAATCGTTCGATCCGCATCGGGCGGATCGCATTGCTGTTGGGGGCGTCGCCGGGGGTCGCTGCCTCATCTGAACATTCACGCGGGCGTTCACGCGTCGAGCCGTTCGATCTGGGTGCCGATCTCCGCTGCGACGCGCTCGATGAACATCAACTGGCGCACCGCTTCGCTCGCGGCCTGGTCCGCGTTGCTGTCGAGCAGCGCGGCAAGCTTGCCGAAACGCACGCGCTCTTCGTCGCGCAGTTCGGTCAGCAGCGACTCAAGTTCATCGACGTTCTTCGCGCCGGCCGCGTCCTCGATCCGTTCGCGCCATTCCATCTGCTGCATCAGGAACGCCGGCTCCATCGCGGTGTTGTTCTCCGCACCGACGTCGATGCCGCGCAGTCCGAGCAGATACGTCGCGCGCCGCAGCGGATCGCGCAGCGTCTGATACGCCTCGTTCGTGCGCGTCGCCCATTGCATCGCGATACGCTTCTGCGCGTCACCGGCGGCCGCGAAACGGTCGGGGTGCACCTGTGCCTGCACGGTGCGGTAAGCGTCATCGAGCGCGTGCGCATCGAGCGCGAACTGCGCCGGCAGGTCGAAGAGATCGAAGTGGCTGTCGTTCAGCGAGGCCATCTTGAGTGTCATTCGCGTGGGTCGCGTGGGTCGGTTCAGGGAGTAGAGGCAACGGGGGCAATGGGCAACGCGCGGCGGGAAATTAAAAAGGCGGCCCGCGCCGCCTTTTTGCCACTCTGCGCGCGCTTACACGCGGAACGATTCGCCGCAGCCGCACTCGTCCTTCACGTTCGGGTTATTGAACTTGAAGCCTTCGTTCAGCCCTTCACGCGCGAAGTCGAGTTCCGTGCCGTCGATATACGCGAGGCTCTTCGGGTCGACGATGATCTTCACGCCGTTGCACTCGAATACCTCATCTTCCGGCGCGAGGTCGTCCACATACTCGAGCTTGTACGCGAGCCCCGAGCACCCGGTCGTCCGCACGCCGAGCCGCAGCCCGACGCCCTTGCCGCGGCGCGTCAGGTACTTCTGCACATGCTGTGCCGCTTTTTCCGTCAACGTGATTGCCATAACGTCTCTCATTGCTCCGTTGCGCGCCGGTATGCGCTCATCCTGCTTCACATCCGCCACGCGCGTCGGCCCTGCTCCGCTTCTGCTGTTCCGTACCGTACGGCGACGCGGCTCGTACTGACTTCGACCGCCGCGCCGTCGTGTGTCCGGAGTAGCCCGCTCAGGCCGCCTGCTTGCTGTCGCCCGCTTCGGCGGTTTCGCCGCCGTGACGCTGCCGGTAGTCGGCCACTGCAGCCTTGATCGCGTCTTCCGCCAGGATCGAACAGTGGATCTTCACCGGCGGCAGCGCGAGTTCTTCCGCGATCTGCGTGTTCTTGATCGACATCGCCTGGTCGAGCGTCTTGCCCTTCACCCATTCGGTGACGAGCGAGCTCGATGCGATTGCCGAACCGCAGCCGTAGGTCTTGAACTTCGCGTCTTCGATCACGCCGTCCGCGCCCACGCGGATCTGCAGCTTCATCACGTCGCCGCAGGCCGGCGCGCCGACCATGCCGGTGCCGACCGTATCGTCGTCCTTCGCGAACGAACCGACGTTGCGCGGGTTTTCGTAGTGATCCAGCACCTTGTCGCTATAAGCCATGATGACACTCCTTGATTCGTTTCAACCTGCATTCGATATAAACGGGCGCGTCAGTGCGCAGCCCACTGGATCGTCGAAATATCGATCCCGTCCTTGTGCATTTCCCACAGCGGCGACAGGTCGCGCAGCTTCGCAATCTTGGACTTCAGCAGGTTGATCACGTAATCGACGTCCTGCTCGGTCGTGAAGCGGCCCACCGTGAAGCGGATCGAGCTGTGCGCGAGTTCGTCGTTACGACCGAGCGCGCGCAGCACATACGAAGGTTCGAGCGACGCCGACGTGCACGCCGAACCCGACGACACCGCGACGTCCTTGACGGCCATGATCAGCGACTCGCCTTCGACGAAATTGAAGCTGATGTTCAGGTTGTGCGGCACACGCGTTTCCATGTCGCCGTTCACGTAGACCTCTTCGATCTCGGACAGGCCGCGCAGCAGACGGTCGCGCAGCATGCGGATGCGCTCGTTCTCCGTCGCCATTTCTTCGCGTGCGAGGCGGAACGCTTCGCCCATGCCGACGATCTGGTGCGTCGCGAGCGTGCCCGAACGCATGCCGCGTTCGTGACCGCCGCCGTGCATCTGCGCTTCGATCCGCACGCGCGGCTTGCGGCGCACGTACAGCGCGCCGATGCCCTTCGGGCCGTAAGTCTTGTGCGCCGAGAACGACATCAGGTCGACCTTCAGCTTCTGCAGGTCGATCACGACCTTGCCGGTGGCCTGCGCCGCGTCGACGTGGAAAATGATCCCTTTCTCGCGGCAGATTTCGCCGATCGTTTCGATGTCCTGGATCACGCCGATCTCGTTGTTGACCGACATCACCGACACCAGAATCGTGTCCGGACGCAGCGCCGCCTTGAAGACGTCGAGATCGATCAGACCGTCATCCTTCACGTCAAGATACGTGACGTCGAAGCCTTCGCGCTCGAGCTCGCGACAGGTGTCGAGCACAGCCTTGTGCTCGGTCTTCACCGTGATGATGTGCTTGCCCTTGCTCTTGTAGAAATGCGCGGCGCCCTTGATCGCGAGGTTGTCGGATTCGGTCGCGCCCGAGGTCCAGATGATTTCGCGCGGATCGGCGTTGACGAGCGCCGCGACGTTCTCGCGCGCTTCCTCGACCGCACGCTCGGCGTCCCAGCCATACGAATGGCTCCGCGACGCCGGGTTGCCGAACTGCTCGCGCAGATACGGGATCATCTTGTCCACCACGCGCGGGTCGACCGGAGTCGTCGCGCTGTAGTCCATGTAAATGGGCAGGTGGGGAATATCGTTATTCATCAGTTGCTCCGGGGACATATTGTTCTGACGTTGCATTCCAGGCTCGCTCTCGCGGCGCGCTCAGGAACTCGCCATGTTGAAAACGGAATTCGGTCCTTTCGGCACGGCGCGCACCGTTTCGGCCGCTGCGGGGGCCTCGCTGCGCCGATCGCGTAGCACCGCCGGGGCACTTTCGCGCGAGCGCTGCTGATCGACCAGATCCTTCAGCGACACCGAATCGAGGTACTCGACCATCTTCTGGTTCAGCGTCGACCACAGTTCGTGCGTCATGCAATGGCCGTCGTGCTGCTTCGTGCCTTCGCAGGTGCCCTTGCCGCCGCACTGGGTCGCATCGAGCGGCTCGTCGACGGCGATGATGATGTCGGCAACGGTCACGTCCTCGGCGCGGCGGGCAAGATTGTACCCGCCGCCGGGCCCGCGTACGGACTCGACGATCTCATGGCGGCGCAACTTGCCGAACAGCTGTTCCAGGTAGGACAGGGAGATGTGCTGGCGCTGGCTGATACCCGCAAGCGTCACCGGGCCCTGCTCCTGGCGCAGTGCCAGGTCAATCATCGCCGTGACGGCGAAACGGCCTTTCGTGGTGAGTCTCATGATGTGGGTGTCCGCAATTCTCGACAATTTTCGTCAAGTATAAATACATGAGCGTTTTAGTCAAGTATCCCTATCGCGAATTGGGTCATTACTTAACTGCAAACGGCCTGAATGCGTGTTACGTCTGAAGCAATTGGGGCCGAAGGACTGCAACGAGTCCGCGGCATGCCGCCTCGCACTGATCGAGCACCTGCTCGAAGCCAGCGGCGCCTCCGAAATACGGGTCGACGACTTCCCTCGATCCCGACCAGCGGTTGTCCGTGTCGGGCACGAACTCCATCAACAGACGGATCTTGTCGCGCTGCTGCGGCGGACACACGGCGCGCAGCGCGGAGATATTCGCGTCATCCATTGCGATCAGCAGATCGAAGCGTTCGAAATCGTTCACGGCGATCTGCCGGCCTTTTAATGCGGACAGATCGTAGCCGCGCTGTCCCGCGGCGCGTTGCGCGCGCTCGTCCGGTGCCTCGCCGACGTGCCAGTTGCCAGTGCCGGCCGAATCGACCTCGATGCGATCCGCGAGCTTCGCCTCGGCGAGCTGATGCCGCATCACGCCCTCGGCAGTCGGGGAACGGCAGATGTTCCCGAGACAGATAAAGCAGATGGCGATGGATTTCATCAGCGGCTTTTTCGTGCGTTCGGGCGGCGGTGCCGCGCAGGTTCAATGGGTCAGAAAAACGGGTGCCGCGATTAGACAAAGCGGCTGTCGAACGCGCCGGGCATGGCCCGGCGCGCAGCGGAGTTAAAACGATGCGGGCAACGGCAGCGCCGTGGCGCGGATCGGCTTCATAGGCGTGTCGATTGTGTCGGCGATGAAACCGTACGACACCGTACGCGCCAGTTCCGCGGTCAGCTGGTTCGCGGCGAGCGGCGCCTGCGACGCGCGCGAAGCCGCGTCGCTGCAGATGTGAAGAAACGCGGCCGCTGCGAGCGGTACGACGATGGCCAATGGCCAGTACACCGATATTGTCTTTTTCATGATGTCGCTCTCTACGTTTGGCGCGGGTCTCGCGACTCACTGTGCGTCACGTGAAGACCCATTACGCCTTGATGCAATGATAGAGGTTCGAACAATCCGGAAAAACCCGCGCAGGCAGAATACAGTGTTGTCTCCGAATGAACAGTGACCGAAGTGGAGCCGCGACAATCGCGATGGATCGCCATGTAAACGAGCAGACAGAAATCTTACAAAGACATACAGACGAAAGAACCGGTCGGGTGGAAAATCAAGACAACCTCCCTTCAGGATCGCATCAATGTCGCTTCTGCTGAAACGCGTTGTACCGCTCGCAGGCCTCGGGCTTGCCGCGTTGCTTGGCGGTTGCGCCGCCTACCCTGACGGCACCCCCATGTACGGCAACGGCTACGATGCCGGCTATGCCGACTACGGCGACGCTGGCGGCGGCCCGGCCTATTACGGCGCGCCGGCCGACCAATCGAACGTCTATCTGGGCTTCGGCGGCTATTCCGGACCGTCCTATCCGGACCGTGGCCCATGGTGGGGCCAGCCGGGCTATCGTGGACGTCCCGACGACAACGGACGGCGCGACCCCGACCGGAGCGGTTGGCGCCCCGATCACGGCGGCTGGCGCGGACCGGGCGGCAATCCGCCGCAAGCCAACCCGCCTCAAGCGAATGCGCCGGGTGGTGGATGGCATGGAAGCGGCAATCCCGGCGGTCGACCCGCCGGCCCGCCTCCGCAGGCGCCCGGCGGCGGAGGCGGCTGGAATCGAGGGAACGGAGGGAATGCGGGACATGGCGGGAACGGCGGCGACCGCGGGGGTGATCACGGTGGCAACCGCGGCGGCAGTCGCGGGTCGGCCAGCAATGACGACCAGTCCCACGGTGGCCGCCATTGACGGCATCACCCACACACCGTGGCCGCGATCAACCGAGGTGGCTACGCTGCGCCTTGTACAGCTCGCGAAAAGTACGCCCGACCGGTGCGGGCATGTCGCGCGTACCGGTCCAGCCGCCGCCGAGCGGCAACCGCGCGATCGAACGCTTCCGACCGCCCATCCGTTCTAGCACCCGCACCGCGAGCTTCGTCAGTAGCGCGTACGCATCCGGATGCAACGCGAGATAGCCCCACACGGCGAGCCCCACCCGCTCGCGCCACGGACGCAGCCGGCGCTCCACCTGTTTCTCGCGCAGCTTGCGCAGCAGATCCGACAGCGGAATGCCGACCGGGCAAACGCTGTTGCATTCACCGCATAGCGTCGCGGCCTGCGGCAGGTCGAGCGCCTTGTCGAGCCCTACGTAGCTCGGCGTCAGCACGGAGCCCATCGGCCCCGGATACACCCAGCCGTACGCATGCCCGCCGACCTTCTGATAAACCGGGCAATGATTCATGCATGCGCCACAGCGGATACAGCGCAGCATCTCCTGAAAGTCGCCGCCGATGAGCCCCGTGCGACCGCCGTCGACGAGCACCACGTACATGTGCTCGGGACCGTCCTGGTCGCCCGGTCCGCGTGGTCCCGTCAGCACCGAAAAGTAGTTCGACGTCGCCTGGCCGGTCGCCGAACGCGGCAGCAGACGCATTGCGGTGGCGAGATCCTCGAGCGTCGGCAGCACCTTCTCGATCCCCGTGATCGCGACGTGCACGCGCGGCATCACCGTGCACATGCCCTCGTTGCCCTCGTTCGTCACGATCGCCACCGAGCCGGTTTCCGCGATCACGAAGTTGCCGCCGGTCACGCCCATGTCGGCGGTCATGAAGTGCGGGCGCAGCATCTCGCGCGCTTCGTGTGCCATCTCCGGAATCTCGGTGAGGCGCGGACGCTGATGCGTCTTCGCGAACAGATCCGCGATCTCGTCCTTGTCCTTGTGCACGACGGGCGCAATGATGTGGCTCGGCGGCTCGTTGTCGTTGATCTGCAGGATGTATTCGCCGAGATCCGTCTCGATCGACTGCACGCCCATCTCGCCGAGCACCGCATTCAACCGCATTTCCTCCGACACCATCGACTTCGTCTTGATCACTTTCTTCACGTCGTGCCGGCGCGCGATGTCGGCGACGAGCCGCGCCGCCTCCTGCGTCGTCTCCGCGAACAACACCGTCACACCGCGCCGCGTCGCTTCGCGCTCGAAGGTTTCGAGCCAGACGTCGAGGTTCTCGAGCGCGCGGTCGCGGCGCGCCTTCAACGCATCGCGCGTCGCTTGGAAATCGATCGCGGTCATCGCTTCGGCGCGGGCCGACACGAACTTCGTCGACAGCTTCGTGAGGTTCTGCTGCAGACGCTGATCGGCAAGCTTCTGACCTGCGCGCGCCTTGAACTGCATCGATTGAACTTGCATGGCGGCTCTGAGAAAAGCGTGGAAACGGAAATGGTGTTGAGCGGCGCGGCTGGCTCAGGCGTCGCCGGCCAGCACCTGCGCAATGTGCAGCACGCGCGTCGTCGTGTCGCCGGTGCGACGCAGGCGCCCTTCGATGTTCAGCATGCAGCCGAGATCGCCGAGCACCACCGCGTCCGTGCCGCTCGCGGCAATGTTCGCGCACTTCTCGTCGACGATCGCCGTGGAGATGTCGCCGTACTTGATCGCGAACGTGCCACCGAAACCGCAGCAGTGTTCGCAGCCCTTCATTTCCGTGACCGGCACGCCGGCCTGCGCGAGCAGCGCGCGCGGCTGCGTCTTGACGCCCAGTTCGCGTAGCCCCGAACACGAATCGTGATACGTCACCGGCCCGGCGAATCCGACTTCGGCCAGTTCGATCTTCGCGACGTTGACGAGGAAATCGGTCAACTCGAATACCTTGGGCCGCAGCCGGCTGTAGCGGCCCATCAGTTCGGGATCGTCGCGGAACAGGTCGCCGTAATGCGCGTGGATCATGCCGCCGCACGAGCCCGATGGCACGACCACATAGTCGAACTGTTCGAACTCGCGCACCGCCTTCTCGGCAAGATCGCGCGCAATCCGGCGGTCCCCCGAGTTGTAGGCCGGTTGCCCACAGCAGGTTTGTGCGGGTGGCACGATGACCTCGAAGCCGGCGCGTTCGATCAGCTTGATCGTCGAGAAGCCGATTTCCGGGCGCATCAGGTCGATCAGGCACGTGACGAACAGTCCGACTCGCATGAGGTCTCCTCCAGGATGGCGTTCCCGATTATCCGCTGTTTGATCGTCGGCACCAACGCCGCGCGGGCTTCGGCGCGAGCGGCGCGGATTTGAATGCTGTCTCGGACGGCGTTCGCTTTTTTCACCATACGAGATACAATCAATTTTCCCGCTGCTTGACACGTCAACTGATCAATCCCCATGAGCGAAAAGAACCCGGATCCCAAGACTTCGATCCAGGTGATCGAGCGCATGATGCGCTTGCTGGACGCCCTCGCGGCGCACAGCGACCCGGTCAGCCTGAAAGAACTCTCCCTGCGCACCGAACTGCATCCCTCCACCGCACACCGCATTCTCAACGACATGGTCACATGCCGGCTGGTCGATCGTTCGGACCCGGGCACCTACCGGCTCGGCATGCGTCTGCTGGAACTCGGCAATCTCGTGAAGGCTCGCCTGTCGGTGCGCGATGCCGCGCTGACGCCGATGCGCGAGCTGCACCGGCTCACCGGGCAAACGGTCAATCTGTCGGTACGTCAGGGCGACGAGATCGTCTATATCGAACGCGCTTACTCGGAGCGCTCCGGCATGCAGGTGGTGCGCGCGATCGGCGGCCGTGCACCGCTGCATCTGACGTCGGTGGGCAAGCTCTTTCTCGCCGCCGACGAAGCGACCCGCGTACGCGCTTACGCGACACGCACCGGGCTGTCAGGACATACGCAGAACAGCATCACCGATCTCGCGAAGCTCGAGCGCGAACTGAATTTCGTGCGCCAGCAGGCGTGCGCACGCGACAACGAGGAACTCGAACTGGGCGTGCGCTGCATCGCCGCGGGCATCTACGACGACACGGGCAAGCTGGTCGCTGGCCTGTCGCTGTCCGCGCCAGCCGACCGGTTGCAGGATTCGTGGCTCGGCCAGGTCAGCAAGACAGCGCTCGTGATCTCCGAATCGCTCGGCTATCACGCGGATGCAGCCAAGGTGGTCCAGAGCCTTAACAGCCACGCGCCGCACCACGCCTGAACGCGGATACACGGGTAAGCGGACACAAAGAAAAGAGCCTCGCATCGCGAGGCTCTTTTGCATTTGACGCCAGGTTCCCTTTTCAGGCGAACCGACGAAGAAGTCAGGTGCCCGCACCGCCGGCATCCGCGCTGGTGATACGCGCTTCGCCGCCGTTATCGAGCCACGTCCGCAGACGCGCCGCATCCGCGAACCGCGAATACTTGCCCGACGAATCGAGCAGCACCATGATCATCGGACGGCCGTGGATCGTCGCCTGCATCACGAGGCACTCGCCCGCTTCGTTGATGAAGCCGGTCTTTTGCAGGCCGATATCCCATGTCGGGTTGCGCACCAGCGCATTCGTGCTGTTGTACGCAAGCGAGCGCTTGCCGGTGAACACTTCGTAGCTGCGATCGGTCGAGAAGCGGCGGATCAACGGATACTGATACGCGGCGTTGACCATCTTCACGAGATCGCGCGCGCTCGAGACGTTCTGGCTCGTGAGGCCGGTCGAATTCTCGAAGTGCGTATCGGTCATGCCCAACTGCTTCGCCTTCGCGTTCATCGCGGCGATGAACGCCGGACGGCCGCCCGGGAAGTAGCGCGACAACGCGGCGGCCGCGCGGTTTTCCGACGCCATCAACGCGATGTGCAGCATATCCTCGCGCGACAGCACCGATCCGACCGACAGGCGCGAGCCCGTGTTCTTTTCGTAATCGCGGTCTTCGTCTGTGACCTCGATCTGCTCGGTCATCGGCTCTTTCGAATCGAGCACGACCATCGAGGTCATCAGCTTCGTGATCGACGCGATCGGCACGACGGCCTGCGAGTTCTTGTCGAACAGCGGCTCGGCCGAATTCTGGTCGACGACATACGCGACGCTGGAGCGCAGCGCGAGCGCGTCGGGCGTGTCGTGCAGTCCAAATGCCTGGCCGACTGACGGCTGACGCGGTTCGAACGCGACGCGACGCACCACCGAGTGGTGACGCCCGTTCATCGTGTACGAGACGCGACGCCTCTTCGCGACGACCCGCGGCGCGTCATCGCCCGCCTTCACGGCGGCGGTTTTCACCGCGGTTTTAGAGGACCGTGCCGCCACCGTTGCAGCGCCGCGCGTGGTCTTGCGTGCGGTTTTGGCGGATTGGGCGGTACGTTTGGCGTGCGTAGTCGTGGACGCGGCAAACGCGTCTACTGGCATCGCAAATGCCGCTGCAATGACGGCCGAAGCGGTCAGCGACAGCACGGCGCCGAGTACGGCGCCGTGGAGTGTTCTGAGCGGCGAAAACATGTCGGTTTTCATTGGTGTTCTGAAGGGAGCTGCAGGAGTTTTCCGCAAGTGTAGTAAAAGCGTGAAAAATTAGCAATATTAAGCACTTATCGGTTCTCGTTAAACCTCGTTGTAAGGTTTGATTGAGTGAACCAACCAAGTTTGCCGTTCAATCGAAAAAAACGATCGCGCTGCCGGATAGCCCGGCGATGCGTCTAGCCACACCGGGACCCTGCTTACCGGCTTAACGGCCAACTCGCCGCGCGCTTGATGGGGACAAACACGAAACGGTGGCCCAATCACGAGGAACCACGCGGCGCGCATTCGACCGCGGGCGCCAGGTTAACGTTCCGTGACAATACCCGGTTTACATCGAACGCGAATTTCGCCCCACTTCCGCTCGCGCCGCAGCCACGCACCATCTGGAGGCAATGGGCTTTCCACGTGCGTCATCCGGTCGTCATGCCTGCCGCATAACGTATTGTTTTATCGGCAAATTCTTAATATTGTGCGACGCACAAAAAGAGCTTGACTTCCACCGAAGCCCACCTAAAATGGGAACCATTGTGCGACGCACAAAACGCATACGGAACGGTAGATGAACCAAAACCGTGCCATGTGCAACCCGGTTTCTGCCGTTAAACCCACACGGTCTGCGCCAGACAGATCGTTATCAGGAGCGTAAACATGAGTCTGCTGACCCCCGAGCAAATCGCCGCAGCCCAAAAAGCCAACCTCGAAACGCTGTTCGGCCTTACGACGAAGGCATTCGAAGGCGTGGAAAAGCTGGTCGAACTGAACCTGCAAGTCGTGAAGTCGACGATTGCTGAAAGCCAGGAAAACGCCCAGCGCGCACTGTCGGTGAAGGACGCGCAGGAACTGCTGGCACTGCAAGCCAGCCTGACGCAGCCGGTCGCGGAAAAGGTTCTGTCGTACGGTCGTCACCTGTATGAAATCGCGTCGGCTACGCAAGCCGAATTCGCTCGCGTCGCGGAATCGCAATACGAAGAGCAGAACCGCAAGGTGCAAGCGCTCGTCGACAACGTCGCGAAGAATGCACCGGCCGGTTCGGAAACCGCCGTCGCCGTGATCAAGTCGGCGATCACTGCCGCGAACACGACGTACGAAACAGTCCACAAGGCAACGAAGCAAGCCGTCGAACTCGCTGAAAGCAACTTCAACGCAGCCGCAGCGGCCGCGCAGAAGGCTGCAACGCAAGCAACTGCGCAAGCTTCGCGCTCGGCCAAGAAGACTGTTTAAGCTTCAGCACCGAACGATGCGCGGCGCAAGCCTCTCGCAGTAGCAAGACGAATTGCAAGATCATCGAGCTGTACCGTATCAGGCAACAGCGCCGTGTCGCTCTCCTTCCCGGAGAGTCGCACGGCACAACGCTCCGATACGTTAAGCAGCGTATCGTTTCCCGGCTTGTCCGGGATTTTTTTGGGCGATACCTGAACGACGTTGAAGCAACACCAATCTGTATCCGCGCATCAGTGCCAGAAAAAACGGCGCGCCCCGCAAAGGGCGCGCCGTTTTTTTATCGCTGTTGTCCGCTCGCCGTCAGCGAACGGGCAACAGACGCGTCATTACTTCTTCCGTTGCGGCGGCAGATCCGTACACACACCTTCATACAGTTCGGCTGCCATGCCGATCGATTCGCCGAGCGTCGGATGCGGATGGATCGTCTTGCCGATATCCGTCGCGTCCGCGCCCATCTCGACCGCCAGGCACACTTCGCTGATGAGGTCGCCGGCATTCAGCCCGACGATCGCACCGCCGATCACGCGATGCGTCTCTTCGTCGAACAGCAGCTTCGTGAAGCCTTCGTCGCGGCCATTCGCGATCGCGCGACCGGACGCTGCCCACGGGAACACCGCCTTGCCGTACTTGATGCCTTCGGCCTTGCACTGGTCTTCGGTCTTGCCGGCCCATGCGACTTCCGGGTCCGTGTAGGCCACCGACGGAATCTGCAGCGCGTCGAAGTACGCCTTCTCGCCATGTGCCGCTTCGGCCGCGACGTGTCCTTCGTGCACGGCCTTGTGCGCGAGCATCGGCTGCCCGACGATGTCGCCGATCGCAAAGATGTGCGGGACGTTCGTGCGCATCTGCTTGTCGACGTCGATGAAGCCGCGATCGGTCACCGCGACGCCCGCCTTGTCGGCACCGATCTTCTTGCCGTTCGGGCTGCGGCCCACGGCGACCAGCACGAGATCGTAGCGTTGCGGTTCGGCCGGCGCCTTCTCGCCTTCGAACGACACATAGATGCCGTCGTCCTTCGCTTGCGCAGCCGTCGTTTTCGTCTTCAGCATCACGTTCGCGAAACGCTTGCTGTTGTACTTTTCCCAGACCTTCACGAGGTCGCGGTCCGCGCCGGTCATCAGGCCGTCGAGCATTTCGACGACGTCGATCTGCGAGCCGAGCGTCGCATAGACGGTCGCCATTTCGAGGCCGATGATGCCGCCGCCGATCACGAGCATCCGTTGCGGAACTTGCCGCAGCTCGAGCGCGCCGGTCGAATCGACAACCCGCGGATCCTCCGGAATGAACGGCAGCTTCACCGCCTGCGAACCCGCCGCGATGATCGCCTGCGCGAACTTGACGACCTTCTTGCCGCCGTCGGTCTGCACTTCGAGATGGTGCGGATCGATGAACGTACCGACGCCCGTCACCACTTCGACCTTGCGTGCCTTCGCCATGCCGGCGAGACCGCCGGTCAGCTTCTTCACGACACCGGATTTGAAATCGCGCAGCTTGTCGAGATCGACCTGCGGCTTGCCGAACGTGATGCCGTGCGACGCGAGCGCCGCCGCTTCGTCGATGACGAGCGCAGTGTGCAGCAGCGCCTTCGACGGAATGCAGCCGACGTTCAGGCACACGCCGCCGAGCGTCTGGTAGCGTTCGACGAGCACCGTCTTCATGCCCAGATCCGCCGAGCGAAACGCGGCCGAATAACCGCCGGGGCCCGAGCCGAGCACGAGCATCTCGCATTCGATATCGGCGCTGCCCGAGAAGCTGCCGGCCTGCGGCGCGGGAGCGGCCGCCTTTGGTGCGGCGGCCTGCGGCGCAGGTTCCGGCGCCTTCGCGGGCGCGGCTTCCTTCGCCGGTGCCGCAGCGGATGCCTCGACCATTGCGATCACCGTGCCTTGCGACACCTTGTCGCCGGCCTTGATGCGGACTTCCTTCACGGTGCCGGCGGTATCGCTCGGAACTTCCATCGACGCCTTGTCCGATTCGAGCGTCAGCAGCGATTGCTCTTTCTCGATGACGTCGCCGGGTTTGATGTTCACTTCGATGACATCGACATCCTTGAAATCGCCGATGTCCGGCACTTTCACTTCGACGAGACTCATAGTGTCCCCTTCTTTTGTTGATCGCGATCGGGCGGACCGGCGGCATTAGCCGACATGCGCAGCCCCTTCAACAACGCCCGCGACGCGCGGCATCGAAGCCCGCGTCGCGGCCGTCTTCAATCGACGATCAAAGAATCACACGCCGGAAATCGGCAAGAATAGACGACAGGTACGCATTGAAGCGCGCAGCCTCGGCACCATCGATCACGCGGTGATCGTACGACAGCGACAGCGGCAACGTCAGGCGCGGCACGAACTGCTTGCCGTCCCACACCGGCTTCATCGCGCCGCGCGACAGACCGAGAATCGCCACTTCCGGCGCGTTGATGATCGGCGTGAAGTGCGTGCCGCCAATGCCGCCCAGCGACGAAATCGAGAAGCAGCCGCCCTGCATCTGGTCCGGCTTCAGCTTGCCTTCCCGCGCGGCCTTCGACAGATCGGCCATTTCCTTCGCGATATCGACGAGCCCCTTCTTGTCCGCATCGCGGATCACCGGCACCATCAAGCCGTTCGGCGTGTCCGCGGCGAAACCGATGTTGTAGTACTGCTTGAACACCAGATTGTCGCCGTCGAGACTCGCGTTGAAGGTCGGGAATTTCTTCAGCGCGGCGACGCACGCCTTGATCACGAACGCCAGCATCGTGAACTTCACGCCGGCCTTCTCGTTCTCCTTGTTCAACTGCACGCGCAGCGCTTCGAGCTCGGTGATATCGGCTTCGTCGTTGTTCGTGACGTGCGGAATCATCACCCAGTTGCGATGCAGGTTCGCGCCCGAGATCTTCTTGATGCGTGACAGCGGCTTCGGATCGACCGGGCCAAACTTCGTGAAGTCGATCTTCGGCCAGGGCAGCAGGTTCAGTTCGCCGCCACCCGCGGCAGCCGGCGCAGCTCCGGCAGGTGCTGCACGCTGACCGGTCATCACGCCCTTCACGAACGCGGTGATGTCGTCCTGCGTAATGCGGCCCTTCGGACCCGTACCTTGAACACGCGACACATCGACGCCGAGTTCGCGCGCGAACTTGCGTACCGACGGCGATGCATGGCTCGTACGATGCGCACCGCCTTCGCCGGCCGGAATCGACGGTGCCTCAGCGAGCGCGGACGGAGCGGACGAAGCGACACTCGCCGGCTTCTGCGCGGTTTCCTGCTTCGCTGCCGGCGCGGGAGCCGCAGGTGCGGCTGCAGGCGCAGCAACAGCGCCCTCGCCTTCGAGCAGCACGATCACGGAGCCTTCCGACACCGCGTCGCCGACCTTCACCTTGATTTCCTTGACGACGCCGGAGATCGGGCTCGGCACGTCCATCGTCGCCTTGTCCGATTCGAGCGTGACGAGCGACTGTTCCTTCTCGACGCGATCGCCGACCTTCACGGCCACTTCGATCACCGGCACGTCCTTGTAGTCGCCGATATCGGGGACCTTCACTTCCTGAACACCGCCACCGCTCGCAGCGGGTGCAGCAGCCGCAGGTGCGGGCGCCGGAGCAGGTGCCGCCGCCGGCTGCGCACCATTCGCCTGCGCAGGCTTCGCTGCCGCACCTTCGGCGCCATCGAGCACAACGATCAGCGTGCCTTCCGAAACGGTATCGCCGAGCTTGACCTTCACTTCCTTGACCGTGCCCGATGCGGGGCTCGGCACGTCCATCGTCGCCTTGTCGGACTCCAGGGTCACGAGCGACTGCTCTTTCTCGACGGCATCACCCGCCTTCACCAGCACCTCGATCACAGGAATGTCCTTGTAATCGCCGATGTCCGGCACCTTCACTTCAATCGCTTGACTCATTGTGGGTGTCTCCTGGGACGCGCGCGCCTCCCCATGCGGGGAAGCACGTGCGACACACGCGGGGGGTGATGCCTTAAACGGTCATCGGGTTGGGTTTGGCGGGATCCAGGTTGTACTTGGCGAGCGCATCGGCGACAACCTTGCGTTCGATCGTACCTTCGTCGGCAAGCGCGTTCAGCGCGGCGACGGTCACCCAGTAGCGGTCCACCTCGAAGAAGTGACGCAACTTCTCGCGCGTGTCCGAGCGGCCATAGCCGTCGGTGCCCAGCACGACGAAGTGTTGCGGCACGAACGCGCGAATCTGCTCGGTCAGCGCGCGCACATAGTCGGTCGATGCGATGACCGGACCTTGCGCGCCCTTCAGGAGCTTCTCGACGTGCGACACCTTCTTCTCTTCGGTCGGGTGCAGCAGATTCCAGCGCTGCACTTCGTGACCTTCGCGCGCGAGTTCGGTGAAGCTCGGCACGCTCCACAGATCGGCGGCGACGCCCCAGTCGTTCTTCAGCAGATCGGCGGCGGCGATCACTTCGTTGAAGATCGTGCCCGCGCCCATCAACTGCACGCGCGGCGTGCTCTTGCCCGATGCGGCGTCTTCGGCCTTGCGGAACGCGTACATGCCCTTGATGATGTCGGCGGCTACATGCTCGCCCTGCGGAATCGCCGGGTGCTCGTAGTTCTCGTTCATCACCGTGATGTAGTAGTACACATCCTCCTGGTCCTGCACCATCCGGCGCAGACCGTCCTGCATGATCACCGCGAGTTCGTAGCCGAACGTCGGGTCGTAGCTGATGCAGTTCGGCACCGACGCGGCCCACAGCAGCGAGTGGCCGTCTTCGTGCTGCAGCCCTTCGCCGTTCAGCGTCGTGCGGCCCGCGGTACCGCCCAGCAGGAAGCCGCGCGAGCGCATGTCGCCCGCGGCCCACGCGAGATCGCCGATGCGCTGGAAGCCGAACATCGAATAGAAGATGTAGAACGGGATCATGATCTCGCCGTGCGTCGAATACGACGTCGCGGCCGCGATCCAGTCCGACATACCGCCGGCTTCGTTGATCCCTTCCTGCAGGATCTGGCCGGTTTTCGATTCCTTGTAGAACATCAGCTGGTCGGAATCTTCTGGCACGTACTTCTGGCCGTCCTGATTCCAGATGCCGATCTGACGGAACAGGCCTTCCATACCGAACGTACGCGACTCGTCCGGCACGATCGGCACGACGCGCTTACCGAGCGCCTTGTCCTTCAGCAGAATGTTGAGAATCCGCACGAATGCCATCGTCGTCGAGATCTCGCGGCCTTCGCCCGTGCCCTTCAGCAGCGGCTCGAATACGTCGAGCGCCGGGACCGGCAGCGATTCCGCCTTCTGCCGGCGAGCCGGCAGATAACCGCCCAGTTCCTGGCGGCGAGCGCGCATGTATTCGAGTTCTTTCGAGCCTTCCTCGAACTTGAGGTACGGCACGCTCGGGAGGTCTTCGTCGGAGATCGGCAGACGGAACTGATCGCGGAACTGCTTCAGCTGCTCCACCTGCATCTTCTTCTGCTGGTGGGTGATGTTCATCGCCTGGCCGGCTTCGCCCATGCCGTAGCCCTTGATCGTCTTCGCGAGGATCACGGTCGGCTGGCCCTTGGTATGCGTCGCTTCCTGGAACGCCGCGTGGATCTTGTGCGGGTCGTGGCCGCCGCGGTTCAGATTCCAGATGTCGTCGTCGGACCAGTCCGAGACGAGCGCCTTCAGTTCAGGCGTGTTGAAGAAATGCTCGCGCACGAAGGCGCCCGACTCCGACTTGTACGTCTGGTACTCGCCGTCGACGACTTCCATCATCCGGCGCATCAGCGCGCCCGAACGATCGCGTGCAAACAGCGCATCCCAGCGGCTGCCCCACACGACCTTGATCACGTTCCAGCCCGCGCCGCGGAATTCGCTTTCGAGTTCCTGGATGATCTTGCCGTTGCCGCGTACCGGACCGTCGAGGCGCTGCAGATTGCAGTTGATGACGAACACGAGGTTGTCGAGCCGCTCGCGGCCGGCCATGCCGATCGCGCCGAGCGATTCCGGTTCGTCCGTCTCGCCGTCGCCGAGGAACGCCCATACCTTGCGGCCGTCGGTCTTCGCGATATCGCGCGCCTGCAGGTACTTCATGAAGCGCGCCTGGTAGATCGCCATGATCGGACCGAGGCCCATCGACACCGTCGGGAACTGCCAGAAGTCCGGCATCAGCCACGGATGCGGATACGACGAGATGCCCTCGCCGCCCACTTCCTGACGGAAGTTGTCGAGCTGGTTCTCCGTCAGACGGCCGAGCAGAAATGCGCGCGAATACACGCCCGGCGACGAATGGCCCTGCACGAACACGAGGTCGCCGCCATGCTCGGGCGACGGCGCATGCCAGAAGTGATTGAAGCCGACGTCATACAGCGTCGCGGCCGATGCGAACGATGCGATGTGGCCGCCGACGTTGGTGTCCTTGCCGGCGCGCAACACCATCGCGATCGCGTTCCAGCGGGTGTACGAGCGGATGCGGTGTTCGATGTCCTGGTCGCCGGGAATCTTCGCCTGACGCGAAACGGGAATCGTATTGATGTAGGGTGTGTTGGCCGAGAACGGCAGGTGTTCGCCGTGCACGCGGGCGAATTCGATCTGCTTCTCGATCAGGTAGTGCGCACGGTCCGGTCCGACAGCAGAAATCACGCCATCCAGCGCTTCAAGCCATTCACCGGTTTCCTGCGGATCGTCGTCGTTTTCGGCGGCGACATATTTCATGACTTCGTCGGGTACAGCGGACATGCTTGTCTCCTAGAATTGAAGGAACGCCTCTTTGGACAGACTGAACGGACAACGCGGGCAAGACTCACCCACTGCAGCTAGCTTTGCCGCCGATTGTAATGAGTCGCCCGATGTCCGCGCAACAAAATTTTCGAATTACGAGATGTATTCTCATAATGCGGAAAATTGTTGCGGCGCACCTTGAATTGACTGCTCCCTTGCCGATACGTCGGCTAGTTTGCTCCGATTAGGGGGAGTTTCAGTGCTTTTTTGCGGCATTTGAGCCCGACACGCTGCGCTACAATGCCGCAATGTTGACCGAACGGCTTTTCGCACGCTCGGCGCGGCCTTCCGGTTCGCCGGCGGACTCGTCGCCGTCCCGCTGGCACCACGGACCGTGGTGGTCGAACTCCTATTTGCTCACGCCGCTGCTGTCGATCCTGGTGTTCCTGATCGTCATGAGCCTGATTCTGTGGAGCCTCAACCGGCGCGAGCAGCAGCAGCAGGAAGACACGCTCTATCGCAATGTGGCCTGGGCGCAGCAGCAGATCCGCCTGTCGATGACAGGCGCGCAGGAACAGATCCAGGCGCTGTCGCGCGATCTCGTTGCAGGCCATGCGGATCCGCATTCGTTCCAGGTGTCCACCACGGACATCATGCAGGGGCACCCCGAAATCCTCTACATGAACTGGTACACGAGCCTGCAGCAGCCGCGCTGGCCGAATACCGCGCTGCCTCTGTTCGGCCAGCGCCTCGCAAAACCCAACGACACGCAGATGGACGAGGCCGTCAAGGCCGCGTTCGCCGAGGCGCGCAACACGCGCCGCCAGATCTACTCGCCGCTGATCTACGACGACGTCGGCAACGGCTATCTGACGCTGCAGACGCCGGTCTATCGCGATCGCGACTTTCTCGGCACGATCGCCGCGGTGTTTTCGATCGAAGGGATCCTGAAGCACGACATTCCGCCCGAGCTGTCCGCGAAGTACAAGATCTCGATCATCGACGTCAACAACCACGAACTCGCGACCACGTCGTCGCGTCCGCGCCTGCCGCGCGACGTGTTCTACGATCTGCCGCTCGACCCGCCGGGCCGCGGCGTATCGGTACGCGTGTACTCGTATCCGCAGATGACCAACTTCACGAACAACACGCTCGTGTGGCTGGTCGCGGGTCTGTCGTGCTTCGTGCTGTGGAGCCTGTGGAGCTTGTGGAAGCACACCCGCCAGCGCTTCGAGGCGCAGCAGGCGTTGTATGCAGAAGCGTTCTTCCGGCGCGCGATGGAAAATTCCGTGCTGATCGGTATGCGCGTGCTCGACATGCACGGCCGCATCACGCACGTGAATCCGGCGTTCTGCCGGATGACTGGCTGGGACGAAAGCGACCTCGTCGGCAAGAACGCGCCGTTCCCGTACTGGCCGCGCGACGCGTATCCCGAGATGCAGCGTCAGCTCGACATGACGCTGCGCGGCAAGGCGCCGTCGTCCGGCTTCGAGTTGCGCGTGCGCCGCAAGGACGGCTCGCTGTTCCATGCACGGCTCTACGTATCGCCGCTGATCGACAGTTCGGGCCGCCAGACCGGCTGGATGTCGTCGATGACCGACATCACCGAACCGAAGCGCGCACGCGAAGAACTCGCCGCCGCGCACGAGCGCTTCACGACGGTACTCGAAAGCCTCGATGCTGCGGTGTCGGTGCTCGCCGCCGACGAAGCCGAGCTGCTGTTCGCGAACCGCTACTACCGGCACCTGTTCGGCATCCGCCCGGACGGCCATCTCGAACTCGCGGGCGGCGGCTTCGACAGCGGCGAGGCGTCGTCCGATTCGATCGATCTGGTCGACGCGTACGCCGGCCTGCCCGCCGCAGCGCTGACCGAAAGCACCGCGGACGCGCAGGAAATCTACGTACAAAGCGCCCAGAAATGGTTCGAGGTACGGCGCCAGTACATTCAGTGGGTCGACGGCCACCTCGCGCAGATGCAGATCGCCACCGACATCACGACCCGCAAGCAGGCGCAGGAACTGGCGCGCCAGCAGGACGAAAAGCTGCAGTTCACGAGCCGCCTGATGACGATGGGCGAAATGGCGTCGTCGCTCGCGCACGAACTGAACCAGCCGCTCGCCGCGATCAATAACTATTGCTCCGGAACCGTCGCACTGGTTAAATCTGGTCGGACGACGCCTGACAATCTGCTGCCCGTGCTCGAAAAGACCGCGCAGCAGGCCGTTCGGGCAGGCATGATCATCAAGCGGATCCGTGAATTCGTGAAACGCAGCGAACCGAAGCGCCAGGCCACCCGCGTTGCCGACATCGTCGCGGACGCGGTTGGTCTTGCTGAACTCGAGGCACGCAAACGCCGCATCCGCATCGTCACCGACCTGCGTTCGCGGCTGCCCGTGATCTACGTCGACCCGGTGCTGATCGAGCAGGTGCTGGTGAACCTGCTGAAGAACGCGGCCGAAGCGATGCACGACGCGCGGCCGAATGCGATCGATCCGGTGGTTCGCGTAGTCGTGCGGCTCGACAGCGGATTCGTCTGCATCAGCGTCGTCGATCAGGGGCCGGGCGTCGACGAGGCGATGGCCGAGCGTCTGTTCGAGCCGTTCTACAGTACCAAGTCGGACGGCATGGGAATGGGTCTCAACATTTGCCGTTCGATTATCGAATCGCATCGAGGTCGTCTGTGGGTGGTCAACAACGTCGAGGCTGACGGCCACATCACCGGTGCGACCTTTCACTGCAGTCTGCCCATTGGGGAGCCTGACGGCCCGAGCAACGGCGGGTCCGAGGCGCCGATACCACAAACCGTTACGGGAGAGCCATGAACACCCCAGTCACCACACAGGAAACCGTCTTTGTTGTCGACGACGACGAGGCCGTGCGCGACTCGCTGCGCTGGCTGCTGGAGGCGAACGGCTACCGCGTGCAGTGCTTCTCCAGCTCTGAGCAGTTTCTCGACGCATGGCACCCCGCGCAGCATCCGGGACAGATCGCGTGTCTGATTCTCGACGTGCGGATGTCCGGCATGAGCGGGCTCGAACTGCAGGAGCGGCTGATCGCCGACAACGCGTCGCTGCCGATCATCTTCGTCACGGGTCACGGCGATGTGCCGATGGCCGTGTCGACGATGAAAAAAGGCGCGATGGACTTCATCGAGAAACCGTTCGACGAAGCCGAACTGCGCAAGCTCGTCGAGCGGATGCTCGACAAGGCGCGCAGCGAAAGCACCAGTGTCCAGCAGCAGCGTGCGGCGGCCGAGCGCCTCGGCAAGCTCACCGCGCGTGAACATCAGGTGCTCGAGCGGATCATCGCCGGCCGGCTGAACAAGCAGATCGCCGACGATCTCGGCATCAGCATCAAGACGGTCGAAGCGCATCGCGCGAACATCATGGAAAAGCTCAACGTCAACACGGTCGCCGATCTGCTGCGACTCGCGCTGTCGAACAAGCCGCAACAGCAAGGGTAGTCACGCTGGGCGCCGTCGCGCGCCGAACGTATTGACGCCGAGCTTATTCACGCACGCCGAACGGGTGTGCGCAGCACTTCCTGTCTGTTGACGAGGCCGGGCCCTTTGTGGTCCGGCCTCGTCGTTTGTGCGCCCGGCGTCTCGTAGACGCTGCCCCTCGCCGAACAAAACCGCGACGGTATAATGTCGCTCCCGACGCGCCGCAGTTTCCGCACCGCGCGCTTTTCGCGAGCCGCCAGGTTCCTGCTGAAAAACGCCACCGCATCCGCGCTGCCCGCCGCCCACATTCCGACCGCCCTATCTGACCGACCATGACAGCCAAACTGATCGACGGCACCGCCCTTTCCAGGACCCTGCGCACCGATGTCGCCACACGCGCCGCCGCGCTGACGGCCCGCGGCCATCGCCCCGGCCTCGCCGTCGTGCTGGTCGGCGACGATCCGGCGAGCGAAGTGTATGTGCGCAACAAGGTCAAGGCCTGCGAGGATAACGGCCTCTTCTCGTCGTACGACCGCTATCCCGCGACGCTCTCCGAAGCCGACCTGCTCGCACGCATCGATGCGTTGAACCGCGCGCCGGAGATCCACGGGATTCTCGTGCAGTTGCCGCTGCCGCCGCATATCGACCCCCACAAGGTCATCGAAGCGATTGCGCTGGAGAAGGACGTCGACGGTTTTCACGTCGCGAACGCGGGTGCGCTGATGACCGGCAAGCCGCTGTTCCGCCCGTGCACGCCATACGGCGTGATGAAGATGTTCGACGCGTACGGCATTGCGCTGCGCGGCGCGAACGCGGTCGTGATCGGCCGCTCGAACAATGTCGGCAAGCCGGTCGCGCTGATGCTGCTCGAAGCGGGCGCGACCGTCACGATCTGCCATAGCAAGACCCGCGATCTCGCCGCGCACACGCGCACCGCTGACGTCATCGTCGCGGCCGTCGGCAAGCGCAACATCCTGACCGCCGACATGGTGAAGCCCGGCGCGACGGTGATCGACGTCGGTATGAATCGCGACGACGCCGGCAAGCTGTGCGGCGACGTCGACTTCGCGGGCGTGAAGGAAGTGGCCGGCTATATCACGCCGGTGCCGGGCGGTGTCGGTCCGATGACGATCACGATGCTGCTCGTCAACACGATCGAAGCCGCCGAACGGGCTGCGGGCCGCGCTTAAACGACACACGCAGTTTTGCGTCGCGCGTAGTTCAGTTCGCCGGCTCGACCGCGCTTTCGTCGGCACCCGATGAGCGACCAGACGAACCCGGCGAACGCGCGATGCGTCGCCGGCACCAGCGCAACGCGGGCCGCTCGACGAGATGCCACGACAGCGCCGCGCACAGCAGGATCGCCGGCGCCGCGATCAGTAGCGCGGTCAGATGATCCAGCCGCGGCGCAATCGCCGCGACGCACTGCTGGATCGCGAACCCATACAGATAGATCCCATACGAGTAATCGTTGCCCGGCACCCAGCGGCGCAGCAGCGGCGTCGTGCCGGTCCACAGCACGCCGTACGCGAACGCCAGATAGAACAACGGCTGCGCGGCGGCCGTATCGTGGAACGCGAAATACAGGCCGAACAACGCGAGCGCCGCGAGCCCGTCGATGCGCACATGGTCGCGCACTCCGTACAACAGCATCCCCAGCATGAAGAACGGCTCCGGCCAGAACGAGTAGCCGCCCGGCTTGTCGGCGAAATCGCGCAGACCGAGCTGGAACGGAGCGACGTGCACGTGCAGCCCGAACGCGACGAGCCCGATAAACGCCGCCGCGACGATCCCACGATTCGTCGACAGCAGTCCGACCATCCCCGTTGCGAGCACGATCAGATAGCAGCGGACCTCGAGCGGCAGCGTCCACAGCGGCGCGCTGACGTCGGGGCCGAAGCGGTTGTGCTCGAACACGCCAGGCAGCACCCAGCCGTGCTTCAACACGAGCGTCGAGAAGTTGTCGAGATTGGCCCACGTCGCGTGCAGATGAAAATACGCGGACAGCGGCAGCGTCGTGAACAGCGGTCCGATCGCGAACACCGCGAACAGCGAGCCGACCGCGACCGCCGGCCACAGCCGCGCGACCCGCAACGCAACGAAGCGCGCCGCCGAGCGCTGGTGCACGAAGCTCGCCGTGATCAGCATGCCGCTCAGTAGAAAGAACGCGTACACACCGAAGCAGCCCGCGCCGTCGAACCCGAGCGCGGCTCCAACCGGATCGCTCGTGCCGTCGGGCAACTGGATCAGGAACGAGTGGTAATAGACCACCGAGATTGCGGCAATCAGACGCACGAGGCCGAAATTGTTCCCGTTGCGCGACAGCGAATGCGAAAGCAGATTCATCGCGATGACAATGACAAGGCGGGAGAGGGATGGATAAACATGCAGGCCGGCTGACATCGCGGCGCCGAACCAGGCATGCCCGCCACGATGCGGCAAATGCAGCGCGATGACGGTGCGCTCGCCCACAGTGGCCGTGCATACCCGGGTACGCGGAACCGGACCAAAAATCCCCTCAGAAAACGCCCTCTCTTCAAAGTTCTGGTAATTTGTCCTGCAGGCGGACTGGAATCACCACGCACCGCCCCCATAGTGCCTATATGTGTTCATGTGGCACGGGCGGCAAGCCGCTTCGCCTACCCCTTTTTCGCGTTAGACAGGAAGCACCATGTCCCAAACCCAATCGACATCCGACAATCCGCTCCTCGACTTCTCCGACCTGCCGCGCTTCGGCGACATCCGCCCCGAACACGTGACGCCCGCACTCGACGTGCTGCTCGCCGATGCGAGCGCCGCCGTCGAGCGCGCCAGCGCCCCCGCCACGCCTTCGTCGTGGGCCGACGTCGTCGAGCCCGTCGAACGTGCGAGCGAGCCGCTGTCGCGCGCGTGGGGCGTCATCGGCCATCTGAATGCTGTGGCCGATACGCCGGAACTGCGTGCGGTGTACGGCGAAAACCTGCCGCGCGTGACCGAGTTCTGGTCGAGCGTCGGACAGAACCTCGCGCTTTACGAAAAGTACAAGGCGATCGCCGCCGGCGGCGAATTCTCCGCGCTCACCGGCGAGCGCCGCAAGATCCTCGACAACTCGCTGCGCGATTTCCGCCTGTCCGGCGCCGAACTGCCTGAAGACCAGAAGCCGCATTTCGCTGAACTGCAAGAGCGCCAGGCGGGGCTGTCGAAAGCGTTCTCCGACCACGTACTCGACGCGACCAACGCCTACGCCTACATCGCGACCAGCGAAGCCGAACTTGCCGGCCTGCCCGAAGACACGATCGCGGCCGCGCGTGAAGCAGCCGAACGCGAAGGCAAGGAAGGCTGGAAGTTCACGCTGCACTTCCCGTCGTACTTCCCCGTGATGCAGTACTCGGAAAACCGCGCGATGCGCGAAGCAATGTATCGCGCGTACGTGACACGCGCGTCGGAACTCGGCGCCGCATACGGCGGCGGCAAGCCCGAGTGGGACAACACCGCGAATCTGGCCGAGCAGCTTCAGTTGCGCGCGGAAGAAGCGCACATGATCGGCTATCGCAACTTCGCCGAAGTGTCGCTCGCGCCGAAGATGGCGGAGTCGCCAGAGCAGGTAATGGCGTTCCTCGAAGACCTCGCCGACCGCGCGCGGCCTCACGCCGAACGCGACTGGCAGGAACTGCGCACGTTCGCCGCCGACGAACTCGGCATGGCGGAACTGCAGCCATGGGACACGACGTTCGCCGCCGAGCGCCTGCGTCAGAACCGTTACGCGTTCTCCGAAAACGAGGTCAAACAGTACTTCCCCGAAGACGCGGTGCTGAAGGGACTCTTCAAGGTGATCGAGACGCTGTTCGGCGTGCGCATCCGCCGCGACGAAGCCCTGCTGTGGCATCCGGACGTGCGCTTCTTCCGCGTCGAGAATCAGGACGGCGGCCTCGTCGCGCAGTTCTACCTCGACCTCTACGCGCGCGAGGGCAAGCGCGGCGGCGCATGGATGGACGATGCGCGCGCGCGTCACAAGCTCGCGCACGGCGGTGTGCAGACGCCGGTCGCGTACCTGACGTGCAACTTCTCCGCGCCGGTCGGCGGCAAGCCCGCATGCTTCACGCACGACGAAGTGATCACGCTGTTCCATGAAACCGGACACGGCCTGCATCACATGCTGACGCGCGTCGAGGAGCTGGGCGTGTCGGGTCTCAACGGCGTTGAATGGGATGCGGTCGAACTGCCGTCGCAGTTCATGGAGAACTTCTGCTGGGAGTGGGACGTGCTGTCCGACATGACGTCGCATGTCGATACCGCGAAACCGCTGCCGCGTGAACTGTTCGACAAGATGCTCGCGGCGAAGAATTTCCAGAGCGGCCTCGGCACCGCGCGGCAGATCGTGTTCTCGATGTTCGACATGCGGCTGCACGTCGACTTCGATCCGTCCGGTCCGAAGAGCGCGAACGATCTGGCGCGCGAGATCAACGAGCGCTTCCACGTCGTGCCGCAGGCGTCGTTCTCGCGCTGGCCGAACACGTTCAGCCATATCTTCGCGGGCGGCTACGCGGCGGGCTACTACAGCTACAAGTGGGCGGAGGTGCTGTCGGCCGATGCATACGCGGCGTTCGAAGAAGCTGCGCAGGCGTCGAACGGCAGCGTGCTCGATGCGGCCACCGGCACGCGCTATCGCAAGGAGATTCTCGAAGTGGGCGGCAGCCGTCCGGCGATGGAATCGTTCAAGGCGTTTCGTGGTCGTGAGCCGGACATCGATGCGCTGTTGCGGCATAACGGGATGACACCAGGCGCCGCGAACTGAGCGTCGCTGCTATCCGCTGCTGCTGAATTGAAGTGGCAGATAGCGATGGCATATTGCCGTGACACATCGCAGCGAAGGATCACGCGGCACCCTGCAATGTCCATTCGCCGAAGCCGGCGCCCGCCTCGTGCGGGCGCCGGCTTTTTTATTCGCGGTGCAGCCGGAAATCGACTTCGGCGGGCCGCCCGTCGAGCGACAGCACAGCACGGGCCGCAGGCGCACGGCTCACCACCTTGCCGCGCCGCACGACCGCGAGCCGCGCCGCACGCAGACGGATCGCCTCGACCGGATCGCGTGCGTCGAGCACCACGCAGTTCGCGTCGCAGCCCGGCGCGATGCCGTAGCCGTCGAGTCCGAGGATGCGCGCGGCGTTCACCGTCACCGCGTCGAAGCACGCGTGCATCGCGTCGACGCCCGTCATCTGCGCGACGTGCAGCCCCATGTGCGCGACCTCGAGCATATCGCCGGAGCCGAGGCTGTACCACGGGTCCATCACGCAGTCGTGGCCGAACGCAACCGTGATACCCGCGGCGAGCATCTCCGGCACGCGCGTCATACCGCGTCGTTTCGGGTAGGTGTCCGAGCGGCCCTGCAGCGTAATGTTGATCAGCGGATTCGCGATCGCCGCGACGCCCGCTTCGCGCATCAGAGGCAGCAGCTTGCTGACGTAGTAGTTGTCCATCGAATGCATCGACGTCAGATGCGAGCCGGCGACGCGACCGTGCAGCCCCAGCCGATGCGTTTCGGCCGCGAGCGTTTCGATATGGCGCGACAGCGGATCGTCCGATTCGTCGCAATGCATATCGACACGCAGCCCCTTGTCCGCCGCGAATTCGCACAGCAGCCGCACCGACTGTGCGCCGTCCGCCATCGTGCGCTCGAAGTGCGGAATGCCGCCGACCACGTCGACGCCGAGCGCGATCGCGCGCTTCAGGTTGTCGAACGCACCGGGACTGCGCAGCAGACCGTCCTGCGGAAACGCGACGAGTTGCAGATCGAGGTACGGCGCGACGCGGCGCTTCACTTCGAGCAGCGCTTCGACCGCGAGCAGCCGCTCGTCGCAGATATCGACGTGGCTACGGATCGCGAGCAGCCCGCGCGCGACCGCCCAGTCGCAATACTGCAGTGCGCGTTCGACGAGCGCGTCCTGCGTCAGCTGCGGCTTCAGTTCGCCCCACAGTGCGATGCCTTCGAGCAGCGTGCCCGAGGCGTTCACACGCGGCAGCCCGTACGACAGCGTCGCGTCCATATGGAAATGCGGATCGACGAACGGCGGCGTGACGAGCGAGCCTGCCGCATCGATTTCGTCGGCTGCGGTCGCGGCGAGACGTGGTTCGACTGCGACGATGCGGCCAGCGTCGATACCGATGTCGACGAGTCCCTCGTGCTGCGACGTACTGCGTGGCAATGCGGCGCGGCGAATGATCAGGTCCATGTGCGTCTCTCCTCTGTCGACAGCAGTTGGCGGCTTTAGCGCCTACTGCTGTCCCATGCAAAGCTGTCGACAGCAGTTGGCGGCTTTAGCGCCTACTACTGTCCCATGCAAGATAGTTGCTGTCTGCTTCGAATTCTATCGGCATCAGAAAACCATGCGGCGAATGGTTACGCGAAGATCGGCAAAGTCAGACAGAGGCAACTTCATCGGGCCCGTCCGCATCATCCTCATCGAACAGATCAAACTGCCCACGCTGTGCCACATCGTCCTCTTCGAGCCGCACACCGACGCCAAGCAGCCGCACCGGCTGGTTACGCCGCGCGAAACCCTTTTCGAGCAGGCCGAGCAGCGTCGGCACGTCGGTCGCGTCACCAACGCATTCGACTGTCGTCCGCTGGAAATCGGCGAAGCGGATCTTCACGAACAGCTTGCGGACCGCCGGCCCCGCCTCTGCCCGCGCGATGCGCTCATCGAGCATCGCGGTGAGCCGACGCACTTCGTCCGCGCATGCGTCGAGCGTCGTGAGATCGGTGACGTAGGTGGTCTCGACGCTCACCGACTTGCGCTCCTGGTTCGCACGAACGGGCCGCACATCGATGCCACGCGCCAGCTCGTAGAGCCGCTTGCCGAACACGCCGAAGTGCTGGTGCAGATCGATCAGCGACCACGTGCGGACATCCGCGCACGTGACGAGCCCGAGCTTCTCGAGCCGCGCCGCCGTCACCTTGCCGACGCCGAAAATCTTGCGCACCGGCAACGCGGCGACGAACGCGTCGACCTCGTGCGGCCGCACGACGTAGAGGCCGTCGGGCTTGTTCCAGTCCGACGCGATCTTCGCGACGAACTTGTTCGGCGCGACGCCCGCCGACACCGTCACGCCGACCGTCTCGCGCACGCGCTGACGGATCTCGCTCGCCATCAGCGTCGCACTGCCCTTGCAGCGCGTGGTGTGAGTGACGTCGAGATAGGCTTCGTCGAGCGACAGCGGTTCAACGTCGGCCGTGTAGTCGCGGTAGATCGCCATGATCTGGCGGGACGCGATGCGGTACTTTTCCATCGACGGCGGCATGATCAGCAGTTCGGGACACTTGCGCATCGCGAGCGCGGACGACATCGCCGAATGCACACCGAAGCGGCGCGCCTCGTAATTGCAGGTCGCGACCACGCCGCGATGCTCGGGCCGGCGGCCAACCGCAAGCGGCCGGCCGCGCAGCGACGGGTCGTCGCGCATTTCGACCGACGCGTAGAAGCAGTCGCAGTCGCAATGGACGATCTTGCGCAGCGGCGACGGTTCGGACGAAAGCGGAGAGGAATCGGGATCGGGTGGTTCCAAGATGCCGATACTGTACAAAAACAAGGGCTATCCACTTAGCACCACTATTCCATATTGTGGGAATCTGGTGCGGTCGGTGCGTCATGCTTTCGGGCAACATCACGGTACGTGACCGGTTCGCATATAACCGCCTGCTCAAGCAGACGATA
>NZ_JBOIGG010000012.1:0-209823 GCF_050742655.1 Paraburkholderia sp. | reverse complement strand
TCGACGGAGCTTGAAACTCGCAGGAGACACAAGCTGCGCCACGGCTGCCAACCGGCTTGGTGGCAAACCATTAATGGCTTGCTACCCACTGAATTCTGAATCAAAAGCAAGATATAAGGAGACAGCTTTGAATCCCGCCCCGCATCGAGGCACTGCACCGGCCCCAACCAGCCGCCCGGCCATCGACGCCGCCGCGCTGCTCGCCGGACTGCCGTCACGCATCGCCGCCATTCCGGCGCGTGCCGCAGCACAGCGGCCGCATCATCCGGCGCTGATCGAGGACGCACGCAGCCTCACCTACGCGCAACTCGTCGAAGCGATCGACGCCGCGGCCGACGTGCTGCGCGAGCAAGGCGTGCGCGGCGGCGACCGCGTGATGATCGTCGCGGAAAACAGCATCGTGCAGATCGTCCTGCTGTTCGCCGCCGCGACACTCGATGCGTGGGCGCTGGTATCGAACGCCCGGCTGTCCGCCGCCGAACTCGACGCGATCCGCGCGCACGCGCAGCCGCGCGTCGTCGCGTATGCGATCGAAGCGTCGCCCGATGCGCGGCAACATGCGGAACGCCATCGCGCGCAGCCGGCCCCGACGCTCGCGATCGATATCGGCGCGTGGGCGTACTCGGTCGATCCGAGCGTCGCCGTCGAGCCGGTCGAAGCCGCGAACGAGCGCCAGTGCGCCGCGCTGATCTACACGACCGGCACCACCGGCGCGCCGAAAGGCGTGATGCTGTCGCACCGCAACCTGCTGTTCATCGCGGCGATGTCGAACTCGCTGCGGCGGATCGGGCCGGACGACGTCGTCTACGCGGTGCTGCCAATCTCGCACGTGTACGGTCTCGCGTCGGTATGTCTCGCTAGCCTGTACGGCGGCATCACGCTGCGGCTCGCGCCACGCTTTTCGCCCGAGGCGGTGCGCCGCGCGCTCGCCGAAGAGCGGATCTCGATCTTTCAGGGTGTGCCCGCGATGCACGCGAAACTGCTCGACCATCTGCAGGCGCAGGGTCACGCGTGGTCGGCACCGCATCTGCGCTTCGCGTACTCGGGCGGCTCCCCACTCGACGCCGCGTTGAAGGCGCGTGTCGAGCGCGCGTACGGCGTACCGCTGCACAACGGCTACGGCATGACCGAAAGCAGCCCGACCGTCGCAGGGACGACACTCGACGCGCCGCGCAGCGACTGCTCGGTCGGCCAGCCGATTCCCGGCATCGAATTGCGCTTCGTGACGCTCGACGGCGTCGAGGCCGCGTCTGGCGAAATCGGCGAACTGTGGGTGCGCGGCCCGAACATCATGCTCGGCTACTACCGGGGCCTCGACCAGACGCGCGCCACCGTCACCGACGACGGCTGGCTGAAGACCGGCGACCTCGCACGCCAGGATCCGGACGGCGCGCTGCATATCGTCGGGCGCAGCAAGGAGCTGATCATCCGCTCGGGCTTCAACGTGTACCCGGCCGAAGTGGAGCACGTGCTGAACGCGCACCCGGACATCGTGCAGTCGGCGGTAATCGGGCGCGCGGTGGAAGGCAACGAGGAAGTGGTCGCGTTCGTCGAGATCGCGGCGGGCGCCAAGGTCGAAACCGATGCGCTCGACGCCTGGTGCGCCGAACGGCTCGCGCCGTACAAACGGCCTGCGGAAATCCGCGTGCTCGCGGCACTGCCGGCCGCATCGACCGGCAAGATCCTCAAGCACAAGCTGCGCGATTTTATTTGACTCGGGTTTAATTCACCCACGCGGATGATGCGTGGCGTGCAGCGATTTCAGCCGCTCGCGTGCGACGTGCGTGTAGATCTGCGTCGTCGAGATGTCGGTGTGGCCGAGCAGCAGCTGCACGACGCGCAGGTCGGCGCCGTGATTCAGTAGATGCGTCGCGAACGCGTGCCGCAGCGTATGCGGCGATAGCGGCGCGTGCACGTCGGCGGCCTTCGCGTGCCGCCTGATGATGTTCCAGAACTGCTGGCGCGTCATCCCTTCCGCGCGCGACGTGACGAACAGCGCGTCGGTCGCGCGTGCGCCGAGCAGCGCCGGCCGCGCGTCGCGCAGATAGCGCTCGATCCAGCCGTGCGCCTCTTCGCCGAACGGAATCAGCCGCTCCTTCGATCCCTTACCCATCACGCGCACCACGCCTTCGTTGAGGCCGACCTCGACAGTCTTCAGCGTGACGAGCTCCGTGACACGCAGCCCGCTCGCGTACATCAGCTCGAGCATCGTGCGGTCGCGCAGACCGAGCGGCGTCTCGACGTCGGGTGCGCCGAGCAGCGCTTCGACCTGTGCTTCGCTCAACGTCGACGGAAACCGTGGCGGCTGCTTCGCGGAACGGATACGCAGCGTCGGGTCCGCGGCCGCGCGATGCTCGCGCACCGCCCACGCGTAGTAACGGCGAAACACCGACAGACGCCGGTTCGCCGACGTCGACTTGTCCTTCTGCCGCACCGCGCTGTACGCGTTCAGGTCGGCTTCGTTCGCGGTATCGAGCGACGTATCGCGGCCCGCGAGCCATTGCGCGAACAGCTTCAGATCGCGCCGGTAAGCGTCGAGCGTGTTGCGCGACAGACCGTGCTCGAGCCACAGCGCGTCGCAGAACGCGTCGATCGACGCGGTGCTCGTAGCGAAGAGCGGTGACTCGGGGGTGGCGTCGAGGGTGGAAGCAGTCTCGCTCATGAGTCGTGCGGGTAGCCCGGGTCTGTTTATGTGTTGGCCTGACCCTGCCACAGCGGCAGCGTCTCCATGCTCTCGTGCGCGAGCAGCCAGCGCTTCACATCGCGCAGGAAGCCCTCTTCGTTGTGATGCGCGAAGCCGCCGATCCAGTTCGAGCCCACGACGCGATGGCACGGAATCACGATAGGAAAATAGTTCGAGCCGCACGCCTGACCGACTGCGCGCGGCACGCTGCTCACCTCTTTCGCCAGTTGTCCGTAGGTCAGCACGGTGCCCAGCGGAATCCTGACGAGCGCGTCCCACACGCGGCGCTGGAACGGCGTGCCGATCGGTGCGAGCGGCAGATCGAAGGTCGCCGAAGCGTGCTCGAAATAATGCTCGATCTGTTCGGCCGCGCGCTTCGCCATCGGCGTATCGGGTGCAATGCTCGCAACCGACGCGGGCAGATAGACGATTTCGCGCACCGCGTCCGCTTCGGTGCGGATGCCGACCTTGCCGAACGGTGCGTCGATCACTGCGTTGTACATCGCTTTCTCCTGCTGGCCCTGAAAATTCCGCCGCGGCTACCTGTCGCTGCTTACCGCTCCTTACCGACACCTACTTTACGCCGCTTCGAGCGCCCATTGAACATGCTCGCGCACGAGCGGCGATGCATCGTCCAGGCGCCGGCGCAATGCATCGACGATCGCCGCGCGCGCATCGGCGGGCAGCACCGCCGCGTCGCCGCGCAGCGCATTGCCCATCCCGACCGCGAGATTGCGCAGCCAGCGTTCATAGCCGATGCGGCGAATCGCGCTGCCCTGCATCCGCACGTCGAAATCGTCAGCGCTCCAGTCGAACAGATCAGTCAGCGACGCGCGGTCGAGCCCGTGCCGCACGTCGAAATCGGCGACCGGCGCGGCCTGCGCGAACTTGTTCCATGGACACACAAGCTGACAATCGTCGCAGCCGTATACGCGATTGCCGATCAGCGGACGCAGCTCGCGCGGAATGCTGCCCTTCAGTTCGATCGTCAGATACGAAATACAGCGCCGCGCATCGACCTTGTACGGCTCGACGATCGCGCCGGTCGGACATGCATCGAGACAGCGCGTGCAACTGCCGCAATGTGCGCCGGCGGTTTCGGGCGCGATTTCAGGCGTCACTGACGCATCGGTCGGCAGCGGCACGTCGACGTAAATCTCGCCGAGAAAGAACAGCGAGCCGGCGTCGCGCTGCAGCAGCAGCGTGTGTTTGCCGCGCCAGCCGATACCCGCATTCTGCGCGAAAGCGACCTCGAGCACCGGCGCCGAATCGGTGAACACGCGATAACCATACGCGCCGATTTCCGCTTCGATTCTTTCCGCCAGCTGCTGCAGCCGCTGGCGCATCACCTTGTGATAGTCGCGGCCACGTGCGTAGATCGACACGACAGCCGCGGCTGGATCGGCGAGTCGTGCGGCCTCGTGCGCGCGCCAGTCGCGCGTGTTGGCTTCGCTGCCTGCCTCTGTCGCAAGCACGTCGGCATCGAGCGTCGAGGGGGTCGATGCAGGTTGCGCGCTGCCCCTCTCATCCCCCGGCGACACGGATTGCGCAACGCTTTCGGCCGGCTTTCCGCCAAGCGTCGCAGCGGGCAAATACGCGATCCGCGCGGTGATCACGCGTCGCGTGCCGGCCACAAGCTCGGCCGGCCGCACGCGTTTCGTCCCATGTTTCGCCATATAATCCATCTCGCCGTGGTAGCCCGCTTCGAGCCACGCAGCGAGTCCCGACTCGGCATCGGGCAGGTCGGTATCGCTGATACCCACCGCACCGAAACCCAGTTCGCGGCCCCATGTCTTGATGCGCTGCGCGAGCGCGTCCAGCGCCGCTTCATCGAAACGACGCGCAGTGCGTGCGTCGTCATCGGACGCAGGCGCGGATGCAAGAGGGGACTCCGGGCTTCGGTTCATCACGCCATTTTACGAGAATGCCCGACCACCCCGACCGTCTTGTCGAACCACCCGCCTCCGTCATGCTGGAGCGTCGCTTCACGCTCGCGGACGAGGCCGCCACCACCGCGTTCGGCGCGCGTTTCGCCGAGGCGGTCGAAGCGGTACGCAACGCAGGTCGCGACCCGCACGGCGACCACGCATTCGAAGGCCTGCAGGTGCAGCTCACCGGCGATCTCGGCGCGGGCAAAACGACGCTCGTACGCGCGACCTTGCGCGCCCTCGGCCATACCGGGCGCGTACGCAGCCCGACCTACACCCTCGTCGAACCCTACGCGGTCGAACGGCCCGATGGGGAACTTGAGGTCTATCACTTCGATCTGTATCGATTCACCGATCCGGCCGAATGGGCCGATGCCGGCTTTCGCGAGTATTTCGATTCCGGGGCGATCTGCCTCGTCGAATGGCCGCAACGGGCGGGCGGCCTGCTCGGCATACCGGATCTCGTTTTCTCGCTCGACGTCGAGGGCGACGGGCGGTTGCTCGTTGCACGCGCCTACAGCGAATCAGGAAAAGCATGTCTCGAAAGATGTTGATCAAACCGTTCCGATCGATCGAATCGGCCGCCACTGCGACACATAACTGGCGGCGCCGGCAGATTCTCTGCGCGGGCGCGTCGACGCTGATACTCGGCCTCGTCGCACCGCGCCTCGCGCATGCGAGTTCCGTGCTCGGCGTGCGCGTGTGGCCCGCGCGCGACTATACGCGCGTGACGATCGAGTCGGACCAGCCGCTGCAGACCTCGCAGCAGATGCTGCAGGGACCAGACCGGCTGGTCGTCGATCTGAACGGCCTCGACCTCGATCAGGCATTGAAAGACCTTGTCTCAAAAATCACGCCGAACGATCCGCAGATCCAGGCGGTGCGCATCGGTCAGTATCAGCCGCATGTCGTGCGGATGGTGTTCGACCTGAAGGGTTCGGTGAAACCGCAGGTGTTCACGCTGCAGCCGGTGGGGACGTACAAATATCGGCTGGTGTTCGACCTGTACCCGGCCGTCGCACCCGATCCGCTGATGGATCTGCTCGCGCAGACCGAACGCAAGGAACAGCAGCTGAACGAGAACAGCGCGCCGCCCGCGACGTTGAGCGGCCCCGCCACGCCGCCGCCCGGGACGGACAACAGCGATGCGTTCTTCCAGCACTACGCGCAGAACACCGGCCCCAACGACGCGACGCAGCCGCCCATTCTCGGTACGCCGGCACCCGTGCCGCGCCCTCATTCGAAGCCGCCTGTCACCACACCGCCCACCGCAATCGCCCGCAACGACACCAGCGGCGACACGACCGACGACACCTACAAATTCACCACGCCAAAGTCCGGCAAGGGCAACACGGTGCGCCTGCTCACGGTCGCGATCGACCCGGGCCACGGCGGCGAAGATCCGGGCGCGATCGGCAGCGCAGGGACGTATGAGAAGCACATCGCACTCGACGTCGCGAAGAAGCTGCGCGCGAAGATCGATGCGCAGCCGAACATGCGCTCGATGATGACGCGCGATTCCGACTTCTTCGTGCCGCTGAACGTGCGCGTGCAGAAGGCGCGGCGCGTCGGTGCCGACCTGTTCGTGTCGATCCACGCGGACGCGTTCACGACACCTGAGGCGAGCGGCTCGTCGGTGTTCGCGCTGTCGCAACACGGTGCATCGAGCGCCGCGGCGCGCTGGATGGCGAACAAGGAGAACTCGTCGGACCAGGTCGGCGGGATCAACGTGAAGACCGCCGACGCGAGCGTGAACCGCGCGCTGTTCGACATGTCGACGACCGCGCAGATCCGCGATTCGATGCGTTACGGCGACTTCGTGCTGAACGAAATCGGCGACATCAACAAGCTGCACAAGGGCTCGGTCGAACAGGCCGGCTTCGCGGTGCTGAAAGCGCCGGACATTCCGTCGATCCTCGTCGAGACCGCGTTCATCAGCAACCCGGAAGAAGAGCGCCGCCTGAACGACGACGCGTACCGCGACAAGATGGCCAACGCGATCCTGAAGGGTATCAAGCGTTATTTCGCGGCGAATCCGCCGCTCTCGAAGAACCGGATGACGTGACGCGGCTGGCCCCGCGCACGAAGAAACGGCCGCTCGGCATGCGGCCGTTTTTCGTCTGCGCACCGTCGCTGCTGTCCGCGCGAACGCCGCGCTCGCAGATCAACGCGTCGGCACGAGCCGCTGCACGACCCATCCGCCGAACACGTTCACCACCAGCCCGAACATCACCAGCGCCGCGCCGACGATCTGCGCGCCCGTCAGATGCTCATCGAGCAGCACCGCCGCAGACGCGAGCCCGACGATCGGCACGAGCAGCGAGAACGGCGCCACCTGGCTCGCCGGATAGCGCGACAGCAGCCGGCTCCACAGACCGTAGCCGAGCAGCGTCGCGATGAACGCCAGATAGACCACCGCGAAGATCGACATCGCGCCGATCCCCGCAAGCGCCGCGGCAATCCGCTGCGGCCCCTCGAGCGCATACGACAGGGCAAGAAACGGCAGCGGCGGAATCAGACTCGCCCACACGACGAGCCCCACCAGATTCACTTTGCCGACCTTCTTCGTGACGATGTTGCCGAGCGCCCACGACACCGCCGCGCACAGCGTCAGCGCGAAGCCGGCCGCGGTCATCTCGTGGCCGCCCTGCAGCGCGATCACCGCGAGTCCCCCGGCAGCGATCAGCAGCCCCAACGCGTTCTGCGCCCGAAAGCGCTCGTGCAGGAAGAACATGGCGAAGATCAGCGTGAAGAACGCCTGCGCCTGCAACACGAGCGACGCGAGCCCTGCCGGCATGCCGACGTACATCGCGGAAAAAAGAAACGCGAACTGGCCGAACGAGATCGTCGCGCCATACGCGAACAGCCAGCGCCACGGCAACTGCGGCCGCTTGACGAAGAACACCGCCGGGAATGCGGCGAGCAGGAAGCGCAGCGCGCCGAGCAGCATCGGCGGCACGCCATGCAGGCCCACCTTGATCACGACAAAATTGATACCCCACGCAACCACGACGACCAGCGCCAGCAACAGATCCTTCGGTGACATCCGTGTCTCCACCCGTCAATTTTAGTTTGAACGCCAGAGTGTAGCGGAGCGCGCGGCGCGAAAGACCGTCTGTCGAACGCGAAGATTCGTAGTGCGCCGGGCAGTAGAATGACCGGATCTTCTTCTTTCGCGAGACCTCGATGTCCTCCTCGATCAAAGCGGTGCTCAAGCCTCATCTCCGCGATATCGGCAATCTCACCGTGCGCCGCGTGCTGCCCGCGATGGCGGCCCGTCTGATCGGCCCGTTCATCTTCTTCGATCACATGGGGCCGGCCACGCTCGCCCCCGGCATCGGCCTCGATGTGCGGCCGCATCCGCACATCGGGCTCGCCACGGTCACCTATCTGTTCGACGGTGCGATCATGCATCGCGACAGCCTCGGCTCCGAGCAGAAGATCGTCCCCGGCGACGTGAACTGGATGACCGCGGGTCGCGGCATCGTCCACTCGGAGCGCACGCCGCCCGAGGAACGCGCAACCGGCATAGCGATGCACGGCATCCAGACCTGGGTCGCACTGCCGCTCGCCGACGAGGAAACCGAACCGTCGTTCGAGCACTACGCGGGCAACACACTGCCGCAGATCGAGCGCAACGGCGTCACGCTGCGGGTGATCGCCGGCGACGCGTTCGATCTGGTGTCGCCGGTCCGGACGTTCTCCCGCACGCTGTACGTCGCCGCGCACTTCACGGCGGGCGGCGCGTTCGCGCTCGGCCCCGAGCATGACGAGCGCGGTGTGTACCTGGCGGAAGGCGATCTCGAGATCGACGATACGCCGCTCGAAGTCGGCCAGATGGCTGTGCTGACGTCCGGCGAAACGGTTACGCTCGCGAGCCGGAACGGCGCGACGGCGATGGTGCTGGGCGGCGAGAAACTCGAAGGCGAGCGGTTCATCGAATGGAATTTCGTCGCGAGCTCGCGCGAGAAGATCGAGCGCGCGAAAGCCGCGTGGACGGATCAGCAGATGGGCAAGGTGCCCGGCGAAACGGAATGGATTCCGCTGCCCGAACCGCGGCCGCAGTCGAACTGACATTGATGCATTGAATCCGCCGGCGCCGCCCCCATTTGAACGCTGACTGTTTTACTTCGACGAGGACGCAATGGAAACCACTCTGGCCACTTTCGAAAAGGACGTGATCACCGCGTCGACCCTTGCGCCCGTGCTGGTCGACTTCTGGGCGCCGTGGTGCGGCCCGTGCAAGACGCTCGGACCGATGCTGGAAAAGCTCGAAGCCGAATACGACGGCAAGTGGCGGCTCGTGAAGGTCAACGTCGACGAGAACCAGGAACTCGCCGCGCACTTCGGCGTGCGCAGCATCCCGCACGTGGTCGCGTTCGCAGACGGCCAGGCGGTCGACCAGTTTGTCGGCGTGCTGCCCGAAGGGCAACTGCGTGAGTTCCTCGACCGGCTCGTCCCGGACGGCGCGGAGGCCGCGCGTCAGCATGCGCAGGCGGCGCTCGCCGAAGGCCGGCGCGAAGATGCCTACGATGCGCTGCAGGCCGCGCTTGCGTACGATCCCGGCTACGACGACGCACGGCTCGACCTGATCGAACTGCTGCTCGAAGATAACCGGCTCGACGAAGCGCGCAACGAAGTCGATCTGCTGTCGCCGAAAACGACGCAGGGTATCGACGCGCGCTACAACGCGATCAAGACGCGTCTCGACGCGGTCGACGCGGCAGCCGACCTGCCGCCCACCGACGCGCTGGAAGCACGCGTCGCCGCCGATCCGGCTGACCTCGAAGCACGTTTCGATCTGGCAAGCGCGCTGATCGCGCGCCGCAAGTACGAAGGCGCGCTCGACCATCTGCTGGTGATCGTCCAGCGCGACCGTACGTTCCGCGACGACATCGGGCGCAAGACCATGTTGTCCGTCTTCGATCTGGCCGCGCATCAGCCGGAACTCGTGTCGCAATGGCGCCGCAAGCTGAGCGCAGCGCTGTTCTAAACCCGCGCTAACGGTGAGCCGTTAGCGCGTCACCCCTCACGCGGTGTCAGCGCGCGCAACACGTGCGCGACCGCCGCGAAACCGAAGCTCGCGGTCACGCACACGCTCGACCCGAACCCCGCGCAGTTGAGTCCTACTGGCCCGGTCTGCCCTGACTGCTCCGCAGCGTCGTCAACGTCGTATACCGCCGCGTCCGGATAGATCAGCGGCTCGTCGGAATACACGGCACTCACCTTGAACTTCGCTTTCGGTCCGCGCGGAAAGCCGTGCTGCTTGCGCAGTTGCGCGCGCACCTTCGACAACAGCGGATCCTGGATCGTCAGCGCGAGATCGTCGATGCGGATGCGCGTCGGGTCAAGCTGACCGCCCGCGCCACCCACGGTGATGAGCGGCTGTCCCTGCTGCACGCACCACGCGATCAGCGCGGTCTTCGTGCGCACGCTGTCGATCGCATCGATCACGTAGTCGAAGCCGCCGCCCAGCACCGTGGCGAAATTGTCCGGCTCGATGAAATCTTCGACGACTCTCACATCGCATGCCGGATCGATCAGCGCGATCCGCTCGGCCATCGCATCGACCTTCGGTTTGCCGTAGTTGCCGTCGAGCGCGTGGATCTGCCGGTTCGTGTTGCTCTCCGCGACGTTGTCGAGATCGATCAGCGTCAGCCGGCCGATCGCGCTGCGCGCGAGCGCTTCCGCCGCCCACGACCCCACCCCGCCGATACCGATCACCGCGACGTGCGCACGCTCGAATGCAGCAAGCGCCGCCGTACCATAAAGCCGCGCGATGCCGCCGAAGCGGCGCGCGCGGTCGGCGGATTCAGCAGTTCCAACAGGCGTGGAGCTGGTAGTAAGATCGGCAGGAGTACCGGGAATAGCGTTCGCGTGAGGCGTGGACATGATCGAAGACTCGTTGCTGGGCGGACCGGAATACCCGCTCGCCAAAGGGGGTATTGTGCCCGATCGCGCGGCCGCGGGTGTCCGCGCGGCGGACGTCGCAGCGTTGAGCGACCGCACGCAGAAAATTCGTTCCTTCGCTATACTGACCCCACTGTAGTGTTCGCATAAGAAGATGACCTCACTCGCCGAACTTCGCAAAAACTACTCGCTCGGTTCGCTCGACGAAGCCGACGTGGATCGCGATCCGATCCGGCAATTCAACGCGTGGTTTGCTCAAGCTCTGGACGCCGAACTTCCCGAACCGAACGCGATGACCCTCGCCACCGTCGACGCCGACGGCCGGCCTTCCGCGCGCATCGTGCTGATCAAGGGGGTGGACGAACGCGGCTTCGTGTTCTTCACCAACTACGAGAGCCGCAAAGGCCGCGAACTCGCGCACAACGACTACGCAAGCCTGCTGTTCCACTGGATCGAACTCGAGCGCCAGGTGCGCATCGAGGGCCGTGTCGTTAAAACGACCGTCGAAGAAAGCGATGCGTACTATGCGTCGCGTCCGCTGGGTTCGCGGATTGGCGCATGGGCCTCCGATCAAAGTCAGGTAATTGAAAGTCGCGAGCAGCTCGAAGTGAAAGAGCGCGACGTGCGCGCGCGCTATGGCGACAGCCCACCGCGGCCGCCGCACTGGGGCGGCTACCGCATCGTTCCCGACACGATCGAGTTCTGGCAGGGCCGGCCGTCGCGGCTACACGACCGGCTCCGCTATACGCGGGAAACTGCTGGTGGCGCGGGTGGCGACTGGCGAATTGCGCGTCTCGCGCCTTGATTTAATAGCGCCGGCGACGGCCGCGAAGCCCCGCACGGCGAGTCAGCAAGCTCTGGTTTGTATTTCATCGGACACGGAGAAATAACATGTTCTGGGAGAAGAAACTCGCGCAGTGGGTGGAAGAAGTCAGAAGCCAATCCAACCTGCCCGCACGTCTCGTGCTGTGGGATGGCCAGCAACACGACTTCGGCACGTTCGCCGCGCCACGGGTCACACTGAAGGTCAACAGCGCGTCGGCGCTGCCGCTCCTGCTCGAACCGAGCCTCGACAATCTCGGCGAGGCGTACGTGAAGGGCAAGATCGACATCGAAGGCAAGCTGTCGGACATCATCAACATCAGTTACTCGCTCGCGCGCAGTACCGTCACGCATGCAGGCAAGCTCGCGCGCGTGCGCCGCTACTTCAATCACTCGAAGTCGTCGGACAAGAAGGCAATCCAGTATCACTACGATGTCTCGAACGAGTTCTACAAGCTCTGGCTCGACGAGAACATGGTGTATTCGTGTGCGTACTTCGAGAACGGCGATGAAGATCTCGCCACCGCGCAGATCAAGAAGATCGATCACATCCTGACGAAGATCCAGCTGCAACCCGGCCAGCGTCTGCTCGACATCGGCTGCGGCTGGGGCGCGCTCGTGTTGCGCGCGGCGCAGAAGTTCGGCGCGCAGTGTGTCGGCGTGACGCTGTCGCAGAACCAGTTCGATCTCGCCACCGCGCGCGTGAAGGCCGCTGGTCTCGAGAACCAGATCGAGATCCGTCTGCAGGACTACCGCGACGTCGCGGGCCAGTTCGATCGCATCACGAGCGTCGGGATGTTCGAGCACGTCGGCCGCAAGAACCTGCATGGCTATTTTCAGAAGATTCGCGACCTGCTCGTCGACGACGGCATCGCGATGAATCACGGCATCACGTCGTCCGATTCGGACAGTGGCGAAACGGCGCTCGGCGGCGGCGAGTTCATCGACCGCTACGTGTTCCCGGACGGCGAACTGCCGCACATCAGCCTCGCGCTCGAAGCGATGCAGCGCGGCGGCCTCGAAGCGGTTGACGTCGAAAGTCTGCGCCGTCACTATGCGCAGACGCTCGACATCTGGGCGGAGAATTTCGAAACGCACGCGGACGTAGCAAAGACGCTCGTCGACGACGAGAAATTCCGTATCTGGCGCGTGTACCTCGCCGGCTGCGCGTACGCGTTCGAAAACGACGACGTATCGATCTACCAGGTGGTGTGTCGCAAGTCGGGCCGCAGCGCGAAAACGCTGCCATGGTCGCGACGCTATATGTACGAAAAGCCGCTGTGATGTCTTGATGTCGTGGCGCCGAAGCCTCGCGCGACGGCTCCGGCGCCCTTACCCGCTTCAGTAGAACCGATGGACGAACGCGCCCTCGCGCAAACCATGAATGCACCGTCCGACGCGAACGCCGCGCCGGACGGCAGCGTCGACGAACTGGATCAGGTCGATCTGTTCGGCATGCTGGTCGCGCCGGCTTCTCCCTCTTCTATTTCTTCCGCACAGAACGCGCCCGCGCCGCGCAACGTCGCATCGCGGCCGCCTGCTGACACCGCTTCGCTATGGGCCGACGATGACGACGCCGACGCCGATTCCGAAGAAGCAGACGCATCGACCGAACCCGACGACCCCGCCTCGTCGCGCACCGAACCACCCGCACGCAAGCGCCGCGCACGCGACGTGCTCGCCGTCGAACCGTCCGCGGACGTGACCGCCATCGCCGCCACGCTGCCGCCGAACGTGCACCTCGGCACGTCGACGTGGTCGTTTCCCGGCTGGAACGGCATCGTCTACGGCGACGACTACAGCAACAGCAAGCTGTCGCGTGACGGCCTTACCGCGTACGGCGCGCATCCGCTGCTGCGCACGGTCAGCATCGACCGGTCGTTCTACGCGGCGCTGCCGGTCACCGACTATCTGCGCTATGCGCAGCAGGTGCCGGACCATTTCCGCTTCATCGTGAAAGCGCCGGCGCTCGTCACCGACGCAACCGTGCGCGCCGAGCGCGGTGAACCCGTATCGGCAAATCCGTGTTTCCTGAATGCGCAGCTCGCGACCGACGAATTCGTGCGACCGTGCCTCGACGGCCTCGGCACGAAAGCCGGTGCACTGGTGTTTCAGTTCTCGCCGCTGCCCGACGAAATGCTTGCGGACCCGGCCGCGTTCATCGAACGCCTCGCCGCGTTTCTCGGCGCGCTGCCGCCGCTGCCTGCGGAACCAGGCGGCCCGTGCTACGCAGTCGAGATTCGCGACGGCTGTCTGCTGACGCCGCGCTTCATCCGTACGTTGAAGACAGCCGGCGTGCGCTATTGCGTCGGCGTGCATGCGCGCATGCCCGATCCGCTGCGGCAAGCCGCAGCGCTGGCACTGCTCGATGCGGATGGCGATGGTCCCGCGGGTCCGCTGATCGTGCGCTGGAGTCTGCACGGCGGCTTCCGCTACGAACAGGCGAAGGCGAAATACGAGCCGTTCGACCGGCTCGTCGACGAAGATCCGCCGACCCGCCGCGCGCTCGCCGAACTGGCCGCGCGCTATGCGATCGCGGGTCAGCCGGTGCTGATCGCGGTGAACAACAAGGCGGAGGGATCGGCGCCGCTCACGTGCATCGAACTCGCCCGGCTCATCGCCGAAGCGATCGAGCGGATGAAGAACGACGGCGCGTAATGCACGCGCCGTCGCAGTACACAGCGCTCAGGCGCCAGCCTTGATCCGGTGCGCGAACTTCTGACGGAATTTCGCGACCTTCGGCGCGACGACGAACGAGCAATAGCCCTGGTTCGGGTGCTGCACGAAATAGTTCTGATGATAGGCCTCGGCCGGCCAGTAATTGCCGTCGAGCGGCAGCACCTGCGTGACGATCTGGCCGTCGTAGATGCGGTCGGCCGTCACTTCGCGGATCGCCTGCAGCGCCGTTTCGCGCTGTGCATCCGAATGTGTGAAGATCACCGACCGGTACTGCGTGCCGACGTCGTTGCCCTGCCGGTTCAGCTGCGTCGGATCGTGGATCGCGAAGAAGATATCGAGCACCTCGCGATAGCTGATCTTTCCCGGATCGAACCCGACCTTCACGACTTCCGCGTGCCCGGTCTCGCCGTCGCAAACCTGCTCGTAGGTCGGACGCTGCGTTTGACCGCCGGCGTAGCCCGACTCTACCGAGCTCACGCCGTCGACACTCAGAAATACCGCCTCGAGACACCAGAAACACCCGCCGCCCAGGGTGGCGGTTTCGACTGACTGGCTCATGCTGCGACCTCCTCGTTGAATGCGGCACCGTGGCCGGTGAACGCGCGCGGGCTTGCAGGAGCCTCGCCGCGCGGCCGGTCTGTCCGCGATTCCGTTAAAATTGGGACAAATCGCCGGTTTTCACCACCATGACTTTCGAATCGATCCTTGCTACTGCGCGCGATTACACCGCCGCGTCGCCGACCCGGCGAACGAAGCGGACACTCCGCCGATGAAACACGCCACACCGCCTGATTTCGATGCCGCCGCGTTCAAGCGCGCGCTCGCGCAGTTCGCCACCGGCGTCACCGTCATCACGACGCGCGCACCGTCCGGCCAGCTGATCGGCATCACCGCGAGTTCATTCAATTCGGTGTCGCTCGCGCCGCCGCTCGTGCTGTGGAGTCTCGCCACACGCTCGGCGTCGATGCCGGTCTTCAGGTCGAACAGCCATTATGTCGTGAATGTGCTCGCCGCGTCGCAACTCGATCTGTGTACGCGTTTCGCGACCGTGAAGGGCAATCGCTTCGAGGGCGTATCGCATGAGGAAGGGGATAGCGGAATGCCGGTACTGAACGGCGCGCTCGCGTGGTTCGAGTGCCATAACCGTAGCCGGTACGACGAAGGCGATCACGTGATTTTCGTCGGCGAAGTGGAGCGCTGCGGCGTGCATGAAAACGCCGGCGACACGTCGCCGCTCGTGTTCCAGAACGGCGGCTTTCATGGGTTGAAGCCGGTAGATTGAGATCTGCCCTGCAGCAAAGCCACACCCGGCTGAGTTCGACCTACCCCCCCGAGCTCGCCGCCCGCCCCGCCGTCTCCACCAGCCCGACCGGCACGCCCGTATCTTCCTTGAGCGTCTGCAGCACGATGTTCGACCGGATGTCGAGCACGCCGGGCGCCTTGTACAGCCGCTCCAGCACGAAGTCCGAATAGTGTTTGAGGTTGTGCGCGAGCACGCGCAGCAGGTAATGCGTCTCGCCGGTGACGACGAACGCGCCGACCACCTCGGGCCAGTCGCGCACCGCTTCCGCGAACCGCTCATGCCAGTTCGGCTGCTCGTTGCGCATCGACACCTGCACGAACGCCTCCAGCTCGAAGCCCAGCACCTGCCGGTTCAGGCTCGCGCGGTAGCGCTCGATCACGCCCTGCTCCTCCAGCAACCGCAGCCGTCGCAGACATGCCGACGGCGACAGCGAAATACGTTCCGCCAGATCGAGGTTGCTGATGCGGCCTTCCTGCTGCAGCACCGCCAGAATGCGGCAATCGGTGGCGTCGAGCGAGATCGCGTTCATTTTCGGTCTCCCTTTCCGGTTTGGCTCAAATTATGTTCCAAGAGACCCGAAAAAACGAGATTTATTCGCAAGCATATTTTGTCGCGTCTTGCCTATCATTCGAGACATCACACCGACAAGGCATCGGAGACATGGACACACTCTGGGACATCACCCCCGCCGTCGACACCGCGACGCCCGTCTGGCCGGGCGATACGCCGGTTGGCATCGACCGCGTATGGCGCATCGAAGCCGGTTCGCCGGTCAATGTCGCGCGGCTCACGCTGTCGCCGCACACCGGCGCACACACGGATGCGCCGTTGCACTACGACGACGACGGCCTGGCGATCGGCGAAGTGCCGCTCGACGCGTACCTCGGACGCTGCCGCGTGATTCATTGCATCGGCGCCGCGCCGCGGGTCGAACCGCACCACGTCGCCGCCGCGCTCGACGACCTGCCGCCGCGCGTGCTGCTGCGCACCTACGAACGCGCGCCCACGGCTACATGGGACAGTGCGTTCTGCGCGGTCGCGCCGGACACCATCGACCTGCTGGCCGCCCACGGCGTGAAGCTGATCGGCATCGATACGCCGTCGCTGGACCCGCAGGAATCGAAGACGATGGACGCGCACCACCGCGTGCGCGCACACCGCATGGCGATCCTCGAAGGCATCGTGCTCGACGCAGTCGCACCGGGCGACTACGAACTGATCGCGCTGCCGCTCAAACTGACCACCCTCGACGCCAGCCCCGTGCGCGCCGTGCTGCGCGCGCTGCGCTGACCTTTCCCGACCTTACCGAAACCTCATGAAAAACCGTGACGAAGCACTGGCGCTCGACCGCGCCGACCCGCTCGGTGCATTGCGCGGTCAGTTCGCGCTCGCGCCGGATACGATCTACCTCGACGGCAATTCGCTCGGCGTCCCGCCAACCGCCGCCGCGCAACGCGCGCAGACCGTGATCGCCGAAGAATGGCAGCAGGGGCTGATCCGCAGCTGGAACACCGCGGGCTGGTTCGCGCTGCCGCGCCGCCTCGGTAACAAGCTCGCGCCGCTGATCGGCGCCGTCGACGACGAAGTGGTCGTCACCGACACGATCTCGATCAACCTGTTCAAGGTGCTGTCCGCCGCGCTGCGCGTGCAGAACGAACGCGACCCGCGACGTCGCGTGATCGTCTCCGAGCGGTCGAACTTCCCGACCGACCTCTACATCGCGCAAGGGCTGATCGAACAGCTGGACCGCGGCTACGAACTGCGCCTCGTCGACGATCCGGCCGAGCTGCCGGATGCGATCGGCGACGACACCGCGGTCGCGATGATCACGCACGTCAACTACCGCACCGGCCATATGCACGACATGGCCACGCTCACGCAGCTGATCCATCGCAACGGCGCGCTCGCGCTGTGGGATCTCGCGCATTCGGCAGGCGCGGTGCCGGTCGATCTGAACGGCGTCGACGCCGATTACGCGGTCGGCTGCACGTACAAGTATCTGAACGGCGGCCCGGGTTCGCCGGCGTTCGTGTGGGTGCCGAAGCGGCATCAGAATGCGTTCACGCAACCGCTGTCCGGCTGGTGGGGACATCGCGCGCCGTTCGAGATGAATCCGCAGTATCGACCCGACGACGGCGTCGGACGCTTTCTGTGCGGCACGCAGCCGATGGTGTCGATGGCACTCGTCGAATGTGGGCTCGACGTGTTCCTGCAAACCGACATGCAGGCGATTCGCCGCAAGTCGCTCGCGCTGACGGACTTGTTCATCGAACTCGTCGAGTCGCGCTGCGGAGAGTTTCCGCTACGGCTCGTCACGCCGCGCGCGCATGCGCAGCGTGGCTCGCATGCAAGCTTCGAACATCCGCACGGTTACGAGGTGATGCAGGCGCTGATCGCGCGCGGCGTGATCGGCGACTACCGCGAACCTGCGGTGCTGCGCTTCGGCTTCACGCCGCTCTATACGCGCTATGTCGACGTGTGGGACGCCGTCGAGATCCTGCGCGACGTGCTCGCCACCGAACACTGGCGGGCGACCGAATTCGCGACGCGCGGCGCGGTGACCTGAGGAGCGCACGATGACCGATCCGAAGCAGCCAGCCGCAAGCCCCGCACAGGGATGTCCGTTCGGGCACGGCGATTCGCCCTCGCCGCAAGCCATGAACGCCGCAGAAAGCCCCGGCTGGCACGACGCGCAGCTCGATTTCTCGCAGTCGATGAGCTACGGCGACTACCTGTCGCTCGATGCGATTCTCAACGCGCAGCATCCGAAGTCGCCGGACCACAACGAGATGCTGTTCATCGTCCAGCATCAGACGAGCGAGCTATGGATGAAGCTCGCGCTGTACGAACTGCGCGCCGCGCTCGGTGCCGTGCATCGCGACGAACTGCCGCCCGCGTTCAAGATGCTCGCGCGCATCTCGCGGATTCTCGAACAGCTGGTGCAGGCGTGGAGCGTGATGGCGACGATGACGCCGTCCGAGTACACCGCGATGCGGCCGTACCTCGGCCAGTCGTCCGGTTTTCAGTCGCACCAGTACCGGCAGATCGAATTCCTGCTCGGCAACAAGAACGTGCAGATGCTGAAGCCGCATGCGCATCGGCCGGAGGTACTGGCCGACGTGCGCGCGACGCTCGAAGCGCCGTCGTTCTACGACGAAGTGGTGTTCATGCTCGCACGCAAGGGCTTCGCGATCTCGCCCGAGCGGCTCGCACGCGACTGGACCCTGGCGACTGAACATGATCCGTCCGTCGAAGCCGCGTGGCTCGAGGTGTACCGCAATCCATCGCAGCACTGGGAGCTCTACGAGATGGCCGAAGAGCTCGTCGATCTCGAGGACGCGTTCCGTCAGTGGCGCTTCCGCCACGTGACGACCGTCGAGCGGATCATCGGCTTCAAGCAGGGCACCGGCGGCACGAGCGGCGCGCCGTATCTGCGCAAGATGCTTGACGTCGTGCTGTTTCCGGAGCTGTGGCACGTGCGGACGGTGCTGTAACTCAACCGTCGCTTCGTGCTTCGTAAGCGATCGACGAACGACCTCTCTCCGAGAGGATCACACTTCGCTCCATACCAACCAGCGCCTACGTACCGGGTGAAAAGGCGCTTGTATGTGGCTTGATCGCCGTCGATGACGTAGATGCCTCCATCATCGGCAATGCCGCTGGAGCTTGCCAGCCGGCCGAACAACCCGCTCGACAAAGGATCGGTCGCGAGAAGGACGACTGCGGGATTACCTGTGCTTGAACGGAATGCTGCGACACTGGCGTAGCGGGTCTGGGGCGAGGTTGTCATTGTGTTCGTCCCAAGTTTGCGTTTTGATGTTGCAGGGTGGGCGCGTCGGTCTTGAGAATTGTGCGCCTACCAGTCGTGGTTATTGACGAACCCGAACACGCACTGCGCGACGATGCGGTATCCGTCCGCTGTCAGATGGAGTCGATCGACCCTGAGCGAACGCGGGACAATGTCCGCTGTGCGGTCCGCCAGATCAGCGGCGGACGCGTTCGCATGAGCGATCAGCGCGGCACGTATATCGATGAAGTGATCGGGGAAACGCGTGGCAAGCTTCTGGTTGAGCGCTACGATCGTGCGATATCGCTGGGTACCACGGCCTTCGTCCGCCCCGTTCACGATTGACAGAACGATAAAGCGACCACGGTCCACGCGCGCGGCCATGCGCGCGATATTTTCGACGGTGTGAGCGGTCCCGTCTTCGTTGACATCGTTGCGTCCGGCCCAGATTACATTGATGTCGTCGCGATAGTCGTCGACGATGAACGGACTGTCGGCGGGAATCGCGATCTTCGCATCGACTGTCGCGTCGCGAATGAAGACATGCCGATCGTTCGCGGCGTAGGCGAGTTCTCCGGGGATGCCGTTCAGCGTGCCGTGCACGGCGCCGATTCCGGCACCCGGGATGTTCAGACGGTTGGTCACGGTGACGGGGATTACGTTGCCATCCGTCCCGCCGTCATCTGCCGTGCCGGAACGCGCGACGCTGAGCCGTGCGACGAGTGCCCCTTGCCGTGCGGCGATCGATTCGGAAGTCTGTCCGGAAACCCCGAAGTTGCGCACCGTCCGTCCACCGAGCAAGCGGGATAACTGGTAGGGCCACGTGCCGCTCAATCCGCCGATGCCTGGCGTACCGGTCGTCAGCGAGTCGCCCCATGCGTCAATGGCGAGGCCGGCCGCCGCGGATGGGGGCGACGCGAACAGCAGCAGCGACCCCGTGCATATCACCATGCCGGCGAGCCGCCGGACGAGATCAGTTCCGGGCCGCCGCATCGGTCAGTACGCGACGGACGGAACGACTTCCCGCGAGGCGGCTGCCGAGGCGGATCGCGGGACGCTCGACGAGCAGGTAGGCGAGATGGCTCACGGGAATCGTGAGTACCGCGGCGATCAACAGCGGCATCGTCGCACCGAACCGGTCACCAGCAATATGAACGACGGCAAAGAGCACGATAGCGTTGTACAGATACAGGCTGTACGAGATCCGGCCGAGGAACGGCAGCGGCACGATGGCGAAGAGCCGTTCGACGATCGGGACGGCCACAGCGCATGCAATGATCCCGCACACCGCAACGAGCACGATCCAGTCGAACAGATAGTCGCTCGCGATGATGTCCGGCATCAGCATCGACAGGGGCCGGGCCACGACGTACAGCGCGAGCGATGCCGAGAAGATCGACATTGCAGTGCCTCGGGTGCGGTAGCTGAACCATGTGCCGATTGCTCCGCGATGTTTCGCGAGCGCCGCACCAGCGACGAACATCAGCAGATAGTGAAGGGTGGGCAGCCACTCGGCTGCGATGCTGGCCTGGATGATCGCGTGACGGGTGTGAACGGCATAGGCGCAGACCGCGGCTGAAAGCAGCGCGCTTATCGTGAGCGTCTGCCAGACCGGTACACGGAACACGAGCAGCACGACCGGCATGAAGATCAACGAGATACGCATTTCGTAGACGAGCGACCAGACCACCGGGTCTAACTGGCCGGTGTCGAACGGCAGGATGAACAGCAGATGCCGTATGAGATCGCCAGCCGCAGGCGCCTGGTTCCAGTAACTGTTGAACCACGGACCTGCCCAGTCGATGGGACCGCCTGCACAGTATGCAACGCACGCGTACGCAACAGTGAGCGCGCCCGCGTATGGCAGATAGATCCGGCAGACCCGCCGCACGACGTACTCGCCGTAACGCAGGCCGCGTGAGCCTTTGACCTGCAGGGTCAGCACGAATCCGCTCAATGCGAAGAACAGGATGACCGCTTCGTGACCGCCCGAAACCAGACGCACGGGGGAGTGACGCAGGCCGAGCAGCGGGGCCAGCAGCGTGAAATGCGACAACACAACGGTCAGTGCGGCAAGTCCGCGCAACGCGTCGAGTTGCTGGTAGCGGCCGTCACGGTCCATTGTCCCTCCGTCTTCGCTCTGCCCTCCGTTCGGGCAGAACCGGTTATGACTGAGGTCGGATTATTTCTCATGCCTGCCGGGCTGCTCTGTGCTATTCCCAACCATCGCGGCTATATAACAGCGGCGAACTGGTTCACGGCGATGTCTCCTTCCCGCGCATTCGCGATCGAACGAAACACTGTTGCATCGCACATCGTTTGTGAATGCGCGGAGACTAAACCGCCCGCGATGCAAAACGCAAACTATGGGCATGGGGATCACATGCCGGAACTATGCAAAGTGCGAAGCGTCAGCGCGCCGTATACCCCCCGTCGATCGGCAACGCCACCCCGCTGATCATCGACGCCGCATCGCTCAGCAAAAAGAGAATCGGCTGCGCGACCTCGTCGGGTTCAGCGAACCGATGCAGCGGAATGCCCTGCAACGCAGGCTCGCGCTTCACAGGATCGCTCCACGCGAGCACCGCCATCGGCGTTAGCGTAACGGTCGGGTTCACGCTGTTCACGCGGATGCCGTGTGGACCCAGCTCGACGCACAGAACACGCGTGATCGCATCCATCGCAGCCTTCGACGCGCAATACCCGAGGTGATCGTCGAGCGCGACGAGTGACGCCTGGCTCGACACGTTGACGATGCTGCCCGCGATCCCCGCATCGATCATCCCGCGCGCGACGTAGCGCGCGACCAGTGCCGCGCCGCGCGCGTTGACGGCCATCACGCCGTCGAAGCTTGCGGCGGTCGTATCGAGCGCGCGTTCGAGCAACGCGACGCCCGCGCAATTCACAAGACCATCGAACGCTCCGAGCGACGCGAACGCGCAGTCGATCGAGCCAGGATCACCAACGTCAAGCACCAAAGGCTCGCAGCCGGTCTGCTGGGCGAGCCGCGCGAGTTCAGCCGCGTTGCGCGCAGCAGCCACGACACGTGCGCCGCTCGCGCACAGCCGTTCGACGGTAGTTCGACCGATACCGCTCGATGCGCCCGTCACGAGGATCGAGCGTCCGGAGAAATCGAAGTGCGCGTTCATGCGGGCTGCAACCGATGCATGATCGGCTTCAATGCCGGGTACAGATCGGCATAGACGCCGAAACGCTCCGCGTAGAGTTGTTGCCGCTGCGCATCGGGTCGCGCGCGCTCGACGAGTGTGATCCAGCCGCGCTCCGCTTCTTCGCGATCGATCAGCTGCGCGCCGACCGCAGCGAGCAGCGCGGCGCCCATCGCAGCCTCGACGTCCTGCTCGATCGTCAGCACCGGATAGCCGGTAATGTCCGCGATGATCTGCATCCACAGGTCCGAATGCGCGGCGCCGCCGACGACGATCAACCGTTCGTCGAGCGATTGTGCGCCGCGCCGGCCCGCTTCGATGTTGTGCTTCAGAGCAAACGTCACGCCTTCGAGCACCGCGCGGTACAGATGCGCGCGCGTGTGGAACAGGCTCAATCCGATGAACGCGCCGCTCGCCTTCGCGTCCCATACCGGGCTACGCTCGCCCATCAGGTACGGCAGGAACATCACGCCGTCGGCGCCGGCCGGCACCTGCGCGGCCGCTTCTTCGAGCACGCGGTGCGGATCGCCGTGCGGCGTCCCTCGCGCGGCTTCGATTTCCGCATGACAGAACTGGTCGCGAAACCACGTGACCGACGCGCCAGCCGTGATCGCGCCGCCGAACACATAGAGATCGCGCTGTCCGTTGAATACGTGCGGCATGCTGACGAGCCCATGCCGCGCATCGACACTCTGGTTCAGGTAGCCCCAGCACATGCTCGTGCCGATCATCGCGACGTGCTGGCCCGGACGCGTGACGCCCGCCGCGAACGTTGCGACCGCCGCATCGACACCGCCCGCGACGATCTTCGTGCCCGCATCGAGCCCAAGCTGTTCGCTCCATTGCGACAGCAACCCGCCCACCACCTCCGACGATTCGACAAGCCGCTCAGGCATCATCGTCGCGGGAATACCGAGCATGTCGAGCGCTTCGTCGGACCAGTCGCGTTGCGCGACGTCGTACACGCCGCCGATGTTGCCCGCCGAGCTGTGATCGACCGCGACCTCGCCGGTCAGCAGATAGATCAGGTACGCGTTCGGCGGCAGGAAGTAACGCGTCTTCGCCCACACGTTCGGTTCGTGCTCGCGCAGCCACAGTATTTTCGTGTAACCGTAGTAGCTGTCGACGCCGTTACCGGTGATCGTCTGCAAACGCTCGACGTCGACGTGCGCGCGCACCCAGTCGACCTGATCGGTTGCGCGGCGGTCCATCCAGATCAGGCACGGGTATAGCGGCCGCATCTCGTTGTCGACCGGAATGCCCGAGCCGCCGTACAGACTGCTCACGCAGACCGCCTTGATCGACGAACGATCGACACCCGCCGCCACGCCTTTCTCGACGCAGCGCGCGATGCACTCGGCGACCGCCTTCAACCAGACCGCGGGCCACTGTTCTGCCCACAGCGGCTTCGGCGTGTCGGGCTGGTAGCTGCTCGCATGCTGCGCGACGATCGCGCCGTGCCGGTCGACGAGCAGCGCCTTCGTGCTCTGCGTGCCGATGTCGACACCGATGACGTAGTCCATAGTGTCTCCGTATATACCGTGCCCGCCGCGCTAGCCGCGCGGCTTCATCAGCACCTTGATCGAATCGAGCGAGTTCGCGACGCGGATCGCTTCGTCCCATTCTTCGAGCGAGAAGTCGTGCGTGACGATGCCCTTCGACGTGACGAGACCGCGCGCGAGCAGATCGATCGCGATCGGGTAGCAGTACGGGCCGAGGTGCGCACCACGCACGTCGAGCTCCTTGCGATCGCCGATCACGGACCAGTCCATTGTAGTCTCGGCGCCGAACACCGAAAACTCGACGAAGCGTCCGAGTTTGCGGATCAGGTCCATCCCTTGCGTGACGCCTGCCGGCACGCCGGTGGTCTCGATGTACACGTCGCAGCCGTAGCCGCCGGTGAGCGACTGCACGATCGCGAGCGCATCGTCTTCCTTCGGATTGATCGTCACGTCGGCACCGTATTCACGCGCGAGTGCGAGCCGTTCCTCGACGAGATCGATCACGACGAGCTTCTTCGGTGTCTTCAGATGCGCGACCTGCGTCATCATCAGACCGAGCGGTCCTGCGCCGGCGATCACGACGACGTCGTCGAGCTGCAGGTCGCCGCGGTTCACCGTGTGGATCGCGCACGCGAGCGGCTCGATGATCGCAGCATCTTCGAGCGAGATGCCCAGCGGAATCTTGTGGACGATCGCGGTCGGCGGAATGCGCATGTACTCGGCCATGCCGCCGTCCGCGACTTCGCGCTGGAAACCGAAGATGTTGTGCACTTCGCACATCCAGTACTGACCCGAGCGGCAATAGCGGCACTTGCCGCACGGCACGATCTGCTCGGCGATCACGCGGTCTCCAGCCTGCACGCCGAAGTGTTCCGCCGCGCCTTCGCCCAGTTCCTCGACGTAGCCGAAGAACTCGTGGCCCGGAATCACCGGCGCCTTTACCCACGGGTTCGAGCCGCCCCAGAACATCTTCGCGCCGGAGTGGCACTTGCAGTCGCTCGCGCAGATGCCGCACGCGGCGATACGGATCACGAGTTCGTTCGCGCGGGCGAGTGGGCGCGTCACCTGTTCGACGCGATAGTCTTTCGGCGCGTGACAGACGATCGCCGTCATCTGTTGAGTAGGGTCCTGGGTGCTCATTGCATGGCCTTGCTTCGAGAGTGGAGAGAGAAAGGAAACCGAAGAGAAAAACGCGGCGCTCACTTCCTGCGTTCGCGGCTGATGTAAATGGCGAGCAGGATGATGCCGCCTTTGATAACGTTCTGGACGTACGGATTCACGCCGATCATGTTCAGTCCGTTGTTCAGCACGCCGAGCAGCAACGCGCCGATCAACGTCCCGATGATCGAGCCGCGACCGCCGGAAATCGACGTGCCGCCCATCACGACGGCTGCGATTGCATCGAGCTCAAAGCCGACGCCGGCGTTCGGCTGACCGCTCATCAGACGCGCGGTCAGCACGATCGCAGCGAACGCCGACGTGAGGCCCGCGATCGAATAGACGAGCAGCTTCACGCGCGCAACGCGCACACCGGACAGGCGCGTCGCCTGCTCGTTGCCGCCGATTGCATAGACGTAACGGCCGAACGGCATCCGTTCGAGCAACAGCCAGGCGAGCGCGTAGATCACCAGCATGATCAGCACCGGCGCCTGAATGCCGAGCACCTTGCCGCTGCCGAAGAAGCTGACCCAGTCGGGCAGCCCGTCGATCGGATAGCCGCCGGTGTAGATCAGTGCGAGGCCGCGCGCGATACCCATCGTCGCGAGCGTGACGATGATCGGCGGCATGCCGGCGAACGCGACGAAGAAGCCGTTCGCGACGCCGAAGCCGAGGCCGACGGCGATGCCGATCGCGAGCGCGGCCACCGCGTTCATCCCGGCCACCATCAACCCGGCGGCGAGCGTGCCGGACAGCGCCATCACCGAGCCAACCGACAGATCGATGCCGCCCGTCAGGATCACGCAGGTCATGCCGACCGCGATGATCGCGTTGATCGACACCTGACGCAGCACGTTCTCAAGATTCGCGGCCGACAGAAAACTGTCGCTCGCGAACATCATCGCGATGCACACGGCAACCAGACCAACGAACGGATAGAACAGCGTCGAGCGTCTAAGCGACGCCCAGTTAAAGCGCAGCGGCATGCCCGGTGTATCGGATGGCGCACGCGAAGTCTTGGGAGAAGAGGAATCAGGCGTGTTCATGGTGGGCTCCCTGGTTGCCTGCGGTCGCGCAGGTCATGACGGCGTTCGCGTCGATCGCGTCGCCTTCGAGCGTCGCTTCGATGCGTCCCTGACGGAACACCGCGACGCGATCGCACATGCCGACGATCTCCGGCAATTCCGACGAAATCATGATGATCGAGTAGCCGCGCGCGGTGAGTTCGCGCATCAGTAGATAGATTTCGGCTTTTGCGCCGACGTCGATGCCGCGTGTCGGTTCATCGAAGATCAGGATGTTCGCGTGATGGTTCAGCCAGCGCGCGATCACGACCTTCTGCTGATTGCCGCCGGACAGCGTGCCGACCTCTGTGTTCATCGTCGGGGCCTTCACGCCGACGCGCTTCATGATGTCGGTGGTCGCGCGCGCCTCGCTGCGCCGGTCGATGAAAAATCGCGCCGCGCGGTACTTGCCGAAGTTGTTGATCGAGATGTTCTGCTTGATCGAGAAGTCGGTGATGAGCCCCTCGGTCTTGCGGTTTTCCGGCAGGATGCCGACGCCAGCGCGTAACGCATCGGCCGGGTCCGACAGCTTCGCCGCCGCGCCGCGGATGCGGATCTCCTTCACGTGCGCGGCGTCCGCGCCGATCACCGCGAGCGCGGTCTCGGTACGCCCCGAGCCGACGAGCCCCGCGAAGCCGAGAATCTCGCCTTCGCGCAACACGAAGTGGTTCACCGGACCGTCCTTGTGCAGCTGCAACGCGTCCACTTCGAGCACGGGCTTCGCGTCGGCACGCAGCGGCGGCTTCGGCGGAAAGCTGCTTTCGATCCTGCGCCCGACCATCATCTCGACGAGCCGCCCAACGTCCGTGCTCGCAACGTCCGCCATACCGACGTAGTGACCATCGCGCAGCACGGTGATCCGGTCGCAGACTTCGAAGATCTCTTCGAGGTGATGCGAGATGAAGATCATCGCGACGCCCTGCTGCTTCAGTTCGCGCATGATCGCGAACAGATGCTCCGCTTCGGCGGGCGTGAGCGTCGCGGTCGGTTCATCGAGGATCAGGATGCGCGCGTCGAGCGACAGCGCCTTGCCGATTTCGACGAACTGCTGCTGCGCGACCGACAGCTCGCGGATCGGCACCGCGAGATCGATCGCGACGCCGAGCCGCGCGAAGATATCGGTCGCGGCACGACGCATCGCCGTGCGGTCGAGCATGCCGAAACGGCCGCGCCGCTCGCGGCCGAGAAACATGTTCTCGACGGCGTTCAGATACGGAATCAGGCTGAATTCCTGAAACACGATGCCGACGCCGGCCGAGACCGCATCGTGATAGTTCGCGAAGCGGCGCGTCTCGCCGTCGATCACGATGGTCCCCTCGTCCGGCGCGTAGATGCCGCACAGGATCTTCATCAGCGTCGACTTGCCCGCGCCGTTCTCGCCGAGCAGCGCGTGAATCTCGCCGCGCGCGATCTCGAGGTGGATGTCCTGCAGCGCCTTCACGCCGGGAAATCCCTTCGAGATGTGTTCGAGCCTGAGTATCGTGTCCATCGCTGCCCTCCAGCTCGCCGCGCACGGGTTACACCGTACGCGGCGGCGCATGCATTACCAGCTGAAACCCTTCGCGTTGTCCTTGTCGATCAGCTTCACGTCGACCGGAATCGCCTTCGGCACATTGGCACCCCACTTCTTCGCGAGTGCAATGCCGAGCGCGATGCGCACCTGGTCGCGCGGGAATTGCGCGGACGTCTCGATGAACTTCGAGTTCGGCTTCTGCAGCGCGGTAATCGCTTCGGGCGCACCGTCGACGCTCGTCAGCTTGATATCCTTACCCGACGACTCGATCGCCGACAGTGCGCCCATCGAACCGCCGTCGTTCACGCTGAACACGCCCTTCAGATTCGGATGCGCCTGAATCATGTTCTCGGTGACAGTCAGAGCGGTCGCGCGTTCCTGTTTGCCGTTCTGCGTATCGACGATCTTCACGTTGGGAAACTTCGCGAGCGCCGCCTTGCAGCCGCGCACGCGCTCGAGAATCGGAACGACCGGAATGCCGTCGAGAATCGCCACTTCGCCGCTGCTGCCGATTGCTTTCGCAAGGTACTCGCACGACATCGAGCCCGCATCGAAATTCTTCGACCCAACGAACGAATCGACCGGACCGTTCGCGTTCGCATCGACCGCGACGACGACCACGCCCGCCTTCTTGGCCGAGTTCACCGCCGACACGATGCCGGTCGAGTCGGTCGGGTTCACGAGCAGGATGTCGATCTTCTTCTGCAGCATGTCCTCGACGTCGCTCACCTGTTTGCTGACGTCGTGATGCGCATCGGTGACGAAGACCTGCGCACCGATCGACGCTGCGGCTTCGTCGAGCGCCTTCTGCATCGTCACGAAGTACGGATTGTTCAGTTCCTGGAACGTCATGCCGATCTTCAGCGGCGCGGCCTGCGCAGCGGATGCGGCAAAGAGCGAGACGCAGCATGCGAGGGTTGCGACTGTTGCAATCGCGAGCGTCGAGCGCCGCACCGGTTTTCTGACAGTGATCGAAGCGATGTGCGTCATGGTTGTCTCCGTTATTGAGTGTGAGCGTGTCCCTCGCGCCGGTCGGCACGATGAGCGTTGGAACAAGGTGAGAAGCGGGTGACCTCGGGTGACCTCTACTCGATAACAGCGGTCATTCCGCTGGTGCGGGCCGCGTCAGCTGGGCGGCCACGCGGACGGCGCCGCGCGCGCCCGTCCAGCTGTTGAAGGCACGGCGGGCACGATCGGCGGCGCGCCCGCGATGCCCTCGCCGCGGGCTGCCGCTTCTTCGGAGGCAACGCGGCTCGCGTCGTTGAGTTGCTGGTAGCGGCGGAACTGCGAAGGCGCCATGCTCTTCGCCGCGAGGAACTGCCGGTTGAAGTTCGACAGGTTGTTGAAGCCAGCCTTGAAGCAGATGTCGGTGACGCTCAGCTCGTAGTCCATCAGCAGCTGGCATACGAGGTTGATGCGCATGCGGTTCACGTACTGCACGAACGGCAGCCCTGTGTGGCGACGAAAGTAACGCGAGAACGCGCTCACGCTTTGCCCCGCGAGTTGCGCGAGATCGCCTTCGCGCAGTTCACCCGCGAGGTTCTTGCCGATGTACGCGAGCGCGTGATTGATCCGCGTCGACGCGAAACTCGACGGATCGACGCTATACGCGGGACTCGCGAGAAATTCGCGATCGGTTGCGTCGAGCAGATGCTCGAGCATCGATATGAACAGCACGATGCGCCGCAGTCCGCGCGCATCGAGCAGCTCCTTGAAAAGTGGCTGGATCGCGGCGCTTGTCTGCGCGCCGAACGACACGCCGCGCTGCGCGTCGGCGAGCAGCGCTTCGACCGAACGCCACTCCGGAAAACTCTCCGTGCAATGCGTAACGAAGTCCTGGCCAAACTGCACGACGAGATTGCGCTGCGCGATCGTCTCGCCTTCCGGCACGTCGCTGACCCAGTTGTGCGGCAGGTTCGGGCCCATCAACACGAGATTGCCCGGCGCGAAACTGCTGATGTGATCGCCGACGAACATCTTGCCGGTCGTCGCTACGATCAGATGAATTTCGAATTCCGGATGAAAGTGCCAGCGCACGGTGCGGTACGGATAGCCGTGCGACCACACCTTGAACGATTCGTCGCGCCGGACCGCCACCAGTTCGAGATCGGGTTGCGCGCTAGCCTCCGGACGACGCGCGCGTTTCATGCCGCGCACCGCGACGGGTGAGTGGGCTGATTCGCAGAGATCGGTTGGGTCATCGTGTCTTCCTCCATGGACGGTGTGAAGCGCCGTCCGTCTTTTGGCCTGTCCAGCATGTCCGGCCTGTATAGCGAAAGTTAGTCGCCGGTCGCGTTCGATACCACTAAAAATGAAACGCCCAGCCGATACTTTTTTGCATTCGGGTTAGCCCGAACGCGATCGGTGTCAAATTTGACGCAATGCAGCAGCTCGCCGCAGTGCGCCAACGAAAGCGCCGCGCCGACCTTGACTTTCGATTCGGCGGATACGATCATTCGTTCACATATAGAGCAAATGCTCGATCCTGCATCGTCATCGAATTCATTCCGGATTCAACCCATTAAAGACGCACGCGGCGACCGTGCGCGCAAGACTCTCAGGAGACGCAACATGAACAGCGTGCAAGGCAGCGGCGCGGCCGCGAACGTGATCCTGCACATCGGCGTGGGATCGTTTCACCGCGCGCATCAGGCCTGGTATCTGCATCGGCTGAACGAAGCCCGTCAGGACGGCGAGCCGCACTGGTCGCTGACGGTCGGCAATATCCGCGACGACATGCGTGCCACGCTCGACGCGCTCGCCGCGCAGCACGGCGTCTACACGCTAGAAACGGTCACGCCGCATGGCGAGCGCGCATACGAAACGATCCGTTCGATCGAGCGCGTGCTGCCGTGGTCCGCGAATCTCGACGCGCTGGTCGAAGCCGGCGCCGATCCGGCCTGCAAGATCGTGTCGTTCACAGTCACCGAAGGCGGCTATTACCTCGACGAGCACGACCGGCTCGACACCGCGAACCCCGATCTCGCCGCCGACCTCGCCGGCGCGCGCACGACCATCTACGGGGCACTCGCCGCGATCCTCGAAGCGCGGATGCAGCGCAGCAACGCCGGCCCGGTCACGCTGCAGAGCTGCGACAACCTGCGCAGCAACGGCGAGCGCTTTCACGCAGGCATGAGCGAATTCCTCGAGCGGCGCGGCGCGACCGCGCTGCGCCAGTGGTTCGACGCGCACACCACCAGCCCGAACTCGATGGTCGACCGCATCACGCCGCGTCCCACCGACGACGTCCGCGAGCGCGTGCTCGCGGCCACCGGCGTCGACGATGCGAGCCCGGTGATGGGCGAGTCGTTCATCCAGTGGGTGATCGAAGACCGCTTCTGCGCGGGCCGTCCCGCGTGGGAGCGCGTCGGCGCGGAGCTGGTCGAATCGGTGCTGCCGTACGAGGAAGCGAAGATCCGCATTCTCAACGCGAGCCACAGCTGTATCGCGTGGGCGGGCACGCTGGTCGGGCTGCAGTACATCCACGAAGGCACGCTCGACGACGACATCCGCCAGTTCGCCTTCGACTACGTGACGCAGGACGTGATCCCGTGTCTCACGCCGAGCCCGCTCGATCTCGCGCGCTATCGCGACGTCGTGCTCGAGCGCTTCAGCAATCCCCATATCCAGGACACCAATCAGCGGGTCGCTGCGGACGGTTTCTCGAAGATGCCCGGCTTCATCGCGCCGACCCTCGCCGAATGCTTCGCGCGCGGCGTCGAGCCCGCCGCGACCGCGATGCTGCCCGCGCTGTTCTTCCGCTTCCTCGACCGCTGGCAACGCGGCGTGTTGCCGTATGCGTATCAGGACGGCGTGATGGACGAGCGGACCGCGCGCGGCTTCTTCGCGAGCGCCGATCCGCTGCATGCGTTCTGCACCGACCGTCTGCTGTGGGGCGGGCTGGCGCAGAACCCCGCGCTCGAGGCCGTGGTGCGTAGCGCGCTCGCGCGCGTCGATGCATGGGTTGCCGCGCGCGGCGCGACCGCCTGAACGCCGGTCCCCGTCTCGCACACTTCCCACCACGCCGCGCGCCCGTTCGCGCGGCGCGTCAGCACGCGCCAGGTTAAAACGCCCATAGCAACCCACGCCGTGGGCGGCTAAAGTAGCGCATCCCCAACGACGACCCCTCGCGCCCATGTATCTCGGCATCGACCTCGGCACGTCCGAAGTAAAAGTCCTGCTGCTCGCATCAGACGGTCGCGTGATCGGCACGGCGGGCTCACCGTTCACCGTGTCGCGGCCGCATCAGCGCTGGTCCGAACAGAATCCCGCCGACTGGTGGGACGGCACCCGCGCGGCGCTGTTCGCGTTGCGGGCCAGGTATCCCGACGAATTCGCGCAGATTCGCGGCATCGGGCTGTCCGGTCAGATGCACGGCGCGGTACTGCTCGACGCAGAAGACCGCGTGCTGCGTCCGGCGATCCTGTGGAACGACATGCGCAGCGTCGACGAATGCGCGGAACTCACCGCGCGCGCGCCGGACCTGCATCGGATCGCCGGCAATCTGGCGATGCCGGGCTTCACCGCACCGAAGCTGCTGTGGGTCGCGCGGCACGAGCCCGAGATTTTCCGGCGCACCGCGTGCGTACTGCTGCCGAAGGATTATCTGCGGCTGATGCTGACGGGCGGCAAGGTGTCCGATCCATCCGATGCCGCGGGCACGCTGTGGCTCGACGTCGCGAAGCGCGACTGGTCCGACGCGCTGCTCGCAGCCTGCGATATGCGCCGCTCGCAGATGCCCACGCTCGCCGAAGGCAGCGCACCGTCGGGCACATTGCGCCCGGAACTCGCACGCGAACTCGGCCTGCGCGACGGCGTGATCGTCGCGGCCGGCGGCGGCGACAACGCGACGAGCGCCATCGGCATCGGCGCGACGCAGCCAGGCGACGGCTTCGTGTCGCTCGGCACGTCGGGGGTTCTGTGCGTGATCGGCGACCGCTTCCGGCCGAACCCGGCATCGGCGGTACATGCGTTCTGCCACGCGATTCCGGATCGCTGGCATCAGATGAGCGTCGTGTTGTCCGCGGCGAGCTGTCTGCGCTGGGTCTGCAAGCTCACGTCCACCGACGAGCCCACGCTGCTCGGCGAAATCGGCGCGCTCGCGCCCGATGCGCTCGCCACCGCGCCGTTGTTTCTGCCGTACCTGTCCGGCGAGCGCACGCCGCACAACGACCCCTACGCGCAGGGCGTATTCTTCGGCATGACTCACGCGACCGACCGCGCGCTGCTCGGCTATGCGGCGATCGAAGGCGTGACGCTCGCGCTGACCGACGGCCTCGACGCGCTGCGCGCGGCGGGCACCGAAGCGAACGCGCTGTCGCTGCTGGGCGGCGGCGCGCGCAGCGACTACTGGGCGCAACTGCTCGCCGACGCACTCGGCACGAGCACGCGCAAGCACGGCGGCGGCGAAACCGGCGCGGCGCTCGGTGCGGCCCGGCTCGGCTGGCTCGCGACCGGGGGCAATCCGGCGGAGGTGCTGACCAAGGCACCCGTCGAACGCGAATTCACGCCGGACCCGCAGCGGCACGCGATGCTGCGTGCGCGCCTCGATGGCTTCCGTGCGCTGTATCGTCATGTGCGGCCGCTGTTCGATCCGTCGCGAGAGCGGCTCGTGTAGCGGCTTGGCGCGGACCGCATGCTACCCGCACGCAGTCCGCAGGTGACCCGCGCAGCCCATCGGATGGCGCGGGCCGCAATCCCGAAAGCGCCGCACAGGCGCCACGCAACCCAGACGGAATCCATCGTGCCCAAGTCCACCGAAAAACTCGATCTCGCGACCCGCGCGGCATGGCTCTACTACGTCGCCGGCAACACACAGAACGAGATCGCCGAAAAGCTCCAGGTGTCGCGGCCCGTCGCGCAACGGCTCGTCGCGTTCGCGGTCGAGAAGAACCTGATCCGCGTGCGCGTCGATCATCAACTGGCCGATTGCCTGACGCTCGCCGAGCGTCTGTCGAAACGCTACGGCCTGTCGATGTGCGAGGTCGTGCCGGTCGACAGCGACACGCCCGAGGAGATCGACCGCAAGCTCGCGGTCGCCGGCGCGCAGGTCATGGAGCGCTACCTCGGCGAAGAAAAACCGATGGTGATTGCAGTGGGCAGCGGCCGGACGCTGAAGGCCGCAGTCGACCAGATCGCGCAGATCGAGCGGCCGCATCATCGACTCGTGTCGATCGTCGGCGCGATCGCGCAGGACGGGTCGTCGAACCGCTACGACGTCGCGCTGCACATCTCGGAGAAGACGGGCGGCAAGCACTTCCTGCTGCCCGCCCCGCTGATCGCCGACAACGAAGCCGAACGCGCGCAGTGGTGCAATCACCGGCTGTACCGGATCGTCGAATCGCTGTCTGCGGAGGCGGATGTCGCGTTCGTCGGCATCGGCAATCTTGGGCCGCATTGTCCGCTGCACGAGGACGGCTTCATCACGTCCGATGAAGTGGACGAGCTCACGCAGCTAGGCGCGATCGCCGAGATGCTCGGCCTGCCGATCGACGCGGCGGGCGAGCGGGTCGAATCGCCGACCGGTCGTCGCGTGACCAGCATTCACCTGATGTCGCCGCCGAAGCGGCCGACCATCGGCTTTGCCGGTGGCGAGCGCAAACGCGACGCGTTGATCGCAGTGCTCAAGGGTGGCTGGCTGTCGGGGCTCGTCACCGACGAGCGGTCCGCACGCGCGGCGCTCGACGCGTGATCTTGCGCGGAACGGGCCGCGAATAAAAAAGCGGCGCACGCGGATCGCTCCGCGTGCGCCGCCTTCACTTCGTGCTACGTGCTCAGGCCGCGAGCACTTCGACGATCTTGCGCTGGAACGCCAGGCCGTCGCTGCCGAACAGATGGCAATGCTCCGGCGTCGCGCCAAGCTTTTGCGTCTCGCCCTTCGTGTGACGGTCGAGTGGCGGAATGCGCGCGATCAGTCCGTCCGGCGCGACGCTCGACTCCGCGTACAGATACGCGGAATCGCCGAGCGATTCGATCGCCATCGTGCGCGCCGACACGCCGTACTCCGCTGCGCCGCCGACATGCAGATGTTCCGGCCGGATGCCGACGGTGACCTTGTCGCCTTCCTTCGCGCTACCCGGTTCGACCGCGACGCGCTGCGTCTCGCCGGTCTCGTAGCGGACCACGACGCCGTCGCGCGATACCGACTGCACGATGCCTTCCATGAAGTTCATCTTCGGCGAGCCGATAAAGCCCGCGACAAAGCGGTTGGCCGGCGCGTGGTAGAGCTGCGTCGGGCTGCCGACCTGCTCGACGTTGCCCGCCGACAGCACGACGATCTTGTCGGCGAGCGTCATCGCCTCGACCTGATCGTGCGTCACGTAGATCATCGTGGTCTTCAGTTCGTCGTGCAGACGTGCGAACTCGAGCCGCATCTTCACGCGCAGCGCGGCGTCGAGATTCGACAGCGGTTCGTCGAACAGGAACACCTTCGGCTTGCGCGTAATTGCGCGGCCGATCGCGACGCGTTGCCGCTGGCCGCCCGACAGCTGCTTCGGCTTGCGGTCGAGCAGGTGGTCGATGTGCAGGATCTTCGCCGCGTTGCGCACGGCCACGTCGATCTCGGGCTTCTTCGTGCCCGCGAGCTTCAGACCGAACGCCATGTTGTCGTACAGCGTCATGTGCGGATAGAGCGCATACGACTGGAACACCATCGCGATGCCGCGCTTCGCGGGCGGGACGTCGTTCATCCGCGTGCCGTCGATGTTCAGGTCGCCGCCGCTGATGTCCTCGAGGCCGGCGATCATCCGCATCAACGTGGATTTACCGCAACCGCTCGGCCCCACGAAGACGACGAACTCGCCGTCCGCGATGTCGAGGTTGATGTCGCGCATCACTTCGTTGTCTTCGTAGCGCTTGCTGATACCGCGCAGGGTCAGGCTTGCCATGATGTGTCTCCACTGTTGCCAGTACTGCGTTTAACCGGTTGTCTCAATGCGAACCCACTGCCACGCGCGACGTCCACTGCGCCGCGAGCGCCGGCAGTTGCCGCATGTCGTCGAACACGTGCTGCGCACCCGCGGCGCGCAGCGCTTCGATCTGTGTAGCACTCGCGTGCCCACCGCCGATGAAGCCGAGCACCGTCATGCCCGCCGCGGTCGCGGCCGTCGCGCCGGTCACGCTGTCCTCGACGACGAGGCAGCGCTCCGGCGTCGTGCCAAGACCGCTGGCCGCCGCGAGATAAACGTCGGGCGCGGGCTTCGGCTTCGCGACCGCGTCGGCACAGAACAGCCGCTCGCCGAAGAAGCGGTCGAGGCCCGTGCGAGCGAGCACGCTCTCGACGTAAGGCCGGTAGCTATTGCTCGCGCAGGCCTTGGTCAACGCGATCTGCGCCAGCGCGTCCTCGATGCCGGCGACGGTGGGTGCCTGCATCGCGGCCTGCTCGACCGCACCGCGGATCGCCGCGATATCGGCCGGTGCCAACGTGCGGCCGAGCTGCGAAGCGGTGCCGTCGAGCACGCGCTCGATGCGCAGTCCGAGCAGCGGCATCACGACCGGCTCGACGTCCGCGTCGGGCCAGCGCGCTTCGAGTTCGCGCACGAGCATTGCCGCGGCCACTGCCTCGCTGTCGATGAGCACGCCGTCGCAGTCGCAGATCAACGCGAGGCCGGCTGCTGTCATGCGATCGCTCATTATTTGACCGCCCCGAACGTGAGACCGCGCACCAGCTGCTTCTGCGACAGCCAGCCGACGATCAGGATCGGCGCGACCGCGAGCAGCGACGCCGCCGACAGCTTCGCCCAGAACAGTCCCTCGGGGCTCGAGTACGACGCGATGAACACCGTCAGCGGCGCCGCGTTCGAGCTCGACAGGTTGATGCTCCAGAACGCCTCGTTCCACGACAGGATCACCAGCAGCAGCGCGGTGGACGCGAGGCCCGGCAGCGCCATCGGCATCAGCAGGTATACGATTTCCTGCCAGGTCGCCGCGCCGTCGATGCGGCCCGCTTCGAGGATGTCCTTCGGAATTTCATTGAAGTAGGTGAATGCCATCCACACCGCGATCGGCAGGTTGATCAACGTGTAGACGATCACGAGCCCCCACACCGTGTCGAGCAGCCCGGCGTTTTTCCACAGCAGATAGATCGGCACGAGCACGCCGACGGACGGCATCATCTTCGTCGACAGCATCCACAGCAGCACGCTCTGCGTGCGGCGGTTCGGGAAGAACGCCATCGCATATGCGGCCGGCACGGCGAGCGCGAGGCACAGCACCGTCACGCCCACCGAGATCAGCACCGAGTTCCACGCGAACGAGAAGTAATTGCTGCGCGCGAACACCTCGCGGAAGCTGTCGAGCGTCGGCATGAAAATCAGCGACGACGAGTACGCCTGCTGCTCGGTCTTGAACGCGGTGATCGTCATCCAGAAGATCGGGAAGAACAGCAGCAGCGCGATCAGCCATGCGAGGATGCCCGGGATGCTGCGCCTCACGATAGCGAACGGCGATTTGGCGGATGAAGCCGACCGCGCCGGCGTCGTTGTTGCGGCAAGCTGGCTCATTTTTCGTACTCCCCTTTCAGGTTCTTCGCGAGCATTCTCACGAGGAAGAACGACACGATGTTCGCGAGCACCACGGCGAGAATCCCGCCGGCGGATGCGAGGCCGACGTCGAACTGCTGCAGGCCGAGCGAGTAGATCAGGTACGACAGGTTGGTGGTCGCGGTGCCGGGGCCGCCGCCGGTCGTCGTGTAGATCTCGGCGAAGATCGACAGCAGGAAGATGGTTTCCATCATCACGACGACGGCGATCGCGCGCTTCAGGTGCGGCAGCGTGATGAAGAAGAACATCGAGAACGGCCCGGCGCCGTCGATCTTCGCCGCTTCCTTCTGCTCCTGATCGAGCGACTGGATCGCGGTGAACAGGATCAGGAACGCGAACGGCAACCACTGCCACGCGACGATCATGATCACCGCGGTCAGCGGATACTGGGCAAACCAGTCGATCGGCGTGAGCCCCATCGCCCGCATACCGTCGGCGACGAGTCCGTACACCGGATGCAGGATCATGTTCTTCCAGATCAGCGCACTGACCGTCGGCATCACGAAGAACGGTGCGATCGCGAGTAGCCGCGCGATGCCCTGGCCGTAGAACTTGCGGTCGAACAGCACGGACATCAGGATGCCGCCGACCACGGTGATCACCAGCACCGCGATGATCAGCTGGAGCGTGTGCACGATCGACGGGATAAACGACGGATCAGTCGCGAGATAGCGGTAGTTGTCGAGCCCAGCAAAGCCCTTCTCGTCAGGGTTCAGCAGGTTGTAGCGCGTGAACGAGAACCAGATCGTCATCGCGAGCGGGATCGCCATCCATAGCAGCAATACGGCAACGGACGGCGAAACCAGCCAGCGTGCGGAAGACGCCTTGCGCGCTTCACGGTCCTGCTCGGTTTTGGGGCGAACTTGCATGAGAGGAAGGTGTAAATGACGCATGATCGTGACCACCTTTGGGTAGTGCGCAGGTCACCGCGAGACGGTCACCCGCTGTGCTGCCGGACCCGGCCGACGGGCGTCGGCCGGGGGTCCTTCACGTTACCGCGAGGTCCCGGACGGCGTTACTTCTGATAGCCGGCCTGACGTACCGCACGGTTCGCGGCGGCATTGCCCGCTTCGAGCGCCTGATCGACCGTCATCTGGCCGGCTACTGCGCCGGAGATGCTCTGACCGACCACCGTTCCGAACGACTGGAACTCCGGAATGCCGACGAACTGCACGCCGGTGTACGGCACCGGTTTAGCGGTCGGGTGGTTCGGATCGGCCGTTTCGATCGCCTTCAGCACGAAGCTGCCGAACGGTGCGGCCTGCTGGTACTCGGGACGCGCGTAGGTCGACTGACGCGTGCCCGGCGGCACCGATGCCCAGCCTTCGTCCTTGCCGACCATTTCAATGTACTGCTTCGACGTCGCCCACGAAATGAACTTCTTCGCAGCATCCTGCGACTTCGACGACTTCGGAATGGCCAGTGCCCACGTCCACAGCCAGTGCGAGCCGTTCGGCGTGACAGCCGTCGGTGCCGCTGCGAAGCCGATCTTGTCCGCGACCTGCGACTGCTGCTTGTTATAGAGCATGCCGGCCGCGACCGTCGCGTCGATCCACATCGCGCACTTGCCCGACGACATCAGCGTGAGGTTTTCGTTGAAGCCGTTCGAGCTCGCTCCCGGAGGGCCGTCCTTCTTCAGCAGGTCGACATAGAAAGCGACCGCCTTCTTCCATTCCGGCGACGTGAGCTGCGCCTGCCATTTTTCGTCGAACCAGCGACCGCCGTAGGTGTTCACGAGCGTCGTCACGTACGCCATGTTCTCGCCCCAGCCAGCCTTGCCGCGCAGGCAGATGCCGTAGGTGCCGCTGGCCTTGTCGGTGAGCTTGTCGGCGAACTCCTTGATCTGATCGTAGGTGGGCTGGTCGGGCATCTTCAGACCCTTCGCGGCGAACAGATCCTTGCGGTAGTACGTCATCGAGCTTTCGACGTAGAACGGCAAGCCATACAGCTGGCCGTTCACCGACAGGCCGTCGCGCGCGGTTTTCACGACGTCGTTCAGATCGTAGTCGGCGGGCAGGCCCGTGAGCGGCGACAGCCAGCCGCGCTTGCCCCACTGCGGCGTTTCGTACGCGCCGATCATCACGACGTCGAACTGGCCGCTATTGGTGGTGATGTCGGTCGTCGCGCGCTGACGCAGTACGTTTTCTTCGAGAATCACCCAGTTCAGCTTGATGTCCGGATTCGCCTTTTCGAAAGCGGGCGACAGCTTCTTCAGCTCGATCATGTCCGGGTTGTTCAACATCGCGATCGTCACGGTCGCGGCGGACGCGCCGAGCGTCGCGCATGCCAGCGCACCGGCACTGATCGCCTTGAGCGCAAATCGGTGAGTTCGTTTCATTGCTTGTCTCCTTTATCGTTAGTGACTGGCTGCGTGATCTGCTTGCGGCTACGTGATGCGGATGAGTCTACGTGGTGCGGGTGGGAAGCGGCTTTGAAGCGACTTTGAATCAGCTCATCCAGTTGCCGCCGTCGACGTTCAGCGTCTGGGCGGTGATGTAATCGGCGTCGGCGGAAGCGAGAAACAGCGCGGCGCCGGTGAGATCGTCGGGTACACCCATGCGGCCGAGCGGTACCGCTTCGCCGACGAGGCGTTTCTTCTCGCCCAGCGGCCGGTTTTCATAGCGCGCGAAGAGCGCGTCGACCTGCTCCCACATCGGCGTGTCGACGACGCCAGGCGCGATGCCATTGACGTTGATCCTGTGCGGCGCGAGCGCGAGCGCCGCCGATTGCGTGTAGCTCAGGACCGCCGCCTTCGTCGCGCAGTAGTGGGACACGAGCGCTTCGCCGCGGCGGCCGGCCTGCGACGACATATTGATGATCTTGCCGCCGTGTCCCTGCTCGACCATCTTGCGGGCCACGGCTTGCATCAGGAAGAACATGCCTTTGACGTTGACCGAGAAGAGTCTGTCGAAGATGTCCCAGGATTCGTCGAGAAGCGGGCGCATGTCGAACAGCGCGGCGTTGTTGAACAGGATATCGATCTGGCTGAAGCGGGACATGGTCTGCTCGACGATACGCTCGATGTCGTCGCGACGGGTGACGTCCGCCGACAATGCGAGCACGCGCTCGCCGGCGATGTCCTGCAGATGCTGCGCGAAACTGTCGGCGGGCTTCAGGTCGACGAGCACGCAGCGCGCACCTTCATCCAGATAACGCTTCGCGACCGCCTCGCCGATCCCGCTTGCCGCTCCTGTCAGAATCGCCACCTTGTCTTGCAGTCGTGCCGCCACCGCGTGTCTCCAAGTTTCGTTCCGGTTGTCCGACGCTGAGCGAACGCTCTGTGCGCGAACAATTGCTCTGTTTGTGATCGAATGATCGGATACGTGTCCGGTCATGTCAAGGCACGCGGCAAGATTTCGATGGTGCAGCGCGTCAGTCATCGCGAGCCTGGTTATCGGGCGTATGCAGCATCGCTCCCATCCGCTTGCGATACGTTATATCATTCCGCACTCGCGTCATTCGACGCTCACGGAATGTCCGTATGTCTGCTTCATCCGCTTCATCCGCTTCATCCACCGATCGACTCGCTGCCCAGCTAGCCGCCGCCGACGCCGTCGCAGCCCGCGAAGGGCTCTCGCTGACGCCGCTGCGCCGCCAGGTCTATGCGCTCGTCGCCGCGAGCGAACGGCCCGTCGGTGCATACGACCTGCTCCACGCACTCGCGCCACAGCGCGGCCGCGTACCGCCGACCACCGTCTACCGCGCGCTCGATTTTCTCGTCGCGCATGGCTTCGTCCACCGGATCGAATCGAAGAACGCGTTCTTCGCCTGCTGCGAGATCGGCCGGCCGCATCACGGCCAGTTCCTGATCTGCGAAGCGTGCGGCGCGACCGTCGAGATCCCCGGCGACGAACTCGCCGCGCAGCTGTCGCACAGCGCGCCGGCTCACGGTTTCGAAGTGCATCGCCAGGTCGTGGAGCTGAGCGGCCTGTGCGCCGCCTGCCAGGCCCAGCCGCATGCTCAGCGATCCGCCGGCGCATCCGTATAGCAATCCACCGACACACCGCTCTCACTCTTCACAACAGGAATCAGGACAAGCCGATGAACACCCTCACCGCTCCGTTGACCCGCCGCATGCTGGGCCTGTCGAAGTACCTCGTGGCCGGCGCCGCCGCTTTGACGCTCGCTCATACCGCGTTCGCGCAAAACGCAAAGATCCGCGTCGTAGCGGCTGAGAATTTTTACGGCGACGTCGTGCATCAACTCGGCGGCGAGCATGTCGACGTGACGAGCATCCTGAGCAATCCCGACCAGGATCCGCATCTGTTCGAAGCCAGCCCGAAGACGGCGCGCGCGCTGCAGCAGGCGAGCCTTGTCGTCTACAACGGTGCCGATTACGATCCGTGGATGACGAAGCTGCTGAACGCATCGAAGAACCCGCAGCGCACGACGATCGTCGCAGCGGATCTCGTCGGCAAGAAGAGCGGCGACAATCCGCACCTGTGGTACGACCCGGCGACGATGCCGGCCGTCGCGCGCGCGGTCACCGCGGCGCTCGACGCTGCTGACCCCGCGCACAAAGCGGCGTACGATGCGAACCTCGCAGGCTTCCTCGATTCGATGAAGCCGATCGTCGACAAGGCCGCCGCGCTGCGCGCCCGCTACGCCGGCGTGCCGGTGACAGCGACGGAGCCGGTGTTCGGCTACATGTCGGATGCGATCGGCCTCGACATGCGCAACCAGCGCTTCCAGCTGGCCGCGATGAACGATACCGAAGCGAGCGCATCGGACATCGCAGCGTTCGAGAAAGACCTGCGCGACAAGCGCGTCCATGTCCTGATCTATAACAGCCAGGCGACCGAAGCCCTGACCAAACGCATGTTGAAACTGGCCCAGCAATCGCATGTCCCGACGGTGAGCGTCACCGAGACGGAGCCCGCCGGCAAGAACTTCCAGCAATGGATGCTCGCGCAGCTGAACGCGCTCGAAACCGCGCTCGCCGTGGGCGGCCCCGGCAAAGGAACCGCGCAATGACAGCGACAGGCCGCCCGGCGAACCTGGCGAATGTGGCGAGCACGCCGGCCACCGGCGCCACGCCCGTTCTCGAACTCGAGCATGTGACGCTCGATCTCGGCGGCCGCACGATCTTGCGCGACGCGAGCTTCGTCGTGAACCAGGGTGAATTCATCGGCGTGCTCGGGCCGAACGGCGCGGGCAAGACGACGCTGATGCGCGCGGTGCTCGGCCTCGTGCCGGCCGCGCATGGCGCGATCCGCGTGCTCGGCGCAAGCGTCGAGCGCGGCAATCCGTCGATCGGCTACATGCCGCAGACGCGCAGCGCGCTCGCCGGCCGACGCGTGCGCGGCCGCGATTTCGTCGCGATGGCCGCGGACGGTCATCGCTGGGGCTGGCCGCATGCCGATGCGAAAACCCGCGCGGACGTCGAGCGCGTGCTCGAACTGGTCGACGGCACGGCGCTCGCAGGACGGCCGCTGTCCGAGTTGTCCGGCGGCGAGCGGCAGCGTCTGCTGCTCGCGCAATGCCTGCTCGGCAACCCGCGGCTGCTGCTGCTCGACGAGCCGCTGATCAGCCTCGATCCGCATCATCAGAAAGGCGTCGTCGAGCTGGTGCGGCGCGTGCAGCAGGAACTGGGCATCGCCGTGCTGTTCTCCGCGCACGAACTCAATCCGCTGCTGCACGCGCTCGATCGCGTGCTGTACCTCGGCAGCGGCGTCGCGGCGCTCGGTACCGTCGACGAAGTCATCACGAAGCCGGTGCTGTCGCGCCTCTACGGCTCGACGATCGACGTGATGCGCGTGAACGGTCGCATCTTCGTGATGTCGGGCGACGTCGAAGTCGAAAAGCACGACCACGCGCACGAGGACGACGGCCACGATCACGGCGGCCACGCTCATTCCCACGCTCACTCGAGCACACCGCGCGACGGACACACGCACGATGTTTGAATACGACTTCATGATCAACGCATTCGCGGCGTCCGGGATCGTCGCGGTGCTGGCCGGCATCGTCGGCTACTTCCTCGTGATGCGCGGACAGACCTTCGCAGGCCACGCGCTGTCGCACGTCGGCTTCACCGGCGCGACGGGTGCGGTGCTGATCGGCATCTCGCCGATCTGGGGGATGGTCGGCTTCACACTGGCCGCGGGTGTCGGGATGGGTGCGCTCGGCGAACGTCTCGCGGGACGCGACGTCGCGATCGGCATGGTCCTGTCGCTGTCGCTTGGCTTCGGGCTGCTGTTCCTGCACTTCTTCACGGCCTACGCGACGCAGGTCACCGCGCTGCTGTTCGGCAACGTGCTCGGCGTGAGCGCGCCGACGCTCGTGATCCTCGGCGCGCTCGCCGCATTGAGTCTTGTCGCGCTCGCGGCAATCATGCGGCCGCTGCTGTTCGCGTCGCTGCAGCCCGAACTCGCGGAAGCGAAGGGCGTCTCGCTGCGTGCCGTGTCGATCCTGTTCCTCGCGATCGCGGCGATCGCCGTCGCCGCGTGCACGCAGATCGTCGGCGTGCTGCTCGTGTTCACGTTGATGGTGGGACCGGCCGCGGCCGCGCAGAACCTGACCACGCGACTCTCCGCCGGCCTCGCGCTCGCCGCGCTGCTCGCGCTCGCGCAAGCGTGGATCGGCCTGACGCTTGCGTACTACACCGACTGGCCGACGAGCTTCTGGATCACCGCGCTCGCGGCACTCTTGTACAGCGGCAGTCTGCTCGGACGCCGCTGAAGTACGCGAGGCTCGAACGCAAAACAGAACGGGGCGCCGGATATTGTCCGGCGCCCCGTTTCGTTTTCACCGCCACCGCTAAAGCTTCAGCCGAGCAACACCTTCGCATGATGCGCGACGTGATCCTCGATGAAGCTCTGGATGAAGTAATACCCGTGGTCGTAGCCCGCGTGACGACGCAGCACCAGCGGCTGCCTCGCCGCACGACACGCCGCTTCGAACACGTCGGGGTTTAGCTGGGTCGCGAGAAACTGGTCGGCGAGACCCTGATCGACCAGGATCCCCTCATCGAAACGGCGCGACGCGTGCGCGACCAGTTCGCTCGCGTCGTACTGCTTCCACGCTTCGCGATCGTCACCGAGGTAACCCGAGAACGCTTTCTCGCCCCACGGGCAACGCGTCGGCGCCGCGATCGGCGCGAACGCCGACACCGAGCGGTAAATCTCCGGGTTGCGTAGCGCCAGCATCAGCGCGCCGTGTCCGCCCATCGAATGCCCAAAGATGCCGAGCCGTTCGCCGTCGACCGGCAGGTTTGCAAGCACGGTCTCGCGCAGTTCGTCGCGCACGTACGAGTACATCCGGTAGTGCCTGGACCACGGCTCACGCGTCGCGTCGACGTAGAAGCCCGCTCCGACGCCGAAGTCCCACATATCGCTTTCGCCCGCGATGCCCGCGCCACGCGGACTCGTATCGGGCGCGATCAGCGCGATGCCGTGCTGCGCAGCAAAGCGCTGCGCGCCGCCCTTGATCGGAAACGTCTCTTCAGTGCAGGTCAGCCCCGCGAGATAGAACAGCGCAGGCACGCGTCCCCGCGCGGCCTGCGGCGGCAGGTACGCGGCGAAGCGCATCGGCAGACCAATCGTCTTCGCATCGTGCCGATAGAAGCGCTGCTCGCCGCCGTAGCAGGCTTGCGATGAAACAAGTTCGAGCATCGTCATCCCCTTGCGATCAGTACAGCACGACCGAGCGGATCGACTCGCCCTTCTTCATCAGGTCGAAGCCTTCGTTGATCCGGTCGAGCGGCAGACGGTGGGTGATCAGATCGTCGATATTGATCTTGCCTTCCATGTACCAGTCGACGATCTTCGGCACATCGGTGCGGCCGCGCGCGCCGCCGAACGCCGAGCCCTTCCACTGCCGGCCGGTGACGAGCTGGAACGGCCGCGTGCTGATTTCCTCGCCGGCCGCCGCCACGCCGATGATGAACGACTGGCCCCAGCCCTTGTGCGTGCATTCGAGCGCCTGACGCATCACCTTCGTGTTGCCGATGCATTCGAACGAGTAGTCGGCACCGCCGTCGGTCAGTTGCACGATATGGTCGACGACGTTCTCGACCTCGTTCGGGTTGATGAAGTGCGTCATGCCGAACTTCTTCGCGAGTTCGACGCGACCGGGGTTGAGGTCCACACCGATGATCTTGTCAGCCCCTACCATTTTGGCGCCCTGGATCACGTTCAGCCCGATGCCGCCGAGCCCGAACACGACGACGTTCGCGCCCGCCTCGACCTTCGCCGAGTACACCACCGCGCCGACGCCCGTCGTCACGCCGCAGCCGATGTAGCAGACCTTGTCGAACGGCGCGTCCTCGCGGATCTTCGCGACCGCGATCTCCGGCACCACGATGTAGTTCGAGAACGTCGACGTGCCCATGTAGTGAAACAGCGGCTTGCCGTCGATCGAAAAGCGCGAGCTCGCATCCGGCATCAGGCCGCGGCCCTGGGTCGTGCGGATCGCCTGGCACAGGTTGGTCTTGCGCGACAGGCAGAACTTGCACTGCCGGCATTCGGGCGTATACAGCGGGATCACGTGATCGCCCTTCTTCAGCGATCCGACACCCGCACCGACGTCGACCACGATGCCCGCGCCCTCATGGCCGAGAATCGCCGGGAAGATGCCTTCCGGATCCGCGCCCGACAGCGTGTAGTAGTCGGTATGGCAGATGCCCGTCGCCTTCACCTCGATCAGCACTTCGCCCGCGCGCGGTCCTTCGAGATCGACTTCCTCGATCGTCAGCGGCGCGCCGGCCTTCCATGCGATGGCTGCTTTGGTCTTCATCGTGAATGCTCCTGGATCGGTTGATTCGAAAACTGGGTTGCGCAATACATGACCTCTGCCACTCGCGCGGCGACCGGCGTCATGATCGCAAAAAAATGTGTGTATTGCGTTGGCACGCACGCCGCCGCATTGATCGTGCGCGACATCCTCATGTGCCTGGCTTCGGCGTGTCGAACCATGTCTCGACACGCCCATACAACTCGATGAAACGCGCGTGACGCTGGGCGAGCGCCCCATCGGCGCGCGGTGCGGCGACCAGCGTCGACGCTGGTGCGAGCGCGGCGAGATCGCCCGCATGCCAGTGCCCGCACGCGAGCCCCCCGAGGATCGCTGCCCCGCGCCCGGCCGCATTCGGGCAATCGAGCGCGTGCAGTTCGACGTCGAGTGCATCGGCGAGCAGTTGGCGCCAGCGCGCATCGACGGAGCCACCGCCCGCGAGCCGCAGCGTCGACACCGGCGCGCCACTCGCGCGGATCGCATCGAGCCCCGCGCGCAATGCGAACGCGACGCCTTCGAACGCGGCGCGCATCAACGTGCCGCGCGTGTGACCGAGCGCGAGTCCGAGCCAGCCGCCGCGTGCCGACGGATTGAGCCACGGCGAACGCTCGCCGGTCAGATACGGCAGGAACGCGAGGCCGTCGTCCGGTTCGATAGCGAACGCGTCGCGATAGGCATCCGTCCATTCATACGACAGCCAGCCGCGCACCGCTTCGAGCGCCACGCCGACGTTCTGCATCGCGGCCATCCGGTACCAGTCGTCGGTGGCCGCGCGATAGCGATGCAGGCCGCGCGCGGCCGCGGGCTCGGTGGTCGAAAGCACGACGATCTGGCCGCCGGTGCCGGTCGTCAGCAGCGCATCGCCGTCGCGCGCGAGACCGCTGCCGAGCATCGCGCACGGTGTATCGGCCGCGCCGGTCGCGAGCACGATGCCCGCGCGCAGACCAAGCGCGCGCGCCGCGTCGGCGGACAGCGCGCCGCCCGCCGCATACGCGGGCTGCAACGGTGCGAAGAGATCGTGCGGCAAACCGAGCCGGTCGATCAGCGCGCGGTCCCACATGCCGGCCGGATCGGCGAGCGCGGTCGCGCATGCATCGGACGGATCGGTGACAGCCACGCCGCCGAGCGCGACGCGCAGCCAGTCCTTGGGCTGCAGCGCCCAGCGCGCGGCTTCCAGCGCGTGCGGTTCGTGTTGTGCGACCCAGCGCAGCAGCGGACCAGCCATACCCGGCGCGACAGGATTCGGCTGCGGCTCGGGCCACGCGTCGAGCAATGCGAGCGCGCGCGTGTCGGGCCACAGCATCGCAGGACGCACCGCCTGGCCGTCGGCATCGGTCAGCACGACGCCGTGCATCTGCCCCGACAGACCGATCGCCGAGACGGCCGCACGTTCGTCCGCGGGCAGACGCGCGGACGCTTCGCATAGCGCGCGCCACCACGTCGATACGGCCGTCTCGGCCCAACCCGGATGAGGCGTATCAAGCGCATACGCGACGCTCGCCGACGCGCATTCGCGACCGGCTTCGTCGACGATCGCGAGCTTCAGTGAACCGGTACCGAGATCGATGCCGAGAAAGCGCATGAGAAAGCCGAGAAAAAGAGAACAACGAGAGAAGAACGTGAAGCTTACGACAGCCGCATCGCGACAGCGTGTCACCACCGTTCGAGGGTTAACCCCGCCGCCCGCGCCACCACGTCGAAACGCCATCATGCGCAGCGCGGAATACACCTCATAGATTTTCACACATATGCTCGCGCACGGCGCCGCGGGGAACCTGCGCGCAGGCTGCCGCGTCACGGGGCCTGCGGTGTTTGCCAGCCGTGCGGGCCATTCTGCGTGCCCGCAAAACACGCGAACCCATATCGTCGCCGGGAGGTCCGGAATAGCGCGCCCTGGTCTTGTTCGCTTTTTTCATCCCGCATACCTTGGAGTGCATTCCGAAAAACAGAAGCGGAGACAGACAAGATGCAAGCGACCCAGGTTCATCCGTGCGACGAGCGACTGCCCGCAGGCCAGTTGCTGACGCTCGGCATCCAGCACGTGCTCGTGATGTACGCGGGCGCCGTGGCAGTACCGCTGATCATCGGTAGCGCGCTGAAGCTGCCGAAAGAGCAGATCGCGTTTCTGATCAGCGCCGACCTGTTCTCCTGCGGCATCGCGACGCTGATCCAGACGCTCGGCCTGTGGATCTTCGGCATCCGTCTGCCGGTCATCATGGGCTGCACCTTCGCCGCGGTCGGGCCGATGGTCGCAATCGGCACGAATCCGGGCCTGGGCATCCTCGACATCTTCGGCTCGACGATCGCCGCGGGCGTCGTCGGCATCGTGCTCGCGCCGGCGATCGGCAAGCTGCTGCGGTTCTTTCCACCGGTCGTGGTCGGCGTCGTAATCTCGGTGATCGGTCTGTCGCTGATGGAAGTCGGCATCAACTGGGCAGCGGGCGGCGTTGGCAATCCGGACTACGGCAATCCGGTCTATCTCGGACTGTCGCTCGTCGTGCTGACACTGATCCTGCTGATCAACAAGTTCGGCCGTGGCTTCGTCGCGAACATCTCGGTGCTGCTCGGCATCGTCGCCGGCTTCGTGATCGCCGCGCTGCTCGGCCGCGTGAACATGGACGGCGTGACGAGCGCGCCGTGGGTCGGCTTCGTGATGCCGTTTCACTTCGGCCTCCCGCACTTCGATCCGCTGTCGATCGCGACGATGGTCACCGTGATGTTCGTCACGTTCATCGAATCGACTGGCATGTTCCTCGCGGTCGGCGACATGGTGGACCGCCCGGTCGACCAGAAGACACTCGTGCGCGGCCTGCGCGTCGACGGGCTCGGTACGCTGATCGGCGGTATCTTCAACTCGTTCCCGCACACGTCGTTCTCGCAGAACGTCGGGCTGATCGGCGTGACGGGCGTGAAGAGCCGCTACGTCTGCGCGATGGGCGGCGTGCTTCTCGCGCTGCTCGGACTGTTTCCGAAGATGGCGCAGGTGGTCGCGTCGGTGCCCCCGTTCGTGCTCGGCGGCGCCGGCATCGTGATGTTCGGGATGGTCGCGGCGAACGGCATCAAGGTGCTGTCGAAAGTCGACTTCACGACGAGCCACCACAACCTGTTCATCGTCGCGGTGAGCATCGGCCTCGGGCTCGTGCCGGTTGTGTCGCCGCACTTCTTCGCGAAGCTGCCGCCTGCGCTGTCGCCGCTGCTGCACAGCGGGATTCTGCTCGCGTCGGTGTCGGCGGTGCTGCTGAATATCGTGTTCAACGGCGTGAAGGACGAGCGTGCCGCGCGTCGCGATATCCATCGTGCGGGGCATGACTTCGATGGTCGCGGGGCGGGCGATGAGCCTGCCACTGCGGGTGACGATCTGCTGCGCGCCGCCGACGTGCACTGACGCGCGAATCCATTGACGATCGCGTAGTGCCGGGTGCGGCAAACGAATCGGGCGCTGCCGCACCTCCAGAACACGCAAGGCCCCGCTGAATCGACGCGCCGCAAAAAAATCGACGGCCCAGGCCTCGCGTTTCTTTCATCCCCTCCCAGCCTCTCCGCCCGACAAAGCGCCCGGCGCCTATCCGTAAAAAAATTCGAACCGCCTGTAAGAACAGCGAACTTCAAACGACCAAGCCAGATTGCTGGAGCCTGGCGGCAGCCGTACAGGGCCGAACACCCTGATGTGCCTGCCGGCGATGAAGCTGTCTACAGGAGCGCGACGGTTCGACATGGATATCGATTTCGAATGCACGATGTGCGGCAAGTGCTGCCACGATCTGCGTTTGCCGTTGACGGTAACGGAGGCGCTTACGTGGCTGGAGCGCGGCAACGACGTGCAGATCATTTGCGAGGCGCTACCCTGGCCCGAAGAGCCTCCCGCGGACAATCTCCCGGTTGCGCACAAACGTCGCCGTTCGTTTGCGGCGATGAGCGGAACGTTGCCCACACGGATCATCGTCACGCTGGCGGCGACCCATGCGGGCCGATGCCCGAATCTCCAGTCCGACATGCGCTGCGGGATCTATGAGCAAAGGCCGCTGGTGTGCCGCATCTATCCGGCGGAAATCAACCCTTTCATCGCGCTAACGCCGACGCATAAGGCGTGTCCGCCGGAAGCATGGACACCCGGATTGCAACCGCTCCTGCGCGCGGGCAAACTCGTCGATGCCGACACGCAGGCGTTGATCCAGCGCTCACGCGATGCCGATGCGAACGATCTTCCCATCAGGCAGCAGGTGTGTGCCTTGCTCGGTATCGATCAGGCTGCGGTGTCGAACGAGGGCTTTGTCGCGTATGCCCCTGCTCGCGGCGATTTGCTGACCGCCCTACGCAGGGCTCGCGATGAACCTGTCGCGCCCGCGCTGCCGCCGACGTGGCATTTCGTATCGAATCGCCAGGCGACTGTCGATGTGCTTGTATCGGTGGGCGCGCTCAGTTCGCTCGTCGACGCGGGCCATAGCCGGACTGCGACGTTCGAATATCTGGGACTGCTGCCGGCCTCCCATTGAAAGCCCGCTCCCGAAGTCAGTTTTGGTCTCATCGTCAACCATTCCGTTCGTTCAAAGGCTATCTCATGATCAAGCTCTACTACCACCCTTCCCCCAACCCCGCCAAGGTCGCGTTGTTTCTCGAAGAAAGCGGATTGCCGTATGAGCTGATACCTGTCGACACCCGCAGGGGCGAGCAGCACGATCCGGCCTTCACGGCGATCAATCCGAATGCGAAAACGCCGGCACTGGTCGATGGCGACGTGACGGTCTTCGATAGCAACGCGATCCTGCTGTATCTCGCGGAGAAGACTGGCCAGTTCATTCCGGCGAACACACCCGACGCGCATGCGCAGATGTATTCATGGCTGATGTTCGTGGCCACCGGTATCGGCCCCTACTCGGGCCAGGCCGTGCATTTCAAGCACTACGCGCCGGAGCCAAAGGACTACGCCGTGAATCGCTACGACTTCGAGGCGTGGCGCCACTGGCGCATCGTCGACGCGCGGCTGGCCCAGCACCGGTACATGCTGGGCGACGAATACACGCTGGTCGATATGGCGGTATGGGGATGGGCACGCGTCGCGCCCTTCTTCCTCGGGCCCGACGCATGGGAAAAGCTGCCGCACGTCAAGCGTCTGCTTGACGAAATCAACGCCCGGCCGGCGGCGCAACGCGCCGAGGCGCTCAAGGCCCGTCACACCTACAAGACCGAGATGGACGAGGACACGCGCAAGGTGCTGTTTCCGCAGAACGCACGTCTGGGCACCTGAGCAGACGGGAGATCGGGCCGCGCAGCGCGAGCCGCGGAATAAAAAAACGCCACGGCATAACCGTGGCGTTCTGCTTTGCACGCACCTTCGCGTGCAGCGTAACGTGAGCGCTTATCCGGCCGAGGCCGCCGACGCCGCAACCGGTGCACTGGCCGCGCCGTAGTCGACCGGCGCATCGGCCGGACGCGGCTGTTCGCCGGCCCGTTCGATCCACCCGCCGCCGAGCGCCTGATACAGATCGACGAGATTCGTCAGCCGGTTCACCCGGGCGCTAACGAGCGACTGCTGCGCCGAGTACAGGGCCGTCTGCGCGGTGAGCACCGACAGATAGCTGTCCACGCCGTTCCTGTAGCGCAGGTCCGACAGGTCGAGCGCGCGCTGTTCGGCGAACGCGTTGCGCTCGAGCGCCTGGATCTCCTGGTCGTAGGTGCCGCGTGCAGCGAGACCGTCGGCCACTTCGCGGAACGCCGTCTGGATCGCCTTTTCGTACTGCGCGATCTGGATGTTCTTCTGCACGTTCGCGAGGTCGAGATTCGCCTTGTTCGCACCGCCTTCGAAGATCGGCAGCGAGATCTGCGGCGCGAACGCCCACGCGGCGGAACCCGGCTTGAACAGCCCGCCGAGCGTCGGGCTCAGCGTGCCGAAGTTGCCGGTCAGCGAGATCTTCGGGAAAAACGCCGCGCGCGCCGCACCGATGTTCGCGTTCGCGGCGAGCAGGTTCTCCTCCGCTTCGACGATGTCCGGACGACGCGTCAGCAGATCGGACGGCAGACCGGCGGGAATGTCGGTGAGCAGGTTCTGGTCGCCGAGCGCCATGCCCGCCGGCAGATCGTCCGGCATCGGCTCGCCGAGCAGCAGCACCAGCGCGTTGACCGCCTGCGCACGCAGACGCGCCTGCGCCTGCTGGTTCGCCAGTGCGGTTTCGACCACTGATTGCGCCTGACGCAGAGCGAGTTCGGTGCCGGTGCCGGTATCGAACTGCAGCTTTGTGATCCGGTACGACTCCTGCGCGCTCTTCAGCGTGTCCTCGGTGACCTTCAGCAGATCGTCTGCACCAAGCACCTGCAGATAGCCATCGGCCACCGACGCCACCAGCGAGATCTCGGCGGCCTTGCGGGCCTGCGCGGTCGACAGGTATTGCGCGAGCGCCTGATCCTTCAGGCTCTGGATCCGGCCGAAGAAGTCGAGTTCCCACGACCCGCTCAGGCCGACCGAGTACGAGTTCGAGATATTCAGGCCACTGGACGACAGGTTGGTCGGCGTGCGCGACTTGGACTGCGAACCGATCGCATCGATCGTCGGGAACAGCTGCGCCCGGGTGATCTGATACTGCGCGCGCGACGCCTCGATGTTCAGCACCGACACGCGCAGGTCGCGGTTGTTCTTCAGCGCGATCGCGATCAGCTGCTGCAGACGCGGATCGGTGAAGAAATCGCGCCAGCCGATATCGGTCGCCACCTGGCCGTTCGCGCCACGTCCGCCCGGAGCGGCGCCCGGCTGCGTGTCGTAGACGCCGCCCGTCGGAAAGCTGCCCGACACCGGCTCCGCCGGGCGCTGGTAATGCGGCGCCAGCGTGCAGCCCGCGGCGAACAGCGCCACCGCCATTGCAATCAACGAATGTTTTTGCATCTCAATGTCCTTAGCTGGCCGAGCCCTTGCCGCCCTGATCGCCGCCTGACGGATCGTGCGGGTGGTGCTCGTTATAGTGCTCGAGCGCGGCATCCGGATCTTCCTTGTCGCCGGCAAACTTCGCGCGGATCACGACGAAGAACATCGGGATCATGAAGATCGCGAGGAAGGTCGCCGTCAACATCCCGCCGATGACGCCGGTACCGATCGCGTGCTGGCTCGCCGAACCCGCACCGTTGCTGATCGCGAGCGGCAGCACGCCGAGAATGAATGCGAGCGACGTCATCAGGATCGGACGCAGCCGCAGACGCGCGGCTTCGAGCGCGGCTTCGACCGGGCCCATGCCCTGGCCCTCCTGCAGTTCGCGCGCGAACTCGACGATCAGAATCGCGTTCTTCGCCGATAGCCCCACCGTGGTCAACAGACCGACCTGGAAGAACACGTCATTCTCCAGGCCGCGCAGCGTCACGGCGAGCAGCGCGCCCAGCACACCGAGCGGCACCACCATGATCACCGCGAACGGAATCGACCAGCTCTCATACAGCGCCGCGAGACACAGGAACACGACGAGGATCGAGATGCCGTACAGGATCGGCGCCTGCGAACCGGACTGGCGTTCCTGGAACGACAGACCCGTCCATTCGTAGCCGATGCCCGCGGGCAGCTTCTTCGCGATCGATTCAATCGCCGTCATCGCCTGGCCGGTACTCTTGCCCGCGCCCGCCGCCCCCTGGATTTCCACTGCGGAAATACCGTTGTAGCGTTCGAGCTTCGGCGAGCCGTAGGTCCAGTGACCGGTCGCGAACGCGCTGAACGGCACCATCCCGCCCGCCCCGTTGCGCACGTACCAGATGTCCAGGTCGGTCGGCGTCATCCGGAACGGCGCGTCGGCCTGCACGTAAACCTTCTTGATCCGGTTGTCGACGTCGAGGAAGTTGTTCACGTACTGTGACGCCCAGCCGATCGAGAACGTCTGGTCGATCGCCGATGCCGACACGCCGAGCGCCAGCGCCTTTTCGCGGTCGATGTCGACCTTGAACTGCGGCGTGTCGTTCAGGCCGTTCGGACGCACGAGCGCGAGCGTCGGATCTTTCGCAGCCATCCCGAGCAGCTGGTTACGCGCGGCCATCAGCGCCTCGTGGCCGACACCGGCGCGGTCCTGCAGCTCGAAGTCGAAGCCCGACGCGGTACCGAGTTCCGGGATCGACGGCGGGTTGACCGGGAAGATCATCGCGTCCTTGTACGACGCGAAGTGCATGAACATCCGGCCGACCAGCGCCTGAACCTTCTGGTTCGCGTGCTGACGTTCGGCGTAGTCCTTCATCCGCACGAACACGAGCCCCGAGTTCTGGCCACGACCCGCGAAGCTGAAGCCGTTCACCGTGAACACCGACTCGACGATGCCCTTCTCGTCCTTCAGCAGATAATCCGAGACCGCCTCGAGCGAGCGAGCGGTGGTTTCCTGCGTCGAACCGGCCGGCGTCTGCACGAGCACGAACATCGTGCCCTGGTCTTCATCCGGCAGGAACGACTTCGGCAGCCGCACGAACAGCATCCCCACCGCGACGATCACCACCAGATAGATGACGAGCCAGCGGCCCGAGCGCTTGATCACGTGGTGCACGCCACTGTGGTACTTGTCGCGGCTCCTGTCGAACACCCGGTTGAACCAGCCGAAGAAACCCTTCTTCTCTTCGTGATGGCCCGCCGGAATCGGCTTCAGGATCGTCGCGCACAGCGCCGGCGTCAGAATCAACGCGACCAGCACGGACAGCACCATCGCCGCGACGATCGTCAGCGAGAACTGCCGGTAGATCGCGCCCACCGAACCACCCGAGAACGCGACCGGCACGAACACCGCCGACAGCACCAGCGCCACGCCGATCAGCGCGCCGGTGATCTGGTCCATTGCCTTGCGGGTCGCCTCCTTGGGAGATAACCCCTCTTCGGCCATCACCCGCTCGACGTTCTCGACCACCACGATCGCATCGTCCACCAGCAGGCCGATCGCGAGCACGAGACCGAACATCGACAGCACGTTGATCGAGAAGCCGACCGCCGACATGATCGCGAACGTGCCGAGCAGCACGACCGGCACCGCGATGGTCGGGATCAGCGTGGCACGCAGGTTCTGCAGGAACAGGTACATCACGAGGAACACGAGGACGATACCTTCCAGCAGCGTCTTCACCACTTCCTCGATCGACAGCCTCACGAACGGCGTCGTGTCGTACGGATACTTCACGACGAGACCGTGCGGGAAGTACTTTGACAGATCGTCGATCTTCGCGCGCACGGCCTTCGCCGTCGCGAGCGCGTTCGCGCCGGTCGCAAGCTGGATACCGAAGCCTGCCGTCGGCGCGCCGTTGTACTTCGTGTCGACGTTGTAGTTTTCGCCGCCGAGTTCGATGCGCGCCACGTCGCGGATGCGCACGCGCGAGCCGTCCTGGTTCACCTTCAGCAGCACGTTGCCGAACTGCTCGGGGGTTTGCAGCAGCGTCGCTTCGGTGATCGTCGCCTGCAGCGCCTGACCACTGACCGCCGGCGTGCCGCCCAGCTGGCCGCCCGCGACCTGAACGTTCTGCGCCTGCAGCGCGTTCACGACGTCGACCGGCGTCAGACTGTAGTTATTCAGCTTGTTCGCGTCGAGCCAGACCCGCATCGCGTACTGCGTGCCGAACAGCGTCACCGTCCCCACACCGTCGATCCGGCTGACCGGGTCTTCGACGTTCGACGCGACGTAGTTCGCCAGGTCGTACTTGCTCATGCTGCCGTCTTCGGACACGAACGCCATCACCAGCAGGAAGCTGGCGCTCGACTTCGTGACCTTCGTGCCGAGCTGCTGCACGACCTGCGGCAACAGCGGCGTCGCGAGCTGCAGCTTGTTCTGCACCTGCACCTGCGCGATGTCGGGGTTGGTGCCGGCCGCGAACGTCAGCGTGATGGTTGCCGTACCGGAGTCGTCAGAAGTCGACGACAGGTACAGCAAGTGATCGAGACCGCTCATCTGCTGCTCGATCACCTGCGTGACGGTGTTTTCCACCGTCTTCGCCGATGCGCCCGGGTACGTCGCGCTGATCTGCACCGACGGCGGCGCAATGGTCGGGTATTGCGCGATCGGCAACGTGAAGATCGACGCGATACCCGCCAGCATCAGAATAATGGCGATCACCCACGCAAAAATCGGGCGATCGATAAAGAACTTTGCCATGAAACAGGCTCCCTGTTATTACGCGCCCGATGCGGCCGAGGCGGCTTGCGCCGGTTGCGCGCCCGATGCAGCCGGCGCAGCCTGCGCGCCGCTCGCTGCTGGGACGCCCGCGGCCGCCGTGCCGGAAGCAGACGCGGCGGGCAACTGGGCAGGCACGGCCTTCGCCGGCGCGCCCGGATGGACTTTCTCGGTGCCTTGAACGATCACGCGGTCGCCCGGATTCAGGCCGCTCTCGACGATCCAGTTGGTCCCTTGCGTTGCCGACGTCACCAGCGGACGCAACTCGACCTTGTTGTCCGCGTTCACGACGAGCGCCGTCGCCTGACCCTTCTGGTCGTGCGTGACGCCGATCTGCGGAACGATGTATGCGTTGTCGTTGACGCCTTCCTCGATGCGCGCGCGCACGAACATGCCCGGCAGCAGCACGCGGTCCGGGTTCGGGAAAATCGCCCGCACCGTCACCGAGCCGGTGGTCTGGTCGACGGTCACGTCGGAGAACTGCAGCTTGCCGGGCAGCGGATACGCACGGCCGTCCTCGAGGATCAGCGTGACCTTCGCAGCGTTGGGACCGCTCGTCTTCAGACGGCCTTCCTGCACGTCGCGACGGAACTTGAGACCTTCGAGGCTCGACTGCGTGAGGTCGACGTAGACCGGATCGAGCTGCTGCACCGTCGACATCAGCGTCGCGGCACTCGCCTGCACGTACGCACCCGGCGTGACCTGCGAAATGCCGACCTGGCCGCTGATCGGCGAAATCACGTCGGTGTAGCCGAGATTGATCTGCGCGGTATCGACCGCGGCCTTGCCGGCCTGCACGTTCGCAGCGGCCTGGTCACGCGATGCGACCGCGTTGTCGTAGTCCTGCTTGCTGACCGCGTTCCCCGCGACCAGTACCTTGAAGCGGGCGGCCTGCGCGGTGGTCGTCTTGAGGTTGGCGTCTGCGTTCGCAAGCGTCGCCTTCGCGTTATTCAGCGCGGCGATGTACGGCGCCGGATCGATCTTGTACAGACGCTGGCCGGCCTTGACCTGCGAGCCTTCGGTGAATTCCCGGCGCAGCACGATGCCGTCGACCCGCGCGCGCACCTGCGCGACGAGGAATGCGTTGGTGCGGCCCGGCAGCTCGGTCGTGACCGGCACGGAGGTGGGTTGCACGGTGACGACGCCGACTTCCGGCGTTTGTTGCGGCGGTGCCGATTGTTTTGGTCCGCATGCCGCCAGCAGGATGGCAGCCGTCGCGGCAGTAATTAAGCGGAATGGAACCCGTTCGACGCGCATGGAGCGACCTCTGTCAATGACTGGGAATGAAAAAGTGCGCACGTCCCGACACCCGGGGACGACGGCGCACGCACACGTCTCGCGACGCCTGACCGGATAACCCGGATGCCCACGGGTACCGGGGACACCCGTCACGACGCGTGCTAAACCGGGGAATGCCGTACTGCGCAGCCTTGCGGACCACGAGTGTAAGCATTTTTAAAGGTAACAGTGACGCATATTAACTGCTCGTCACTGCTTGGGCTATCCGATCGATCAGGTGCTATTATAGATACATTCACGAATGCATGTAAAAGATGGTGGCTTCCCCCCATCAGGCTGTCGCAGCACGATCGTTCGTTATTCGCTTTAGAAGCGAGCGGATTGTCACGGGCCGCGCTTAAAAGCATCAGGGAAATCCCGTAGCCATCGCAGGTCAAACGACATGGTCCGACGAACCAAGGAAGAGGCACTGGAGACCCGCGCCAGCATCCTCGATGCCGCGGAACAGGTCTTCTTCGAGAAGGGCGTATCGCGCACGTCGCTCGCCGACATCGCGCAGGCGGCCGGCGTTACGCGCGGGGCGATCTACTGGCATTTCGCCAACAAGGGTGAGCTGTTCACCGAAATGTTCGACCGTGTGCTGCTGCCGCTCGACGAACTGCAAGCCGCGTCGCTCGATCCGCAGGAAGCCGATCCGCTCGGACGGCTGGTCGAAATCTGCACGATGTGTCTGCGCGACACCGCGAACGATCCGCGGCGCCGGCGCGTATTCGACATCCTGTTTCTGAAGTGCGAGTTCGTCGAGGAAATGGGCCCGGTGATGGCGCGCTATCAGAACAACATGCGCGATGCGCTCGTCAGTATCTCGGGCGGCCTGCGCAATGCGATCTCGAAGGGCCAGTTGCCGTCCGATCTGGACACGACACGCGCGGCGACGCTGCTGCATGCGTTCGTCGGCGGTTCGCTGCGCGACATGCTGATGCTGCCCGAAGCCACCGACTACGGCCGGCACGCGCAGCAACTCGTCGATGCGATGTTCGACGCGTTGCGCCTCAGCCCCGCGTTACGCACGGGTGGCGCAGCGGCGAATGAAGCGCCGCCACCACCCGCCCCGCTCCCCCGATAACGCGACGCTTTGTCGCAGGCTCATTTCGCGGCGAGTGTCGCGCGCGCCTTCTGGTTCGACGCGAAGATCGAACCGCGTTCGAGCGGCACGCCGGCCCGCAGCGCGGCGATCCATTCGTCCGTCGTCGCAACCGCCGCGAAGCGCGACTGCAGGACGACGCTGAACACGCGGTGAATATCTTCCGCGCTCGCGAACCCCGCGCTGTTTTCGTACGGCACGCTGCCGGTCGCGTCCTTCAGGAACTCGACGGTCAGGCCCGCATGCAGCGCATGGTTGATCGTCGACGCGTCGCAGTTGTGCGTCATGTAGCCAACCACGGTCAGCGTGTCGACGTGGCGTGCGGCCAGCCAGTCGGCCAGATCGGTTTCGGTCCAGGCGCTCGGCACCGTCTTCGTCACGAGGTGGTCATGCTCGCGCGACGCGACGACCGGATGCAGTTCAGCGCCGACGCTACCGCGCGCGAACAGCGGCGACGTCTCAGGCGCGAGGTTCTGCACGAGCACGACCGGCACGCCGACTGCGCGCGCCGCATCGATCGCCCGACCGATATTCGCGAGCGACGTCTGCACGTCGGGGTATTCGATCAGCAGGTTGCCGGTCACGTATTCGTTCTGCACGTCGATCACGATCAACGCGCGCTGGGGGCTGGCCATCGCAGGGATTCCTCATCGGCAGGGGTAAAGGGCGCAACGCGGCGCCACGGAATAATGAACGAATTGTTCGCGTTCCGCCCGCGCGGTAACCATAGCCGATTTGATATTCGCGGCGCGTTCGCCGCTCAGCCCTGCGCGAACCAGTGCGCCCCATACAGCAGCAGCGCGACGAAGAAGATCATCGCGGCCCACGCCCACATCGGCACGCTGTGCGGATCGTCGCGATGCGAGACGCTCTGCGACGCACGCGTGCCGAGCAGCGTGCCCGCCGCGCGCGGGCCGTGCGGCGCACCCGGTTCGCGCGACCGCGCGCGGCGCACGGCGCTGCCGAAACCGATCGGCCGCAGGAACACGTGCTGGCGACGATTCCCCGTGCCGCGCGCGCGGTTCGGCCCCTGGCCGTGCTTCGCCTGCACGACCGCGCAGAACTCGGTGAAAAAATCGTCGGCCAGTTCGTGCAGCGCGTTTTCAATCTGCCGGGGCGGCAGTTCGGCAAGCGGCCCCGTCAACGCCGCCCATACCGAGTAGTCGATCCGTGTGCCGGGCTGCTGACCGTTCGTCGCGGTCGTCCCGGTCGTCGCCTCGCCGTCCGCGCGCAGCGTCACGCCGATCTGCCCGCGCAGCGCACCGATGGCATCGGTGCGCGCCTTGAAGTTCAGCGTGCGCTGGGACACCCCGGACGACGCGGTATCGGTGCCGGCAACATGGGCGCGCACCGCGTAGCGCGCGCGCAGCGGGCCGAGCGGCACGGTCAGCGTAAGCGCGTATTCGCCGTGCGCGAGGCGCTCGAACGACTCGCAGTTGTCGAGACTCGCGCGCAGCAGCGCGAGGTCTTGCAGCGCATCGCGGACGTCGGCCAGCGCGAGTGGAATCCTCAACGCGTCGTTCAGTTCCATGACCAGCTCCCCGATGAACGCACGCCGCCGAATCAGGATGTCTGATCGATGCGGTCGACGCGCGATGCGTAAAACGCCAGATACCCCTTGATCTGCTGGACCGCCTCGAACGGGGTCTCGTAGCTCCAGACGGCGTTTTCGACGATGCCGTTCTCGGTGCGCAGATGGAAGTAGGAGGCGTCGCCTTTGTGCGGACAGTGCGACGTGTGAGCCGAACGCTCGAGCCGTGCCATGTTGACGTCGGCGCGCGGGAAATAGACCACGTCGGGCAGGCCGGTTTCGCTCACCGTCAGCGCGACCTGCGTGTCGGCGACCGTGACGCCGAAGTGGATCACGCGCACGCGCCGCCGGTTCGGCGCGATCTCGATGCGATGCCCGGCGCCCGTGCCGGCGTCGGCCCCGCACGGGCTGCCGGCGGGCGTCCCGCAGGACCGGTCGTCGGAGGTCGGGGCGTCGCTCATGAGGGTGCTCCGGGAAGCGGTTGAAAACCGGCGCCGGCCGCCGCCGCGAACGCCTCGCCGCAACAGCCTGGATAAAAAAAGCCACGGGGGTCACCCGTGGCTTCATTATCGGCGAAAGTCCTGTCGATTGCGCAGCTTTGCGCAGCCCGCCAGGACCGGTCAAACCCTCACTGTGTATGCCAGGAGAAGTCCGCCCTCGCGGTGCCCTTGGCCGGCACCGTCACCGCTCTCGTCTGGTCGTGGCCCTCGTACGCCGCATGCACCGTGTAGCGTCCCGGGCTCAGCCGGACCAGCATGTACGGCCCACGCGACGTCGCGGCGAGCACCTGGTCGTCGTGCGCATCGACGACCCGCACGCGCACGTCGGCGAGGAAATCGGAGCCGGGACCGGTGAAGCGCAGCGACAGCGGCCAGTGGCTCTGCGCACGCTGCAGCGCCTTCGATTCGTCTTGCCCGACGCCGCCGGACGTGTACGCCACGTCCCCCTGATGCTGCACCTGCGGCAGACCGCCGCCGTTCGTATTGCCGGCGCTGGTCTGATCGGAGGTCGTGCCGCCGGCGACGTCACTCGCCTGCGCATACGCGCCGCCCGCCACGCCCATACCAAGCGTCAGCAGCGCTGCCATCGCGCCTGCGGCGAGCTTGCCGCGCGTCCTGCCCCGTTGAGTGTTCTGCTGGTTCATCGCTTCGCTCCTTCTTCAGGTCGATGGGTCCGGCTTGCGTGTGAAACCCGTAAAGCCCATGAAGCCGGATCAAGGTCCGTTCGAAAACAACTGGAAACCGATGGATTGCAACCGCCGTGCCCGACGCGATGCTGCACTGCGCTTTCCGCATCCGCCGCGGCATTACCGGAAGAAACCGGTGGGCGGACCGGGCGGCACGACAGACCGTACCCATCCGGTAAGAACCGCCGCGGCCGCAGAAAATTTACCTGCCGGGCCGCGGCCTTCGTGCGTCCGGTCAGCCGAGATCGACCGGCACGAAGATCTGGGCGTCGTCGCGCTGGATCAGCAGCGCGATGCTGTTGCCCGCCTGCGAGATCATCTGCTTCAACTGATCGACGCTCGTCACCGGACGGCCGTTGACCGCGAGAATCACGTCGCCCGGCTGGATGCCGGCGTTCGCGGCCGGACCGCCGGCCTGCTGCACCAGCAGACCGTGGGACAGCGACGCGCTGCTCTTTTCCTGCGGCGTCAGCGCCCGCACCGCGACGCCGAGACGGCCTTGCATCTGCGCGGTCGGGTCGCTATCAGCCGATGCGGTCTTCTCATCCGACAGTGAACCGATCGTCACTTTCATGTCCTTCGTCGCCTTGTCGCGCCACACCTGCACGGTCGCCGTGCTACCCGGCTTCAGCCCCGCGACCTGCGACGGCAGATCCGACGAGTCGGTCACCGGCGTGCCGTTCACCGACAGGATCACGTCGCCCGGTTGCAGACCCGCCTTCGCGGCCGGACCGGATGCATCGACGGAGCTGACGAGCGCACCTTGCGGCGTCTTCATGCCGAACGAGTTCGCGAGCGTCTGGTTCATCGACTGCACGGCGACGCCAAGACGGCCGCGGCTCACGTGGCCCGTCTTCACGAGTTCGTCCTTGACCTTGATCGCCTCGTTGATCGGAATCGCGAACGACAGACCCTGGAAGCCACCCGTCTGCGAGTAGATCATCGAGTTGATGCCGATCACTTCGCCTTGCAGGTTGAACAGCGGACCGCCCGAGTTACCCGGATTCACCGGCACGTCGGTCTGGATGAACGGCGTGTAGTTCTCGTTCGGCAGCGAGCGCGATTTCGCGCTGATGATGCCCGACGTCACCGTGTTGTCGAAACCGTACGGCGAACCGATCGCGACGACCCACTGGCCGACCTTGCTCAGGCGCGGATCGCCGATCTTCACGATGGGCAGATTGGTCGCATCGATCTTCAGCACCGCGACGTCCGACTGCTTGTCGGCGCCGACCACTTTCGCGCGGTACTCGCGCTTGTCGGTGAGCTTCACGGTGACGACGTTCGCGCCGTCGACGACGTGCGCGTTGGTCAGGATGTAGCCGTCGCTGCTGACGATGAAGCCGGAGCCGAGGCTCGCGCTCGGTTGATCGGATTGATCGCCGCTGTCGCCGCCCTGCATGCCCGGCATGCTGCCGAAGAAGTGGCGGTAGAACTGATAGAACGGATCGCTCGGATCGATCGGCAATTGCTGTGCGCCGCTGCGCTGCGACACCTGCTTCACGACGTGCTTCGCGCTGATGTTGACCACTGCCGGACCATACGTTTCGACGAGGCCGGAGAAATCGGGAATGCCGGTTTTCGCCGCGGCTTCGGCGGGCATCATCGCGGCCTGCGCCGGCGAGATGACCTGCGGCGCGGGCACGTTGCGGTGGCCGGCGACATAGCCGGCGGAGAGCGCCACGGCGACCGCCACGGCAACAGCGCCACGGGACAGGGATTTCGCTTTTATCGCATTCATCGTTTGCTCCTGCAAAGGATTGCTTTTTCGATGAAGCGAAGACTACGTGGTGTCGCTTAAAGGAGTCTTAAACAGGTTACGAAGCGGAAATGAGCCTGCTTTCGAGCGTTTTCGCGTAGCTGTCGATAGGCTTGCGATGGGCGTTTGACGCGCGCTCTCTCGTTCAGAAACGCACCGCCACGAGCAGACCACCCGCAGGCGATTCGCCGAGCGTCACCGACGCGCGCTGCTGCATCGCGATGCGTCGCACGATCGCGAGGCCGAGGCCGCTGCCCGCAACGTCCGTGCGCTCCCTCGTTGCACCGGACCCGACGCGATAGAAGCGGTCGAACACGCGCTCGCGCTCGTCGACCGGAATGCCCGGTCCGCTGTCCGCGATGCGCACCACCGGATGCCCTTCCTCGACCTTCAGACTCACATCGACACGTCCGCCCCGCGGCGTGTACTTGGTTGCGTTGTCGAGCAGATTGTTGAGCATCACGCGCAGCGTCTGCGCATCGGCGATCACCGTCGCGGGCTCACTGCCTTCGATGCCGAGATCGACGTTGCGCTGCTGCGCGAGCGGCACATACGTCGTCACGCATTCGTCGAGCAGCGCATGCAGATCGACCGCTTTCGCGTTGACCGGCCCGTCCGGTTCCGCGCGCGCGAGTGCGAGCAGTTGCTCGGCGAGACGTGTCGCACGCGTGATGCCGGACTGCAGATCGACGAGCGCTTCGCTGCGCGTCACGTCGTCGCGTGCACGCGCGACCAGTTGCGACTGGATCTGCACGGCTGCGAGCGGCGTGCGCAGTTCGTGCGCGGCATCGGCGACGAAGGCCTTCTGCGTGTCGAGTGCCGTGGCGAGCCGCTCAAGCAACGCATTGAGCGCGCGCACGAGCGGTTGCACTTCGAGCGGCAGCCGCGCATCGGGCAACGGATCGAGCGCTTCGGGATGCCGCGTATCGAGCGCGCCTGCGACGCGACGCAATGGCGCAAGCCCGCGTCCGACGACACCCCACACCGCGACGCCGAGCAACGGCAGCAGCACGATCAGCGGCCACAGCGTACGCAGCGCGACGTTCGCCGCGAGCCGGTTGCGCACCGACACGGGCTGCGCGAGCTGCACGACGTTGTCGCCAACGATCGCGCCGTACACGCGCCAGTCGCCGCGCTCAGTGCGCTCGGTCGAGAAACCCAGTTCCGCGCGCGGCGCGAGCGGCGCACGCGGATGCGAGTAGTACATCAACACGCCGTTGCGATTCCAGATCTGCAGCACGATGCCCTCGTCGCCGGTATCGCGCGAACTGAGAATCTGCGAGAACGGTTCCGCGGGCAGCGCAGCTGCGATCTCCTGCAACTGGTAGTCGAACAGTTCGTTGGCTTCGGCGAGCGCCTGACGGTAGATGAGCCACCCCGCGACACCCAGACCGAACATCACAATGGCAAGCAGCCAGAACAGCAATTGACGACGAATCGAACGCATCGGCTCAGGTTTCCTTCGCGATCATGTAGCCGAGGCCGCGCACGTTGCGGATCAGATCGGCGCCGAGCTTCTTGCGCAGCGCATGGATGTAGACCTCGACGGTATTACTGCCGATCTCTTCGCCCCAGCCATACATTTTTTCTTCGAGCTGGCTCTTCGACAGCACCGCGCCCGGCCGCGCGAGCAGCGCTTCGAGCAGTGCGAATTCGCGGGCGGACAGCGCAACGGGCGCCCCGTCGAGCGTCACCTGATGGCCGGCCGGATCGAGCGTCAGCGCGCCGTAGCGGACGATCGACTCGCTGCGGCCCGACTGCCGGCGGATCAGCGCACGCATCCGCGCGCCGAGTTCGTCGAGATCAAACGGCTTGACGAGGTAGTCGTCGGCGCCGGCGTCGAGGCCCTTCACGCGATCGGCGACCGCATCGCGCGCGGTGACGATCAGCACCGGCAACGCATGGCCGCGTGCGCGCAACGTGCGCAGCACGTCGAGGCCGTCGCGCTTCGGCAGGCCGAGATCGAGCAGCAGCAGATCGTAAGGTTCGCCGGACGCGGCGCTCAACGCGGCTTCGCCGTCCTGCACCCAGTCGACCGCGAAGCCCTCGCCGCGCAGCGCCTTGCGCACGCCCTCGGCAATCATCCGGTCGTCTTCGACAAGCAGTATGCGCATGGCACGCAGGTTCCATATCGTTGCGGATGTCCGCATTCTAGCGCCCGCGCTTCGTCGTGCACGCCGCTGCGCTTTTTCAACGCAGCGCCGCGGCATGTCTCTACAATGTGCGCTTTCGCTCAATACGGGCATCGGGAAGCCGCGCACAGCACCGCTTCCCGCTTTCGGCAGCCGCCCCGCACGTCCAGGTTTTTATGACTCACGCTTTCGCTTCGCTGTCGCGCCGCTTCGGCCGGCTTCGCTCCCGCTTCCCGTTCGCCGGTGCGCCCATTCCTGCACCGCTTCACGCTGTTCGCCCCTCCGGCGTCATTCGTGCCGCCGTGCTCGCGCTGGCCTGCGCAGCGCTCGCTGCCGCCCCGCCCGCCGATGCGCGGATCAAGGCGAGGCATCCGGCCGTCAACGTCACGACGGTTCTGCCGCCTTCGGTGATGGCCGGACTGCAGCGCGCGCACGTGCCGCTGTCGGCGATCAGCGTGGTCGTCGAGAAAGTGGGTGACCCGACGCCGATCGTCGCGCTGAACGCCGGCAAGCCGATGTTGCCCGCGTCGACGATGAAGCTCGTCACGACATGGTCGGGCCTGTCGCTGCTCGGCCCCGACTATCGCTGGCGCACGAGCGCGTATGCGGACGGCACGCTCGACGCGAACGGCGTGCTGCACGGCAATCTGTACATCCAGGGCACCGGCGATCCGAAGCTCGTCCCCGAAGAGCTGATCGACCTCGTGCAGAAAATCCATCAGGCGGGCATCAAGGGAATCGACGGCGCATTGGTGCTCGACAAGCGCTACTTCGACGCGTCGACGCGCGACCTGCCGCCGTTCGACGACGACATCACCGCGCCGTACAACGTCGGCCCCGACCCGCTGCTGTACGCGTTCAAGTCGCTGTCGTTCACGCTGACGCCGGCGCCGGACGGCACCGTCGCGATCGACGTGCTGCCCGCGCTCGCGCAGTTGCAGATCGAGAACCAGCTGCGCGCGAGCGGCGGTCCGTGCCGCGGCGAAGGCCCGGCGCTCGCGCCGAGCGTGACGCCGACACAGGACGGCACGGTCGTCGCGTCGTTCGCCGGCGACTATCCGCTGCGCTGCGGCCCACGCACGATCAACGTCGCGGTGCTCGATCATTCGGCGTTCTTCGCGGGCGGCTTCCTCGCACTGTGGCAACAGACGGGCGGCACGTTCAGCGGCGCGACGCGCGAAGGCCCGGTGCCCGCCGACGCGAAGCTCGTCGCGACCCACCAGGGGCCGCCGCTCGGCGACATCGTTCGCGACATCAACAAGTTCAGCAACAACACGATGGCGCGCAACCTGTTCCTGACGATCGGCGCGGTGTCGGCGAAACCGCCCGCGACGCCCGAGAAGTCGGCTCATGCGATTGAATCGTTCCTGTCGCGCAGCGCGCTGCCGACCGACGACCTGTCGCTCGACAACGGCTCGGGCCTGTCGCGCGACGAGCACGTCACTGCGCTGCTGCTCGCCGATCTGCTGCAGGCCGCGAACGCGAGTCCGGTCGCGCAGATATTCGTCGATTCGCTGCCGGTCGTCGGCGTGGACGGCACGATGCGCAACCGGCTCACCACGCAACCGGTGGTCGGCAACGCGCACATCAAGACCGGCACGCTACGCGACGTGCGCGCGATCGCGGGCTACGTCGCGGCCGCGGACGGCGTCAGCTATGTGGTGGTGAGTCTGATCAACAGCCCGCATGCGGAAGCGGCGCGAGCCGCGCACGACTCGCTGCTCGAATGGGTCTATCAGGGCGCCTCGATGGAACTCGCGCCCGACCCCGCCGACGAGCCGCGCAGGAAGACCGGCAAGCCCAGGAAAAACCCGCATCGCCGCGGCGCGCATTGAGGCTTTCTTCTAGCGAAGCCAGGCTCGTCGCCGTGACGGAGCGTGTACGCTGTCGGGCAGTGTTCGACGGGCGGTCCGGTCTTATCTTATAAAACGCGTATCAACCGTATCAAGCGCCGCGCCACCGATCCCATCGAACGATAACGACAACGTCTGCCCATTCACCCATTGTCTGCGGCAGCCCGGGATCACGGAGGGAGACGCCCATGCGGTTCGACGCCGAATTGCTTCTGCTCGCGATGGCGCCGGTCTTTCTCGCATGCATCGGCTGGGAAGCGTGGCACCTGCATCGCACGCGACCCGACGCCAGCATGTATAGCTGGCGCGACGTGCTGTGCAACGGGACGCTCGCGCTGATGCACCAGGGCGCCGACAAGATCGCGTGGTTCTTCGTTATCCCGGTGTACGCCTATGTCTACGCGCACTGGCGCCTCTATACGTGGCACGCGGGCTGGCTGTCGTTCGCGGTGCTGTTCGTCGCGCAGGACCTGCTCTATTACGTGTTTCATCGCTGCAGCCACCGCGTGCGCTGGCTGTGGGCCGCGCACGTCGTGCATCACTCGTCGGAGCGGATGAATTTCTCCACCGCTTTCCGTCAGAGCCTGATGTATCCGATCGCGGGCATGTGGGCGTTCTGGCTGCCGCTTGCATTACTCGGCTTTCCGCCGCAGCAGATCGTCGCGATCGTGCTGATCAATCTCGGTTTCCAGTTCTTCGTGCACACGCAGGCGATCGGCAAGCTCGGCTGGCTCGAATACGTGTTCAACACGCCGTCGATCCATCGCATCCATCACGCGCGCAACGACCGCTACCTCGATCGCAACTATGCGGGCGTTCTGGTGATCTGGGATCGGATGTTCGGCAGCTACGTCGACGAGGATCCGCACGACGCACCCGTGTACGGCATCGTCGAGCCGCTCGCTTCGTACAACCCACTGAAGGCGACTTTCCACGAATGGGCGTCGATGTTCACCGACGTCGCGCGGGTGCGCGGCTGGCGCAACAAGCTGCGCGCGCTGTTCGCGCCGCCTGCGTGGGCGGTGCGCTATCACCGCGAGCGGGCCGAGGCCGTTTCGGGCGCCGGTGCCGGAACTGGAAATGAGAACCCGCAGCGTTCGGTCGGGGCCTGAAAGCACTGGAACTAGAGGGAAACGACGACACGAAGGTGTTTCAAACATCGCGCGCATCGGGGAAGATTCTGTAAGCTGTCGTCACGCCATCAAAACGGCGGACACGGCCAGCACAGATGGCCTTGGCCATACGGACATACGAGGAGATGAAGTCGACATGAAACAGAAGAAATCACACAACCGGGGTCTTGCGCGCACTGCACAAATCGCGATGGCGGTCGCCGCGCTTGGACTGCTCGCCGCATGCGGCGGCGGCGACGACAACAATTCGAACAGCAGCGCGACACCGGCGGGCGGCGTCAAGCTGCAGGTCGTGTCGTTCGGCGACAGCCTGTCCGACGTCGGCACCTATTCGCCGGTCGTGCTCGCCAATTTCGGCGGCGGCCGCTTCACGACGAACCCGGGCGAAATCTGGACGCAGAAAGTCGCCGAATATTACGGTGGCACACTGACGCCCGCGTATCTCGGCGGTTTCGGTCAACCGCTGCAGGCCTCGACGGGTCTCGGCTACGGACAGGGCGGCTCGCGCGTGACGGACCCGAACGGCATCGGTCACGCAGCGGCACCGCTGCCCGATTACGCACAGGCCACCACGGTGCCGATCGTCACGCAGATGCAGAACTATCTGTCGGCACACAGCAGCTTCAACTCGAACCAGCTGGTGCTGATCAACGGCGGCGCGAACGACATCTTCTACCAGGCAGCAGTCGTCCAGGCGACCATCGCGGCCGCTGTCGCCGCTGGCGCCGATCCGGCCACTGCACAGGCCACCGCGGTCAACACGGCCGTGCAGGCCCTCGGCCTCGCGGCGACACAGCTCGTGCAGAATGTGATCGCACCGGCCCTCACGAACGGCGCGACGCACGTGGTCGTATCGAACGTGCCGGACATCGCGCAGACGCCGCAGGGTCTGTCGGGCGGCGCCGCTGGACAGCAACTGTTTGCTGGCCTCGTGTCGGCGTTCAACCAGACGCTGATCGGCACGTTGAACGCAGCGGGTCTCGCGAGCAAGGTGATCTACGTGCAGGCCGATCAATGGCAGGACGGCGTGATGGCGAACTACCAGGCGAACGGCTTCACCGTGTCGAACACGGGCACCGCGTGCAACCTCACCGCGATGGCTGCGGCGGCACAGAAGTTCGGCATCGCGAATCCGTCGTCGTTTGCCTCGTCGCTGTTCTGCTCGCCGGATACGTACACGATCGCGAACGCGGACCAGACCTACATGTTCGCGGACACAGTGCACCCGACAACGCACCTGCATTTGCTGTTCGCGCAGCAGGTCGAAAAGCAGATCGCTGCGTCGGGTCTTGGCAAGTGATGTGATGTGTGTGCGTATGGCGTGTGCGTACTTCGCGCGCCGTACGGTTCAGACTAAAAAGCCCGGTCATTCATGGCCGGGTTTTTGTTTGCGGGTCGCGTCGCGAACCACGCGTTAGGACAACGCCTCGAACGCCGCCGCCGCTCTCCCGAGCCGGTCGTTGACCGCGATCCATTCGATCGTATCGGGCAGCTTCTCGATCAGGATCCGCGTCACGTTCGCGCGATCGAGCACGCGCAGCAGCCCGTACAGTTCACGGGCGTACGCATGCGGATCTTCCGGCGCGGCGACAAAATGCACGCCGTCCACGCTCGCCCACGCACCCGCACGCGACGCACGCGCAACGAGCGCCACGCGCTCGCCTTCAGCACGTGCAGCGAGCAGCGGCTCTAGCGCGTCGAACGGCAGCAGCGCGAGCGGCGTCTGCGGCGCGTAGTGCGCCTTCAGCGTGCCCGATGCGCGCGGCGCGGTCGCATCCGAACCATCCGGCAGACGCGGCGCTTCGCCGAGCACGTTCGCGATGTCTTGCGGCGTCACATGGCCGGGGCGCAGTAACGCGGGAAATCCGCGCGACAGATCGACGATCGTCGATTCGATCCCGACGTCGGACGGTCCGCCATCGAGCACATGAAGCGCACCGCCGAATTCGTCGCGCACATGCTGCGCCGTGGTCGGGCTCACATGGCCGAAGCGATTCGCCGACGGCGCCGCGACGCCGCCATGACCGCCGCGGCGCGCGGCAAACGCGGCGAGCAACGCCTGCGCAACCGGATGCGACGGACAGCGCAGTCCAACCGAATCCTGCCCGCCACTCACCGCCGACGGAATATGCGCCGCGCGCTTCAGGATCAGCGTCAGCGGCCCGGGCCAGAACGCGTCGATCAGCTTCAGCGCATCGGGCGGTAACTGCTCGACCCAGTAGCTCGGATCGCCGTGCGGCGCGAGATGCACGATCACCGGATGATTCGCCGGCCGCCCCTTCGCCTGATAGATCCGCGCGACCGCCTGCGGACTCTCGGCATCGCCGCCGAGGCCGTACACGGTCTCAGTCGGAAACGCGACGAGCTCGCCCGCATCGAGCAGCGCGGCCGCGTGCTCGATGTCCGCGGTACTTACGGACGGAACATCGGGCGTGTGTTTGGGATCGATCGGCATGAAGGAGCGAGTAAAAATCCGCGTGTTAGCCGACTGCAATATGCAACAGCCGCGCACAGTCGCGCGCAGCCGTGCGCGCTTCGTCGAGCGTCGCCGCGGTGAAGTTCACGTGACCCATCTTGCGACCGGGACGCGCTTCCTCCTTGCCGTACAGATGCAGCCGCGCGGCGGGCATCGCCGCGACTTCGTGCCACGGCGGCGTGACGGGCGCGCTGCCCTTTGCGCCTTTCGCAGCCTGTGCACCATTCGCCGTGTCGGGAAACCAGACGTCGCCGAGGATGTTCAGCATCACCGCCGGCGAATGCTGGCGCGTGTCGCCGAGCGGCATGCCGGTCATCGCGCGTACCTGCTGCTCGAACTGGCTCGTCGCACACGCGTCGACCGTGTAGTGACCGGAGTTGTGCGGGCGCGGCGCCATCTCGTTCGCGACCAGCGAACCGTCGTCGAGAATGAAGAACTCGACGCACAGCACGCCGACATAGCCAAGCTTCGCGGCGATCTGCAGCGCTGCCTGCTGCGCCTGCTCGACGAGCGTCGGACTCGCGTCGGGCGCCGGCACGATGGTGTGCGCGAGCACGCCGTCGCGATGCGTGTTCTGCGCGAGCGGATAAACCGCCGTCGCACCGGTCGCGCCGCGCGCGATCAGCGCCGACACTTCGAACTTCAGCGGCAGCCGCTTTTCGAGCACGCACGGCACGCCGCCAAGCGATGCATGCGCGGCACGCACTTCGCCGGCATTGGTCGCGCGGACCTGGCCCTTGCCGTCGTAGCCGAGCCGCGCCGTTTTGAGGATGCCGGGCAGCACGGCGTCGAGCGTCGCATCATCGAGCGCGGCGAGCGCATCCGACGATTCGATCACGACGTGCGGCGCCACCGGCACACCAGACGACGCGATAAAGCGCTTCTCTTCGATGCGGTCCTGCGCGATCGCGACGCAGCGGCCCGCGGGACTCACGAACGTCGTGCGCGCGAGAAAGTCGAGACTCGCGGCCGGCACGTTCTCGAATTCGGTCGACACGGCCGCGCACAATCGCGCGAGGTCGGTCAGCGCGGCTTCGTCGTCGTACGCGGCACGCAGGTGCCGGTCGGCGACGGAACCGGCCGGACTGTTTTCATCCGGGTCGAGCACCGCGACGCGGTAGCCCATCGCCTGGGCGGCGAAGCAGAACATGCGGCCGAGCTGGCCGCCGCCAACCATGCCGAGCCATGCGCCTGGCAGAATCGGGGAAACCGGGGTGTTGTCTGGGTTCATCTCAGTGGTCGGTCGCGGCTGCGCGCAACGTGAAGCATGTGAAGCGCACAGCCGGGGTCACGGGTATTGGGGGGCACGCCCGCGTCACGCTACAGCGCGGGCAGCACCATGCCATGCGCGGCCTGGTTCTGGCGCACGCGGAAGGCAGCGAGCTTGTCCGCGTAATCGGTCGACGTGCCGGACAGCAGCGACACCGCGAACAGTGCGGCATTCGCCGCGCCCGCTTCGCCGATCGCGAAGGTCGCGACCGGCACGCCCTTCGGCATCTGCACGATCGAATGCAGCGAATCGACGCCCTTCAAATACTTGCTCGCGACCGGCACGCCGAGCACCGGCACCGTCGTCTTCGCCGCGAGCATGCCGGGCAGGTGCGCCGCACCGCCCGCGCCCGCGATGATCGCGCGCAGGCCGCGCGCACGCGCGCTTTCGGCGTACGCGAACATCTCGTCGGGCATCCGGTGCGCGGACACGACCTGCGCTTCGTACGGCACGCCGAACTCCTGCAGGATCGCGACTGCGTGCTTCATCGTGTCCCAGTCGGAACTGGAGCCCATCAGCACGCCGACGAGCGGCGTGGCATGCGTGTGGACGGTCTGGACTTCGCTCATCGTGCTGGCTTCCCTGTGTTTCCTGTGCGCGGCGTGACGTGACGTGACGTTAAGCGAGCTTCTGGCCGGTGAGCCGCTCGAGCGCTTCCTGATACTTCTCGCTCGTCTTCGCGATCACGTCGTCGGGCAGCTTCGGTGCGGGCGGCGTTTTCGGCCACGGCTGGCTTTCGAGCCAGTCGCGCACGAACTGCTTGTCGAACGACGGCGGGTTCGTGCCGACCTGGTATTCGTCCGCGGGCCAGAAGCGCGACGAATCGGCCGTCAGCGCTTCGTCCATCAGATACAGCTCGCCGCGGTTGTCGAGACCAAACTCGAACTTCGTGTCCGCGATGATGATGCCGCGCGTCGCTGCGTATTCGGCCGCTGCTTCGTACAGCTTGATCGAGATGCCACGGATGGTGGCCGACAGTTCGGTGCCGATGCGGCGCTCCATCTCGTCGTAGGTGATGTTCTCGTCGTGGTGACCCAGCTCGGCCTTCGCGGCCGGCGTGAAGATCGGCTCGGGCAGCTTCTGCGCGTTCTGCAGACCCGGCGGCAACTGCACGCCGCACACCGAGCCGGTGGCCTGATAGTCCTTCCAGCCGCTGCCCGCCAGATAGCCGCGCACGACGGCTTCGACGAGGATCGGCTCGAGCCGCTTCACGACTACCGCGCGACCCTTCACCTGTTCGACCTCGTCGGGCGCGACGACCGATTCCGGCGCGATGCCCGTGGTGTGGTTCGGCACGATGTCCTTCAGACGTTCGAACCAGAAGTCGGCCATCTGGTTCAGCACGCGACCCTTGCCCGGAATCGGCTCGCCCATCACGACGTCGAATGCGGACAGCCGGTCCGTCGTGACGATCAGCAGTTTGTCGTTGCCGACCGCGTAGTTGTCGCGGACCTTGCCGCGGCCGAGCAGCGGCAGCGAGCGGAGCGTGGATTCGTAGAGGGTGGACATCGTCGTGATTCGCCTAAAGTGGGGCCCGGGGCGGGACAAAACGGCTTGAAACCGTAAAAACCGAATGTAATCAAAAAGCTAAACGCCGTTCCCCGGATCATGCGGGAACGGCGAGGCTGAGGCAACCGACTCACCGGCTGGGTCGGCGGATCGGCAAAACCGTTATTTTAGCGGACGACCTGTGCGAGCTCGCCGCTCTTGTACTTCTCGGCCATCTTGTCGAGCGCGACCGGCTTGATCTTGCCTGCCTGGCCTTCGCAGCCGAATGCAACGTAACGGTCGATACAAACCTTCTTCGCGGCGTCGCGCGCGGGCTTCATAAAATCGCGCGGATCGAACTTCTCCGGGTTCTGGGCGAAGTAGCGGCGGATCGCGCCGGTGATCGCGAGACGCAGGTCGGTGTCGATGTTGATCTTGCGCACGCCGTACTTGATGCCTTCCTGAATCTCTTCGACAGGCACGCCGTAGGTTTCCTTCATGTCGCCGCCGAACTCGCGGATTTCCGCGAGCAGTTCCTGCGGCACCGACGACGACCCGTGCATCACGAGGTGCGTGTTCGGAATGCGTGCGTGGATCTCCTTGATGCGCGAGATCGACAGGATGTCGCCGGTCGGCTTTTTCGAAAACTTGTACGCGCCGTGCGACGTGCCGATCGCGATCGCGAGCGCATCGCAGTGCGTGAGCTTGACGAAGTCGGCGGCCTGCTCGACGTCGGTGAGCAACTGCTCGCGCGTCATCGTGCCTTCGGCGCCGTGGCCGTCTTCCTTGTCGCCCTTCATCGTTTCCAGCGAGCCGAGCACACCGAGTTCCGCCTCGACCGTGACGCCGATCGAATGCGCCATCTCCACCACCTTGCGCGACACGTCGACGTTGTACTCGTACGACGCGACCGTCTTGCCGTCCGCGGTCAGCGAACCGTCCATCATCACGCTGGTGAAGCCGCTGCGGATCGCCGCCATGCACACCGCCGGCGACTGCCCGTGATCCTGGTGCATCACGACCGGAATATGCGGATACGACTCGACGGCCGCTTCGATCAGATGCCGCAGGAACGGCTCGCCCGCGTATTTGCGCGCACCCGCCGACGCCTGCATGATCACCGGCGCGCCCACCTGGTCGGCCGCCGCCATGATGGCCTGCACCTGCTCCAGATTGTTCACGTTGAAGGCCGGCAGGCCGTAGCCGTTTTCGGCGGCATGATCCAGCAACTGACGCATTGAAACGAGAGGCATGGTGATACTCCTTTGATTTGAAACGAATCCTGGTGCCGTCGGCATCTCATGGCGCAATTTTATCGCGAAGCAAACCGCACGCCGATGCGCACGCATGCCAGATGCCCCGCGCGCCTGCCTCTCGCGGGCATGCGGCGCACGCGGCGGCGCCGTGCCGGCAGCGGCACAGCGCCTGTCAAGCCCACTCAATAAGGCTCGCCGACCCGCACGATCTTCAGCGTGTTCGTTCCGCCCGCCTGGCCCATCGGCTCGCCGACGGTCAGCACGACCATGTCGCCGCGCGCCGCATAGCCCTTGCTGACGACCACTTCGAGCGCCTGCTGCAACGCGATGTCGCGATCGCTGCTGCTGTCGAGGTGCAGCGGCCGCACGTTGCGGTAGATCTGCATCGCGCGTTCGCTGGCGGTACGCGAAGTCAGCGCGAAGATCGGCACGTGGGTCCAGTGACGCGACATCCACAGCGCGGTCGAGCCCGACTCGGTCAGCGCGACGATCGCCTTCGTGCCGAGGTGGTACGCGGTGAACAGCGCGCCCATCGCGATCGACTGGTCGATCCGCGTGAACGTGCGGTCGAGGAAATCGCGGTCGAGTTCGACGTGCTCCGACTTCTCCGCCTCGAGGCAGATCGCGGCCATCGTTTCGATGGTCTGCACCGGGTACTTGCCCGCCGCCGATTCCGCCGACAGCATCACCGCGTCGGTGCCGTCGAGCACCGCGTTCGCGACATCCGACACTTCGGCGCGGGTCGGCACCGGCGCGAGGATCATCGACTCCATCATCTGCGTCGCGGTGATCACGAACTTGTTCGATTCGCGCGCCATCCGGATCATGCGCTTCTGCAGCGCCGGGACTGCGGCATTGCCCACTTCCACCGCGAGATCGCCGCGCGCGACCATGATGCCGTCCGACGCGTCGAGGATGCCCTGCAGCGCCGGAATCGCTTCCGCGCGCTCGATCTTCGCGATCATTTTCGGCTTGATGCCGTACGGTGCGCCCGCGATGTTCGCGAGCTGACGCGCCATCTCCATGTCGGTCGCGTTCTTCGGGAACGACACCGCGACAAAGTCCGCGCCGAGCGACATCGCCGTGCGGATGTCCTCCATGTCTTTCGCGGTCAGCGCGGGCGCGGTCAGACCGCCGCCCTGGCGGTTGATGCCCTTGTTGTTCGACAGATCGCCGCCGATCTTCACGACCGTGTGGATCTCGTTGCCGATCACCCGCGTGACGTTCAGCACGATCAGGCCGTCGTTCAGCAGCAGGATGTCGCCGGTCTTCAGGTCGCGTGGCAGATCCTTGTAGTCGAGCCCGACACGGTCGTCATTGCCGAGTTCGCAATCCGAGTCGAGGATGAACTCATTGCCCGGCACGAGCGTGGTCTTGCCGTTCTCGAACTTGCCGACGCGAATCTTCGGGCCTTGCAGATCGGCCATGATGCCGACCTCGCGACCCGCCTTGCGCGCCGCCTCGCGCACGTACTCGGCGCGCTGGCGGTGATCGTCGGCGGTGCCGTGCGAAAAGTTGAGCCGCACCACGTCGAGGCCGGCGTCGATCATTTGCTGCAGGATCTCGGGCGTGCTGGAAGCCGGGCCGATGGTGGCGACAATCTTGGTGGCGCGATGCATGAGTCTCCTCGTTGGAATGGGTTCGCCGGATTGGGCGGTGGGAGTCGGATGCGGAGGCTGCGCGCCGACGGGTACTGCCGGAACTGCGCCAGAGGGAGCTGGCGCCACCGAGTGAGGCGAATGAGATGAAACCTGCTGGATGGCGTGTGCGGCCGCGCTTGCAGCGGCCGCCTGCTCATCGGATGCGACCGCTGCCGGCACGCGCGGGGCAGCGCCCGGCGGCGCGGTTTTGCGCAGCACCGCGCCCGTAGCGCGTGATGCAGAACGGGACTTCACCGAAGCGCGCGAGGCCATATCAGGCTCGCGATTCGAGCACTTCGACCGCGGGCAGTTTCTTGCCCTCGAGGAATTCGAGGAACGCGCCGCCGCCAGTCGAGATGTAGCTGATCTTGTCGTGGATGCCGTACTTCGCGATCGCGGCGAGCGTATCGCCGCCGCCCGCGATCGAGAACGCCGGCGATGTCGCGATCGCTTCCGCGAGCGTCTTCGTGCCGTTGCCGAACTGGTCGAACTCGAATACGCCGACCGGACCGTTCCAGACGATCGTGCCGGCCTTCTCGAGCTGCGCGGCGAGCGCCTTCGCGGTGTCCGGGCCGATGTCGAGGATCAGGTCGTCGTCCTGCACGTCGGCGACCGCCTTGATCTCGGCCTTCGCGGTCGGCGCGAATTCCTTCGCGGTGACGACGTCGGTCGGGATCGGCACCGAGGCGCCGCGCGCCTTCGCCTGATCGATGATCGCTTTCGCATCCTCGACGAGATCGGCTTCCGCGAGCGACTTGCCGATCTTCAGGCCGGCGGCGAGCATGAACGTGTTTGCAATGCCGCCACCGACGATCAATTGATCGACCTTCTCGGCCAGCGACTTCAGGATGGTCAGCTTGGTCGACACCTTCGAGCCAGCGACGATCGCGACCAGCGGCCGCTTCGGCGCGCCGAGCGCCTTGCCGAGCGCGTCGAGTTCGGCGGCGAGCAGCGGACCCGCGCACGCGATGGGCGCGTACTTCGCGATGCCGTGGGTGGTCGCTTCCGCGCGGTGCGCGGTGCCGAACGCGTCGTTCACGTAGATGTCGCAGAGCTTCGCCATTTTCTGCGCGAGCTCGTCCGAATTCTTCTTCTCGCCCTTGTTCACACGGCAGTTTTCGAGCAGCACGACCTGACCGGGCGCAACGTTCACGCCGTTCTCAACCCAGTTCGCGATGAGCGGCACATCGCGGCCCAGCAGTTCCGCGAGCCGCTTCGCGACCGGCGCGAGCGAGTCTTCCGGCTTGAAATCGCCCTCGGTCGGGCGGCCCAGATGCGACGTGACCATCACGGCGGCGCCGGCGTCGAGCGCGTCCTGGATGGCCGGCACGGAGGCGCGGATCCGCGTGTCTTCGGTGATGTTGCCCTGGTCGTCCTGCGGCACGTTCAGATCGGCGCGGATGAACACGCGCTTGCCGGCCAGCTTGCCTTCGGCGATCAGATCGGTGAGGCGCAATACCTGCGAGACGTTCGATACCTGGTTCATGGGCGTTCGTATGCGGGTTGTGGAGTGGAAGGCGGTTGCGATTGCCGGTTGGCTTCGCGCGTGGAGCGGGCGCGAGGCGGCGCGTTTGAAACGCCAAGCCCGGCGCAGCCGCTGCCGGCGTTCCTGACGGCAGCGCGCGCAGCGATCCCGGAGCGGATTATTTTAACCGATACCCATGGCGTTCCAACCCATGTCGGAGCGAATGCCCTGTATTTGAACCGCACGCTCGTCGCACGGCTGTACAGGATGCCACGGGCCGCGTTACAGGACGAAGCGCAGGACCGTATAGACGAGCATGCCGACCACGATCGTGCCGAGCATGCTGCGGCGCCACAAATACCAGCCGAGGCCGGCGAGCGTCGCGTAGAACTCGTGATTCGACGGTGCAAACGACAGCCCGTCGGGGGTCGCGAGCACATCGGGCAGGACGACCGCGGCGAGCGCCGCGGCCGGCGCGTAGCGGAGCATCCGCTGTACGCGCTCCGGCAGCACCGTGCGCTCGCCGCCGATCAGGAACAGCGCGCGCGTGACCGCCGTGACGACGGTCATGCCGAAAATGGCGAGCCAGATCTGGGTCGCGTTCATCGGGAATCTCCGGCGCGTTGACGGATGCGGCGCAGGTCCGCGCGTTCGATCAGCAGATCGGCAACGCTGCCCGCGGCGATTGCGGTCAGCACCGCGAGCGGCAACGCGAGACGATACGGCAGGTCGAATGCGAGCAGCGCGACCACACCGGCGATGCACACCGCGACGAGCGTGGAGCGCGTCGCGATCGCCGACACCATGATCGGGATCAATGCGAGCGTGCCCGCGAGCGCGAGGCCCCAGTTGTCCGGAAAGAGGCTCGCGAGCAGGATGCCGACAATCGACGACACCTGCCACGACAGCCAGCTGGCGATCGCCATGCCCCAGAAATACGCTTCCTTGCCAGGCACGTGGCTGGTCGCAAAGCCCTTCTTCTGGAACAGCAGATAGATCACGTCGCCGTTGAAATAGCCGATCAGCAGACGGCGCCACAGCGGCAGACCGGCGAAGTGCGGCGCGAGCCCCGCGCTGAAAATCACGAAACGCGTATTCACCATTGCGGCGGTGAGCAGGATCGTCCAGATCGGCAGGTGCGCGGCGAGGAGCGGCAGCACCGCGAGCTGCGACGAGCCCGCGTAGACCAGTACCGACATGCCGAGCGCCTGCGGCACCGTCAGCACCGACTTGCTCATCGCGATGCCGGTGACGAGTCCCCACGAGAGGATCGCCATCAGCGTCGGCGAATAGTCGCGCATGCCCTGCTGGAGCGCGCGGCGGTCTTCTTCAGTGAGTTGTGCAGTGAGGCGGGCGAGCATCGGAGAAGTGACCCGGCGTGATCGGCGAAGTCGGCGCCGGGCTTGTTGAGATACCCGTTGGAATACCCACGAACACCGCTGGCGCATCCGGATTCGTATTTATGCGTGCGCCGAATTATAGCCCTTGAAAGCGCTTTGAATGCCCGTTCCGTGTGCAAAAGACGCTAAAATAGCGGACTTCGCCGCTCGCCGGATTTCCGTCACGGCCTCTCGCACAGTGTCCGCCCGCCATCGTCGGCGCGCCGCGCACGCAAGGGGCCACACGCACGCCCAGCGGTACTGTGGCACCCCGCTTATACCGATAAACCGCACCGCCTGGAGAATCGTATGTCAATGGCCGACCGCGACGGCAAGATCTGGATGGATGGCAAGCTCATCGACTGGCGCGACGCCAACATCCACGTCCTCACCCACACGCTGCACTACGGCATGGGCGTATTCGAAGGCGTGCGTGCCTACAGGACGACCGGCGGCACCGCGATTTTCCGTCTGAAGGAACACACGAAGCGCCTGCTCAACTCGGCGAAGATCTTCCAGATGAACGTGCCGTTCGATCACGAAACGCTCGCCGCCGCGCAGCTCCAGGTGGTCCGCGAAAACAAGCTCGAAACCTGCTACATCCGTCCGCTGATCTGGATCGGCTCCGAAGCGCTTGGCGTGTCGGCGAAAGGCAATACGGTTCACGTCGCGATCGCTGCGTGGCCGTGGGGCGCGTACCTCGGCGAAGACGGCCTCAACAAGGGTATCCGCGTGAAGACGTCGTCGTTCACGCGCCATCACGTGAACGTGTCGATGGTCCGCGCGAAGGCATCGGGCTGGTACGTGAACTCGATCCTCGCGAACCAGGAAGCAACCGCCGACGGCTACGACGAAGCGCTGCTGCTCGACGTCGACGGCTACGTGTCGGAAGGCTCCGGCGAAAACTTCTTCCTCGTGAACAACGGCAAGATCTATACGCCCGACCTCGCATCGTGCCTCGACGGCATCACACGCGACACCGTCATCACGCTGGCGAAGGACGCCGGCCTCGAAGTGATCGAGAAGCGCATCACGCGCGACGAGGTCTACACCGCCGACGAAGCATTCTTCACCGGCACGGCTGCCGAAGTGACGCCGATCCGCGAACTCGACAACCGGACGATCGGCAACGGCGGTCGCGGCCCGATCACCGAGAAACTGCAGTCGGCATTCTTCGATGTCGTCGCAGGCAAGAACCCGAAGTACGCCCACTGGCTGGCGAAGATCTGAACCGGGCGCGCGGCCCTTCACCCGTTGGGCCGCGCGCTCTACAAAGAGAATGTCCTCATGAGCGAAATCAAGGAAATGCCGCTGGTCGAACTGTCGGCAAAAGATCTGCCCGCGTATTGCCCGAACCCGTCGATGCCGCGCTGGAGCACCCATCCGCGCGTCTTCATCGACGTGACGCACGGCGAAGCGCGCTGCCCGTATTGCGGCACGCGCTACAAGCTGCGCGACGGCGAAGTGGTCAAGGGCCACTGAGCATCGCGCGCCCTCGTCAGGCCGGCGCCGCGGCATGTCCGCGGCCGTCGCCTGTTTCCCCGTCACCTTCCGGACGCCGCGCGCCATTGCGCGCGGCGCTTTCCGTGGTGCTCCTTTTTCATTCCGGACCTTGCCCCTGATGCGCCGTGCGCTGGTTATCGCACCGAACTGGATCGGCGACGCCCTGATGGCGCAGCCGCTGTTCGCGCGCCTCGTGAAACTGCATCCGCGTATTGCGATCGATGCAGTCGCGCCTTCATGGGTCGCGCCCGTGCTCGAACGGATGCCGGAGATTCGCGACGTCTACGCGACCGATCTCGCGCACGGCAAGCTGCAGTTGTGGCGTCGCTGGCAACTCGCGAGCGACCTGCGCGACGTCGGCTACGACGCGGCCTACATCCTGCCGAATTCGCTGAAATCCGCGCTGATTCCGTGGATGGCGAGCATCCCGCTGCGCATCGGCTATAGCGGCGAGAACCGCTTCGGCCTGTTGAACGTGCGCCACGCGAATCCACGCAAGGACGAGCGTCCACCGATGGTCGGCCATTACGCGTCGCTTGCGTATGCGCCCGGCGCGAAAGTGCCGGCCGATCTCCCCGTGCCGCGTCTCGACGCCGACCTGAACGAAGCCGCGCGCGTGTCGGCGCGCTTCAATCTCGATACGCGCGTGCCGCTGCTGGTGTTCTGTCCGGGCGCCGAATACGGTCCCGCGAAACGCTGGCCGCCCGAGCACTTCGCGGCGCTCGCGCAGATGGTCGGGCAGTCGTTTCCGTACACGCAGATCGTCGCGCTCGGTTCGCCGAAAGACGCGCCGATCGCGCAGGCCATCGCCGACCGCGCGCCGAACGTGCGCAACCTGTGCGGCCAGACCGCGCTCGGCGAAGCCTGCGCGCTGATCTCGCGCGCGAACGCGGTGGTCTGCAACGACTCGGGGCTGATGCACGTCGCCGCGGCGCTACGCCGGCCACTGGTCGCGGTGTACGGCTCGACCGATCCGCGCCACACGCCGCCCCTGTCGGACCTCGCGAAGGTACAATGGCTGCATCTCGAATGCAGTCCCTGTTTCCAGCGCGAATGTCCGCTTGGCCATCTGAACTGCCTGCGGCAACTGGGCGCCGAGCAGGTATTCGGCGATCTGCGCGGCATGCTCGTCGCGCAACGCTGAACGGCCGCTACCGCGTAGCCTCGCCCGCGGCGCCGCGCAACGTGTGCCCTTGCCTCGCGGCGTGGGCATCGCAGCGGTCCGCCGACTGCTCCGACCACTGGAACGCAACTGCGCGCCGCGCACAAGAGACCGACCCGCCATGCCACGTTTCGCCCACATCTTCGAAGCCGCCGCCGACACCCTGAACGCCTATTACCAGGCGGTCGCGGAGGTCAACATCGAGGCCTTGATGGGTCTGTGGATCGACGAGGAGTTCGTCAGCTGCATCTGCGCGGACGGCTCGCATCTGCACGGTCTCGACAGCATCCGCGCGGGGCTGTCGGTCCAGCTCGAAACGGCGCGGGTCTCGATCGAACCGCTCGACATCCGCGTGTACGACAGCCTCGGCACCGTGGTCTACGCGATTGCGGAAGCGCATCGCCCGGTCGATCCGACCGCGACGCCGGCGATGGTCTTCACCACCTACGTGATGGTTCATGAGCGCGGCGAGTGGCGCATCGCGCACATCCACGCGAGCGCAATGCCGAACGAAGCGGCCAGCCAGTTCGCCGCGAAGATGCGCCACGGCCAGGGGCCGCTGCACTAACGGCGGCCATGCCCGCGATACACGCAATACGAGCGACATAACGGTTCCGGTGCCGCGATGAGCACGACGCACGATCACCCGCCTTCCTCCGATCCGCACGATGCGCGGATCGATCCGCTCGATCGCCTGTATCGCACGCCGCTGTGGCTACCGGGCGGCCACGCGCAAACCATCGTGCCCGCGCTGTTCGGCCGCACGCCGCCCGTCGTCTACCGACGCGAGCGCTGGGATACGCCGGACGGCGACTTCATCGAACTCGACTGGACCGTGCCTGGTCCGCATCATCCGCACCAACCGGCCGCCGATGCGCCGCTCTTCGTGCTGTTCCACGGCCTCGAAGGCAGCAGCGCGTCGCACTATGCGCGCCTGCTGATGCACGGCGCGCAGTCGCGTGGCTGGCACGGCGTCGTCCCGCACTTTCGTAGCTGCAGCGGTCCGCTCAACCTGTTGCCGCGCTTCTATCATCTTGCAGACAGTAACGAAGTCGACTGGGTACTGCGCCGGCTGCGCGACCGTCATCCCGGGCCGATCGTCGCCGCGGGCGTTTCGCTCGGCGGCAACGTGCTGCTGCACTGGCTCGGCGAGCGGCGTGAAGACACCTCGTTCGTCGCGGCCGTGGCCGCGGTTTCCGCGCCGCTCGACGTACACGCCGGCGGCCGCATGCTGGCGCAGGGCTTCGGCATGGTCTATACGCGCAGCTTTCTAAAGACGCTGAAGCAGAAGGCACTGCAGAAACTCGACCAGTACCCGGGGCTGTTCGATCGCGATGCGATGCTCGCGAGCCGCACGATGTACGCATTCGACAACGTCGTCACCGCGCCGCTGCACGGTTTCCGCGATGCCGACGAATACTGGACCCGCGCAACCGTGCGTCCACTGTTGAGCGAGATCGTCACACCGACGCTCGTGCTGAACGCGCGCAACGATCCATTCCTGCCTGGCACCGCGCTGCCCGCGTCGCATGAAGTATCGACAGCGGTCGAACTCGACCAGCCCGCTCACGGCGGCCACGTCGGCTTCATGACCGGACCGTTCCCTGGCCGCACCGACTGGCTGTCGCGTCGCGTGTTCGGCTATCTCGCACCCTATCTTGCGTCATTCGCCAGCCATGGATGAGATCGTTCGTCAGGCGCTCGCCAAATGGCCCAACGTGCCGCATTGCACCGGCTGGCTGCTGCTCGACCGCCGCGGCAACTGGCGCATGCGCGACGAAGCGGCGCAGGCGCGCGGCGCGAGCGGCGAACCGATCCGTCATGCGGCGCTGCTCGGCTTCATCAACCGCAATTACGAACGCGATGAGCAGGGTCAGTGGTTTTTTCAGAATGGACCGCAACGCGTCTACGTCGAGCTGGGCTATACGCCGTGGGTCGTGCGTCTGTCGGTCGATGAAAACGGACAGCTCGCGCTGACCGATCACGCGGGTCGTGCGTTCGATCCCGCCGCCGCATGGCTCGATGATGAAGGTGGTGTGCTGTTCAGTGATACGTCGACACCTGTGCGCGTCGCGGCACTACACGACCACGATCTCGATCTGTTCGCCGAACATACGTCGCTCGACGACGACGGCCGCGGCGGCGACTTCGCGTGGCGCGACGGTATCACGCTGTCGTTGCAACCTTTGCAACGCGCCGACGTTGCGCAACGGTTCGGCTTCGTCGCGAGTCCGGCGGCAGCAGCGGCGCTGGCGGTGGCGAAAGACCCGGCAAAGCACGCATAACGTGTACTTCAGCTGTCGTCCTTCTCGTCTTCGCGCTCTTCCTTGTAGCGCGCCTCGAAGTCATGCAGGCGCGCATCGATCGTCGACAGGTCGAAGTAGCCGACCGTCTTGATGTCGCGAGCTTCCTTCAACTGCCTGATCGCCGACGGCCACGCGCCTTCGAGCGCGAACTGCTCCGCGAGTGCGCGATGCTGCGCCAGTGCATCGCCACTGCCCGCGCTCGACTGCGCGAGATAACGCCACCACGCGGGCTGCCGTGGATCGAGACGGGTTTCCTTCGCCGCGAGCGCCTGTGCCTGCACGAAGCGCTTAGCGGTGAGCAACGTCTGCAGATGCATGTCGATCGCCGCGTTCGATTGCGGCCAGCGCTTCTGTGCAAGCTCGGCGAGACGCAGCGCGTCGTCGCTACGGCCCGCGCGGCGTGCGATGTCGACCTCGAGCAGATCGAGGCTCGGCGAACTGCGGGTCGCGTCGCCCTCGCTTGCCTGCATGTCGTCGAAACGCTGACGTGCAGTGGCCAGCGACGCGGACGCATCGTCGTAGCGCTCGAGCAGCATCTGCGCACAGGCGATGCCGTACCAGTTCGCCGCGACGTTCAGCGCGGTGCGGTCCTCGATCTCCGAGCGCATCCGCGACAGTTCATCCGCGTAGTCGCTGCGCGAACGCTGCTGCAGCACGCGCACGCGCGCACGGACGAAGCCGTATTCGGGCGCCTGCCGCGGCTGCCGGTACGGCGCGCGGCGCGCGCGATCCTCCATGTCGGCGATGCGCTCGCCGGTCAGCGGATGCGTGCGCGCGTACGGCGGCACGCCCGCATCGCTCATCGACGCGCGATCGAGCCGCACGAAGAACGACGGCATCCCGTACGGATCGTAGCCCGCGCCGGCCAGCAACTGGAAGCCGATCCGGTCGGCCTCGTGCTCAGCGGAACGCGAGAAGCGCAACTGGCTGTCCACCGCATACGCCTGGCCGCCCAGAGCGATCGCGCTGCCGAGATCGCCGCTGCGCGCGATCACGCCTGCGAGCACGCCGAACAGCAGCCCCGCGAGCGCCGCGTAGCTGCTGCGCTCGCCCGCGACGATCATCCGCGCGATGTGCCGCTGCAGCACGTGCCCCATCTCGTGACCGAGTACCGACGCGAGTTCCGATTCGGTCTGCGTCGTGACGATGAGCCCCGTATTCACGCCGATGAAACCGCCGGGCATCGAGAACGCGTTGATCTGCGGATCGCGCACCGCGAACACATCGAAGTCCGGACGATAGCCGCCGATGTACTGCGCGCTCGCCGCGGCCGCGAGCTTCGCGGCGACCGAGTTCAGATAGTCGCGCACGAGCCAGTCGTCGAGATAGTCGGGGTCACGACGCACGTCGCGCATCAGACGCTCGCCGAGCTTGCGCTCGGCCTGCGGCGTGAGCGAACCGCCCGAGCCGTCGCCGAGATCGGGCAGTTGCTGGTTGACGAGCGGCGCGCGCAAACTCACGTTTGCACCTGGCTTGCCGGCGAACCGGCTCTCGGCGCCGCCGTAGGTGCCGAAGACACCGTCGGCGATCGACGGTGGCAGGATCGGCACGACGTACGAGTTCAGCGGACCGATGTCGAGCGGCGGCCCAGCGTCGGCGGATGTGTTGCCTGCAGCCGGCGCTGCACTGCGCTGCGCAAACGCGCCGGGGGGCGCCGCGAGCGCGACGGACAGACAGGCGGCGACAAACCGGCTTCGACGCATTGCGGATTCGTGTGGACGGAATGAAAACAGAGTCCGTCGCGCGATGCGCCGGATCGCCTGTTATTGTACCGAGCAAGCCGGCTGAATCAGTCGGCCGTGCGCACGCGCCCGCCTGCTGCGGAGCGTGTCGCGACGTCACGTGGCGCTGTATGATAGGCGCCCTCTGAAGGAGCCCGATCATGCCCGAACTCACGCATTTCGACGCCGCCGGACAGGCGCACATGGTGGACGTCGGCGGCAAGCAGGAAACGAAGCGCGTCGCCATCGCGCGCGGCTCGATCCGGATGCTACCCGACACGTTCGCGCTGATCCGCGACGGCCATGCGAAGAAAGGCGACGTGATCGGCGTCGCGCGGATCGCCGCGATCCAGGGCGCGAAGCGGACTGCCGATCTGATTCCGCTTTGTCATCCGCTCGCGCTGACGCGCGTCGCCGTCGACTTCACGCTCGACGACACGCTACCCGGCGTGCACTGCACGGTGCAGGTGGAGATGTTCGGTAGAACCGGCGTCGAGATGGAAGCGCTGACTGCCGTGCAGGTCGGACTGCTGACCGTGTACGACATGTGCAAGGCGGTCGATCGGGGGATGGTCATCACCGATGTGAAGATGATGGAGAAGCATGGGGGGAAGTCGGGGGATTGGGTGGCGAGCAGCTAGGTCATTGTTTTTTTAAGTCTTAATTGGACGCTTCTTCCGCATTCGGCTTTCGACGAACGCGCGAAGACCGATAAGGCGCTTGACCTTCAGGGACGCAGAAAATCGATCTTGTCCAAATTCTGTCCAAGTTGGAGACGGAAATGGCGTCGATTCGCAAGAGAAATGACAAGTGGCAAGCGCGTGTATATCGCATCGGACACCCATTGACGGCATCCGGCACGTGGCCGGATGCGAACTTGTGCAGTCAGCATTTCATTGTTATATGCGCCAAAATCGACGCGGTGACCAGCAACCTTCGATTGTCAAAAGGTACCTGACCGTGGAACGTCGTAGCCGCCGTGATCGGGTTTGGATCGTTGGACCGACGAGTACAGGTACGCCCGTCCGCAAGAGCCACGACTATGGATTTAGCACTATATCTGGCGGCGGGTCATCGTCTTTCAGGTTCAAAGCATCCTGAACAGTCCGGAATGCTTCGATATAGAGTCCCGGATTGAACGGCCTGATAGAGCACTCTTCAGAACTGAGCGTGTTCATAAAGCCGGTTATAAACAGCGCATACTCCACGTAGCCAGGCAGTTCCGGCGTGCATTTCAATCCACTCCATTTCCCGCCGCCTTGGTGAAACCAATAGCCTTTCCCCAGCACGCATAGCACGTCGCACGGCGGAGAATCATCGTCCGTGTGCTTGAGATATCTCTCCAATTCGTCGCCGATGATGTCCGAGGAAAATGCAAGCAGAACCCTTGTAGGCATCGGACCAAACGACATCTGGCCGTTAGGTCCGGCTTTCGGATATGACCGTAGTCTTCCCAGCGCGCGGAACTTCTTGTTTGCGTCTCTGATTTCCGTAGCGGTGATGGTCGATTTGACCTCAAATACATATCGCGCGCACTCTACGGGAAACAGTCCCAATTGTCCGCTGAAGAAAACTGGCGGCGCGGTCTTTTTGTGGTAGACGACGATGTCGGCTTGGTCGGACTTATTCTGTAACGAGTCGATCACCTTACCGGTCCCGCAGCGAAAACTCTGGGTCAAAAACGGTTCAATGCAATCTTTCGCCGCCAACTCGCGTATCTCTCCGGCAAGACCGTGATGATCCGTATGGGCGGCCAGTTTGTCCGCTTGCGCCTTCGCGGCTGCGATCAAGCCAGTTATAAAGTCGAAGTGTGGGGTAGTCATCTCGTCCAAAGAACGCGGTCTCGGCTCCTGAATATACCGCGTGCGCGGCAGATCGGCAGATGCATATCTGACAGAAACACGCGGATGCGGTCAATTCGTGTGGAATAAACATAGACCAAAGCAAGTCAGTCACGCGGTGTGTGCATCTGGTCCATTGAAGGGGATTCGACCGATTTTCCGACAGACGATTCGGGTTGTTCAACATCGCGACACGGCAACGACTTCACGATCCTTATCGTTTTGCAACCGCCGGTCAGCAGCGGTCAATGAGCGGGAGTCTCCTACGAATGGCACAATCAGCAGTTCAACCATATCGAGGCACCTACGTCGTCTGCTCACTTCGATGGATCGACCGTCCCTTCCTTGCCAGTGTAGGGATTCACGTTCCCTTTCGAGGACCAGTTATCGTACTTGTTGCCGTTCGGATTGGTTTGGTGATGTCCGGCCACGTAGGTGCCGTTGCTGCGCGTGTGGCCATTGACATAGTGTTCGCCGGTGCTACTTGAATGGTAGCTGCTGTGGCTACCGCCAAATCCGCTACCTCGTGCAAATGCACTGCATGAGATTAAGCAAAAACAACAGGCAGCAATTGATTTGGCATTCATGGCGGCCCCGGTGGTTATATCGGCTTTTCTCGCCAGACTTCCTACAGGCTTTATCGCTGGCGCCTTGCGATTCTATTACCGCGCTCCGAACCAATCACCTAGCGAAAACACCGATTAAGCCGTCGGCTTGATAAAGAAAACGTCACGGATCACCTAGAAAATGGAAACCGACGTTTGCCGGTGCCAACGTGTCGAAGAAACCAGCAATGCATTCCGATCAACAAGAGGCACCTTTCAGAACGGGATTTCATCGTCGAACGCGCTGGCCTTCTTTGCGCCGGTCGAATGAAAGGTGAACTTGTCTTCATTCGACTCAATCCATTGCCAGCCTTTTTCCGTAACTTGAACGCCGGGATAGTATTCATCGGTGCGTTCGTCGCTCAACTCGACCGAATCAATGAGGCCCTTTGCTTTCAGCCGACGCAGTCCTACATTGAAGCCGAGGTTGTTCAGCCCTGCCCGTTCGCAATCACTTTTCACGGTATAGAGTGATGTCGGTAGATCGTCTTGGGCAACGTTGCTAGCGGTAACGGCAAGAACGTTCAGCTCCTGTGACGAGAGCCCGTCCACGGCAGCAACATTCGTCTGCTCCGCCATCTCTTCCAGCGTTTCGCCCTGTTCAAGCATCGCCTTCAGTCGCTCGGTCAACCGTTCTTGGAATGCTTGAAAGTCCTGCGGTGCTTCTGTCTTATACGTGACGATAGCGCGGTGCTGAATATCAAACGGGAAAGGCTTCGCGGTCTTACCCCGCTGGTCGGAACACGCCATCACAACCGGTCGCCCGGCTGCATAGGCGAACCCCAGTTCGTACCAAACATTCGGATTATCTTCCGAGATGTCGGCAAGGCAAACTGCCGCTCGCTTAATATTTTTCTCTATGGCTTCCACCAGAACCACGGCAGACGAGTCTTGGTCGACCCGATAGGCCGTCATACCCGCACCTTCGATGGCTGGCCTGTAAAGGCTGTCAAACCGCTTGTTATATGTGTCGTTGAACGGTTGAATCACAAAGCACATTGGCATGGCGTTCCCCGGAGCATTCTTGGAATGATTGCCGAGATTCTACGCCTTCGACCAACAGAAATTTGCCAGTCAGGTATCTCACTGATCGGGAAGAACAGAATGGTTTTCAAATGCGGGTGGCCCCGCCGTCGTGCCGGGGATCACGACATCAAGCGAACACGGAGGCGCATGTCAAATCCAGAGGGCTAGACGCTGACGTGTACCGCCATGTCCAGTCTTTAGAAGCTAGTCGCAGCAATTGACTGGGCAGCCGGGTGAGAAATCGATCTGACCGGACGCGGCAAACTTGCCGTTGATTTTTGCATCCACCAAGGATTGAACGTAGTCGTGCATCTCCATGCCTCCCCGTGTGAGACCGAACTGGACTGCCAGATCCTTCAATACATCTGCACGGTGCGCCGCAAGCGCGACCGCAGCCTGTTCGGTCGGCGCAGCCGTTGCGCCGATAGAGGTCCAGTGCTGAACCGGGTATCGCAGCTTCATTTCGACAGCCCATGCGGCGAGGTCTGCGATCTCCTTCATGGGAAGAGTTGCCGAGTTCACCGGAAAAAACGATACGTGGGTCTGCGTCGGCTGGTCTTGTGGCCCGGAGCACGCCGACGCCGATAGCGAGAGCATGCTCATGGCAAGCACCAGCAGTTCAAACGTGTATTTCTTCGCCATAGAGCACATACAGCGCGATGCTGTCCGCGTTACGGGTTGCGAGATCCGGATTGGAGCGCGCCCAGACTTTCATGTAGGAATTGAACCCGTACATGTTGTCCGCGCTGCCGAACGTGTCTACGAAGTGGGTCGCTTCGTGAACGATCGTCGCGAGTTTCGATTCGTTGAACATGTGGACCTCCGGCATCGTGCAAAACTTCGGGGCGATGCACATCGTATGCGTGCGCGTGTCGGGAGCGCACACGTGAGCCGCTTCTTCCTGTACGTTTTTCAAATGAGGCATGCAGCCGAGGTAGCGATCGAGTTCCGGTGACGCGCGCAGAAAGTTTTTTGGGCCAAGACCTTCGAGGACTTTTTTCAGCGCCGGTAGACCAGACATCAGTCGATCGTATATCGCCGCGTCGCTCCTGCCGAACCAGTCGGTAACCCGTGCCTGTTCCGCGATGCTCCATTGACTCAATGCGGCGAGCCTCCGACCGACCACGATTGCGGCGCAGTCCCTCAAGACGAGTACTCTCTTGCGGAATTCGGCGTCGGTCATGTTTGGACAGATCGGCGGCCCATTCATCGAAAGGAAAATGTCGACATGCGAGCCTGGTGTCGTATTCGTCTCGCCCGTCCCTACCTCGACCCACATGTGTTCGTCATCGTCCGGCATATCTGGTCCCAAGTCGCCTCTGTATGGCATGGGCCATATCTTTACCGAATCGCGTTAATCCCCGTCATGGTAAGGCGTATCCGCGCTACGCCACGAAAAGAGTAAACGAAAACCATACCTTAACCATGTGCCCAGTTAGGCCATACGCGGCCTCTGCGTCGGACAATTGACGGTCGCGACCGAACAGAGCGCGTCAAAGCACCCCCCAACCTCCCCTCACTCATCATCCCCATCATCATCGTCGTTAACATCTTTCGGCGGCGTCCCATATTTCTTCACTAGCGCCGCCTTGAAACTCCCCAGCGTTTTCTGCTCGTCGCACAGGTCGTACAGATAACTCAGCTGCGACGGCCAGTCGTGCAGCTCCTCGGCGAATATCCGCAGCCGTTCGACCGTATCGAACGCGGCATCGGTCTCGCCGTTCAATGCCTGCAGCACCGCATAGCGACGCAGCACGGTCTCGCCCGGCAGCAGCGCAATGGCCTGCCGATGCATCTCGAGCTTGTACGGCAGGTTCATCGCGTTCATCGGCAGCAGCGTCGCGTAACCGTATTCGCCCCACGCGCGGAACAGGAACGCCGGATCGTCGCGATACTGCTCCGCGGGCCGCGACCCGTAGTACAGCACCTCGGCACGCGCGTAATCGCGATACACCGGATACAGCGACGCGATCCCGCCGAGCGCAATCACGGTGTACACGCCGAACGACAGCTTGCCCGGCACGAAGCGCAGCGACTTCGTCTCCAGCAGACCGAAGACGAACATCGCCGGCAGCAGGAAGAACATGTACTGCTGCGGATATTCGACGAGCGCATGCATCACGAGCACGCCAATCAGCGCGATGCCGAACACGCGTGCAGCCGTTTGCGGCGCGCGCAGCGCGCGGATCAACCACGCGACGAGTCCGAGCAGCACGACCGCGAGGCCGATCAAACCGGTCTTCGCTAGCAGGTCGATGAAAATGTCGTGCGAGTTGTTCGCGATCTCGACGCCGCCCAGTTGTCGCACGAGGTCGAACTGATAGCGCGGGAATTCGCCCCAACCGACGCCGAGCAGCGGATGCTGCCGGAACATCGTCCAGCCGTATTTCCACAGCGCGATACGCGGCGCGATCTGGCCGGCATCCTTGAAGCGATCCGCCGCCGACTGCGCGAGATCGAGCTGATAGTGGACGTTGGCCCAGCGCACCGCCGTGTTCACCGCGACGAACAGCACGGCGAGCACGACCGGGACCAGCCACGCACGGCCACTGGTCGACGACCCTTCGTTGCGGCGCGATTCGACGAACGCCATCCAGAAGCCGGCCACCACGATCACGCCCATCTGCAGCCACGGTCCGCGCGAAACAGTCAGTGCGAGGCCGGTCGCGTACACGACGGACAGCAGCAGCCAGATCGTCACGTGCAGCCGTCGTATCTGCACGAGGAACAGCGCGCCCGCCATCGCGAACGCGATATACGTGGCCAGATGGTTCGCCTGCGCCATGTTGCCGAACGGCCTGCGGTCCGTCAGCACGTTGTACGCGACGACGAACGGCGTCACCTTCACTTCGAGGTGAAACAGCTGGATCACCTGGCAGAACACCGCAAACAGCCCGCCGACGATCAGCGCGACGGCCACGACGCGCAGCACCGTCTCCGACATCTGCGCGCGCGAAAAGCCAAATCCCGCATGCGTCGTCATGAACGCCGCGAGCAGAAAGCCGGCGCCGAGCCAGTTCATCGACGGCTGCGCGACCGGCAGCGTCAGCGATTGCAGCACCAGCAGCGCGCCGAATGCGAGCGGCACGAGCGCGACGACCGGTGATGCAAACCTGATGCGCGGCCGCGCCGTCGCGAAGAGCAGCGCGACAGCCGCGCCCGTCAGCAGGTACAGCGTCAGCGCGGTGTACTCCGCATAGAACGTCGGAATCGGATACGTATGGTTGACGACCGCGTACGGCAGGATCAACGCGACAGCCAGCAGGATGAGGGACAGGGAACGCGCGAATGGGGTGGGCATGAGTAACCGGTGGCGTCAGCAACCGGCGCACTATACAAAAAAATCCCCTCGCTGTGCGCCGGATGGCCGAAATCGATCAGATTACGCCACTGTAACCCGTGCACCGTGTTCGCTTTTCACGCGCTCCCTTCGCACACGTACTACGCACGACACTCGGGTGGCGCGAGGTTCGACGGAAGCGTCGGTGCATCGGCGGGCATCGGACCCGCGCCCGGCGCGGGCAGCGACGACGCGGTCTTGCCCGCCGTGAAGCATTCCCACGTCATCGCACCGGCCGCCATCGCGCCGCGCTTCAGTCCGACGCGCGCCGTTGGTGTGTCGGCGTTGTCGGGCACCGACGGTACGAGGGTCAGCGTATTCGCGCCCGCTGCCGAGACGCGCGGCGTGAAGGTGATCGTGATCTGGCCGCTGGCGTCGTCGACATGCAACGACTCGACGTTGCGTGTGCCCGGCGGCGACGCATACCCCGCGCCGAGCGCGTTGCCGCTGGCGGCGTTCTCGGCGACTGCGAGCCTCGCGGAGGCCGCGAGCGCGAGCCCCTCGCCCACCCGGCTGCGCGCCAGATAGTCCTGATACGCGGGGATCGCGTAAGCGGCGATCACACCGACGATCGCGAGCACGATCATCAGCTCGATCAGCGTGAAGCCGATGGTTCGGGCCGATGTAGCGATACGCGCGACACGGGTGAGCCAGCGTGTCGGTGGCGCAAGCGCCGGACACTGCAAGGAAAGAGAAACGGAAACGGTCATCGGCGGGCTCCTGAAACGAAAACGCCCGCCCCGCGATTGGGGACGGGCGCTTCGATCGTAGCGAGCCTGGAGCGGCTTGCGCAGTCGGCCGGATGGCTAAGCCAGTGGCCGTACTTGCGCTACGCGGACGCAGTCAGGTTAATGTGCATCCGGCGGCACGTGCGTCGCCGCGCGCTGCGCATTGCGACGCTTCAGCAGATAACCAAGGATCACGACGAACAGCGCGCCGGCGATTTCCATCCCGTAGATCGCGGCAGGCGCATCGAGTGCAGGCCAGCGGTCGCCGGCCGGATCGTTGATGATCAGGCCGCCCGCGATCCAGCCGAGCAGCGCGGCACCGAGCGTGACGACAATCGGGAAGCGGTCGAGCAGTTTCAGCACCAGCTGGCTGCCCCAGACGATCAACGGAATACTCACGACGAGGCCGAAGATCACGAGCGCGATGCGATGTTCCGGATCGGCCTGCTCGGCTGCGCCCGCGATCGCGATCACGTTGTCGAGGCTCATCACCGCGTCGGCGACGATGATCGTCTTGATCGCGGTGACGAGTTTGTCGGCGGGCTTGACGTTCGCGTGCGCATCCTCGGCCGGCGCTATCAGACGCACGCCGATCCACAGCAGCAAGATGCCGCCGGCGAACTTCAGCAGCGGCACGTCGAGCAGCACGACCGCGAAGGAGATCAGCGCGACGCGCAGCACGATCGCGCCGACGGTGCCCCACAGGATGCCACGCGCGCGTTGCTGTGCAGGCAGGTTGCGGCAGGCCAGCGCGATGACGACCGCGTTGTCGCCACCGAGCAGGATGTCGATCACGATGATCTGGACGACTGCGCCCCAATGGAGCGTCGCGAAAAATTCGAGCATGGCCGGAGAATAAAAGGAAGCGCTGGGCGAAGCCAATAAAAAAGCGAGGGAGCAATCGCTCGCTCCCTCGCTTTAGGACTTCGCTCTCACGAAAGGGTTTCGTAAGAGTATCAAAAATCAGCCGGCGCAGCCGGCCGATTTCGATTTACAGCATCGCCTTCAGAAGACGCGCCATTTCCGACGGGTTCTTCGTGACCTTGATGCCGCAGGCGTCCATGATTTCCAGCTTCGCTTCGGCCGTATCCGCACCGCCCGAGATCAGCGCGCCGGCGTGGCCCATGCGCTTGCCCGGAGGCGCCGTGACACCGGCGATGAAACCGACCACCGGCTTCTTCATGTTGTCCTTGATCCATTCAGCAGCGTTCGCTTCGTCCGGACCGCCGATCTCGCCGATCATGATGACGGCGTCCGTTTCCGGATCGTCGTTGAACATCTTCATCACGTCGATGTGCTTCAGACCGTTGATCGGATCGCCGCCGATCCCGACCGCCGACGACTGGCCGAGGCCGATCGCGGTCAGCTGGCCGACTGCTTCATACGTCAGCGTGCCCGAACGCGACACGACGCCGATGCGGCCCTTGCGGTGGATGTGACCCGGCATGATGCCGATCTTCAGTTCGTCCGGCGTGATCGTGCCCGGGCAGTTCGGTCCGAGCAGCAGCGTCTTGCTGTTCGCGAGACGCATCTTGCTCTTGAGCTCGATCATGTCGCGAACCGGGATGCCTTCGGTGATGCAGATCGCGAGATCGAGCTCGGCCTCGACGGCTTCCCAGATCGCGGCGGCTGCACCTGCCGGCGGCACGTAGATGACCGACACGTTTGCGCCCGTTTCGGCCTTTGCTTCGGCGACGCTCGCGTAGATCGGAATGCCTTCGAAGTCTTCGCCGGCTTTCTTCGGGTTCACGCCCGCGACGTAGGCTTCGCGGCCGTTTGCATATTCACGGCAGGCGCGCGTATGGAACTGACCGGTCTTGCCGGTGATGCCCTGCGTGATGACCTTCGTGTTTTTGTTGATCAGAATCGACATGTATTGACCTCTGTTCGTTTGGCGTCGCGCGCGGCACGGCGAAGCTGCTCGCCGGCGCCGCGTTCGCACCGCCACTCGTAATCCGGTGATAGGCGCCGGGCCGGTTAAGCCTTGCCCGAAGCAGCCGCGACGACCTTCTGCGCAGCCTCTTCCATGCTGTCCGCCGCGATGATCGGCAGACCGGAATCGGCGAGCATCTTCTTGCCCAGGTCTTCGTTCGTGCCCTTCATGCGGACAACGAGCGGCACCTTCAGCGACACCGCCTTCGATGCGGCGATCACGCCTTCCGCGATCACGTCGCAGCGCATGATGCCGCCGAAGATGTTCACGAGAATCGCCGTCAGATTCGGATTCTTCAGCATGATCTTGAACGCTTCGGTGACCTTCTCTGTCGTCGCACCACCGCCGACGTCGAGGAAGTTCGCCGGTTCGCCGCCGAACAGCTTGATCGTGTCCATCGTCGCCATCGCGAGGCCTGCGCCGTTCACGAGGCAGCCGATGTTGCCGTCGAGCGAGATGTACGCGAGGTCGAACTTCGACGCTTCGACTTCAGCCGGATCTTCTTCGTCGATATCGCGATACGCGACGATTTCCGGGTGACGGAACAGCGCGTTCGCATCGAAGTTGAACTTCGCGTCGAGTGCGATCACCTTGCCGTCGCCGGTCAGGATCAGCGGGTTGATTTCGGCGAGCGATGCGTCGGTGTCCCAGAATGCCTTGTACAGGCCGTGCAGGATCGCGCGCGCTTGCGGCAGCGAAGCGGCGGGCACGCCGATCTTCGTGGCCAGCTCGTCGGCTTCGGCGTCTTTCAGACCGGTCGACGGATCGACTGCGATCTTGTGGATCAGCTCGGGCGTCTTTTCAGCGACTTCCTCGACGTCCATGCCGCCTTCGCTCGATGCCATCACGACGATCTTCTGCGACACGCGATCGATCACGAGGCCGACGTACAGTTCCTTCTTGATGTCGGCGCCTTCTTCGATCAGCAGGCGATTGACCTTCTGGCCTTCCGGACCGGTCTGGTGCGTGACGAGTTGCATGCCGAGGATCTGGTTCGAGTACTCGCGAACCTGGTCCAGCGACTTCGCGACCTTCACGCCGCCACCCTTGCCACGGCCACCCGCGTGGATCTGAGCCTTCACGACCCAGACCGGGCCGCCCAGCTCTTCAGCGGCCTTGACCGCGTCATCCACCGTGAAGACCGGCGTGCCGCGCGGTACCGCGACACCGAATTTCCGCAGGATTTCCTTACCCTGGTACTCGTGAATCTTCATGCCTGATTCCCTTCAGTCTGAGAGTTGGATTGAACTTGGTTTCCGCTGGAGTCGTCGGGCTCGCCCGCTGCGCCCGCCTTCTCGACGGAACGCGGCGCGTGGCCGTACCAGCGCGGATAAAACTGTCGAACAGCCTCTCCATTGAATCGCAGCGCGTGGCAGCGACCCAGCTGGAAAGGCGGTTGGTCGGTCCGGGGGTCGGCGTTTGCGCCTGCGCGTTGATTAGCGCTTGCGGTCGCGTCATCGGATGTGGTGCCTGCCGTTCGGCTCCCACCGGGCCCGCCGCTGCCGGTGTTCCATACGTCGCCGGCGAACGCCTGGATCGCGGCGGTCGGCAGGACGGCACACAGCTCGGTAAGATGCGTGCAGCCGCCGATGCCGCCGAGCAGGCGCGCGGTATCGCGTCGGAAGTTATTGAGCAGATTGAGGCCGATGAGGGAACGGTAGGCGGGATTGGAAGCTTCGCATTGACCGGGATACGGCACCCAGTCGGACGACGCTTCGGCGTCGACGACATTGAGCTTGCGATCGATCGTGATGCGGAGCCAGAGTTCATGGATCGGCAGGCCGTTGGGCCGGACACCCGACGCAAGCGCCACATCGCGTGGCTTCTGGTCGGTCAGGCACGCCTCGATATCCCACAGGCCATCGGTTCGCTCATAGGCTTCCGCGTGGATCGCGCGACGATGGCGCAACTGGCGGGAGACGGGCGGGGAAAGCGGCATGTGAGACGGAAGGCCGGATTGGAAAACCGCCTGATTTTAGCATACCGAGTATTTGAGACAGTCCGGAGTCAGCCATGGACGCCGCGGTGCAGCATGTGTCCGGACGCATGCCGCGCCGTGGGTTTTTCATGCTGCCGGGGCGGTCACGAATCTGTGGGCGGCGTTGTTATGGCCGGCACGATGCACGCCGCGTCTGGTCGCCGCCCTACTCGTCTTCGATACCCTTCAGTATCTTGCCGATGACTCCCTGCGAAAACCCGCGGGCCATGAGAAAGCGCGCCTGCCTCGCACGTTCGGCCTGAGTCTGCGGAAGCTCGCCGTACTTCTTGCGCCAGACCGCCTGGGCGCGGGCAAGCTCGGTCTCGCGCAGCTGCGCGCCGGTCTCTTCGATCAACGTCCGGCTGACTGCATGACGCTTCAGCTCACCGACGATCCGGCTTGTACCGAGACGCGACGCCCGCCGATGAATGAGGCTTTCGGCAAACCGCGAATCGGACAACCAGCCTTCGCGCTCGAGGGTATCCAGCAGCGCTTCGAGTGGGTTCGCTTCATCGGCGAACGGCATCAGCTTGCGGGACAGTTCGGCACGGCTGTATTCGCGACGGGAGAGATAGCCGAGTGCGCGGCCTTTCAGCGAGCGGCCGGGGCGCCTGGAACGGGAGGTGTCTTCGGTGGAGGAATCGGATTTTTCCGCGGAGGCTGATTCGTCGCGGGTGCGGCGTGAGCGGCTATAAACCGCTTCTGTCGATGCTTCCGATGAAGCGCCGTCCGGTTTGTTCGCGAACGTGCTGTCGCCGCTGCTACGAAAGGAGGACTCGCTGCGAGAAAACCGGTCGCGACTGGAAGTGATGCCGGCTGCACGATCGTGCTCGTCGAACGATTCGAATGGATCGAAGGAGTCTGCGGCATTCGTGGGGTTAGTGACCTGCTTCGGCGTCGACGAAGAATCGCCGCCGGCCGGGCCGCCCGCATCCCGTTTGACATTGGACACGGGCCGACCCTTGCGTATCACGCGGGGATTACTCCTCTTCGCCCGCGACTTCAGCGGCGCCGACCGCCGCATCGCCCGGCATTGCGTTCACGCCCATCGATTCGCGAACGCGGTTTTCGATCTCGAGCGCGATATCCGGATTTTCACGCAGGAATTCGCGCGCGTTGTCCTTGCCCTGACCGATCCGCTCGCCGTTGTAGCTGTACCAGGCACCGGCCTTGTCGACGATCTTGGCTTGCACGCCGAGGTCGATGACTTCGCCCTGACGCGAGATGCCTTCGCCGTAGAGGATGTCGAAAATCGCTTCGCGGAACGGCGGCGCGACCTTGTTCTTCACGACCTTCACGCGGGTCTCGTTGCCGATCACTTCGTCGTTCTTCTTGATCGAACCGATACGGCGGATGTCCAGACGCACCGATGCGTAGAACTTGAGCGCGTTACCGCCGGTGGTAGTTTCCGGGTTGCCGAACATCACGCCGATCTTCATCCGGATCTGGTTGATGAAGATCACGAGGCAGTTTGTCCGCTTGATCGTGCCGGTGAGCTTGCGCAGCGCCTGCGACATCAGCCGCGCCTGCAGACCCGGCAGCGAGTCGCCCATTTCACCTTCGATTTCGGCCTTCGGCACGAGTGCCGCGACCGAGTCGATCACGATCATGTCGATCGAACCCGAGCGCACCAGCGCGTCCGCGATTTCGAGCGCCTGCTCGCCGGTGTCCGGCTGCGACACGAGCAGATCCGACACGTTCACGCCGAGCTTGCCTGCGTACTGGATGTCAAGCGCATGTTCCGCGTCGATGAATGCAGCGGTGCCGCCGATCTTCTGCATTTCCGCGATGACCTGCAGCGTCAGCGTGGTCTTACCCGACGATTCCGGCCCGTAGATTTCGACCACCCGGCCGCGCGGCAAACCACCGACGCCCAGCGCGATGTCGAGACCCAGCGAACCCGTGGACACCACCTGGATGTCCTCGACCGCCTCCCCTGCTCCGAGACGCATGACCGCCCCCTTGCCGAACTGCTTTTCGATCTGCGCGAGTGCGGCGGCAAGCGCCTTGCTCTTCTCAGCAGTCAGTCCAGCCGCGCCTTTCTTGCTTTCTTCCATGAATCGTCCTTTGCTATGATGAACGGCGTCTGAGGCGGTTGAGCAGCCTATTTCATCAAGCTGCGCACCAAACGCAGGTACTGTATAAAAAAACAGTAGTTTTAGCAAGCCCGGAATGCGGGTTTCGCCATCACTACCCACAAATTTCTGGAGACCGCTGCGCGCCGGGCGAACCCGCGGTGCCGGCAATGTCAGGCTGGGCGCACCATGCGAATTCTGATTGCCGAAGACGACAGCATACTCGCGGACGGTCTCGTCCGATCACTCCGCCAATCGGCCTATGCCGTCGACCACGTGAAGAACGGCATCGACGCGGATACCGCGCTGTCGATGCAAAATTTCGACCTGCTGATCCTCGATCTGGGCCTGCCGCGCATGTCCGGGCTGGAGGTGCTGCGCCGCCTGCGCGCGCGCAACTCGACCCTGCCGGTACTGATCCTCACCGCCGCCGACGGCGTCGACGAACGCGTGAAGGGCCTCGACTTCGGCGCCGACGACTACATGGCGAAACCGTTTGCGCTCAACGAACTCGAGGCGCGCGTGCGCGCGCTGACGCGGCGCGGCGCGGGCGGCGGCCCGACCGTGGTGCGGCACGGTGCGCTGTCGTTCGATCAGGTCGGCCGCATCGCGTGCATCAACGAACAGGTGATCGACCTGTCGGCACGCGAACTCGGGCTGCTCGAAGTGCTGCTGCAGCGGATCGGCCGGCTCGTGTCGAAAGAGCAGCTCGTCGATCACCTGTGCGAGTGGGGCGAAGAGGTCAGCAACAACGCGATCGAAGTCTACGTGCACCGGCTGCGCAAGAAGCTCGAACCGGGCGGCGTGCGCATCGCGACGGTACGCGGACTCGGCTACTGCCTCGAAAAGACCTCGCCTGCAAACGATGCCGTGCGCCCACCCGCAGCGTCGGCGGCACCGGCTTCGGGCGGCATGCCCGCAAGCCACCACTACAAATAGACGGCGACGTCTCCCATGCCTGTCCGCGCTGAACCTGCCGCCAGGCCGGCTGATTTCGACGCGGCCCGCGACGCCAGCTACGAGAATCCGTTCGCCCCTCCCGACGAAACCGAAGCTGCCGCCGAAGCGCGCCCGCGCTCGCTGTTCGGTGAGATTCTCGACTGGATGCTGGCCCCGCTGCTACTGCTGTGGCCGATGAGCATCGCGGTCACGTATCTGGTCGCGAAGTCGATCGCCAACGGACCGTTCGATCGTGCGCTCGAAACCGACGCCTATGTGCTCGCCCGGCAGATCCACCCGGTGAACGGCGTCGCCGAACTGTCGCTGGCCGATTCGACGCTCGATTTCCTGCGCGCGGACAACATAGACAGCGTGTTCTTCCAGGTGCTCGGCACGCGCGGCGAACTGGTCGGCGGCGACCGCGACATGCCGCTGCCGCATGAGGAGGACCGTCCGCAGCCGGGCATCGTCGAGTTTCGCGACGACGTGCTGCGCGGCAACGACATTCGCGTCGCGTATACGACCGTCGAGTTTCCACAGACGCCCGGCGCGCAGGCCGTGCTCGTGCAGGTCGGCGAGACACTCGACAAGCGCAGCCAGCTCGCAAACGACATCATCAAAGGCGTGATCCTGCCGCAGTTCGTGATCCTGCCGCTCGCGATCCTGCTGGTGTGGTTCGGGCTGTCGCGCGGACTCGCGCCGCTGCACGCGCTGCAGTCGCACATCCGCGCGCGCCGCCCCGATGACCTGTCGCCGCTCGAAGCGCGCCGAGCGCCGCCGGAAATCGAGCCGCTCGTCACGTCGTTCAACGATCTGCTGACGCGCCTCGAGCAGAACATGGAACTGCAGAAGCGCTTCATCGCCGACGCCGCGCATCAGATGAAAACACCGCTTGCGGGGCTGCGCACCCAGGCCGAGCTGGCGCTCCGGCAGGACGCGCCCGCTGAGGTGCATCGGTCGCTCGAACAGATCGCGACGAGTTCCGAGCACGCGGCGCGGCTCGTCACGCAGCTGCTCGCGCTTGCGCGCGCGGAAAACCGGATGTCCGGGCAGATCTTCGCGCGGGTCGCGGTGAACGACGTCGCGCGGCACGCGGTGCGCGACTGGGTGCAGCCTGCGCTCGCGAAGCAGATGGATCTGGGCTACGAAGGTCCGGACGAAGCGGTCGACGTCGAAGGCAATCTCGTGATGCTGCGCGAAATGCTGTCGAACCTGATCGACAACGCGATCCGCTACACGCCGGCCGGCGGTCGCATCACGGTACGCGTGAAGCCCGAGCCCCCGGCGAGCCTGGTGCACGTGGAGGTCGAGGACACCGGCATCGGCATTCCGTCCGCGGAACGCGAGCGGGTGGTCGAGCGGTTCTACCGGATTCTCGGACGCGACGGCGACGGCAGCGGACTTGGTCTCGCGATCGTCCGGGAGATCGCGACCATGCACGGCGGCACGCTCGCGATCGAAGATCACGTGTATCAAACGTCGCCGCGCCTCGCCGGCACACTGGTGCGTGTCAGCTTGCGAACGCTGGAACCGGCACGGGACTTACCCTGATACACGACCGCCGGCGCCTTCGTCGCGCAGCGCGCCGTCGCGACATTTCGCCGGAATACCTGATGATTCATCGCCCGATCGCGAGAAATAAAAGAATTTAGCGAAGTCCGCCTATCCCGGTCACGCTTTAAATTTCGAGATAGCGCGTCAGTAGGCCGTAAGTTTCTGCTCCAATAATCCGTGCACGGACGTGCTGTCCAGGCACGCCGGCATGCATATCAAAATGGAGACGACACATGGCTACCGTTGGCGGGCAAATCGCACACGCGCCGATGACGCACGATGAGAAGCGGGTGATCTTCGCATCGTCGCTAGGCACCGTTTTCGAGTGGTACGACTTCTATCTGGCCGGCTCGCTTGCGGCCTACATCAGCAAGAGCTTTTTCTCCGGGGTCAATCCCACCGCTGCGTTCATTTTCACGCTGCTCGGCTTCGCAGCCGGCTTCGCCGTACGGCCGTTCGGCGCGATCGTGTTCGGCCGGCTCGGCGACATGGTCGGGCGCAAGTACACCTTCCTCGTCACGATCGTGATCATGGGCCTGTCGACCTTCGTGGTCGGCTTCCTGCCCGGCTACGCGACGATCGGCATTGCGTCTCCGGTGATCTTCATCGCGATGCGGCTGCTGCAGGGTCTCGCGCTCGGCGGCGAATACGGCGGCGCCGCGACCTACGTCGCCGAACACGCGCCCGCGAACCGTCGCGGCTTCTACACATCGTGGATCCAGACGACGGCGACGCTCGGTCTGTTCCTGTCGCTGCTCGTGATCCTCGGCGTGCGTAGCGCGCTCGGCGAAGATACGTTCGGTTCGTGGGGCTGGCGGATCCCGTTCATCGCATCGATCATCCTGCTGGCCGTGTCCGTGTGGATCCGGATGCAATTGAACGAATCGCCGGTGTTCGCGCGGATCAAGGCGGAAGGCAAGACGTCGAAGGCGCCGCTGACCGAAGCGTTCGGTCAATGGAAGAACCTGAAGGTCGTGATCATTGCGCTGGTCGGGCTGACCGCGGGCCAGGCCGTCGTCTGGTACACGGGCCAGTTCTATGCGCTGTTCTTCCTGACGCAAACGCTGAAGGTCGACGGCACCAGCGCGAACATCCTGATTGCACTGGGCCTGCTGATCGGCACGCCGTTTTTCGTGTTCTTCGGCTCGCTGTCGGACCGGATCGGCCGCAAGCCGATCATCATGGCTGGCTGCCTGATCGCGGCGCTCACGTACTTCCCGCTGTTCAAGGCGCTCACGCACTACGCGAACCCGGCCCTCGAGGCCGCGACGCAGAAGTCGCCGATCGTCGTGATCGCGGATCCGGCGGAGTGCTCGTTCCAGTTCAACCCGGTCGGTACGGCGAAATTCACGTCGTCGTGCGATATCGCGAAGGGCGCGCTGTCGAAGGCCGGCCTGAACTATGAGAACGTCGCGGCTCCTGCCGGCACTCTCGCGGAGATCAAGGTGGGCGATACGGTCGTCAACACCTTCGACGGCAAGGCCGCCGACGCGAAGGACCAGGTCAAGGCATTCGACAAAACGCTCAGCACGACGCTGAAAACGGCCGGCTATCCCGCGAAGGCCGACCCGGCGCAGCTGAACTGGCCAATGACCGTGGTGATCCTGACCATCCTCGTGATTTTCGTGACGATGGTGTACGGACCAATAGCCGCGATGCTGGTGGAAATGTTCCCGACGCGGATCCGCTATACGTCGATGTCGCTGCCTTATCACATCGGCAACGGCTGGTTCGGCGGCTTCCTGCCGGCGACCGCGTTCGCGATCGTCGCGGCGAAGGGCAACATCTACTCGGGGTTGTGGTATCCGGTCGTGATCGCGCTGGCGACTTTCGTGATCGGCATGTTGTTCGTGAAGGAGACCAAGGACTCCAACATCTACGCCAGCGACTGACGTCGCGGCCGTGGACGATACACGGAGTCCAGCAATGTGACGGCCAGGGGTTGACAGCCCCTGGCGTCATCTTCATAATCTGCCCTCTTTGGCGAATTAGCTCAGCCGGTTAGAGCGACGGAATCATAATCCGCAGGTCCGGGGTTCGAATCCCTGATTCGCCACCAGTCTTATCAAAGGGTTACAGGTCTCTGGCTTGTAACCCTTTGTCCGTTTACGGCTCCATGCAACTGGGTTCAATCAACCTTGGGGCCTCCCGCATCAGGAGCGAACGAAAGCCACGAGAGGCGCAATATCGCCGCGGTCGGCAGCCTGAAGTGCGGCGATGTACATGCGCCGGGTTTCCCCATCGGCGACCAGGTTTCTGCCGCTTCCCCAGGTGAACGTCTCAAGTCCGCACTGTTTCAGCAGACAGTCCGCCATCTGGCGCGAATGCCTGCCATTGCCATTGGGGAAAGGGTGAATCGAAACGATCTGGTGATGGAACCGCGTGGCAATCTCCGCAACAGGAAACGTATTCTCGTTGAGCCAGTATTGCGCATTGCCGAGGAGTTGGCGGAGCCTCATGGGCACCTGGGTCCAGTCGCAGCCGATGTTCTTGTCCGATCTCCTGAACTGACCAGCCCATTTCCAGGTGTCGCCGAACATTCTCCGATGCAGTTCCCGGCAGAAATCTTCATTCAGGACATCTCGACTGCGCTGCGTGTCCAGCCATCGCATCGCGCCCAGAATGTTTTCGGCCTCCCACTCGTCGAGTTGTCCCTGCGTCGAAATGTGCCGCGGCTTCAGACCTGCCCGCTCGTCCGGATCAAGCGGCGTCTGGCCTGTGCCATAAGCGATGTCTAGCGCCATAGACGAGACCACGGCCCTGATAGCAACGCCTGCCGGCGCTCGAAAATCTTCCGCTTAACGAACTCGCCCGGTGGCTCCTGGTCCTCCAGACTCATGGTATGCGCAACGCCCATGACCTCGCTTCGCGCTATCCATTCGGCGCGCTCCTCGACCACTTCATGTAACGGCTTGCGCGGGACTAGCGCATAGACTACTTCGCAGTCGAGGCCGGCAGCGAGTTTGCGCAACTGGGCGAGGCTGATCCGGCCGTCCACCTCGGCCGACTCGGACTTATGAAGCGTCGCACTCGTGATACCAAGCATGCCAGCCTGGACACGCAGGGAGCGTCCAAGCGACTCGCGGATCGCGCGAAGCCAACCACCCGGCGGGACCGTCCCGTTTCTCAGAATCGAGTAGGGCGCAAGCGCGCGCTCGGTCTGTTCCAATCGAAGTCGGTTTAGGCCTGGTAATCTCATTTGTATGCCTTTAGGCTAGTGCAAACGATCGATATGTCACCTTAAAGGCTATCAATTTCAAAATATCCGATAGCCTTCAGGCATACAAATAATCTCATACTGACAGTCTATAAGCTATCAAATATTCGCGATATGTATGCCTGTAAGCTATCAATATGCCGATATTTGAGTCCCTGTAGGCTTACAATTAGATGCAGTCTCGCTGGCTGTATGCGAAATTCAGGCGCGCTGACTTCGTGTCGCCCAATCGTGTGGGTGCGCAGCACTCCCGTTGCCGCGCCCACCTCTTCCCCGCTATAGTCACACGCAACATCACCACCCCCGGTCCAGCTTAAGAGGTTGTCGGCATGCAAAATGTTAGACGCCTCTACCTTCATCGAAGGGCGGCTGCTCGGCGCCGGTCTGTTTACGTCGGTCGGTCCTAAAGACGCTTTCGTCATCAAGCGCTCGCTCACGAGCCATCATCTTTTTCCCATTGCCATCGTCTGCGCAGGCAGCGACGCGCTGCTGATCGCACTCGGCGCAGGCGGCTTCGCCGCGTTCCTTGCCCGCATGCCGACGCTGTCCGCGATCGCGATGTGGGCAGGCATCGCGTATCTCGCTGGCTATGGGCTGCTCGCATTGCGTGCGGCCGTGCGCGGCACGCAACATGCGGACATCGCTCGAACAGCAACCAATCATTCGCTCGCGCACACGTTGCTCGCGACCGCGGCCGTCTCGCTGCTCAATCCGTATGCGTGGATCGATACGGTGCTCGTCGTCGGCTCACTCACGGCGAATCGAGCCGCCGGATTGCGCTGGCCATTCGCGCTGGGCGCGATCACGGCGTCGCTCGCGTGGTTCCTGTGCCTCACGTACGGTTCGCGCGCCTGCCGCGCGCTCTTTGCACGCGCGTCCGCGTGGCGCGCACTCGATGCGTTCGTCGCGATCATGATGCTCGGCGTCGCCACGCATCTGGTTGCGGAAAACCTCTAGCAGCAAGCGATTTTCAGCAGTGCCGCACGTCGTAACATCACGGCGAGAAAAAGCACCCATCGTGCATAACCTGCATTCGCGAGGGCCGAAACGCGACGCGTGCGGAGTATATTGAAGCGGTCGGAACGCGTGGCTTCTGCGTTAAAGACATCGGGTTCGAAAAGACTGTCCTGGGAGGACAACCCTGATGGATCGACGCTCGGAAATCGTCGTGAGATACACGGCGGCTGGGCTGTGCATCGGCTTCGTCGTCGCATGCACGGTCTTCGCGACAGCATCTGCTGCAGACGGTACCGTGCTCGCAGCGAAGGGACTCGGCGCGATGATTGGCGCGACGATCGCGATCGGTGTCGTCGGCTTCATCCGTTCGCGCGGCGTGCCCGCGAGCGAACCGGCGCACCGCCGGATCGGCGGCCTGACAATCGGAATCGTGACGGTCCTCGTTGCGCTCGTCGCCGGCATTCTGATTGCGCTGCTTCACACGGAACACTCGCCCCCTGCTGGTTCGATGCCGCTCGCCACCGACGATCATCCCGCCTGGCAAAGCGCGCAGGACTCGACGAACCGCGTGCCGACGCGTCCAGGCGATGCCACGGGAGACTGACGGTCTCGACACCGCACATCCGGACGCCATCATGAAACCGGTTGGGCGATAGGCGACTTCGAAGCGTGCGGGTCGACCTGATCAGCGGTGCGGATCGGATACGGTCCACGCAGTCGACTCCACATCCGCCTCAGGCCCAAGCCGCTGCACCATGAAGTCGATCACACTGCGCAGCTTCGCGCTCGGCCGGCGATCCTGCGCGTAGATCAGATACATCGGTGTGGGCTTGTACGACCACGCGGGCAACACCGGTATCAGCCGGCCTGCGGCGATGTCGTCGGCCAGCAGCGCCTCGGGTTGCAGCACGATGCCCGCACCGTGCAGCGCGGCGATCCGCAGCGCGCTGCCCTGATTCGACGTGAAGCGCCCGCTCACCTGCACTTCGCACGCGACGCCCTCGGGTCCGCTCAAATGCCAGCGGTCGTGATGCCGCCAGTAAGCGAGGCCGAGGCACATGTGCGCGCTCAACTGCTCGGGGTGCTCCGGCTGCCCATGCGTCGCGAGGTACGCAGGCGAGGCAGCGAGAATCCGCCGGTAGGGCCGCAACGGTCGCGCGACCAGGCCCGCATCGTTCACGCTGCCGATCTGGATGCCGAGTTCGTAGCCTTGGTCGAGCAGCTCAGGCACGCGATTGTCGAGCGTCAATTCGACGCTCACATCCGGATGACGCTCCAGATAATCGGTCAGCACCGGCACGACCACCTGACTGCCGAAGCTGACCGGCGCGACCAGCCGCACCTTGCCGCGCGGACTCGCCTGCAGTTCGGACGCACTCGCCTCGGCCAGCGCGACTTCAGAGAGCGCCTGCTTGCAGCGCTCGTAGTACAGGCGGCCCACTTCGGTGAGCTGCTGCCGACGGGTCGTGCGATGAAGCAGCCGCGCGCCGAGTCTTTCCTCGATCACCCGAACGTGCTTCGCCGCCATCGTCGGCGAGACATCGCTCGCCTCGGCCGCCGCGCTAAAGCTGCCGCTCTCCACCACGCGCACGAACATCGCCATGCCGGCCAGCTTATCCATCATTCGAAACCTGCAGGTTGGGAATGGGTGAAATCATCGCATGTTTATCGGCGCCGACATCCACGCGACACTGCTTGCACTGGCGCGCCGTCCGGTGCGCCGCTCACCGAGAAACCCGAGGAACTGCCATGCCTGTCCTGCAACTGCAAATGCACCCTGGCCGCACGCCGGAACAGAAGCGCGCCTTCGTACGCGAAGTGACGCGCGTCGCCGTCGAGACCCTGACATGCCCGCCGGAAAGCGTCGACGTCATCATCACCGAAGTCCCACGCGATGCGTGGGCCAAGGCGGGCAAACTGCTTGCGGATGGCTGACGTCTTTCGCTATCGACACGACGCGCGGCTTCACGCAGCGCAACACGCATCACGCCGCCCCTACGGCTAACCCCGATTGCAAATCCCCACGCGGCTTCAACCAGGTCGCGCGTGTCACTCGTGCCGGTCGGTCATGTTGCACTGCGGAGTTTCTGTTATTGCAGCGCACATGGCCGCCCCATCCTCGCCCGACGCCCATCCTGCCGATTCGATAACGCGCGACATGCTGCACAGCACATCGCGCAGTAGTGAGCGCCCATTCACGGGACCTTATGCAAACCATAAAAATGTTTGACTTTTGCAGTCCCACGAATCCCTCCACCATGCACGAGAGTCATTGCTTCAAGGCCATCGCCGCTCCTGTCGCCGGCGACACAAGACCCGTGCAGTGACCCGCGGTATGCGAAGTCATCAACGGAGACAAACTTGGGACAGCAAGACAAAGCAGCGGCCGGCGGATACACGTCGCTCAGACACAGCCGCTGGACGCAGCTCGCGATCGGTGTGATCTGCATGGGCCTCGTGGCCAATCTCCAGTACGCGTGGACCCTGTTCGTCGAACCGATGAACGCGCAGCATCATTGGGGGCTCGCCGCCATCCAGTCAGCGTTCTCCATTTTCATCGTCACCGAAACGTGGCTCGTGCCGATCGAAGGCTGGCTCGTCGACCGTTTCGGTCCGCGTCCGGTAGTGATCGGCGGCGCGATCTGCGCGGGACTCGGCTGGGTTCTCGACGCATACGCGCCGAACCTGCCTGTGCTCTACCTCGCCGCGGTGATCTCGGGCGTCGGCGCGGGCTGCGTGTACGGGACCTGTGTCGGTAACGCGCTCAAGTGGTTTCCGGACCGGCGCGGTCTCGCGGCCGGTCTGACGGCGGCCGGCTTCGGCGCGGGCGCCGCGCTAACGGTGATCCCGATCGGCAACATGATCCAGCACTCGGGCTATCAGCACGCATTCGTGTTCTTCGGCCTCTTCCAGGGGATCGTGATCCTGCTGCTCGCCACGCTGCTCGTGCGGCCGAGTCCGCCGGCCTTTGCACGGGGCATCAAACGCATCGTCGCGACGAAGCGGGACTACACGACCGGCGAGATGATCCGCTCCCCGGTGTTCTGGGTGATGTATGCGATGTTCGTCTGCGTCGCGACCGGCGGCATCATCGCGACCGCGCAGATCGGACCGATCGCGAAGGAATACGGTTTCGCATCGATGCCGGTGTCGTTCTTCGCGGCGACGCTGCCGCTGCTGACGATGACGCTCTCCGTCAACAACATCTGCAACGGCTTCACGCGTCCGATATGCGGTGCGATCTCGGATCGCATCGGCCGCGAGAACACGATGTTCATCACGTTCCTCGGTGAAGGGCTCGCGCTGCTCGGGCTGATGCACTTCGGCCATAACCCGACGCTGTTCATCGTGTTCTCGGGGCTGATCTTCCTGTTCTACGGCGACATCTTCTCGAACTTCCCGGCGACCTGCGCAGACACGTTCGGCAGCAAGTACGCGGCGGGCAACGCGGGCACGCTGTACACCGCTAAGGGCACCGCGGCGATGCTGGTACCGGTCGCGTCGCTGCTGTCGGAGCACGGCGGCTGGAACACGGTGTTCATCGCGGCAGCGTGCATCGCGATCGCGGGCAGTGTGTCCGCGAAATTCGTGCTCGCGCCGATGCGCCGTCGATGGATCGAGAACTCGGCGAAGGAGAGCGAACAGCCTGGGTTCGCCAGCGCATTCCGGCCCGCTCCGTTGGGCTCGAACGAATGATGCCGGCGAATCATGCGTCGCGTGCTTGACCCCTGACATCGGCCATCGAACGTCACCGGAATTCTGGAAGGAAGCAACCGTTTAATGTCCTCGTACCCGTCACCTTTTGCGCGCACTGTCCCGCTCACGCTGACGCTGCAGCCGCTGCACGCGGGCACGTCGCTGCGCGATCAGGCGTACACGAAGCTGCGCCAGGCGATCGCGGAAGCGGACATCTATGGCTCGCGCGAAGCGATCCGGCTCGACGAGCGCAATCTCACGGAGGCGCTCGGCGTAAGCAGAACGCCGATCCGCGAAGCGATGACGCTGCTCGAGCAGGAAGGCTTCGTGCGCAGCGTGCCGCGGCGCGGCGTGTTTATCCAGCGCAAGACGAAGCGCGAGATCGTCGAGATGATCCAGATGTGGGCGGCGCTCGAAAGCATGGCCGCGCGGCTCGCGACCTGCCACGCAACCGACGACGAAATCGCCGCGCTGCGCCGGATGTTCGACGGCTTTCACGGCGAACGCCGCACGCCAGCGACGCAGATCGACGAGTACTCGGAGGCGAACATCGTGTTTCACCAGGCGCTGGTGAGGCTGTCGAAATCGCAGGCCATCGCGCACACGATCCACAACGTCTTCGCGCACGTTCGCGCGATCCGCAAACTGACGATCTCGCAGAGCGACCGCGCGTCGCGATCGATAGCCGAGCACATGCGGATCATCGAGGCGCTCGAAGCACGCGACACCGAATGCGCGGAGCGTCTGGTACGCGAGCATTCGCTGGAACTCGCGGCGTTCGTCGACGCGTCCTGCGACTTCCTCGATTAGGTACGGAGGCGGTATGTCCGGTTAGAAAATTGCATCCTTCAAACTAATATATTACACACACAATACTTATTGATCGTGCCGCTGTGTACCCGAAATCGATCTGTGCGGTCGCTGAAAACACACGCCTTACCCTTTATATACAGGCATTTACGTGTTTTCCCGGTAACGAAATGAAATGCTGCGACGCACGACAATTTCTCTGCGAAAAGCGTTGAAAAAGTCTGGTGTGTGAAATACTGTATATCAGTGGTCGGCGTGAAGTGACTCGAAGCGACACCCGAACAGCCATCAACGAAACGGAGAGGAACGAATGTCCACTGCCGAAATCGCCCGCCCTGAACTGACGGCCGGCGAACCCCACGACGTACCCGCGACGACCGACGGTTTTCACCTCGTCATCGACGCGCTCAAGCTGAACGACATCGACACGATCTTCGGTCTGGTCGGCATCCCGATCACCGATCTCGCGCGTCTCGCGCAGGCCGAAGGCATGCGCTTCATCGGCTTCCGTCACGAACAGAACGCGGGCAATGCCGCGGCGATCTCGGGCTACATGACGAAGAAGCCAGGCATCTGCCTGACCGTCTCCGCGCCGGGCTTCCTGAACGGCCTCACCGCGCTCGCGAACGCGACGACCAACTGCTTCCCGATGATCCTCATCAGCGGATCGAGCGAACGCGAAATCGTCGATCTGCAGCAGGGCGATTACGAAGAGATGGATCAGTTGAACGCCGCGAAGCCGTACGCGAAAGCGGCCTACCGCGTGCTGCATGCGGAGGACATCGGCGTCGGTATCGCGCGGGCGATCCGCGCCGCGGTGTCGGGCCGCCCTGGCGGCGTGTACCTCGATCTGCCGGCGAAGTTGCTCGCGCAAACCCTCGACGCCGCGAAAGCGCAGCAGTCGCTGATCAAGGTGATCGACGCCGCACCGAGTCAATTGCCGTCGTCCGATTCGGTGAAGCGCGCGCTCGACGTGATCCGTCACGCGAAGCGTCCGCTGATCCTGCTCGGCAAGGGCGCGGCGTACGCGCAGGCCGATGCCGAGATTCGCGCGCTGGTCGAAAAGAGTGGCATCCCGTATCTGCCGATGTCGATGGCGAAGGGCCTGCTGCCCGACACGCATCCGCAGTCCGCCTCCGCCGCGCGTTCGTTCGTGCTGCAGGAAGCCGATTGCGTCGTGCTGATCGGCGCGCGGTTGAACTGGCTGCTCGCGCACGGCAAGGGCAAGACGTGGGGCGCCGCGCCGAAGCAGTTCGTGCAGATCGACATCTCGCCGACCGAAATCGACAGCAACGTCGCGATCGCCGCGCCGGTGATCGGCGACATCGGCTCGTGCGTATCGGCGCTCGTCGCGGGCATCGACGCGGGCTTCCCGAAGCCGCCTGCGGAATGGACCGGCGAGGTTAATGAACGCAAGAACAAGAACCTTGAAAAGATGGCGGCGACGCTCGCGAAGAATCCTTCGCCGATGAGTTTCCATAGCGCGCTGCGTGCAATCCGCGACGTGCTGAAGACGCGCCCCGACATCAACGTCGTCAACGAAGGCGCAAACACGCTGGACTACGCGCGCAGCATCGTCGACATGTACCAGCCGCGCAAACGCTTCGATTCCGGCACGTGGGGAATCATGGGCATCGGCATGGGCTTCGCGATCGGCGCGGCGGTAACGAGCGGCATCCAGGTCGTCGCGATCGAGGGCGACAGCGCCTTCGGCTTCAGCGGGATGGAAATCGAAACCATCTGCCGCTACGAGCTCCCCGTCTGCACGATCGTCTTCAACAACAACGGCGTCTATCGCGGCACCGACGTGAACCCGACCGGCGGCAAGGAAGTCGCGCCGACCGTGTTCGTGAAGAACGCGCGCTACGACAAGATGATCGAGGCCTTCGGCGGCGTCGGTTTCAACGCGACCACACCCGATGAACTCACCCATGCACTCGAAGAGGCGATCCGCTCGGGCAAACCGACGCTGATCAATGCCGTCATCGACGAAGCGGCCGGCACCGAAAGCGGCCGTCTGACGAATCTGAATCCGCAAAGCGCGGCGATGAAAAAGTAAGGCAGTCAACAAGGAGAAATACCGTGAGCAATAAACCACTCGAAGGCATCAAGATCATCGACTTCACGCACGTCCAGGCAGGCCCGGCGTGCACGCAATTGCTGGCGTGGTTCGGCGCCGACGTGATCAAGGTCGAGCGTCCCGGCTCGGGCGACGTCACGCGTACCCAGCTGCGCGACATCCCCGACGCCGATGCGCTGTACTTCACGATGCTCAACAGCAACAAGCGCTCGCTGACGCTCGACACGAAGAAGCCGGAAGGCAAGGAAGTGCTCGAAAAGCTGATCCGCGAATCGGACGTGCTGGTCGAAAACTTCGGCCCGGGCGCGCTCGACCGGATGGGCTTCTCGTGGGACGTGATCCGCGATCTGAATCCGAAGATGATCGTCGCGTCGGTGAAGGGCTTCAGCGACGGCCATCACTACGACGACCTGAAGGTCTACGAAAACGTCGCGCAATGCGCGGGCGGCGCCGCGTCGACCACGGGCTTCTGGGACGGCCCGCCGACCATCAGCGCCGCCGCGCTCGGCGACAGCAACACCGGCATGCATCTCGCGATCGGCATTCTGACCGCGATCATCGGCCGCCAGCAGACGGGTAAGGGACAGCGGGTCGCCGTGTCGATGCAGGACAGCGTGCTGAACCTGTGCCGCGTGAAGCTGCGCGACCAGCAGCGGCTCGACCGCCTCGGCTATCTCGAGGAATATCCGCAGTACCCGCACGGCACCTTCAGCGATGTCGTGCCGCGCGGCGGCAACGCGGGCGGCGGCGGCCAGCCGGGCTGGGTGCTCAAGTGCAAGGGCTGGGAAACCGATCCGAACGCGTACATCTACTTCACGATCCAGGGCCACGCGTGGGCGCCGATCTGCCGCGCGATCGGCAAGCCGGAATGGATCGAGGATCCCAAGTACAACACGGCGTCGGCGCGTCAGCCGCACATCTTCGACATCTTCGCGACGATCGAGCAGTGGCTCGCGGACAAGACCAAGTTCGAAGCGGTCGACATCCTGCGCAAGTTCGACATTCCGTGCGCACCGGTGCTGACGATGAAGGAACTCGCGAACGACGAATCGCTGCGTGCGAGCGGCACGATCGTCGAGGTGCCGCACAAGGCGCGCGGCACGTACCTGACGGTCGGCAGCCCGATCAAGTTCTCCGATCTGAAACCGGAGATCACCGGCTCGCCGCTGCTCGGCGAACACACCGACGAAGTGCTCGCGCAACTGGGTTATACCGCCGAGCAGATCGCTCGCATGCACGAGGAACAGGCGGTATAACGTACGGAAGGTACGCCTGACGTAGCCGCCCGCTCATCCGGTGGGCGGCTACGCTATTTACGGACCACCCCACCCTATGCCCACGACCATCGATTTCGAACAGCTTGTTGATGCGATCGGCGACGCCGTCGTGATCTCCGACGCGAGCGGTGCGATCACCTTGTGGAACCCCGCAGCGCAACGCATGTTCGGCTTCACGCAGGACGAAGCGCTCGGCCAGTCGCTGGATATCATCATCCCCGAACGGCTACGTGGCCGGCATTGGGACGGCTATCGCAAGACAATGGCGACCGGCGAAACGCGCTACGGCCACGACCTGCTGAAAGTGCCCGCCATCGATAAAGACGGCCGCACGATGTCCATTGCGTTCACCGTCGCGCTGCTGCATTCGTCGCAAGGCGACGTGACCGGCATCGTCGCCGTGATCCGCGACGAAACGGCCCGCTTCAACGAAGACCGCGCGCTGCGCAAGCGTATCGCCGAACTCGAAGCGAAGGCCGGCGCTTAACAACGTACGACCGAAGGACACGCCACACGAGCAAGGGTCGCGCGCACCGATTTGCTATATTGACCGCTGACTCTTCTTCCGCCCTTGCCATCATGCGCGTCGGCCGCCCTGTTCCTCCGCTGCCGCAACCTGTCTGCGACTATTGCGGCGCGAAAGCCGTTTTCATCCCCCCGGACGAGGACGGCTATCCGTATCGCGACGATCACGGCCCGCTGTGGGTCTGCACGCCGTGCGAAGCGTGGATCGGCATCTTCCCGCGCAGCACGCGCCGCGTGCCGCTCGGCCGTCTCGCGAATGCGGAACTGCGCGACTGGAAAGCGCGGCTGCACGCGGCGCTCGAACCGATGGTGCAGGGCAAGCTCCGTCGCGACGGCGGCAACGTGTTCGAAGCGCGCGCGAAAGGCTATCGCTGGCTCGCGGGCGAACTCAAAATCCCCGAAGACCAGTGCACCATCCATCTGATCGACGCCGAACAGTGCAAAGCCGCGGTCGACGTGATCGAGCGCTTCACGGCAGCCCGTCGCGGCGAGACCGAATAGCATCGTCAGCAGCGCCCCACTCACCGACACAATTTGTGCGCCGCAACGGCGGGCTGCGCAAATAGTACCAATGCGTATTGGCTTTTGAAGTAGTGAAGCACGTTTCCTGAGCACTACAGTGCAGCTCACCGGACCCTCCCATGCATGCGGGCAAGCCGGTCGACAAAAACAGATTCAGGAGACGACTGTGAACACGATTCGATCTTGGGCGGCGTGCGCCGCGATAGCCGCGTGCGCGCCGGCTACGGCCTTCGCGCAGAACTGCAACGTGCCGGTGATCCGGGTGCTGGCGCAAAAAAGCCTCGGGCTGTCGGTGATGGAGAAATCGCTGCCCGACTACGAAAAACGCAACGGCACGAAGGTCGAAATCAGCTACTTCGGCGAGAACGACCGGCGCGCGAAATCGCGGCTCGATGCCTCGACGGGTGCGGGCTCGTACCAGATCTACTACGTCGACGAAGCGAACGTCGCCGAATTCGCGTCCGCGGGCTGGGTCGTGCCGCTGCTCAAGTACTACCCGAAAGACTACGACTACGACGACTTCCTGCCGGGCCGTCGCGCGGTCGCGAGCTACCAGGGCGTCGCGTACTTCGCGCCATTGATCGGCGGCGGCGACTTCCTGTTCTATCGTCGCGACCTGCTCGAAAAAGCGCATCTGCCGGTGCCGAAAACGCTCGACGAACTCGTCGCCGACATCAAGAAACTCAACGCGCCGCCGACTATGTACGGCTGGGTCGCACGCGGCCAGCGCGGCTCGGGCATGAACGTCTGGCGCTGGGCGCCGTTCATGCTCGCCGAGGGTGGCACGTGGACCGACAAGAACGGGCAGCCGACATTCGACTCGCCGGCCGCCGTCAAGGCAACGCAGCTCTATAGCGATCTCTTCAAATACGCGCCGCCGGGCGCCGCGACCTACGACTGGAGCAACGCGCTCGAAGCGTTCCGCTCGGGCAAGGTCGCCTTCATGATCGAGTCGACACCGTTCGCCGACTGGATGGAAGACCCGACGAAATCGAGCGTCGCCGACAAGGTCGGCTACGTGCGACCGCCGGCGCCGCTGCCGTCCGCCGCGTATGGACACGGTCTCGCGATCTCGTCGGTCGGCGCGAAGGACGAATGCACGCGCCAGGCCGCGGGCAAGTTCATCGCGTGGGCGACGAGCAAGGATCAGGAGCAGGCGCGTCTGCGCGCCAACGTGTTCAGCGACTACAACCGCACCAGCACGATCCGTAGCGACTACTTCCAGAAGCACGTGAAGCCGCAGATTCTGAGCGGCCTGAACGACACCAATCCGGTAACGAAGGTGACGATCTGGTCGAGCCCGCAATGGCCCGACATCGGCGACAACCTGGGCATCGCGCTCGAAGAGATCTTCACCGGTACGCAAACCGACGTGCAGGGCACGCTGAACGACGCGGTGCAGTACGCGAAGGACGCGATGGAACACGGCGGCGCGAAGAAATAAGCAGAGCAGCGCGCTTCCACCGCATTCCCGGAGACATCGATGTTCAATCGCGGTAAAACCAGCCTGCCCTGGGTGTTCCTCGCCCCGCCGCTCGCGATCATGGCGCTGCTCGGCCTGATCCCGACCGTCGCGGCGATCAACCTCGCGTTGAAAAATCGCGTGCTGCGCTACCCGGACAGCGAGTACGTGGGGCTGCGCAATTTCGTCCGGCTGATGTCGGACCGGCGTTTCCTGAACGCGATCGAAGTGTCCGCGGTGTGGGAGATCGTCACGGTGGTCGGCGCGGTCGTGGTCGGCGTGCTGCTGGCGATCTACCTGTTCGAACAGATTCACGGCCGCGCGCGCAACGTCATCACGTTGTTGCTGATCATGCCGGTACTGCTGCCGCGCGTGTCCGCGGCGTTCATCTGGAAGTTCATGTACTCGCCGCTGAACGGTGTGCTGAGCTGGCTGCTTGGCACGATCGGCATCACCGACACCGCGTTCCTGTCCGACCCGCACGCTGCGCTGTACGCGATCGCGCTCGTCGACGTGTGGCAGTGGGGCCTGTTCTTCGCGGTCGTGGTGCTGAAGCTGCTCGAAACCCTGCCGCCCGAACCGCTCGAAGCCGCGCGGCTCGATTACGCGTCGACGTGGCAGGTATACGCATACATCGCGCTACCGATGTTGAAGGTGCCGATCATGAGCCTCGTGTTCATCAAGATGGTCGAGTCGCTGCGTTCGTTCGACCTGATCTATGTGATGACGAAAGGCGGCCCCGGAATCTCGACCGAAACCCTCGACATGTACGCGTACTCGCAGGGCATCGGCCTGTCGGGCAAGGTGTCGTACGCGTCGAGCATGGCGGTGCTGATGATGATCGCGACGACCGCGATCTTCACGTTGATCTGGAAGCGGGTGAACAAATGGGAAGACTGATTTCGCGCAGCGCGACCACGGCGGTCGGCGCCTTGATCGCGATCGTCGCCGTTTTTCCGATCCTGTGGGCGGTGCTGAATTCTCTGAAGAACCTGCTCGACATCGTCACGCCGACGCCGCGCTTCATCTTCACGCCGACACTCGACAACTACCGTCAGGTGCTGTCGAGCCCCGAGGTGCTGATCGGTCTCGGCAACAGCGTCGCGATCGTCGGGACGTCGGTGCTGCTGGGCGCGCTGCTCGGTGTGCCGGCCGCTTATGTGATCGCGCGCTTTCACGTGCCGGGCAAACGCGACATCCAGTTCTTCCTGCTGTCGCTGCGCTTTCTGCCGCCGGTCGCGATCGCGATTCCGCTGATCGCGATCTGGGTGGACCTCGGCCTGTACGACACGAAGCTGTCGATGATCGTCACGTATCTGCTCGTCACGCTGTCGACCATCACATGGCTGTCGATTCCCGTGTTCCAGCGGCTGCCGCGCGAAGTCGAGGAAGCGGCGACGCTCGACGGCTACGGTCCGTATGAAGTGTTCTGGCGCATCGCGCTGCCGATCAGTTCGAATACGCTGATGGGCGGCATCGTCTTCAGCTTCGTGCTGGTGTGGAACGAGCTGATGATCGCGCTCGCGCTCACATCGTCGCGCAGCGCGACGCTGCCCGTCGTCGCGTCCGCGTTCACGTCGCTCGGCCAGGAGGTGCCGTGGGGGGTGATCAACGCGTCGACGGTGCTGCTCGCGCTGCCGCCGCTGATTTTCGTCGGCATCCTGAGCCGGCTGCTGAACTCGATGCTCAAAGGTAAATAAGGAGAGTGTGTTGAAAGCCCTGGTACTGGAAGAAGCGCGCAGGCTCGCACTACGCGATATCGACATCCCGCTCGACGTAGGCCCGCGCGACGTGAAGATCCGCATTCACACGGTCGGCGTTTGCGGCAGCGACGTGCACTACTACACGCACGGCCGGATCGGCCCGTTCAAGGTCGAGCAGCCGATGGTGCTCGGTCACGAAGCGTCCGGTACGGTCGTCGAAACCGGCCGCGACGTCACGCATCTGCACGTCGGCGACCGCGTCTGCATGGAGCCCGGCGTGCCGCAGTTCGATTCGCCGGCGACGATGCGCGGTCTCTACAATCTCGACCCCGCGGTGCGCTTCTGGGCGACACCGCCGATCCACGGCTGCCTCACGCCGTACGTCGTGCATCCGGCCGCGTTCACGTTCCGGCTGCCGGACAACGTGTCGTTCGCGGAAGGCGCGATCGTCGAGCCGCTGTCGATCGGCCTGCAAGCCGCGAAGAAAGCGGCGATGACCCCCGGCGACGTCGCCGTCGTGATCGGTGCCGGCACGATCGGTGCGATGACCGCGCTCGCCGCGCTCGCGGGCGGCGCATCGCGCGTGATCCTCGCCGACGTGATCAAGGAAAAACTCGCGCTGTTCGCGAAGCACACGGCCGTGACGACCGTCGACGTGCGTGCGCATTCGCTCGTCGATGCGGTGCGCGACGCAACCGACGGCTGGGGCGCGGACGTCGTGTTCGAGGCGAGCGGCAATCCGAAAGTCTACGAGACGCTGATCGATCTGCTGTGCCCCGGCGGCTGCGCGGTGCTGGTCGGCATGCCGGTCGATCCGGTTGCACTCGACGTGGTCGCGCTGCAGGCGAAGGAAGCGCGCATCGAATCGGTGTTCCGCTATGCGAACATCTTTCCGCGCGCGCTCGCGCTGATCAGCTCGGGCATGATCGATGTGAACCCGTTCATCTCCCGCAAGTTTGCGTTCACCGACGGCGTGCGCGCATTCGAAGAGGCGGCGGCGGGCCATCCGCACGACGTCAAGATCCAGATCGAGATGGACTGACCATGGCACAGATCGTCTGCAAGGGACTCACGAAGCGCTACGACAGCGGCCCGCCGGTGCTGCATCCGCTCGACCTGCACATCCGCGACGGCGAGTTCGTCGTGCTGCTCGGACCGTCGGGCTGCGGCAAGTCGACGATGCTGCGGATGATCGCGGGCCTGGAAGACATCACCGGCGGCGAGCTGTCGATCGGCGACACGGTGGTCAACGCGCGGCCCGCCCGCGAGCGCAACGTCGCGATGGTGTTCCAGAACTACGCGCTGTATCCGCACATGACGGTGTACGACAACATCGCGTTCGGCCTGCGCCGGTTGAAGGTGTCGGCGGCCGAAATCGACCGTCGCGTGCGCGAAGTCGCCGCCGCGCTGAGTCTCGATGGGATGCTCGAGCGCAAGCCGCGCGCGATGTCGGGCGGCCAGCAGCAGCGGGCCGCGATCGCGCGCGCGATGATCAAGACGCCCGCGGTGTTCCTGTTCGACGAACCGCTGTCGAATCTCGACGCGAAACTGCGCGCGCAGCTGCGCGGCGACATCAAGCGGCTGCATCAACGGCTGAAGACAACCACGGTCTACGTCACGCACGACCAGCTCGAAGCGATGACGCTCGCCGACCGCGTGATCCTGATGCGCGGCGGACACATCGAGCAGTCCGGCTCGCCTTCCGACCTCTATCGCTGTCCGCACACGGTGTTCGCGGCGGGCTTCATCGGCACGCCCGCGATGAATTTCCTCGATGCGACCGTCGGCTTCGACGGCGGTGCGCCATACGTGCAGGGCTACGAGCAACGCTGGTCGCTCGCCGCACCGCGCTTCGCGGCGGCGGGCATCAAGCTGCGCGAAGGCCAGGCCGTAAAGCTCGCGATCCGGCCGAACTATCTGAAGCTCGGCGGGACCGATGAAAGCAACAGCGCCTCCGCGTTGCGCCTGGCAGGCCGCGTCGAACTCGTCGAACTGCTCGGCGCCGAAGCGCTCGTCACGTTCGATTTCGCGGGCGAACATCTCGCCGCGCTGGTGCCCGCGAACTCGGTGCCGGCACCCGGCGACATGGTAACGTTCAGGTTCGACGCCGACGATCTGCACGTGTTCGACACGCAGAGCGGACGCAACGTCACGTTGCCCGACGCGCCGCCCGACACGGCGCGGCAACCGGATGCGACCGCGGCACCGCAATGGTCGGTGTCGCACCCCTGAGCCCTGTCGGGCGCTGCGAAGGAGAGCGAGGCGATGAATCCCGATCTCGAAGTCGTGCACACGCGACGCGACGAAACGTTTCGCGCGTGGATTCACGACTACCCGCACAACGTCGCTAAGTGGCACTTCCATCCGGAGTACGAGATTCACGTGATCAGTGCGTCGACGGGCAAGTTCTTTGTCGGCGATTACATCGGGCCGTTCGCGCCGGGCAATATCGTGATCACCGGACCGAACCTGCCGCACAACTGGATCAGCGAGATCGGCGCGGACGAACGCGTGCCGTCACGCGACATGGTGCTGCAGTTCTCGCGCGATGCCGTACAGCAGATGGTCGCCGCGTTCACCGAACTGCAGCCGGTGCTGACGATGATCGACGATGCGTCGCGCGGACTGCAGTTTCCGGATCACGTCGGCCTGTCGGTCTCGCCGCTGATGTCCGAACTCGCCGACGCGCACGGCTGCCGCCGCGTCGAATTGCTGATGGCGCTGTTCGACCGGCTCGCGTCGTGTTCCGAGCGGCGACTGCTCGCCGGGCCGTCGTATCACATCGACGCGCAGCGCTACATGTCGTCGACGATCAACCAGGTGCTGTCGTACATCCAGCAGAACCTGCCCGGCACGCTGCGCGAAAGCGACGTCGCCGACCTGGTCGGCATGAGCGTCAGCACGTTCACGCGATTTTTCCGGCGCCATACGGGCTCGACGTTCGTGCAATACCTGAACCGTTTGCGGCTCAACGAGGCCTGCGAACTGCTGATGTGCTCGACGCTCTCCGTGACGGAGATCTGCTATCGCGTCGGCTTCAACAACCTGTCGAATTTCAACCGCCAGTTCCGCGCGATGAAGGCGATGCCCCCGTCGAAATTCCGCGCACTGCACCAGCTCAACGAACAGATGATCGCGGCCTGACGGCGACCCATACAGGCTCGCCGCTATCAGGCTTTTCTTCCACTTTCCGATTCGACTATCGCCGTGACCTTTCTTGGAATCGACCTCGGCACCTCCGAGGTCAAAGTTGTCCTGACCGGCGACCACGCCGCCATCCTCGCCACCGCCGGTGCGCCGCTCACCGTCGACCACCCGCATCCGCACTGGTCCGAGCAGAGCCCGCAGGCGTGGTGGCACGCGACGCTCGATGCGATCGCCGCGGTACGCAGCGCTCAGCCGTCGGCGTTCGCCGCGCTGCAAGGCATCGGCCTGTCGGGGCAGATGCACGGCGCGACGCTGCTCGACCGCAGCGGCCAGGTGCTGCGCCCCGCCATTCTGTGGAACGACACGCGCGCGTTCGCCGAATGCGTCGAACTCGAAGCGCTCGTACCCGAATCACGTGCGATCACCGGCAATCTCGCGATGCCCGGCTTCACTGCGCCGAAGCTGCTATGGCTCGCGAAATACGAGGCGTCCGTGTTCCGCGCGATCCACAAGGTGCTGCTGCCGAAGGACTACGTCGCGTGGCGGCTGACCGGCGAGTTCACGTCCGACATGTCGGATGCGTCCGGCACGTTGTGGCTCGACGTCGCAAAACGCGACTGGTCCGACCGGATGCTCGCCGCAACCGGACTCACACGCGAGCAGATGCCGCGGCTCGTCGAGGGCAGCGCGCCTGCGGCTTTGCTGCGCGATGCGCTGCGCCGCGAGTGGGGCATCGAAGGGCCGGTCACGCTGTGCGGCGGTGCCGGCGACAACGCGGCGAGCGCGATCGGCATGGGTGTCGTCGATGCGGGCAGCGCGTTTCTGTCGCTCGGCACGTCGGGTGTGCTGTTCTCCGGCACCGATCGCTTCGCGCCGAATCCCGCACAGGGCGTTCACGCGTTCTGCCATTGCCTGCCTGAGCGCTGGCATCAGATGAGCGTGATCCTGTCGGCGGCCGCGAGTCTCGGCTGGCTGTCGCAGGTCGCGCACACCGCGGTCGCGACGCTGCCCGACCTCGCCGCGCAGGCTGACCCCGCGGCCGCACCGATTTTTCTGCCCTATCTGAACGGTGAGCGCACGCCGCACAACGATGCGAACGCGCGCGGCGTGTTCTGGGGTTTGACGGCCGCGCACGGTACGGCCGACCTCGCTTACAGCGTGATGGAAGGCGTCGCGTTCGCGATGGCCGACGGCTACGCGGCGCTGCAGGGCGCGGGCACGACGCTCGAGCACGCGTCGTTCATCGGCGGCGGCTCGCGCAGTCCGTTCTGGGCGCAGCTCTGCGCGACCGCGATGGGCGTCACGATGCGTCGTCACATGAGCAGCGACGTCGGCGGTGCGCTCGGCGCCGCGCGGCTCGCACGGCTCGCCGCGACGAACGACTCGATCGCCGATGTCTGCACCATGCCGCCAGTGATCGAATCGCGTGAACCGGACCCCGTGATGCAGCCGCTGCTCGCCGAACGGCTCGCGCGTTACCGTCGGCTGTACACCGCGCTGAAGCCGGAATTCGACGCGGCCGGCTAGTTGCGGCCGGCTGAGGGACATCAGGCATCGAACCGCGTGGTCGCGGGTCGCTGTCGTATGATCGCAGGCAGTTCGCCCAAGCCCGCGAGGTACCGGATGGTTCGCAGGATCCTCATCGCCGCTGTGTTCGCGTGTGCGTCGGTAGCCGCATCGATTGCATCGATTGCATCGATTGTGACTGCCGCGCAACCGGCGACGACGGTCGGCGTGCCGATCGAACGCACGCCGGTGCCCGCCGTCGAGACGGGACGCTTCACCGTGAGCACCGCGCGCGGCGCGGGCGACATGCCGATCGAAACATCGCTCGACTGGTCCGCGCCGCAGCCCGACGTCACGCGTGCGGTCGTCGTGATTCACGGCTCGTCGCGCCGCGACATGCCGTCGGCCCGCAACGCCGCGCGCCGCGCCGGCGACGCGGCTGCGCACACGCTGATCGTCACGCCGCAATTCCTGATTCCCACCGACATCGCCGCGCACGCGCTGCCCAACAGCGTGCTGCGCTGGAGCCTCAACGACTGGTCCAACGGATACGACGCACAAGGTCCCGCGCCGATCAGCTCCTTTGATGTCCTCGACGCGATCTTCGCGCGACTCGCGGATCGGCAACGTTTTCCGCAGCTTCGCGAGGTAGTGCTCGCCGGGCATTCGGCGGGCGCGCAGCTCGTGCAGCGCTACATCGCGCTCGGCCGCGGCACGGCGGTGCTCGACCGCGAGCACGTACACGTGCGCTTCGTGATCGCGAACCCATCGTCGTATCTGTATTTCGACCGGCGCCGGCCGTCCGCGAACGGCACGTTCGCCGTCGATACGGGCACGTCGTGTCCGCACGTCGATCAGTGGAAGTTTGGTTTGAGTGGCGGGCTACCGCGCTATGCGGGGGCATCCGTCGATGCCGCGAAGATCGAACGGCGCTATCTGGCGCGCGACGTCGTCTACCTGCTCGGCACCGCCGACAACGATCCGGCGCACCCCGAACTCGACCGTTCATGCGCCGCGCGAGCGCAAGGCGCGACGCGCTATGCACGAGGGCTCGCGTACTTCGGCTACCTGCACCTGCTGGACCGGCATGTCGGGCAGCAGCTACTCGAAGTGGACGGCGTCGGGCACCACAGCTCGCAGATGTTCGCCTCGCCGCAGGGTCTCGCTGCGCTGTTCGGCTTCGACGATACCCAACCACCTGCGCGGCGATCTGCAACTCATCCCTAGCGGTCGACGATCTTGCTCAGATTGCGCCGTACCCGCTGAAGCAGCGAGATCAGCTGCTTCGCTTCGTCGTCGGTGAAGCCGTTCAGACCTTCAGCCGACACCTTGTCGCCGACCTTGCGCGCCTTGCCGAGCGAACGCTCCGCTTTCGGCGTCATCCGCACGTGCCGCGCGCGGCGGTCGTCGGGATTCGCGCTGCGTTCGATCCAGCCGCCCTCCTCCATCCGGTCGAGCATCCGCCCGGCCGAAATCGGCGCGACATCGAGTAGCCCGGCAAGCTGCGCCTGATTGACCACCTCGCCGGACTGCGCGAGGTACGCGAGCACGCGGCATTGCGCGCGACTGAGATCCAGCTGCGAGCGTGCGAGACCGTCGAAGCGCTGGCCGCACAGCCGGCCGACGTCGGTGATCAAGAAGCCGAAGCGTTCTTCGTAGAGGGGTTCCATGCGCGGATTATACGAAACCCGTCCGCGCAGCGAAGGCGCGCGACATCGCAAATCTCCCTGGTTGTCGGCATGTTTCATATCTATATAATAAGCATGCTTACTATTAAAGACCACCCATCCCATGCCCCTCGATTCGCCGCCAGGGAGCGCCGCCGCCCCGCTCAACCGGCCGATGATCACGATCTCGATCATGCTCGCCACGCTGATCCAGACGCTCGACAGCACGATCGCCAACGTGGCGCTACCGCACATGCAGGGCACGCTGTCCGCGTCGCAGGACGAGATCACGTGGGTGCTCACCTCCTACATCGTCGCAGCCGCAATCGCGACGCCGCTGACCGGCTGGCTGTCGGACCGGCTCAGCGTGAAGCGGCTGCTCGCGCTGTCGATCGCCGGCTTCACGGTTGCGTCGGCGTTGTGCGGACTGTCGGAGACGCTCACGCAGATCGTCGCGTCGCGGCTGCTACAGGGAATCTTCGGCGCATCGCTGGTGCCGCTGTCGCAGTCGATCCTGCTCGACATCAATCCGCGCGAGAAGCAGGGTCAGGCGATGGCCGTGTGGGGGATGGGCGTGATGGTCGGGCCGATCCTCGGGCCGACGCTCGGCGGCTGGCTCACCGACAGCTACAACTGGCGCTGGGTGTTCTTCATCAACGTGCCGATCGGCGCGTTCGCGCTGTTCGGCGTGTCCACCTTCCTGCCGTCGCATGCGCCACGCCGCGAGACGAAATTCGACGCGTTCGGCTTCGCGACGCTGAGTTTCGCGATCGGCGCACTGCAGGCGATGCTCGATCGCGGCGAGCAGCTCGACTGGTTCGGCTCGCACGAGATCGTCATCGAGGCGCTGATCGCGTCGATCAGTTTCGCGTTCTTTCTCGCGCACACGGCGACTGCGGGCAACCGGTCGTTCTTCAAATATGAGTTGCTGAAGGACCCGAACTTCGCGACCGGCGTGTTCTTCATCTTCGTGATCGGCGCGGTGATGTACGCGACGCGTGCGCTATTGCCGCCGATGCTGCAGACACTAATGAACTACCCTGTCGCGACGACCGGGCTAGTGACGGCGCCAAGCGGCGCGGGGACGATGATTGCGATGCTGCTCGCGGGGCGGCTGCTGAAGTGGGTCGACGCGCGGCTTCTGCTGCTCGCGGGCTTTGTGATTTCCGCGTTCGCGCTGTGGCAGATGATGCACTACACGATCGTGCTGTCCGCGTCGGACATCGTGTGGCCCGGCGTGATCCAGGGCTTCGGTCTTGGGCTCGTGTTCGTCCCGCTGAGCGCGCTGACGTTCTCGACGCTCACGCCGGAACTGCGCGCGGACGGCACCGCCACCTACAGCCTGATGCGCAACATCGGCAGCAGCATCGGCATTTCGATCGTGCAGACGCTGATGACACGCGGCACGCAGATCGCGCATTCGGACCTCGCTGCCAACGTGACGCCGTTCAATCCGGCGATGCGGTCGTGGCTCGACAGCGGTTCGATGACCGACATCGCGATACTCGACCGGACGATCACGCAGCAGGCATCGATGATCGCGTACTTGAACGACTTCAAGCTGATGTTCGTCGCGACGCTGCTGGTGATTCCGCTGCTGTTGCTGATCCGGCCGGCGAAGAACGCGCCCGACGAATCGATCGCGCACGCGGCGATGGATTGACGCGGGCCTTACCGGCTAAGCTTCGATACGCCCGCGCGTGACGCCAAGCAGCGCCGCCATTGCGCTGCGCGCGGCATCGGCGTCGCGATCGCGGATCGCAACGAACACCGCCGTGTGCTCGGCCAGCGACGCGTTGAACACGTCCGCGCGCTTCGCGTTCAGCCTTAGCTGCCCTTCGAGCGTGCGCTCGATCAGCGTGCCAAGTGGCACGAGCAACTCGTTGCTGCATGCGGCGAGCACGCTCAGGTGAAAGCGCAGATCCGCGCGCACCCATTCGTCGACGTTGCGCGCCGCGACCATCGCCGTATGAGCAGCGTCGAGCGTGGCGAACGTCGTATCGGCATGTGACGCGGCAGCAAGCGCGGCCGCATGCGGCTCGATCATCTCGCGCATCTCCTGCAGCTTCAGCGCGAACTCGACCGGCGGCGCCACCTTCGAGTACCACTCGAGCAGATCCGCATCGAGCAGATTCCACGCGGCGCGCGCCCGCACCCGCGTGCCCACCCGCGGACGCGACTCGATCAGCCCTTTCGACGTCAGCGTGCGCAGCGCTTCGCGCAGCACCGTGCGGCTGACGCCGAACGCGTCCATCAGTTCGGCTTCGCGCGGCAGGATCGATTCGGGCGCGTAGTCGCCGCGCAGGATGGCGGTCGCGAGGTCGCGCGCGACGCGACCGTGCAGATCGTGCTGGATGGCGGTTCTCCGTGGCGCCTCACGGCGCGGTCGTTGCGATGGTGGGACGATACCCGAACGGGCCCGATTATCGATCATCCAGCGGTCATCCCGACGGCGATTTCCCAATTAATACTATTAATAGTACCAAGCAGCGATTTTGTGTAGTATCTGGATTTTCCCGAGGTTCGACGAATCTGAACCCGGACCGAACCCGCAGGCCGCCAGACAAGGAGATGCCGCCATGAAAATCACCCGGATTGAAACCTTCATTGTTCCGCCGCGCTGGTGCTTCGTGAAGATCGAAACCGATGAAGGCATCGTGGGCTGGGGCGAACCGGTCGTCGAAGGCCGCGCGCATACAGTCGCGACCGCCGTCGACGAGCTGTCCGACTATCTGCTCGGCAAGGACCCGCTGCTGATCGAAGACCACTGGCAGGTGATGTACCGCGCCGGCTTCTACCGCGGCGGTCCGATCATGATGAGCGCGATCGCCGGTGTCGACCAGGCGTTGTGGGACATCAAGGGCAAGCATCATGGGGTACCGGTGCATGCGCTACTCGGCGGCCAGGTGCGCGACAAGATCAAGGTGTACTCGTGGATCGGCGGCGACCGGCCGAGCGACGTCGCGAACAACGCGCGTGCGGTGGTCGAGCGCGGCTTCAAGGCGGTGAAGATGAACGGCTCGGAAGAGCTGCAGATCATCGATACCTTCGACAAGGTCCAGGGCGTCATTAACAACGTCGCCGCGGTGCGCGAAGCGGTCGGGCCCAACATCGGCATCGGCGTGGACTTCCACGGCCGCGTGCACAAGCCGATGGCGAAGGTACTCGCGAAGGAACTCGATCCGTACAAACTGCTCTTCATCGAAGAGCCGGTGCTGTCGGAGAACGCCGAGGCGCTGCGCGACATCGTCAACCAGACCAGCACGCCCATCGCGCTCGGCGAGCGTCTGTATTCGCGCTGGGACTTCAAGCACATCCTCGCGGGCGGTTACGTCGACATCATCCAGCCGGACGCGTCGCACGCGGGCGGCATCACCGAGTGCCGCAAGATTGCATCGATGGCCGAGGCGTACGACGTCGCGCTCGCGCTGCATTGTCCGCTTGGACCCATTGCGCTCGCGACCTGCCTGCAGCTCGACGCGGTGAGCTACAACGCGTTCATCCAGGAACAGAGCCTCGGCATCCACTACAACCAGGGCAACGACCTGCTCGACTACATCCGCAACCCCGAAGTCTTCAAGTACGAGGACGGCTTCGTGTCGATTCCGCAGGGCCCGGGACTCGGCATCGAGGTCAACGAGGAGAAGGTCCGCGAGATGGCGAAGGTCGGGCATCGCTGGCGCAATCCGGTGTGGCGTCACGCCGATGGCAGCGTCGCGGAGTGGTGAAGCGCTGAAGCGCCATCGTCATCACGCGTCACGCAGAAAGAAGGAGAACGCTTCCGGTGGAGACAACCCCCATCCCCGCTCACGCGCTAACGCGCGCGACCGGCAAGCGGCATCGCCTGCTCGCGATGCTGTTCATCACCGTCGTCATCACGTACCTGGACCGCAGCAACCTGTCGATCGCCGCGACGTCGATCGGCCGCGAACTGCAGTTGTCGCCCGCGGAGCTAGGTCTGGTGTTCTCCGCGTTCGGCTGGTCGTATGCGCTGCTGCAGATTCCGGGCGGCATGCTCGTCGACCGCACGCGTCCGCGGCTGATGATGGCGGCGATCGTCGGGCTGTGGTCGCTCGCGACGATCCTGCAGGGCTTCGCGAGCGCGTTCGCGGTGCTGCTGTCGCTGCGCGTGCTGCTCGGCGTGCTCGAAGCGCCCGCGTACCCGACGCTGAACCGCGTCGTCACCACATGGTTTCCGGACAGCGAGCGGGCCCGCGCAATCGCGATCTACACGTCGGGCCAGTACGTCGGCCTCGCGTTCCTGACGCCGGCGCTCGTGCTCACGCAGGAACACTTCGGCTGGCATGGCGTGTTCGTGCTGACGGGCGCGGTGGGCCTGCTGTGGGCATTCGTCTGGTATGCGCTCTATCGCGAGCCGGGCGCTGCGCCCGGCATCAACCAGCAGGAGCTCGACACGATCCGCGCGGGCGGTGGGCTCGTCGAACTGGGTGAATCGAACGGCCCGCGGAGTAAAGGACGCCGCCGCTATACCGCCGCCGACTGGCGCGCGGTCCTCGGCAACCGCAGGCTCTGGGGCGTGTACGTCGGCCAGATCGCCGTGACGTCGACGCTATGGTTTTTTCTCACGTGGTTTCCGACCTACCTCGTCAAGTACCGCCACATGGATTTCCTGAAGGCGGGCTTCATGGCGTCGGTGCCGTTTCTCGCGGCATTCGTCGGCATTCTCTCGTCGGGGCTGCTGTCCGACTGGATGATCCGGCGTGGCGCGTCGGCGACGGTCGCACGCAAGGTGCCGATCGTCGCCGGGCTGCTGCTGTCGACGACGATCGTCGGCGCGAACTACGTGAGCACGCCGGCGATGGTGATCGTCTTCATGGCGATCGCGTTCTTCGGCAGCGGCTTTTCGTCGATCACGTGGGTGCTCGTGTCGTCGATGGCGAAGAAGGAACTGCTTGGCCTCACCGGCGGCATGTTCAACCTGATGGGCAACCTGTCGTCGATCTGCGTGCCGATCGTGATCGGGCTGCTCGTGAAGGGCGACGACTTCGCGCCGGCGCTCGTCTTCATGAGCGCGGTCGGTCTGGTGGGGGCGCTGTCGTATCTGTTTGTCGTCGGACGGATCGAGCGGATCGAGTAGTCCGCCGTGCCCCCGGCGCGCGTTACGGGCAGCGTTCCGAAGCCGCTTCGAGTTACGTAACGTCCGTTGCCAAAACGGCTTTCACGGCTGGTTTTCGGCCTTGTTTGGCCCCTCCCGTTCGCCGCAGAGCATTGTTCCACAAGGCTTTTACACAGACAACGCCAGCCCGCCCCCGCGCCTGGCCCGCTCCTTGCTGAAATGTCCTCGAACAGTCACAAATACTCGAGAGGCAGGCAATGGGCGAATTTCTTCCCGACTATCTGATCCGCGAACAGGCGGCGGTCGGCACCCTGGTGGTGTTCGCGGTGCTGCGCGTAATCGCCGCGATGGTCGCGTACGAACGCGGCTGGCGCATCGCGCTCGTCGACAAGTGCTTCATCGGCGCGGTCGCGCTGTACTGCCTGCCGCAGCTCTTCGATGTGCTGACCCATCTGTACGGCGCGCGTGTCGCGGCCGCGGAACTGGAAGGGAAAATCGTCGGTGGCGCCATCGCGCTGTTCGCTGGGCCGATCGTCGGCCACAAGCTCGGCTACGAATAGGCACTTCGACGGACCTCACGCACATGAACGCTACCTTCGACTCCGCTTACCAACCCGGCGACGTGCTGACGCTGAAATCGGGCGGCCGCCCGATGACCGCCACGTGGGTCGGTCCCGTGCTGTTCGCGCCGGGCACCTGGCTGATCTGCCAGTGGTTCGACGACGACGACGAACTGCAGCAGGAGATGTTTCCGGGAGAGACGCTGGAACGGGTGCACGACGCGCTCGTGGCATAACGGGTAGTACCGGGGGCCGGCTCCCCGCCGGGCGACCGTGTGTTTGCGCCGCATGACTACGTCATGCGGCGTATTTTTGCGTGCGCGCGGGGCGACGCTTCAGGTACTTGATCACCCCCTCGCCGACTACCGAGTCAGCCGCCCAGCACCGCAAACGCCGGCACGCTGTGCGCTAACGCCGCAGCCGCGACGAACACACCGATCATCGCAAGCGCCTCGAAGTACACGAGATTGACGAACGTGTGCGCATCCATCGTCGAAGCGGTACGGCGCAGCCGCGGTAGCGCGGACAACCGGTTCAGCGCGCCGAACAGCAACGCCAGCGCGACCAGCACGAGCTTCAGGATCAGCACGTGACCCCACGTGCTGTGCGCAATCGCGTCGAGCGAACCGCCCGAGCCACGGACCGCGTTGAACGCGCCGGTCGCCAGCACGAAGACGAAGGCCACCAGCGCGCCGCTCGACAGTTGCGTCGCCGTGCGGATCAGTATGCCGCGCGCCGTCGACGCGCCGAGCGCCGGCAGCACCGCGAGCCCGGCCGCGAGCACGAGGCCGCCCCATACGCCGGTCGCGAGAATGTGCAGCGTCTGCACGCCGATCGCCGCCGACACGACACCCGCATCGGCCGCGTGGCCGAGCGACGCCTTGCCGGCCGCGATCGCGATCACCGCGAGCCCGAGCAGCGCGTTGCGCAACGTGCTGGCCTGCGCGAGCGCGGTGAGCAGCAGCAGCACCGCACCGGCAAACGCGACGCTCCATGCATAGCCGACATGCGTCTGCCCGAGCACCGTCGGCACCACGTCGAGTGCGTCGGACAACGCATTGCCGCTCATCGATGCGCTCTGATACCAGAGCCAGCCGAGATCCGCGAGCACCAGCACGCTCGCCGCCGCGACCAGCGAACGCTGCGCGCGCTGCGCGGCCGGACGTGCCGGCGACGCCGCCGTGCGCGCGGCGCCGGCGAGCCACGCGCCGAGCAACGCGGAACCGACCGCGAACGCAAACGCGACATTCATGAGGGCCGCCATCGCGACCTGCCCGATCCACAGACCATCTAGCCTCATTTGACCGCGAACCCGTAGTCGCCGTGCGTGCGATGGCCGTCGGTGGCCACCGCATTCCAGTGAACCGTGTAGCGGCCCGCCACGAGTGGGGACGCGAGCGGCGCGTGCATCGTCTTGCGGTCGTTAGCGTCGACTGCCGACGGACCCGCGCCGACCGGCTTGCCGGCCGCGTCGTCGACGACGATCTTGCTGAACGCGGGCTCGAGCGGCTCGCTGAAGCGGATCGTCACCTGGGCGGGCGCGGCGACTTCGGTGTCCGGTGCGGGGTCGCGCGAAACGGGCAGCGCATGGGCGAAAGCGGTGGAGGCCACGGCAAGCGCGGCCGCACCGGTCGCGAGCACCCGCACGAGCGGGCGAAACGAAGTGGAAGTGGTCATGGAGAATCCGGAGAGACGAAGTTGAAAGGCGAAACGAAGGGGCACGCAGGCATGGCGGAAGACTCGCGGCCGGAAGGCCTGCCGCCGCGGAACGCAAGAGTGTACGCTTCGATGGTGGCGCGTCGCGTCGGTTCATTCGTCATGGGCGTGCCCGTGCCGGACGATGCGAGGCTGCCGTCGATCCCGACTGCCGGTCGCCTTGCGGCAGCACCTCGCGGGCCGCGCAAACACGCCGCGTCAAACTGTCGCATGGACGTTCCATGACTGAACTACGTCGGCCTGGGCAAATAGTCACCATCACCCATCGATGATAGAATGCTGCGTCGCCGCAGCGCCGGCCACCTTTCTCATCACCGAGCCGCTCGAAGTTCGGTCAGGTCCCCGTTAATGATGGAGTTACGCGTGTCTTCAAGACGCATTTTCCGCCCGCTGCTCGCCCTTCTGTTGATCGGCAGCGCAGGCGTCTATAGCGCTGCGAATGCGCAGACCCAGCCCAAGGCTCCGGACACGATGGAATCGCGCGTGCAGGCCTGCGCCGCATGCCACGGCGTGCATGGGCAGGGGACGGACAACGATTACTTCCCGCGGCTCGCGGGCAAACCGGCCGACTATCTGTACAACCAGCTCGTGAATTTCCGCGAGGGCCGCCGCAAGTACCCACCGATGAACTACCTCGTCACGTATCTCTCGGACGACTACCTGCATCAGATCGCGACGTACTTCTCGCAGCAGCGTCCGCCGTACCCGCCGCCGGCGAAACCGACCGTGTCGGAATCGGTCGTCGCGCGCGGCCGCCAGATCGTGCTGAACGGCGACGTGTCGAAGCAGATCCCCGCGTGCGCCGCATGCCACGGCAAGGCACTGACCGGCATGCAGCCGGCCATTCCGGGCCTGGTCGGACTGCACTCCGACTACATCAGCGCGCAGCTCGGCGCATGGCGTTCGGGCTCGCGTCACGCGATCGCCCCGGATTGCATGCACGAAATCGCCACGCGCCTCACCGACGACGACGTGAACGCCGTCGCCTCGTGGCTGTCGTCGCAGTCGGCTCCGCAAAACCCCGTGCCGGCACCGGCCCGCTCGATGAAGACTCCGCTTGCCTGCGGCAGCGAACCGCAATAAGGCACCGGGAGAGATACTCAAATGAAACGCAAGTCCCTGTTCGCCCTCTCGGCTGTCATAGTCGCTGCAGCCGCCGCGCTCGTTCCCGTCCTGTGGTCGGGCGGCGACAACCTGCACAACGGCTCGGCCGTTGCAGCCACGCCCGCCGACCAGGCGGCACTGATCAAGAAGGGCGAGTACCTCGCCCGCGCCGGCGACTGTATCGCCTGCCACACGGTACGCGGCGGCAAGGAATTCGCCGGCGGCCTGCCGATGGCAACGCCGTTCGGCACGATGTTCACGCCGAACATCACGCCGGACGATGAAGACGGCATCGGCAAGTGGAGTCAGGACGACTTCTACCGTGCGCTGCACACGGGCCGTTCGAAGGACGGCAGCCTGCTCTATCCGGGCTTCCCGTTCACCAGCTACACGAAGGTCACGCGCGCCGATTCGGACGCGATCTACGCGTACCTGCGTTCGGTTCCGCCGGTTTCGGTGCCGAGCCGTCCGCATGAACTGAAGTTCCCGTTCAACAACCGCAACCTGCTGATCGGCTGGCGTACGCTGTTCTTCCGTGAAGGCGAGTACAAGCCGGACCCGACGAAGTCGGTCGAATGGAATCGCGGTGCGTATCTGGTCGACGGTCTCGGTCACTGCAGCATGTGCCACACGTCGATCAACATGATGGGCGGCCCGGTCAGCTCGGCGGCATTTGCCGGTGGCCTGATCCCGCTGCAGAACTGGTACGCGCCCTCGCTGACGTCGAACAAGGAAGCGGGCCTCGGCGACTGGGACCTGAAGGACATCTCCGATCTGCTGAAGACCGGCGTCTCGCAACGCGGCGCAGTGTTCGGCCCGATGGCCGAAGTCGTGCACAACAGCTTGCAGTATCTGTCGGACGACGACATCCAGGCGATGGCAACGTACCTGAAGACGATCCCGCAGAAAAGCGAAGCGCCCGAAACGATGCAGCTGCAAACGTCGCCGCAGTTCGGCAGCGAGCTGTCGCAGCAAGGCAAGAAGATCTATCTGGACAACTGCGCGAAGTGCCACGCGGCGAACGGCCTCGGTATGCCGCCGAACTTCCCGCCGCTTGCGAACAACCCGTCCATCCAGATGCCTTCGGCGGTGAATCCGATCCGCATGGTGCTGAACGGCGGCTATCCGCCGAGCACGGGCGGCAATCCGAAGCCGTATGGCATGCCGCCGTTCGCGCAGGCGCTGTCGAACCAGGAAGTTGCAGCGGTCGTGACGTACATCCGTCAGACGTGGGGTAACCACGGCACGGCGGTATCGCCGCAGCAGGTGAGCGACCTGCGTTCGGCGCCGCTCGACTAGTCGAAGGCAGATGCCACCGGGGCGCGGCCTGCGACCATCGCGGCCGCGCCCTTCGTTTTTTTGCAGGACCGCGGTTGTAGCCGTCGATACGAGGCTCACCGCGGGCAGCACAACATGGAGCTAGAAGCGTGCACGCTGGAGAGCGTCTGAACAGTATTACCCACCTCGTCGGCGCGGTGCTGTCGGTGGCGGGACTGGCGACGCTCGTCACGATGGGCGCGCTCGACGGCGACGCATACAAGGTCGTCAGCTTCGCTGTGTACGGGGCGATGCTGCTCGCGCTGTACGCTATTTCCACGCTCTATCACAGCGTCCGCAATCCGCGTCTGAAGGCGGTCCTGCAGAAGTGCGATCACTCGGCGATCTACCTGCTGATCGCTGGCAGCTACACGCCGTTCACGCTCGTCACGTTGCGCGGACCGTGGGGCTGGTCGCTGTTCGGTGTCAGCTGGGGGCTTGCCGCTCTCGGCATCGTGCAGGAACTCACGCTCGGCCGCCGTACCCGCAGCGTGTCGATGGTGTTGTACGTGTTGATGGGATGGCTCGCGCTCGTCGCCGTCCGCCCGCTGGTCGAAGCATTGCCGGCCGCGGGAACCGCATGGCTCGTCGCCGGCGGCGTCATCTACAGCGCCGGCATTTACTTCTTCATCAACGATGAGCGCATCCGGCACGGCCATGGCATCTGGCACCTGTTCGTGCTGGCCGGCAGTCTGTGTCAATTCGTCACCGTCGCGCGCTATGTCGCGTGACGCCCACCGCGGCGAATGCAACTTAACGCCAGTCGACGTGTCTGCATAGCGCGTCGATGCATCCGGCACGCCGACCCGCGTGCCGCCGATTTTCCCGCGACCGGCCCACAGCCGAAGCCTTGCGTGTCGTCAACCGGAACGCACTTCCCGGCCATGTCGATGCCGGTCGCCCAATTGCATTGCAAAGAGTCCCCTATATGTCTTTCGATTCCCTCGGCTTGTCCGAACCGCTAGTCCGCGCTGTACACGAGCTCGGCTACACCACCCCTACTCCGATCCAGCTGCAGGCGATCCCGGCCGTGCTGAACGGCGGCGATCTGCTTGCCGGCGCGCAGACCGGTACCGGCAAGACGGCCGGCTTCACGCTGCCGATCCTGCAGCGCCTCACGACGATGCCCGCGCACCCGTCCGGCAAACGTGTCGTGCGCGCGCTGATCCTCACGCCTACCCGTGAACTCGCCGCGCAGGTCGAGGAAAGCGTGCGTGCTTACGGCAAGTATCTGAAGCTGAAGTCGACCGTGATGTTCGGCGGCGTCGGCATCAATCCGCAGATCGGCGCGCTGCGCAGCGGCGTCGATATCGTCGTCGCAACGCCGGGCCGTCTGCTCGATCACATGCAGCAGAAAACCATCGACCTGTCGCAGCTCGAGATCCTCGTCCTCGACGAGGCTGACCGCATGCTCGACATGGGCTTCATTCACGACATCAAGCGCGTGCTCGCGAAGCTGCCTCCGAAGCGCCAGAACCTGCTGTTCTCCGCGACGTTCTCGGATGAGATCAAGACGCTCGCCGACAACCTGCTCGATTCGCCGGCACTGATCGAAGTCGCACGACGCAACACGACGGCCGAACTGGTCGCGCAGAAGATCCATCCGGTCGACCGCGACAAGAAGCGTGAGCTGCTCACACATCTGATCAAGCAGCACAACTGGTTCCAGGTGCTCGTGTTCACGCGCACCAAGCACGGCGCGAACCGGCTCGCCGAACAGCTGACGAAGGATGGCATCAGCGCGCTCGCGATCCACGGCAACAAGAGCCAGTCGGCGCGCACGCGCGCGCTGTCCGAGTTCAAGGACGCCACGCTGCAGGTGCTGGTCGCGACCGACATCGCGGCGCGCGGCATCGACATCGACCAGTTGCCGCACGTCGTCAACTACGATCTGCCGAACGTCCCCGAAGACTACGTGCACCGGATCGGCCGCACGGGCCGCGCAGGCGCGACCGGTGAAGCGATCTCGCTCGTCTGCGTCGACGAACTGCAGTTGCTGAAGGACATCGAGAAGCTGATCAAGCGCACGGTGCCGCAGGAAGTGATCGCGGGCTTCGAGCCGGACCCGACCGCGAAGCCGGAACCGATCCTGCGTCGTGGCCAGGGCGGTGGTGCGCGTGAAGCGCGTCCGCCGCGCCAGGGCACGCCGAAGCGCGACGGTGCGGCGAAATCGTCGAAGCCTGCGAAGTCTTCGAAGCCCGCTACGCAGGGCGGTCAGCGGCCGGCTGCTGGTGCGAAGCCCGCACATGCGCCGAAGTCGCCGTCGCAAGGCCGTGGCGACAAGCCGCGCGCCGCACACGAGACGAGCGGCGCCGCACACGCGCCGCGCAAACCGGGCAAACCGGCTGGTGGCCCCGGTGCGCTGCTCGGCGGTCGTTCGCACGGCAACGCGCCTGCTGCGCCGCGTGGTACGGCTACGCGCAGCGGGCAGCGCGGGCGGTAACCGGTAACGATGTGCTGCCGGACGGCGCTACGCTCGGCCGGCAGCACGCTTCAGCCAGTCGATCTGCGTCTGCCAGCGCGCGAGCACCGCATCGCGGTCTGCGCCGAGTTCGAACGTGATGCCGCTCGTCAGATGCGCATAGCCGACGCGCTGCAGCTCACCCTGTTCGAGCGTCCCCGCGAAACACGCGAGCATCGATCCAGTCACTGCCAGCAACGGCACCATCCGCAACTGAAGCTGATAGAAAGCGCCGTCGAACACGAAGCTTAGCGACGCGCGGCCGCCCGTGTCTTTGCATTGAGCGAAGGTTCGCGCCGCACGCGACTGCGGCCACAACGCAACGTACAGCGTGCGCACATCGTCCGCATATAGCTCGCCCGGCCCGAGCAGCGAAGTCCGGATATCGCCGTTCGCATCGACGAACACGAGCGATGCGGTGAACCCCACCTTCAGCGTCAACGACGTCCCATCGAACAGCGCACGCAGCGATGGTGGCCATGCATCGAAGGTCTGCCGGTCGAGCGAGCGTTCGCGGTCGGTAGCGTCGGACATCGTCGGCTCCTTTCGATCGGTTTGAGATCAGCACGAGAATCAGCACGATCTCGTGCACAAAACGGAATGGCCCGCACTGCGGGCCATTCATCGTTGCGCGGCATACCGGCCTTCGAGCCGGCATCGACATACCTAGCGGAAGAACACGTGCTGCGTGATCTTCGCGAGCGGATAGTGAACGCCGGGCTGAATCTTCGCGGGCAGATCGAGCGGCTTCAGCAGCATCTTCACGCACATGTCCGCGGACAGATTGCGGCGCACGAGCGCATTGACACGCGCGGCGCGTTCGCGGTTATACGCGGAGTCGTTCACTCGCTCCGGATAGCGGATCGCAAACACGTGGCGCAGCGCGATCTCGGAGTCCTCATTCTTGATCTCCATCACGCGGCGCATCAATGCGCCGAGCACTGCGAAGCGACCGTTACCTTCGATCTTGTTGTACTTCTTGAAGTACTTGAAAAAGTGCTTGTAGTGACGGACTTCGTCGGTGCGGATGTTGTCGGTGATTTCCTTCAGCACCGGCTCATTCGAGCACTCGCCGATCGCGCGATAGAGCGTGGCCGTACCGGTCTCGACGACGCAGCGCGCGACCATCTCGAGCGCACGCGATTTTTCGAAGCCTTCGACCGAGCAGGTCTTCGAATACTCGTCGAAGAAGTTGTGGAACGCCGTGTCCCAGTCGAATTCGGGCCACACGTAGGCGATGTAGGTTTTCAGCGCGCGGCCATGCTGGAGTTCTTCCTGCTCCCACTCGTTGTTGAGCCACGCCGACACTTCGGGGTCGCCGTTGAAGTACGTGCTGAGGTTGCTGGTGTAGAGGTCCGAGCCGCTTTCGATGAACGACGCCGCGCAGAGCAGCAGCAGCAGGTCTTCGTTTGCCACTGCCCGCTGCCGGTCGATGCGGGTCAGGTCGATGTCTTCGATGCGCCAGGGCATCACGTGTATGGGTCTGGTTTGCATTATCTGGTGCTCCCAAAACTGTATCGGCTCATGGAGCATGCCTGAACGCCTCGTTTCGCCCGGCCGCCCCACCGTGTCAGATACAGCGCCTTGAAATCGTTAACCCGTTCGTATCTTGCATCTTAGCCGGTGTTACGCAAATGTGCAGATCACTCAGCACAGACCGTGCCGCCTCCCGGCAGTTCCAGGTGCCCCTTGCCAAAATATTTCGGCGCAAGACAGCAGACGGGCGGCCCATAAAAAAGAAGCGGCCCGATGACGGGCCGCCTGCGGATTCTACCGGCATCGCGCGTGCCGCGCGCAAGCCCGGCGGATCAGGTCCGGCGGCGCATGCGCCACGCGACGATGGTGAGCGACACGCCCGACAGCACCGCCGCAGTCAGCACGTAGTAGCTCGGCGCGAGCTTGTCGCCGGTCAAGTGGATGAAAGTCTCTACGATGGTCGGCGCAAAGCCGCCGAAGATCGTGACACCGATGCTGTAAGCGATCGAAAGCCCGGTCGAACGGACCCGGGTCGGGAAGATTTCGGACATCAGCGCGGGCATCGGCCCGGAGTAAGCGGCCTTGAAGATGCCGGCCATGCCCTGCAGCAGCAACAGCCAGCCGATGGTCGGATGGCGTTCCAGCAACGCGAACATCGGGTAGATCAGCACGCCCATCAGCACCGACGTGGTCAGCATGATGCGGATCCGGCCGATACGGTCGGACAGTGCACCCATCACCGGCGACAGCAGAAACTGCAGCCCGCCGTTCAGCACCACGACGCCGAACGACGCGGCGGCGGCCATGTGCAACTGCTTCACGGCGTACAGCGGCATGTATAGCTGCAGCACGTACACACCGACCGTCGACTGCGCGACGATGCCGATCGCGAGGATCAGGTTCACCCACTGGTTGCTGAACGAAACACCCTTTTGCTCATCCTTGCCGTCAGCCTTCGCGGCAGCCGCGCGCTCGCGCTGCGCTGCAACGAACTCGGGTGTCTCGTCCAGATGCGAGCGGATGTAGTAGCCGACCGGCCCAACCAGCAGACCGAATACGAACGGCACGCGCCACCCCCAGCTGCTCAGCTGCTCGGGCGGCATCCACGCGGTCAGCAGCGAACCGAACGCCGCGGCGGTGATGGCCGCGAGGCCCTGGCTCGCGAACTGCCAGCTCGCGTAGTAGCCGCGCCGCGTCGCGCTGTGCTCGACCATGAACGCAGTCGCGCTACCGAACTCGCCGCCCACCGCGAAGCCCTGCACGAGCCGCGCAAGCAGCACCAGCACCGGCGCAGCCAGGCCAATCACCGCATACGAAGGCATCACCGCCATCGTGAACGTGCCGACCATCATCAGCGCGATCGCGAGCGTGAGCGCCGCCTTGCGCCCCTTCCGGTCGCCGTAGACGCCGAGCACCACCGCGCCGAGCGGGCGCATCAGGAACGAGATGCTGAAGGTGGCGATCGCGAGCAGCGTCGAAAGCCACTCGTCGTGAGTCGGGAAGAACTGCTTCGCGATGATCGCAGCGAAATAGCCGTAGACGAGGAAGTCGAACCATTCGAGCGCATTGCCGACGGACGACGAAAACACGATGCGCCGGATCGTCCCGCGCGACAGCGGCGCTGCGCTGGGACAGGCGTCGGCCGGCATGGACGGCGGCGTGGAAACGGTCATGCGAGGTCTCCTCCCCGCTTGGGAACAAGCGGGGTCGATAGGGATACGAAGTTGTGTGGCGCGCCGGCGGACGTTGCGAAGGTGGTCCGCCCGTGCAGTGGAATCAGAACCCGGCGGCAAGCCCGTCGCGGCGGCTGTCGCTCGCGGCGACGTAGCCGCGCTCCGGTTCGTTGCGGTCGAGCTTCCAGATGTACTGGCCCGAACCGAAGTCCATGTACGGGTCGTCGACCGATTTGATCGTGTGGCCGAGTGCTTCGAGCGCGCGGGCGGTGTCGGCATCGAGCGTCGACTCGACGTCGATCGTGAAGTCGCGGTTGACCTTCCAGCGCGGCGCATCGCAGGCCGCCTGCGGCTGCTGGCCGTAGTCGAGCATCCGCACGATCGACTGCAGATGCCCTTGCGGCTGCATGTCGCCACCCATCACGCCGAAGCTCATCACCGCTTCCTGACGGCCGTCGACCTGCTGTGTGAGGAACGCCGGAATGATCGTGTGGAACGGCCGCTTGCCGCCCTCGACGACATTCGGCGACTTCGGGTCCATCGAGAAACCGCAGCCGCGGTTCTGCAGCGAGATGCCGCTGTCCGGCACGACGACGCCCGAGCCGAAGCCCATGTAGTTCGACTGGATGAAGCTCACCATCATGCCGCGCTCGTCGGCCACGGACATGTAGATCGTGCCACCCGCCTGCGGCATCCCGAAGCCGAAATGCGTCGCGCGCTTCGGATCAATCAGCTTCGCGCGCGACTTCAGATACGCGTCGTCGAGCATCTGCTCGGGCGTGACGTCCATCGAACGCGGATCGGCGACATAGCGGTAGACGTCGGCGAACGCGAGCTTCATCGCCTCGATCTGCAGATGCTGCGACTCGATGTTGTCGATGGCCAGCGCGCTTACGTCGAACTGCTCGAGGATACCGAGCGCGATCAGCGCGGCAATGCCCTGGCCGTTCGGCGGAATCTCATGCACAGTGTAGCCGCGATACGCCTTGCCGATCGGCTCGACCCAGTCGGCGCGGTAGTTGCGCAGATCGTCGAGCGTCATCGCGCCACCGCCCTCGCGCGCGAACGCGGCGATCCGCTCGGCGATCTCGCCTTCGTAGTAGGCACGCGGACCCTGCTCGGCGAGCCGGCGCAGCGTCTTCGCGTGACCCGGAAAGCGCACCAGTTCACTGACTTCCGGCGCACGGCCGCGCGGCATGAAAGTCTGCGCGAAGCCGGGCTGGTCCTTCAGTTCGGGCACCGCTGCCGCCCACTTGTACGCGACGATGCTCGCCACCGCGTGACCGCGCTCGGCGATCTCGATCGCCGGCTCCATCAGATCCGCAAACGGCAGCGAGCCGAACTTGCTGTGCAGCGCCTCCCAGCCGGCGATCACGCCGGGCACCGTCACCGTGTCCCAGCCGCGCTTCGGCTGGGTCGCGAGGCCGCCCTGCTCGCCGTACTTGCGCTTGAAGTAGTCGACGTTCCATGCCGCCGGCGACACGCCCGACGCGTTCAACCCGTGCAGCTTCGCGCCATCCCACACCAGCGCGAACGCGTCGCCGCCCAGACCGCAAGACACCGGCTCGACGACGGTGATCGCCGCGGCCGCCGCGATCGCCGCGTCGACGGCATTGCCGCCCTTCCATAGCATGCGGAGCCCCGCCTGCGCCGCAAGCGGATGCGAGGTCGAAACGATGTTGCGCGCGAACACGGGGAGACGCGGAGTCGGATACGGGTTGTGCCAGTTGAAGGAGGTCATGTCGAATGCTCTCGAAAAGCGGATGGCGGCGACTGGCGCCGTCGGGTGGGGCCGAAGCGGGGGAATCCGGCATTGCAGCGCGGACAGCAATCAAAAACAAATTCATTTATTAAATGAATAAATGAGCCGGGGGTCTGAATAAGTCGCGAAAGGGGTGCGCGACGTCGCGCGAGTCGGCAAACAACCCGGGGGAAGGTCTTACAATACCCGCACTTCGCACAACCTCGCTTCGTGCGCGGCGCGGCACCGCGCCGGACGCGACGATACCTGGAACGTCATGACCCGAGACCCTCGCCTGACCCTCAACGCACGTCAACAGGAACTGCTCGAGTGGGTGCAACGCGACGGCTTCGTCACCGTGGAAGATCTCGCGGCCCACTTCGACGTGACGCCGCAGACCATCCGGCGCGACGTGAACTGGCTCGCGGACATGAATCTGCTGCGCCGTTATCACGGCGGCGCGAGCCTGCCGACCAGCTCGGAAAACGTGTCGTACACCGCGCGGCAGCGCATGTTCCACGAAGAAAAGCGCCGCATCGCCGCGTTGGTGGCCACTCACATTCCCGATCAGGCGTCCCTCTTCATCAACCTCGGCACGACGACCGAAGAGGTCGCGCGGGCGCTAAACCGGCACCGCGGGCTGCGCGTGATCACCAACAACCTGAACGTCGCGAGCATGATGAGCGGCTATCCGGATTGCGAGGTGCTGGTGACGGGTGGGATCGTGCGTCCGTGGGACAAGGGAATCGTCGGAGAGCTGGCGATCGATTTCATCCGGCAGTTCAAGGTCGATTTCGCGATCATCGGCACGTCGAGTATCGAGCCCGACGGCACGCTGCGCGACTTCGACACGCGCGAAGTGCGCGTGGCCGAAGCGATCATCGAGCACGCGCGCACCGCTTTCCTCGCCGCCGATCACTCGAAATTCGGCCGCCCGGCGCTCGTCCGGCAAGGCCACCTCAACCAGATCGACGCGCTTTTCACCGACGCCGCGCCGCCCACCGAGATGGACGAAACGCTCGCGGCCGCCGGTATCCAAGTCTACGTCGCCGGGTAGGACGAGCGGCTGCGGCGCATGCTGCATCGCACGCAAAACTTCGAGTGAAATCAAGGATTTGACGGGAGACCCGGACCGCCTCTCAACCGGGTAATTGTCAAACGGAAAATTTTACGGGGAAGGTTTGTCGTTCGCCGTGCGGTTGACTACACTCCAGTTCCCCGACGCGCGTCCGCCTGCCGCGTCGTCGTACACGCTTTTCCTCGCGCATGGCCCGTCCTTGAAGCCGCGCCGGTCCGCCAAACCGGGCGTCTGTCGATCGGGGCGTGGCTAACATGGAGAAAACGATGCTGAGTCCGCATGAATTCGCCACGTTGTTGCTCGTGAAGGACGCCCCGAACCAGGTCGACATGGAACGGGAAGAACTTGATGCACTGCTGGAACGGCAACTGGTCCAGCTCGAAAAACTCGCCTCCGGTCTGCGCCAGTGGAGCATCACCGAAACCGGCGATACGGCATTGCGGGCCATCAAGCGGCTCTCGTAATACGCCTCGAACCATAAAGCTGCCTGCGCGGCCCGGCCGGTAGACGCTGCACAGGATGGCTGGCGCACGCGCGCCGCGCCGATCGTAGAAATGGCCGGAGAGACATTCGTCTCTCCGGCCATTTCGTTTGCGTCACCGCGTTTTTTTAGCCGCTGCGCAGCGTCGGATCGACAGCTGCACGCCAGCTCAACGCTTTCACCCTCTGATCGAGAAAAAACGCCGTCCAGCGGTTGCGCGTGGCCGGATCGCCGGTCGCGCCAAGCGCCGTGTACTGCTGCGCGAGCGTCGTCTGGAACGAACAGAAGCCCTCTTTGGACAACCCGCCGTGGCGGCTCGCCACGTACGCGTCGAATAGCGTTGTGTAGACAGGCTGCGCGTCACCGCCGTAATCCACACTCTGCGACCCGCACATCTGCTGAAGCGCCGACAGCGACGGCGCACCCCAACCGCCGGCCAGATCCGTCGGCGTCCCCACGCAACCCGCGACGAGCGTCGCGGCACCGATCACCCACACTGCACGCATGTCTCACCTCGAAAAGACCGTTGCCGTGAGTATCGTCCGCGGCCGCGGGTTGCGCCAGCAGCGCCGCACGGTCGACCTGCAAGCGAACTTTACTTTTTCGAATTTGTTCATTAAAGTTCGAAAACGAACACTATCAGTTCGATAGATTTTCTTTCAAGGTCGCAGAGGAGACATTCGGTGACGCAAGGCTCGTGGTATGACCTGCTCGTCGTGGGCGGCGGAATCAACGGCGCGGGCATCGCGCGCGATGCCGCGGGGCGCGGTCTGTCCGTCCTGCTCTGCGAACAGGACGATCTCGCCGCGCACACGTCGTCGGCCAGCACCAAGCTGATCCACGGCGGCCTGCGCTATCTCGAGTACCGGGAATTCGGACTCGTGCGCAAGGCGCTGCAGGAACGCGAGACGCTGCTGCGCGCGGCGCCGCACATCATGTGGCCGCTGCGCTTCGCGATGCCGCACATGCCCGACCTGCGTCCCGCCTGGCTGATTCGCGCCGGCCTCTTCCTCTACGATCACCTCGCCCGCCGCGAACTGCTGCCGGGTTCCCGCGGCATCGACATGCGCAAGCATCCGGCCGGCAAACCGCTCGTCGAGACGATCAAGCGCGGCTTCGTCTATTCCGACGGCTGGGTCGACGATGCACGGCTCGTCGTGCTGAACGCGCTCGACGCACGCGAACACGGCGCGACCGTGCTCACCCGCACGAAGCTCACCGGCGCGGTGCGGGCCGGCGGCGAATGGCACGCGCAGCTGCGCCAGGCGGACGGCACGACACTCGACGTACGCGCGGGCGCGATCGCGAACGCCGCCGGACCGTGGGTCGGCGAACTGCTGCATGGTGCACTCGGCCGCGACGCGAATCACAGCGTGCGGCTCGTGAAGGGCAGCCACATCGTCGTACGGCGCCTGTTCGAACACGACCACGCGTACATCTTCCAGAACCCGGACAAGCGGATCGTCTTCGCGATCCCCTACGAGCACGACTACACGCTGATCGGTACCACCGACATCGAGTATCACGGCGACCCGGCACAGGTCGCGATCACGCCGGACGAAACGCAGTACCTGTGCGATTCGATCAACCGCTACTTCCGTCAACCCATCGCGCCGCACGACGTCTGCTGGACCTATTCGGGCGTGCGTCCGCTGCTCGAAGACGAGAACGCCGACAACCCGTCGGCCGTCACGCGCGATTACCAGCTCGAACTCGACGCACCCGCCGGCGAGGCACCGCTGCTGTCGGTGTTCGGCGGCAAGATCACGACGTTCCGCAAGCTCGCGGAAGATGCCGTCAACGAACTCACGCGCGTGCTGCAGATCGACGCCCCGTCGTGGACCGCCGGTGCGTCCCTGCCCGGCGGCGACATCGCAGGCGCTGATTTCAACCGCTTCGCCACGCAGTTCCAGCAGCAGTTTCCGTGGCTGCCGGCCGCGCTCGCGCGCCGCTATGCCCGCGCGTACGGCACACGTGCCAAGGTGCTGATCGGTGGCGCGCGCTCGATCGCCGATCTCGGCACGGCGTTCGCGCCGGATCTCTACGACGCGGAGTTGCGCTATCTGCGCGACACCGAATGGGCACGCAGCGCAAAGGACGTGCTGTGGCGCCGCTCGAAGCTCGGCCTGCACGTCGAGCCCGGCACGCTCGAGCGGGTCAGCAGCGAAATCGACGCATGGTTCGCTCGCGAACCGGTCAGCCAGCACGCGTAATCGAAGTCCGGCGGCACGCATCGTCGCGCCGCCGCCCGCCGTTCGTCGAACGGCAAGCACCCACTACGGCGGTTGCTGCATCACCACAACAACAAGCCGTCCCGAGGCGCCGAACGTCGTCCGGCGCGTCATACAAACACATGGAGAAGAGACAATGCAGGATCAATACGTGCTCGCCCTCGACCAGGGCACTACCAGTTCCCGTGCAATGCTGTTCGATCGCCAGGGCAATATCGTGTCGGTCGCGCAGAAAGAGTTCCAGCAGATCTATCCCCGTCCGGGCTGGGTCGAACACGACCCGCAGGAAATCTGGTCGACCCAGGCCGGCGTCGCGGCCGAGGCCGTCACACGGGCCGGGCTCAACGGTACATCGATCGCCGCAATCGGCATCACGAACCAGCGCGAAACCACCATCGTGTGGGACCGCGAGACCGGACAGCCCGTCTACAACGCGATCGTCTGGCAGGACCGCCGCACCGCCGATTTCTGCGATCAACTGAAAGCGGACGGACTCGAAGCGAAGGTGCGCGCGAAGACCGGTCTGCCGATCGATTCATATTTTTCCGCGACCAAGATCCGCTGGATTCTCGACAACGTCGCAGGCGCACGCGAAAAGGCGAAGCAGGGCAAGCTCGCGTTCGGCACCGTGGACAGCTGGCTCGTGTGGAATTTTACGAAGCACGGGCTGCACGTCACCGACGTCACCAACGCATCGCGCACGATGTTGTTCAACATCCATACGCTGCAATGGGACGACGAACTGCTCGAAGCGCTCGACATTCCGCGCAGCATGCTGCCCGAGGTCCGCTCGTCGTCCGAGGTGTACGGACAGACCGTGACCACCGTATTCGCCTCGAAGATTCCGCTCGCGGGCATCGCCGGCGACCAGCACGCGGCGCTCTTCGGCCAGATGTGCACGCAGTCCGGCATGGTGAAGAACACCTACGGCACCGGCTGCTTCCTCGTGATGAACACCGGCAACAAGCCGATCGAATCGAAGAACAACCTCGTCACGACGATTGCCTGGCAGATCGGCGATCAGATCAACTACGCGCTCGAAGGCAGTATCTTCATCGCGGGCGCGGTCGTGCAATGGCTACGCGACGGGCTCGGCATCATCAAGACCGCGGGCGAGATCGAGAAGCTCGCCGGCAGCGTGCCGCATAGCGACGGCGTCTATCTGGTGCCGGCCTTCGCCGGGCTCGGTGCGCCACACTGGAACGCCCGCGCGCGCGGCACATTGTTCGGCGTGACACGCGGCACCGATGCCGCACACATCGCGCGCGCCGCGCTCGATTCAATCGCCTATCAGTCGCTCGACGTGTTGAAGGCGATGGAAGCCGACTCGGGTATCCGCATCGAGGAACTGCGCGTCGACGGTGGCGCATGCGCGAACAATCTGCTGATGCAGTTCCAGGCGGATCTTCTGGGCGTCGATGCGGTACGTCCGCAGATCAGCGAAACGACGGCTCTCGGCGCCGCCTATCTCGCGGGTCTCGCGGTGGGTTACTGGAAGGACGTGGACGAACTGAAAAGCCAGTGGAAGCTCGATCGTCGCTTCAAGGCATCGCTGGACCCAGCGGACGTCAAGCGCCATGTGCACGGCTGGCAGCGCGCAGTGAATGCCGCGAAGGCGTGGGCCGACGCGGACTGACGTAAATTGACGCGAGTTGACGTGATGCGCGCCCTCGCGCGCGCATAGCAGGGCCATTCAAACAATTCAGGAGCGATTTCAATGTCTAGCATAACTAAACAAATATCGAGACGGCAGTTCGTCGGCGAACTGATTTCCGAGGCAATCGCCGTGTTGATCATCATCGCTTTCGGCGATTCGGTCGCGTGCATGTACACGCTTTACGATCCCAGTCCCTATGTGAACGCCTATTGGGGCGTCTGCATGGCATGGGGGCTGGCGGTCACGCTGGCGATCTATATCACCGGCTCGATCTCGGGCACGCATGCGAATCCGGCGGTCACCCTTGCATTGGCGCTGTTTCGCGGTTTCTCATGGCGCAAGGTGGTGCCGTACTGGGTCGCGCAGGTAATCGGCGGCGTGCTCGGCGCGATCCTCGTCTATACGCTGTTCGGGCCGGTGATCGACCACTTCAACACGGTGCATCATCTGACGCGCGCGGACGGCGGCGCAGCCGGCGTGTTCTTCACGCATCCGGGCCTCGCGATCACACCGATGCACGCGTTCTCGGACGAAGTGATCCTGACCGCGCTGCTGCTGTTCGGCATCTTTGCGATCACCGAGCAGTTCAACGAAATGGCCCCCAAGGCAAATACCGGCGCGCTGATGATCGGCTTTCTCGTGGCCACATTGGGTGCTTCGATGGGGTATCTCGAAGCATGGGCGATGAATCCGGCTCGCGACTTCGGGCCGCGCCTCTTCGCGTACTTTGCCGGCTGGGGTTCGTCGGCGCTGCCGTCGCCGGACAACTTCTGGTGGATTCCGGTGGTTGCGCCGTTGATCGGCGGCGTAATCGGCGGCGGCGCGTATCAGTTGCTCATTCATCCGTTCCTTCCGGCACGTGTGCGGGAGCTGCAGGGTGAACGGATCAAGGAACGCGCGGAACAGATGTAGGTCGTGCAAGGGGCCGTGCCGTCACGGCCCCGCCCATACTCGCCCGATTAGAGTGACGCGGCACACCGGCACAGGACGGCGGCCCACGCAAAGCACGTATGATGACGTCTTTACGCGTCGCGCGGATACTCCGCCCGCCTCTCCTGTTTCCGCATGATCGACCACCTCATTTGTGATTGCGACGGCGTGCTCGTCGACAGCGAAGTCATCGCCGACCGCGTGATGTTCGATACGCTCACGACACTGTTCCCGGGCCTCGATTTCGAACCCGTCGTCAAAACGGCCTTCGGCCAGCAGACTTCGCGCTTCCTCGCGGGCGTCGAAGCGTCGTTCGACATCAAGCTGCCCGCCGACTTTCCCGTCACCGTCGAGCGTAACGTCGAAGTCGCGCTCGCCGCTTCGCTGAGTCCGATCAATGGGGTGCGCGACGCGCTGCATCGCGTGACGTTGCCGGCCGCCGTCGTGTCGAACAGCCGCATGGCACGCGTGGTCGCCTCCGTGCGGCGCGCGGGCTTAAGTGAAATCTTCGGGTCGCGCGTGTTCAGCGCCGAGCAGGTCGCGCGGCCGAAACCCTACCCCGATGTCTACCTGTTCGCCGCGCAGCAGCTCGGTGTTGCGGCGGACCGCTGCGTGGTCGTCGAAGACAGCATCGCCGGGCTGAACGCGGCGCGTGCGGCGGGTATGAAAACCATCGCGTTCGTCGGCGCGAGCCACATTCCGTCGGGCTACGCGGACGTGCTGCGCAAGATGGGCATGACGCGCATCATCGAACGGATGGACGAACTCCCCGCGCTCGTCGAAGCCGGCATGCGCGGAGAGTTCGGCGACGTGCAGTCGTAGGGCGCCACCCATACGCCCTCGCCTGCTGCCGCTAACCGCCGCCGCTAACCGCGCTTACGCACAATCCTCGCAGTACTCGCGCGCCGCGGCGAGCGCCGCACGAAACTCGACCAGTTCCGCGATCGTCAGCATCGGCAGGTTGTGCTTCGCCGCGAAACGCTCGACATCCGCGCCGCGCGTCATCGTACCGTCTTCGTTCATCAACTCACACAGCACGCCGGCCGGCTGCAGGCCCGCGAGAATCGCGAGATCGACGGTGCCCTCGGTATGGCCGCGCCGCGCGAGCACGCCGCCCGGCATCGCGCGCAACGGAAACACGTGGCCTGGCCGCACGATGTCGGCGGGCTTCGCATCCGCTGCGATCGCGGCGCGAATCGTCGTCACGCGATCGGCCGCCGATACGCCGGTCGTCACGCCTTCGCGCGCCTCGATCGATACCGTGAACGCCGTGCCGTGCCGGCTCTCGTTGTTGACTGCCATCGGCGGCAGTTCGAGTGCGCGGATCCTGTCGTCGGGTAGACACAGGCACACGATGCCGCTGCATTCGCGGATCAGCAGCGCCATCGTTTCGACGGTCAGACGTTCGGCCGACACGATCAGATCGGCTTCGTTCTCGCGATCGTGATCGTCCTGCAGGACGACCGCGCGACCATCGCGCATCGCCTGCAATGCGGCGGCAATACGCGGCGGTACGGGTTCGGTGGCGAGCAGAGGGAGATCGGCGAACGCGTCGGCGGCGATCGTCGTGGGTGCCGGGAAAGCCGGGACAACAGCAGGAACAGCAGAGATAAAAGACATGTGAAACGCTCCTCGCGGAAGTTGGGCGAAAAACGTTTCAGGGCATTGCAAACAGGCAGAACGCATCCCGCCGGACGCTCCACGAACGGAACGACCGGTCGCCGCCTGGAACGACTGGCGGCGTCGAAACGCACATGACTATCTGCACATCTTCTTCCATCCGGACTATGACCGTCGGCTCTGGCATCGCACCAGATCTGCTGACCCCGCTTCGCCGGCCTGAATCAACAACGGCCGACAGCAACGACACGGGCGCTCGCGGGCTCGTCGGCTCATGCAGCGATGGCTGCGCGGCCGGCTTACCGCCGGTGGGGAATTTCACCCCGCCCTGAAGACGCACTGATTGCCGGACGAAAATCCGGCCGGCAAAGGATACAACACCCGCGCACGACATGCAGCGCGGTTCGACTCAAACTAGAGACTGCAATCGGTAGGGCCGCCATGGCGCATGGTGGCTCCACCGTTTCATCGATTCATTGTGCAGGTTCGGCGACGCGTTCCGGCGTCGCGACATGCCGCGCCGTGTCCGACGGCACGTCCCAGCGCGGTGGCGTTTCCGCATTCAACGTCACGCGGAACGCGCGCGCCTCGGTGTCACCGGGATTACGCAAACTGTATGGCTGGTCGGCATCGAAGACGATCGCATCGCCGGTCGCGAGCAGTTGCCGCTGGTCGTGCACGCTCACTTCGAGCGTGCCCTCGCTGACCACCAGATTCACCGTCGTACCCGGCGCACGGCGCGTGCCGGGCTCCGTATGCAACGGCGCGATGCGCAGCTCATGGAATTCGGCGGCGGCCGGTTCGGCGTCCGGGTACAGTGAGCGGGCTGAGTAACGACCGTCCGAACTGACGACGCGCGTCGCGCGGTCTGCGGGAAGATGTTCGAAACCGTTCAGCGCATGTCGGCGCAGGAAGGCGGACACCGACACCTTGAGCGCCGCGGCGACCTTGCACAGCACCTTGATCGACGGCACGCTGCGCGCCGATTCGATCTGCGCGAGCATCGCGCGGGACACACCGGACGCGCGGGCCAGCGCATCGAGCGACAGTTGCCGCTCCGCGCGCAGCCGCGCGAGATTGATGCCGACGAGATGCTCGAGCGCGTCGAACGACTCGGCGCCACGCAGCGTGTCGTGTGCGGCCGCATCGCGGGCATGGTGTGCATCGAGCGCGCGATGGGTGCCGGTCAAGGCGGCATCAGCCGCGGGATCGCGAACGAGCGCAAGCGGGGAATGCATGGTTGCCTCCAGGAGCGCCGCCGGAAGGCGGGCGAGCGTTAGTGGAGGCAAGACTAGCACCCGGATTCGCTGCGCCCAACGAAGTTATCTTCACACTGTTATCGCAGGCGCTCTCTTAGGTTCTCACAGAAGCCCGTAAACAACGGGCTTCCGGGAAATCGTTCTCCGAGGGTCTCCTGCGGTCTCACGCCGATTGCTGGCAAGGTGTTGGAAAAAATCGCTACCATCAACTCTTGCACTCAACTGCAAAAGCATCCTGCAGTAACACCATAGAGACTGCCCCGCCAAGGATACGTGCAGGGTTACCGGGGTCCCCTTGAAAAATACAAACGATCCAAGTTCGAATCTTTATAAAATTATCTAAATCGGCCTATCTGTTCTAGCAGGGTATGCGGATCTTCGATTTCGTGACAACAATCGACTCCTGTATTCTGGCGAGCGACTTTCTCTACCGGGGAACACGTATGCCAAACTGGAACATATACGCGGCTGTAGCCCACCTGCGCGACAATGCTGAAGCAGGAAGCACCGCCAACTGCGCGAAGTATGTCCGCAGAGCAATAGAAGCTGGTGGCATTACGCTTACTCATACCGCGTCTGCTCGTAACTACGGCGGCCCACTGACCGCGGCCGGATTCCATGAGGTTTTATCAGGAGCGCCGTGGAAAGGCGATGTAGTTGTAATCCAACCCATAACCGGGCACCCTGACGGCCACATGGCGATGTACGACGGACAAATCTGGATTTCTGATTTCAAACAGTATCACGGCTTTTATCCGAGTCAGGCGTACCGCAATATCCATCCCCCGTACAAAATCTATCGCCGCAACTGAGCGAAGCCATGAAGAAATATTTCGCCCTGTTTATAGCCACTTTGCTCCTTACCCTCTCAGCCTTCTTTCAGTCGCCGGCGGTCGCACAGAGTGACCAGAGCACACCAGAGGCAAGCGTAAAAGCGTTCTACACGTGGTACTTCAAGCGTGACGAGAAAGGTTACCCGTTGCTGGATAACGCGATACTCCACTACATGGCGAAGGATACGGTAACCCGCCTGCGATACGAGTATCACCATAACAGCCTGCCGGACGGGCACGACTACTTTACGAAGGTGCAGGACTATGACGAGAAGGATTGGGCCGCGAACATCGCGCCGCAATCGGCGATCATGTTTGATGATGTCGCTCTCGTACCTGTTGTCCTCGGTGTGGACAAAGACGGCAAGAAACTGAACCTGGTGTTTTTGCGCAAAGAGGGCAACGCCTGGAAGATCACCAAGATAGACGACACTCAAGACTACAAATGAGGTTTCAACAAAAGTAGGGGCTGGTCATCACGGGCCGGCCTGCACAACGATGCGCCGAACCGTGCCCAGTTTGAATACCGTGACGCAGGTCACGCGCGCTGCGCCCTGTCGAGTAAGCGCGCAAGCATGCTTAGAAAACTCAGGTACTCGACGGCACGTTCCGGGTGATCGTTGGTTATTCCGCCGTGTGCCCGTGGATTCCGCAACGCCAGCCAGAGGGCGATTCTGATAATGCTTGTGCCGATTCTTCATAACGCCGGGGCGTGCTGCACGCTACGCGAAACGTCACGCCCGTTGCACCACCGCCGCAGGCGCATCCATCCTCGCAGCAATCCACGTCAGCAGCAAAGCCGCAACCGTAACCGCTGCAGCCACCCACGGCAACGCATCGAGCCCATACCCGTGGCCAATCGCAAGACCGCCGAGCCACGCGCCGCCCGCATTGCCGACGTTGAACGCGCCGATGTTCAGCGTCGACGCGAGGTTCGGCGCGGCCGCAGCCTTCTCGACGACGCGCATCTGCAACGGCGGCACCGTCGCGAATGCCGCGATGCCCCAGACGAAAATCGTCACCGCCGCGGCGATCTGCGAATGGCTGGTGCGCGCGAAGATCGCCATCACGATCGCGAGCGCGACCAGGATGCCCATCAGCGACGGCATCAACGCGCGGTCCGCGAGCTTGCCGCCGACGGTATTGCCAATCGTCAGACCGATGCCGAACAACACCAGGATCAGCGTCACGCCGCGCGGCGAGAAGCCGCTTACCTGCTCGAGGATCGGCGCGATGTACGTGAACACGACGAACACGCCGCCGAACCCAAGCACGGTCATCAGCAACGCGATCCACACCTGCGGGTCCTTCAGCACGCGCACCTCGTGGCCGAGTCCAGCCGGACCAGTATCGTGCCGGTTCGGCACGAGCGCCGTGACACCCGCGAGCGACGCGACGCCGAGCGCGGCCACGATCCAGAATGCCATCCGCCAGCCGAATTCCTGGCCGATGAACGTACCGAACGGCACGCCGAGCACGTTCGCGAGCGTGAGGCCCGTGAACATCAGCGCGATCGCGCTGGCGCGCTTTTCCTGCGGCACGAGCGACGCAGCAACCACCGCGCCGATGCCGAAGAACGACCCGTGCGCGAACGACGTGACGACGCGCGCGACCATCAGCAGCGAATAGCCCGACGCGACCGCGCACAGCACGTTGCCGACGATGAACACGCCCATCAGCAACTGCAATGCGAACTTGCGCGGCATCTTGCTGGTAATCGCCGCGAGCAATGGCGCACCGACCGCGACACCGAGCGCGTAGCCGCTGACGAGCAGCCCCGCCGACGGTAGCGACACGGCAAGATCGCGGGCGACGTCGGGCAGCAGACCCATGATGACGAATTCGGTCGTGCCGATCGCAAACGCGCTGATCGCGAGCGCGATTAAAGGAATGGGCATGGAAGCTCTCCGTTGTTTCAGTGATGCGCGTGGCGCCTGGCCGTCACGAACTCGATGACGACGCCCGGCGCGAGCGCGACGAACAGTTGCAATTCATCCGCGAGCGGCACTTCGGCAAGCTGGTAGACGGTCTGCGCGGCGTCGAGCCGCGCGAGCAGCGCCTGCCATTCGTCGAGACCGTCGATCCGGAACGCGATGTGATCGATACGCGGCGCCGGGCGGCCCGCTGAAGAACCGGGCACCGTCGCGTTCACCAGATGGATCACCGGCCGGCCACCGGCGTACAGCCAGTAGCCACCGATCCCGAACGGCGGTCGCGCGCCCTCGGCGAGCCCCACGACGTCGACGAAGAAGCGTCGCGCGCGTTCGAGATCGGGAGTAACGACGGTCGCGTGATCGAGATGCATGGCGGCTGGCCCGCAGAAAGACTGCAGAAAGACGTTTGGATGCGCGCATTGTCGCCGCGGCGCGTCAATTGGAGAATTGGCGTAGCATTTGAATCATTTTCAAATTATTTGGAATAATCGATGGACAATCTTGGCGACATCCGCCTGTTCGTCGAGGCGGCGAAGCTGGGTGGCCTGTCGGCAGCGGGTCGCAAGCTCGGGCTCACGCCAGCCGCCGCGAGCGCACGGCTCGCGAAACTGGAAGCCCAGCTAAAGGTGCGGCTCTTCGAGCGCACTACCCGTCAGCTGCGGCTCACCGACGAAGGCCGTCTGTACCTGAGCTGCTGCCAGCAGGCGCTGCAGGCGCTCGACGACGCCGAAGCCGCGCTACAGGCCGGCCAGAACGTCGTGCGCGGCAAGGTGCGGATTTCGGCGACATCCGATTTCGGCCGCAACCTGCTGATGCACTGGCTCGACGAATTCAACGAGCACTATCCGGAAGTAACGTTCGCGCTGATGCTGTCCGACTCGCTGTCGAACCTCGTGCAGGAAGACATCGACCTCGCGATCCGCTTCGGCGTGCCGCCGGACAGTTCACTCGTCGCGAAGCGGCTCGCGCCGAACCGGCGCGTACTGTGCGCGTCGCCGGACTACGTCGCGCGGCATGGCGAGCCGAAAGATCCGTTCGATCTCGCGCGCTTTGACTGCATCGTGCTCGCCACCGCCTCGGGGACGGCCAACGAATGGCGCTTCACGCGCGGCGACGAAGTGCAGCACTACACGGTGCCGCTCGATACCGCTCGCGAAACCAACGACGGTGCGATCGCCCGCGAATGGGCGCTGCGCGGCTACGGGATCGTGATCAAGTCGATGTGGGACGTCGAAGCGGACCTGCGCGCCGACGGGTTGCGGGTGCTGCTGCCGGACTGGCGCTATCCGGACGCGCCGCTGCACGCGCTTTATCACCGCAACCGTTTCATGGCGCCGCGCGTGCGCGTGCTGCTCGACTTTCTCGGCGAGCGTTTCGCGCAGGTCGCGGGCGAGCTGGATGCGCTGCTCGGCCCCGATCCGGCGGCCCCCACGCCATCAGGCGGCCGTGCTGAGCGGCTATAATGCGAGATTCAGCGAGGGCTGCCGCGCCGCCAGGCCGACCCTGTTACTTGCCCTTCTTCCACCCAGTTTTAATTGCAGACGCCCCCAGGTTAACCACTGCGAACGGCGAATCTCGATGACCAAGAAAGTTTATGTAAAGACCTTTGGCTGCCAGATGAACGAGTACGACTCCGACAAGATGGTCGACGTACTCGGCGCCGCTGAAGGCCTCGTCAAGACCGACTCCCCGGAAGACGCGGACGTCATTCTGTTCAACACCTGCTCGGTGCGCGAAAAGGCGCAGGAAAAGGTCTTCTCCGACCTCGGCCGCGTGCGCGAGCTGAAGGAAGCGAACCCGAACCTGATCATCGGCGTCGGTGGCTGCGTCGCGAGCCAGGAAGGTGCGGCGATCGTCGCGCGCGCGCCATACGTCGACCTCGTGTTCGGTCCGCAGACGCTGCACCGCCTGCCGCAGATGATCGACCAGCGCCGCGCAAGCGGCCGTCCGCAGGTCGACATCTCGTTCCCCGAGATCGAGAAGTTCGACCATCTGCCCCCCGCGCGCGTCGATGGTCCGAGCGCGTTCGTGTCGATCATGGAAGGCTGCAGCAAGTATTGCAGCTACTGCGTCGTGCCGTACACGCGCGGCGAAGAAGTGTCGCGCCCGCTCGACGACGTACTCACCGAGATCGCCGGCCTCGCCGATCAGGGCGTGCGTGAAGTCACGCTGCTCGGCCAGAACGTGAACGCGTACCGCGGCGCCTTGACGCAACACTCGCACGACATTGCCGATTTCGCGACGCTGATCGAATACGTCGCCGATATTCCGGGCATCGAGCGCATCCGCTACACCACGTCGCATCCGAAGGAATTCACGCAGCGCCTGATCGACACCTACGCGAAGGTGCCGAAGCTCGTGAACCATCTGCATCTGCCGGTGCAGCACGGCTCCGACCACATCCTGATGGCGATGAAGCGCGGCTACACGGTGCTCGAGTACAAGTCGGTGATCCGCCGGCTGCGCGCGATCCGCCCGGACCTGTCGCTGTCGACGGACATGATCGTCGGCTTCCCCGGCGAGACCGAAGAAGACTTCGACAAGATGATGGCGCTGATCCACGAGATGAGCTACGACACCAGCTTCTCGTTCATCTACAGCCCGCGTCCCGGCACGCCGGCCGCGAACCTGCACGACGACACGCCTCGCGAGGTGAAGTTGAAGCGTCTGCAGCATCTGCAGGCGACCATCGAAGAGAACGTCGCGCGCATCAGCCAGTCGATGGTCGGCAAGATCGAGCGCATTCTGGTCGAAGGGCCGTCGCGCAAAGACCCGACCGAGCTCGCCGGCCGCACCGAGAACAACCGCGTGGTGAATTTCCCGGCGCCGGTCGCGGCGCACGCGCGGCTGATCGGCCAGATGGTCGACGTGAAGATCAATCTCGCATACCCGCACTCGCTGCGCGGCGAACTCGTGCTGCTGCACGACGCCGCGACCGCGAGCACCCACTAGGCACAGGAGCGACTCCCCGCCTTGAAGACCATCCAGCATCTGGAATTCACCGCACCGCGCGACGACAACGCGCGGCTCGCCAATCTCTGCGGACCGCTCGACGAGAACCTGCGGCAGATCGAGCAGGCGCTCGACGTGACGATCCAGCGTCGCGGCCACCGGATGACCATCCGCGGCCGGGGCGCGAAAGTCGCGCTGACAGCACTCGAAGACTTCTACAGCAACGCGCACAAACCGCTGTCGATCGACGACATCCAGCTCGCGCTGGTCGAAGCGCGCCATCCGACGAGCCATGGGCCGGCACACCGCGTGGCCGCCGCGCGCAACGGCGTCGATGCCGATCCGCGCGGCCCGCGCGATCCACGTTTCCCCGTTGACCCCGATCATCCGTTCGACGAACCGGCCCGCAGCGGCGACGACGCGGACGGCGACGAACTCGGTCCGAAGCTCTACACGCGACGCGCCGATCTGCGCGGCCGCACGCCGGCGCAGCGCGAATATCTGAAGCAGATCGTGTCGCACGACGTGACGTTCGGCGTCGGTCCCGCGGGCACGGGCAAGACCTATCTCGCGGTCGCGTGCGCGGTCGATTCGCTCGAGCGCGATCAGGTGAAGCGCATCGTGCTGACACGACCGGCGGTCGAAGCAGGCGAACGGCTCGGCTTCCTGCCGGGCGATCTCGCGCAGAAGGTCGATCCGTACCTGCGGCCGCTGTACGACGCGCTGTACGACCTGCTCGGCTTCGACAAGACCGCGAAGATGTTCGAGCGGCAGATGATCGAAATCGCGCCGCTGGCATACATGCGCGGACGCACGCTGAACCACGCGTTCATCATCCTCGACGAGGCGCAGAACACCACGCCCGAACAGATGAAGATGTTCCTCACGCGGATCGGCTTCGGCTCGAAAGCGGTCGTCACCGGCGACACCACGCAGATCGATCTGCCGCGCGGCCACAAGAGCGGGCTCATCGAGGCGCAGCAGGTGCTGTCGGACGTGCGCGGCATCGCGCTCACGCGCTTTACGAGCGTGGACGTGGTGCGGCATCCGCTCGTCGCGCGGATCGTCGAGGCCTACGACGCGCACTCGCAGAAAAACACCGCCGCGGATGCGCGCTAACCCCGAGCCTTCGAACCTCGAGTTTCTCTCATGACCGCCCGCGCGCCGAAGCTGAAGCTGACCCTGCAGTTCCCCGCCGCGAAGGCGTGGCCGGCTCACAAGCAGATCCTGCCGCGCGCGACCGTCGCCGCGTGGCTGAAGCCCGCGCTGTTCGCGGACGCGGAACTGACCGTGCGCTTCGTCGACGCCGACGAGGGCCGCACGCTGAACCGCACGTATCGCGGCAAGGACTACGCGACCAACGTGCTGACGTTCGCGTACGCGGAATCGGAAGACGATCCGGTGACGGGCGACCTGATCCTGTGCTGCCCGGTGGTCGAGCACGAAGCCGCCGAGCAGAAGAAGCCGCTCGCCGCGCACTACGCGCACCTGATCGTGCACGGCGCGCTGCATGCGCAGGGCTACGATCACGAGGTCGACGAAGAGGCGCAGGAAATGGAAGCGATCGAAACCGACATTCTCGCGCAGCTCGGCTTTCCGGATCCTTACCGCTGATATCGATGCGGTCCGCCGATCCACCGATCCACCGATCCACCGATCCACGTTACTCTGCATCGTTTTCCGCTACCCGATTACCTGCTTACCCACCGCCCGCGCCGTGAACGCCCGCACCCCTCCTCCCGCCGCTCCCGACCGCCCGAACCCGCCGGCGGGTCCGTGCTATCCGCCATCGCTCGGCGAATCGCGGCTGCTGACGGACGCGGAGCTACGCGCGTCGCTAGATCACGCGCTGCGCGACTGGGACCGCACGAGCGATCTCTGGCTGTTCGGCTATGGGTCGCTGATCTGGAATCCCGGCCTGCCGACCGCCGAAGCGATGCGCTCGCGGGTGCATGGCTATCATCGCGGGCTCTATCTGTGGTCGCGCGTGAACCGCGGCACGCCCGAGCAGCCGGGCCTCGTGCTCGCGCTGGATCGCGGCGGTTCGTGCAGCGGCATCGCGTTCCGGCTCGCCGCGCAGGGCGCGATGCCGCATCTGGATGCGCTGTGGCGCCGCGAAATGGCCATGGGTTCGTACCGGCCCGCATGGCTGCCGTGCGTGCTCGCCGACGGTCGGCGCGTCCCCGCGCTTGCGTTCGTGATGCGCCGCGACGTCGCGAGCTATACCGGCAAACTGACCGACGACGTCGTGCGGACCGTGCTCGGCTGTGCGCGCGGCCGCTACGGCACGACGCTCGACTACGTCAGCCGGACCGTCGCAGCGCTGCGCGAAAGCGATATGCCGGACCGGGCGCTGGAAGGGCTGCTCGCGCGCTGCCGATAGGCCGGTTCGACGTCCACCCCAGCCACGGGCCTGGTATTTTTCTCTACTGCACGTTTTTCGTGTCGATCAGTTAGGATGACCGTAGCCGCCCGGTACACGGTGCCGCCATATCGGCGATGTTATCCTTAGTGCTCTGAAACAGCGCGCCCAGTCTGGCCGGGCGCTTCACCATGAACGACACCTATCCCAGTCGACGCTCCATCGACAAACCTCCGGAAAAGCGCTCCCTGCTCGAGCGTCTGACCGATTTCATCTCGCCCGAACCCGACTCTCGCGGCGAACTCCTCGAAATCCTGCAGGATGCGCATGAGCGCAACCTGATCGACGCGGACTCGCTGTCGATGATCGAGGGCGTCTTCCAGGTGTCCGAGCTGTGCGCGCGCGACATCATGATTCCCCGCGCGCAGATGGACGCGATCAACATCGCCGAAACCCCCGACGAATTCATTCCCTACGTGCTCGACAAGGCGCACTCGCGCTATCCGGTCTACGAAGGCAATCGCGACAACGTGATCGGCGTGCTGCTCGCGAAAGATCTGCTGCGCTACTACGCCGAAGAGGAATTCGATGTGCGCGGCATGCTGCGCCCCGCGGTGTTCATTCCCGAATCGAAGCGCCTGAACGTGCTGCTGCACGACTTCCGCGTGAACCATAATCACATCGCCATCGTCGTCGACGAATACGGCGGCGTCGCGGGCCTCATCACGATCGAGGACGTGCTCGAACAGATCGTCGGCGACATCGAAGACGAATACGATTTCGACGAGGAAAGCGGCAACATCATCGCATCGCCGGACGGCCGTTTCCGCGTGCGCGCGCTGACCGAGATCGAGCAGTTCAACGACGCGTTCGGCACACACTATCCCGACGAGGAAGTCGACACGATCGGCGGCCTCGTCACGCATCATTTCGGCCGGGTGCCGCATCGCGGCGAGAAAGTCCGGCTCGACGATCTGATCTTCGAAATCCTGCGCGGCGACGCGCGTCAGATTCACGTGCTGCTGGTGCGCCGCGACCCGCTGGCAGGCCAGCGCGAACGCGACGCGCAGCACGTGCAGACCTGAGCGCGCCACCCACGTCGCGCTTCCCCAGGCAAGCCCCCTTTCACCTCCCGCCGACCGCGTAACGATGGCCGACCCGATCTCCTCCCGTCTGCGCTCCGGCGCGACACCCGTTGCAGCCGCCGCAGCCGCCAGCACCCGCACGCGCCGCGTGCTGCCCCGCTGGCACTATCTCGCGGCCTTTGTCGCAGGCGCGGCGAACACGTTGTCGTTTGCACCGACGCCGCACGGCGGCTGGCTCGAACTCGTGCTGTTCGCGTTCCTGTTCGCGTGGCTCACGCGCACGACCGGCTGGAAGAGTGCCGCGCTGACAGGCGGCGCATTCGGCTTCGGCAACTTCGTGACCGGTGTGTGGTGGCTGTACGTCAGCATGCACGTGTACGGCGGAATGTCGGCGCCGCTCGCGGCTGCGGCGGTCGCGCTGTTCTCGCTGTATCTCGCCGTCTATCCGGCGTTCGCTGCAGGCATCTGGTCGCTCTGCGCAGGGCATGCGCGCAACGGCGCACTCGACGACCAGCCGTTCTCCCCCACATGGCACGGCGCGTTCGCATTCGCGAGCGCATGGGCCCTCGGCGAATGGTTGCGCGGCACCGTGTTCACCGGCTTCCCGTGGCTCGCGAGCGGCTATGCGCAGGTCGACGGGCCGCTCGCCGGCTTTGCGCCGATCGCCGGCGTGTACGGTGTCGGCTGGGTGCTCGCGCTCGTCGCCGCGCTGCTCGTGCAGACGTGGGTGCGTGCACGCGAGTCGCGCAACGGCGGTGCTGTCATGGCCACGACCGGCCGGTCGCGCGCGGTCGTACCCGCCGCGGTCGTGATCGCGCTGATCGCGGCCGGCGTGCTGCTGCGGTTCGTCGCGTGGACGACGCCCGCCGACGCGCCGCTCACGGTGCGCCTCCTGCAAGGCAACGTGAAGCAGGAGATGAAGTACGACAAGGCCAGCATCCTCTCCGAGATCGACGACTACCAGCGGATGATCACCGCGAAACCGGCCGACCTCGTCGTCACGCCGGAAACCGCGATTCCCGTGTTCGCGCAGGAAGTGCCGGAGCGCTTCGGCCTCGCGGTGCGCGACTTCGCCGATTCGACGAAGACGTCGATCCTGTTCGGCGCGTTCGGCGGCACCGTCACGAAGGACGGCCGCCTCACCGACTTCACGAACAGCCTGTTCGGCATCACGCCAGGCGTGAGTCAGATCTACCGCTACGACAAGCATCACCTCGTGCCGTTCGGTGAATTCGTGCCGTACGGCTTCCACTGGTTCGTGCAGATGATGAACATTCCGCTCGGCGATCTCGCGCGCGGTCAGCCGGTACAAAAGCCGTTCATGGTTCACAACCAGCCGATCGCAGTCGACGTCTGCTACGAGGATATTTTCGGCGAGGAGATCGCGCGCTCGATCCGCGAAAACGCGACGTCGGCCGGCGTGCTCGTGAATTCGACGAATCTCGGCTGGTTCGGCGACACGATCGCACTCGACCAGCATCTGCAGATCGCACGGATGCGCACGCTCGAAACCGGCCGGCCGATGCTGCGCGCGACGAACACCGGCACGACCGCCGCGATCGACGCGCGCGGCAACGTCACCGGCAGGCTCGCGCCGTTCACGGTCGGCACGCTTGAAACGACCGTACAGGGCATGTCCGGCAACACGCCGTACGTGACGAGCGGCAACAACACGGTGCTCGCCGTGTCGCTGTTGCTGCTGGCATTCGGCTTCGCGTTCGGTCCCGGGCGTAAGAGCGGCAAACCAGGTCCGCGCGCCGCTGCGAACCCCTCTACCGACGACGACCGCAGCGCCTGAGTTACGCCACCTCGTTACGCCACCTCTCGCGAAAGTCTCAACCCACCGTCAATCCGGTAAAATTCAACGTTTTAGCACCTGGGCCGCGCAACCGGCCGGCAGCCGCTGGCCCACGCCACGCGGCTACCGCGCCACGTGCCGCGTCCTGCCTGAAAGGCACTTCATGCTCACGTTTCAGCAAATCATCCTGACGCTGCAATCCTATTGGGACAAGCAGGGTTGTGCGCTTCTGCAGCCGATCGACATGGAAGTCGGCGCGGGCACATCCCACGTCCACACGTTCCTGCGCGCGATCGGCCCCGAGCCGTGGCGAGCAGCGTACGTGCAACCGTCGCGGCGTCCGAAGGACGGCCGCTACGGCGAAAACCCGAACCGCCTGCAGCACTACTACCAGTACCAGGTCGTGCTGAAGCCGGCGCCGGAAAACATCCTCGACCTGTACCTCGGCTCGCTCGAAGCACTCGGCTTCGATCTGCAGCAGAACGACGTGCGCTTCGTGGAAGACGACTGGGAAAACCCCACACTCGGCGCATGGGGCCTCGGCTGGGAAGTCTGGCTAAACGGCATGGAAGTGACGCAGTTCACGTACTTCCAGCAGGTCGGCGGAATCAACTGCAAACCGGTGCTCGGCGAAATCACCTACGGGCTCGAACGTCTCGCGATGTATCTGCAGAAGGTCGACAACGTGTACGACCTCACATGGACCGAGTGGGAAGAGCAAGGCCCGAATGGCCCAGAACTGCGCCGCCTGTCGTATGGCGACGTGTATCACCAGAACGAAGTCGAGCAGTCCACGTACAACTTCGAACACGCGAACGTCGATCTGCTGTTCACGTTCTTCAACAGCTACGAAGCGGAAGCAAAGCGGATGATCGACACGCAGCTCGCGCTGCCCGCGTACGAACTCGTGCTGAAGGCCGGCCACACGTTCAACCTGCTCGATGCGCGCGGCGCGATTTCCGTGACCGAGCGGGCCGCGTACATTGGCCGCATCCGTGCGCTGTCGCGTCTCGTCGCACAGGCGTACTACGACTCGCGCGAAAAGCTCGGCTTCCCGATGCTCGGCAATCCGGTGCACGGCGTGCCTGGACTCACCACCGACGAACAGGACGCCGCGATGCCCGCGTGGGCGCCGCCGCTGAAGGTCGAACGCAAGATCGATCCGGACTGACGAGACCTCGAAGAAATGACTCAAGCCCAACACGCCACCCTGCTCGTCGAACTGCTGACCGAAGAACTGCCGCCGAAGGCGCTCGCGATGCTCGGCAACGCTTTCGCCGAAGGCATCGCGCAGCGTCTCGCCGCACAAGACCTGATCGACGGTACGCCGTCGTTCGACAGCTACGCGACGCCGCGTCGTCTCGCGGTAACGATCCGCAACGTGCGCGCCGTCGCCCCCGAAAAACACGTGCGCGAAAAAGTGCTGCCGGTATCGGTCGCGCTCGACGCCGACGGCAAGCCCACCGCCCCGCTCGCGAAAAAGCTCGCGGCGCTCGGCTTTCCCGATTTCTCGGTGAACGATCTCGAACGCGCATCGGACGGCAAGGCCGATGTGTTCTTCCTGCGCTATGCGGCGCCCGGCGCGACGCTCACCGACGGTCTGCAGGCCGCGCTCGACGAAACGCTGGCGAAGTTTCCGATCCAGAAGCCCATGACGTACCAGCGCCCGGACGGCACCGACATCAAGTTCGTGCGGCCCGCGCAACGGCTCACCGTGCTGCACGGCGAACACGTCGTGCCGGTCAGCGCGCTCGGCATCGACGCATCCGATACGACGCTCGGCCACCGTTTCCTGTCTGAAGGGCTGGTTGCGATCCAGCATGCGGATGCGTACGCGCACACGCTGCTCGACAAGGGTCGCGTCGTCGCGAGCTTCAACGACCGCAAGGAAACCATCCGCACGCATCTGCTCGCTCAGGCAAACGGCGATCAGGTAGTGATGCCCGAAGCGCTGCTCGACGAAGTGACGTCGCTGGTCGAATGGCCGGTCGTGTACACGTGCCGCTTCGAGGACGAATTCCTGCAGGTGCCACAGGAATGCCTGATCCTCACGATGCAGACGAACCAGAAATACTTCGCGCTCACCGATGCCGCCGGCAAGCTGCGCTCGCGCTTCCTGATCGTGTCGAACATCGAGACGAAGACGCCGGGCGACATCGTCGAAGGCAACGAGCGCGTCGTGCGTCCGCGCCTCGCCGATGCGAAGTTCTTCTTCGAGCAGGACAAGAAGAAGCCGCTCGCCGACCGCGTGCCGCTGCTCGCGAACGTCGTCTATCACAACAAGCTTGGTTCGGCGCTGCAACGCGTGGAACGCGTCGAAGCGCTCGCGGGTGAGATCGCCGCGCTGACGGGCGTCGACGTCGCGCTCGCGAAGCGCGCGGCGCATCTCGCGAAGGCGGATCTGCTGACCGATATGGTCGGCGAATTCCCCGAGCTGCAGGGCACGATGGGCACGTACTACGCGCGCCACGACGGCGAACCCGAAGAAGTCGCGCTCGCGTGTTCGGAGCACTATCAGCCGCGCTTTTCCGGCGATGCGCTGCCGGCTACGTCGACCGGCACCGTGGTTGCGCTCGCCGACAAGCTCGAAACGCTCGTAGGCATCTGGGGCATCGGCCTGCAACCGACCGGCGAAAAAGACCCGTTCGCGCTGCGTCGTCATGCACTCGGCGTGCTGCGCATTCTGGTCGAGAAGCAGTTGCCGGTCGATCTCGTCGCGCTGCTGCGCGCCGCGCACGCGCAGTTCGCGTCGGTGCCGGCCGTCGCCGATGCGACCGTCGCGATCTACGAATTCTGTCTGGATCGTCTGCGCGGTCTGCTGCGCGAACGCGGCTATGCCGCCGGTGAAATCGACGCGGTGCTCGCGCTGAATCCGACGCGCCTCGACGATGTGATCGCTCGACTCGACGCGGTGCGCGAATTCGCAGCGCTACCCGAAGCGAGCGCGCTCGCCGCCGCGAACAAGCGCATCTCGAACATCCTGAAGAAGTCCGAAGGCGCGGCGCCGGCCGGCGTGCAGAGCGCGCTCTTCGTCGAAGCCGCCGAGAAGGCGCTGCATGCGCAGCTCGAGCAGGTCGCGCCGAGCGTCCAGTCTCAACTCGCGCAACGCCAGTACACCGGCGCGCTGTCCGCACTCGCCGCGCTGCGCGAACCGGTCGACGCGTTCTTCAACGACGTGATGGTCAACGCGGAAGATCCGGCGCTGCGCGCGAACCGGCTTGCGCTGCTCGGCGCACTGCATCAGCAGATGAACTGCGTCGCCGACATTTCGCGGCTCGCCGCCTGAGCGCCCGCCATGCCGACCTCTACACGAAAAATCGTCGTGCTCGACCGGGACGGTGTGATCAACGCCGATTCGGATGCGTTCATCAAGTCGCCCGATGAATGGGTCGCGCTGCCTGGCAGTCTCGAGGCGATCGCGCGGCTGAACCAGGCCGGCTACCGCGTCGCGGTCGCGACGAACCAGTCGGGCATCGGCCGCGGTCTGTTCGACATGGCCGCGCTCAACGCGATGCACATGAAGATGCACAAGATGGCCGCTGCGGTCGGCGGCCGGATCGACGCGGTGTTCTTCTGTCCGCACACCGCGCAGGATCACTGCGAATGCCGCAAGCCGAAGCCCGGCATGCTGAAGATGATCGCCGAGCGCTTCGAACTGGATCCGGCGCACACGCCTTGCGTCGGCGATGCGCTGCGCGATCTGCAGGCCGCCGCGGCGATGGGCTTCGAGCCGCATCTCGTGCTGACCGGCAAGGGCCGCAAGGCGCTCGCGGCCGGCGGTCTGCCCGAAGGCACGCAGGTGCACGACGACCTGCGCGCGTTCGCACTAGACTTTCTTTCCGAAGAACATGAGTAACCTGAGCAATCCGAGTCATGCGGCGGCTGCCGCCGCGCGTCACTCCCACTGAGTCACCACGCCGATGCGCTTCATCCGTTCGCTGCTGCTGCTGGTCTTCCTTGTCGCCTACACGGTGCCGTATGCGACCATGTGCTTCATTTCGTTTCCGTTCCTGCACGCCGACAGGCGCTACTGGATGATCACAGGCTGGTGCCGCTCGATACTCTTCGCGGTGCGCTGGCTGAACGGCATCCGCTACCGGATCGAAGGTTTCGAGAATCTGCCCGACGGTCCTGCCGTACTGCTGTCGAAGCATCAGTCCGCGTGGGAGACACTCGCGTTCCCCGCGCTGATGCCGCGGCCGCTGTGCTACGTGTTCAAGCGCGAGCTGCTGTACGTGCCGTTCTTCGGCTGGACGCTCGGCCTGCTGAAGATGGTTCACATCGACCGCAAGGCAGGCAAGAACGCGTTCGATTCGGTCACGCGGCAAGGCAAGGCGCGGATGGAGGAAGGTGCGTGGGTAATCATGTTTCCGGAAGGCACGCGCACGCCGACCGGCAGGCAGGGCAAGTACAAGACCGGCGGTTCGCGCTTCGCGATCGCGACCGGCGCGCCGGTCGTACCGATCGCGCACAATGCGGGACGCGTGTGGCCACGCAACTCGTTTTTAAAATATCCGGGTATAGTCACGGTGTCGATTGGCAAGCCGATCGACACTGCGGGGCTCACGCCCGACGAAGTTAACACGCGCGTCGAAACGTGGATCGAAACCGAAATGCGCCGTATCGATCCCGAAGCGTACCGCGCTGCGGACAACACGCCCGCCGCCGCCCAAATCTGACGCGCCCACGCCCTGAGCGGGCGTTTTTGCGCGAAACCGGATCCGATGCAGAAGTCCTCACCGCCGCAGCCCGCTGCGGCGCTCGACAGCCGGCAACTCGATCTGCCGCTCTTCGACGAGCCCGGCATCGCGCCGCCGTCCGCGCCGCAAAAGCCCGCCGTGCCGCGTGCGCCCGACGGCACGAAACTGCGTCGTCTGACGCTCGGCACACAGCCGCTCTACTACCTGCTGAAACGCTCGTCGCGCCGCTCGATCGGTTTCGCGATCGACGGCACGGGCCTGACCATCACCGCACCACGCTGGGTCACGATCGCGGACATCGAAACCGCGATCGCCGAGAAGCAGCGCTGGATTTTTGCGAAGCTGACCGAATGGCAAACGCGCGTCGAGCAGCGTGCGCTGCCGCGCGTCGACTGGAAGGACGGTGCCGAAGTGCCGTACCTCGGGCATCCCGTGCGCGTCGCGCTCGGCGCGGCGAATCTCGCATTCGACCAGCAGTCCGCGACGCTCGGGTTGCCGTTGTCGTCGCTGGCGGAACAGCAGCAGATCAAGGACCGCGTGCAGGGCTGGCTGCAGGGCGAAGCGAAACGCGTGTTCGGCGAGCGCCTCGCGATCTATGCAGGCAAGCTCGGTGTGCACTATCGCGCGTATGCGCTGTCGTCGGCGGCGACGCGTTGGGGCAGTTGCTCGAGCGACGGCAAGATCCGCCTGAACTGGCGGCTCATTCACTTCCCGCTGTCGATCATCGACTACGTCGTCGCACACGAACTCGCGCATCTGCGCGAGATGAATCACAGTCCGCGCTTCTGGCAGACCGTCGAATCGATTTTTCCGGAATTCCGCGAAGCGCGGCAGACGTTGAAACATCACCCGCCAGAACTGCTGCCGACGTTGTGAATGTTTTGAACGCGGTGTGCCGCTACGTCGTCGTGAACGTTTCGTGCAGACGACGCCAGCGCACGTTGCGAGCCGCGTCGACGTCGAACACCGCGGTCGAGCGGCGCACGTTGGTCGCCGCTTCGCTCGACTGATGCTCGGTGAAACCGAGCACCGCGCCGCCCGGCCACGCCGCGATCACCGCGATATCCCGAATGACGATCGTGCAGCCGCGCCGCGCACCATACGCCTGCGCGAACAGCTGCGTGAGCGCCGCGCGATCGAGCGCCGCACCGGCCGTCGACACCAGTGTGAAGTCGGACGCGAAGCGCGACATGATCGCGTCGAGCGCATCCGGTTTCGCGGAGCCGTCGAACCATGCGGCAATCTCGACGTGGATCGATTCGAGCTCGGCGATGCAAGCAGCAGCGTCATCGGTCACTTGCTGCGCGCCGGTCATTTTTTCTTCTGGATGAATTCGATCTTGTAGCCGTCCGGATCGGCAACGAACGCAATCACGGTGGTGCCGTGCTTCATCGGGCCTGCTTCGCGAACTACGGTGCCGCCCTGCGCCTTGATCTGCTCGCAGGCCGCGTAAGCATCGTCGACCTCAACGGCAAGGTGGCCGAAGCCGCTGCCCAGGTCGTACGATTCCGTGTCCCAGTTGTGCGTGAGTTCGAGTACCGTGCCGTCGCGCTCGTCGGTATAGCCGACGAACGCGAGCGTGAACTTGCCTTCCGGGTAGTCGTGGCGGCGCAGCAGTTTCATGCCGAGCAGCTCGGTGTAGAACTTGATCGAGCGGTCGAGGTTACCGACGCGGAGCATCGTGTGAAGGAGTCGCATGGGGGGTTCCTTGTTGCGGGGCATCGAGAACGTAAATGTACCGAAAAATGCGCACCGTCGCTCGCAGGCGGGCACATCGCGTCTCGATAACAACAACCCACGCTTCGTTCAGAACAGATGCCGGATGCCACCCATGACGCCGAGTTGCGAGCCCTTCTGCGCGAGGCCGACGCCATTCACACCCTGCAGCTGCGCACCGATCAGATCGCCGCGATACAGCGAGTAATCGGCCTCGACGTAGACGTCGGTGCGTTTCGACAGGCTGTAGTCCGCGACCGCCTGATACTGCCAGGCCGAGCCGTCCTTCGCGTGCGTCTTGCCGTCCTGCAGCGTGCGCCACACGTTCGCGGCAAAATGCCACGCCGCGCCGATCTGCTGCGTGATGCCGCCGAGTATCATCCGGCGCCGCGAAAAGTCCGTGTATTTCAGCGCCGCGAGCGCGGGCGCCGTGAACGGACCATTCGCGAAATTGCTGAAGCCCGCATCGTTCTGGTTGACGATGTAGCCGATCGCGAAACGCGTCTTCTGCCACGTGTACGATCCGCCGACGCTCCATGCCTTCGCGGAGCTGCCGTTCACCGAGTCCTTCGAGTTCTGGTACGCGCCGCCGACGGTGACCGGAATGTCCTTCGGCGTCCACGCGGCCGCGGCGCCGACCTGCGTGCCGTACGACGGGTTGCCCGCGACGCCGCCGAACGCATAACCCAACGCGAACATCACGTCGTGAACCCGCGCCTGATACTGCACCTGGTTACTGGTCCAGATGCCGCCGGACATCGTCACTTCCGGCTGGAAGCTGAAGTCGTACGGAATCCACGGATTGCTGCCGTAGCCGCCGACAGTAATGCCTTCGATCATCACGTTGAACTGACGGCCGAAGATCAGCTTGCCGTACGAATTCGACTGCACGCCGACCTGCGCTTCGTTGAAGAACGGCAGCGTCGGATCGCTCTGTCCGTTGTTGATGGTGATGCGATTCTCGAGCTTGAAGAACGTGGACCATCCATCGCCCAGATCCTCGACGCCCTTCAACCCCCAGCGGCTTTGCGACATCCCGCCGGCGCCGAGCCCGACCGACGAATCGCCGGCGCGGTTCGCGTGGGTCATGTAGCGGATGCTTTCGTCGACGATGCCGTAGAGCGTGACGCTCGATTGCGCGTGCGCGCCGTGACAGGCCAGCGCGGCCGGCAACACGGCATAACGCCAGCTGCGGAGCTTCTTCATACCTTCTCCTGTTCGTGATTGACGTCTTGATCGGATAGGGTCTTGCTCGCCAGGACATCGACGGTCGTGTTCGCTGTTCGCGGTCCGCGCGTCGTGCTGTCTCGTGTCGTCCCGTGCGTGGTCGTGCCGCCGGTCGACGCCCGGATTATCGCGTGTCGGCCATCGTGCGTCACGTGAATATAAAAGCACGCAGTGCAGCATCGCAAGCATGGGTCGCTGCCTGAGCAGGCGTGCCGCGGCAACGATTAACCTGGCGGGCGCAGGCTCGCCGAAGCACCCGTGCGCGGTGGGGTCATCGCGGCCATTGCGAAGCCGGTTTGATATCGTGTCGGCGGGCCGGGGCCTTCACTGGAGACGAATGCGTACGGGACACCCCTGCCCGCCGGCACGCCGCGCCATGATCGCCCTGTACGCCACCGACCGATGACCACCTGTCTTCTTCCCACCGCGGTGACGCGATGAGCACTGCCACGCTATCCGCGCGCCGCGCGCCCGACGGCTTCGCCATTCTGCTGATGATCATGCTGTGCGCGATCTGGGGCCTGCAGCAGGTTGCGATCAAGAGCACGAACGTCGCGCTTGCACCGGTGTTCCAGGCCGGCCTGCGCTCCGCAATCGCGACGCTGCTGGTCTGGGGCTGGGCTCGCTCCCGCGGCACACCGCTGTTCAACAACGACGGCACGCTCGGCGCGGGGCTGATCGCCGGTGTGCTGTTCGCCGCCGAGTTCGTGTGCATCTTCATCGGGCTCTCACTGACGAGTGCCTCGCGGATGGCCGTGTTCCTCTATACCGCGCCGTGTTTCACCGCGCTTGGGCTGCATCTGTTCGCCGACGGCGAACGGATGCGGCGCATGCAGTGGATCGGCATTGCGATCGCATTCGCGGGCATCGCACTCGCGTTCGCCGACGGCTTCGCGCGGCCCGCGAATCATGGCTCGACGCTCGCGGGTCTGGCCGGCGATGCGCTCGGCGTGCTCGGCGGCATCGCGTGGGCCGCGACGACCGTCGTGATCCGCTCGACGCGGCTCGCGCAGTCGAGTGCGAGTAAAACGCTGCTGTATCAACTGGCGGTATCGGCGGTCGTGCTGCTGATGCTCGCGGCAATGCTCGGCGAAGCACGCGTCGATACAGTGACGCCGCTCGCGGTCGCGAGTCTCGCGTACCAGGCGGTGATCGTCGCGTTCGTCAGCTATCTGGTGTGGTTCTGGCTGCTGACGCGCTATATCGCATCGAGGCTGTCGGTGTTCTCGTTTCTGACGCCGCTCTTCGGCGTCACGTTCGGCGTGCTGCTGCTCGGCGAATCGTTCAGCGGACGCTTTCTCGCGGCGGCGGTGCTGGTGCTGGTGGGTATCGCGTTCGTCAATGCGCCGGTGCGGCGTACACGACGAAACGACGCATAGCCGCCCTCAACGCGCAGCAGCCACGTCCCGCGCAAGCCGCACATATTCATCGACCGGCACGTCTTCCGCACGCCGCGCGAGATCGAACCCGAGCGCGTCGAAGTCGATCTTGTCCCGATACGCGGCGAGCGTGTTGCGCAGCATCTTGCGACGCTGCGAAAACGCGGCCGTGACCACTTCACCCAGCACGCCAACATCGACGGGCGTCAGTTCACGCGGCGCGTACGGGATCATTCGCACGATCGCGGAATTGACTTTCGGCGGCGGCTGGAACGATTCGGGCGGCACGTCGAGCAGCTTGTCGATCACATAACGGTACTGCAGCATCACCGACAGCCGGCTGAACGCCTTGCTGCCCGGCTCCGCGACCATTCGCTCGACCACCTCGTTCTGCAGCATGAAGTGCTGATCGATCACGCACGGCGCGAACGACGTCAGATGAAACAGCAGCGGGCTCGAGATGTTGTACGGCAGATTGCCGACGATGCGCAGCGTCGGCTTCGCGCCCGCATCCTGATCGGTGAGCGCGGCGAAGTCGAATGCCAGCGCATCGCCCGCATGCAGTTCGAGCAGTGCGCCGAACTGCTTCTGCAGCCGACCGATCAGATCGCGGTCCAGTTCGACCGCGTGCAGCGGCGCATCGGGGGTGGCGAGCCGCTCGATCAGCGGGCCGGTTAGCGCACCGAGACCCGGTCCGATCTCGACCATGCGCTCGCCGCGCTTCGGACGAATCAGTTCGACGATCGAATCGATCACGCCAGTATCGACCAGAAAGTTCTGCCCGAAACGCTTGCGCGCGAAGTGGCCTTGATGCTGTCGGCTGGTGGACATCGAAGAAACGCCAGAAAAAGGTGGAATGCGGATAAGACCGCGGGTCAGAGTGCGCGGCGATGACGCGCCATCGAAACGGCGGTATCGATCGCAGCGATCAGGCTGCCCGCATCGGCGCGGCCGGTGCCGGCGAGATCGAGCGCGGTGCCGTGATCGACGGACGTGCGGATGATCGGCAGACCAAGCGTCACGTTGATGCCTTCGCCGAACGTCGCGTACTTGAGCACCGGCAGGCCCTGGTCGTGGAACATCGCGAGCACGCAGTCGGCGTCCTTCAGATAGCGCGGCTGGAACAGCGTGTCGGCCGGGTACGGGCCGCGTGCGTCGATGCCTTCGTCGTTCGCGCGTTTGAGCGCGGGCGCGATCACGTCGATCTCTTCGTGGCCCAGGTAGCCGTTCTCGCCCGCATGCGGGTTCAGGCCGGTCACGAGGATACGCGGCGTGGGCACACCGATGTGCCGGCGCAGATCGCCGTCGATAATGCGCAGCGTGCCGAGCAGACCCTCGACGGTGAGCGCCGCGGAGACGTCCTTCAGCGGCAGATGCGTGGTGGCGAGCGCGACGCGCAGCGGCCGCTGGCCGGTGCCCGCGAGCATCATCACGACCTGCGGCGTATGCGTGCGCTCCGCGAGATATTCGGTGTGGCCGGTGAACGGCACGCCGGCATCGTTGATCGTGCTCTTTTGCAGAGGTGCGGTGACGATCGCGTCGAACGTGCCCGCGAGCGCGCCGTCGATCGCGTCGTCGAGCAGCCCGAGCACGTAGCGGCCGTTCGCCGCATCGAGCTTGCCCGGCAGCGACGGCACGCCGAGCGACCGGTGCGCGACGCTCACACGAGCGGCCGGCAACGCCGCCCAGTCGACCCGCACGGCCCTCGCGCGCTGCGCGAGCAGTGCGGCATCGCCGAACACGGTGAAATGCGTGTCGGGCCAGTGCGCTGCCGTGGCCGCCAGCGCCTGCGCGGTCAGCTCGGGACCGACGCCGGCGGGTTCGCCGGTCGTGATCGCGATCCGCAGCGGCGGGGAGGACGGCGAGGCGGCGTGCGTCATGATGACGATAACGTTATTGCGCCGGCGTACCGGTGACCGAGCCGACCTTGTAGTCGACGTACGCGGTGTCGCGCAACTGGCGCAACCAGTCGGCGTATGCCTGCTCGGCCTTGCGCTGGCCGATCGCCTGACGCGCGAGATCCATCTGCTGCGCGACCGAACCTTCGGCATCGCGGCGGCCCAGCACCTGGATCAAGTGGTAGCCGTATTCGCTGCGCACCGGGTCGCTGATCTGGCCGTCCTGCAGGTTGTTCATCGCGCGCTCGAATTCGGGCACCGTCTCGCCGGGGCTGACCCAGCCGAGATCGCCGCCCTGCGACGCCGAACCGTCCTGCGAATAGGTGCGGGCGAACTTCGCGAAGTCGCCGCCTTCGGCGATTTCACGCTTGATTTCGAGCAGCTTCTGGCGTGCCGCCGGTTCCGACATCCCGTCGCCGACGCGCAGCAGGATGTGGCGCACGTGCGTCTGCACGAGCTTCGGCGCATCCGACGACGTGCCCTGGCCCGACCGGCGATCGACGAGCCGCACGATCTCGAAACCGTCGTTCGTGCGGATCACGTCGGGGTTCACCTGTCCCGGACGCAGCGACGACGCGGCCTTCACGAAATCGGCAGGCAGTTGCGACGGCGGCTGGAAGCCCGTGTCGCCGCCCTTCGATGCATCCGGTGCCTGCGAGTTGGCCTTCGCGAGTTTTTCGAAGTTCGCGCCGCCGGCGGCTTCCTTCAACAATGCCTGCGCCTTCTGCTGCGCGGCTTCGATGTCGGTCTCCGATGCGTTCAGCGGCGCCTTCAGCAGGATGTGCTCGAGGCGCAGGTCGCTCGTGAGCCCCACGTTCGGTCCGCGCTGGCTTGCGATGTAGTTCGCGACTTCCGCGTCCGACACGGTGACCTTGCTGTCCACTTCCTTCTCGCGCAACCGCTGCAGGACCAGTTCAGTGCGCGCGTCGTTGGTGAACGTCGACCAGGGCACGCCCTGAGCCTCGATGCGCGAGCGGTAGATGTCGAGCGTCATGTTGTTGGCCTGCGCGAGCCGTTCGAGCGTGCGCTGCACGGCGGCGTCGTCGACGTTGATGCCGTCTTCGCGCGCCTTCTGCAACTGGACGCGCTCGAGCACCATCTGGTTCAGCACCTGCTGAAGCATCTGATCGGCGGGCGGCACCGGCGCGTTCTGCTGGTTGAGCCGGCGCGTGATCAGGCTCACGCGCTGATCGAGCTCGCGCTGCGTGATCACGCCGTCGTTGACGACCGCGGCGATCGTATCGACGGTCTGGCCGTTATCCGCCGCGCTCAGCGCTTGCGCCAGCGCCGGCGCGGCCGGCAGAAAAGACACGACGGCGACGAGACCCGCCGCGAGCGTTGCCATGCGAAGCTTTTTCATGATTCCCACAGATACTCCAATGATGCCGGGCGCGCCCCCGCCCGTCTTTGCACATTTTATAAATGATCGGGCGACCGTCATTCGTAGTTGCTGAAACGCGCCTCGGGCGGAGGCGGCGGCGGCAACGGCGTGTAACCCTGCACGCTCGCGCGGAACGCCGTCACCAGCCCGTTGTCGACGCTCGACAGGCCCTTGAACGTTAGCTGCGCCAGAAAGCGCGTGCTAGACGTATTCTGGTTCGACGTGTTCACGCCGTTTGCGTAACGCTGTATCCCGACACCGAGCGTCCAGCAGTCCGCGTCGTACTGCACCCCGAGCAGACCGTCGACGATCCGGTGACCCTGCATGTCGTAATTGATCCGCCCCACCCCGTACAACCGGTGCGTGATCGGCCACTGACCCGACAGCAGGATCTGGTTGATCGGCTGGTTGTCGAGCGTCGTGTTCGCCCGCGTGTACCGATACGCCAGATTGATCACCTTGCCCGTTTCCGGGCTGAACCCGAAACCGATGCTGGTCTTCACCAGCTGGTTGTTGTCGGCATTATATTGGAACGCAGTTTCCGAAGCGAAACCGGCCCCGAGCTTCAGCGACGCGCCCGCGATCAGGTCCGAGTGGCGTGCCTGCGCCGCCCCCTGATTCGGAATCAGCGTGACGCGCTGATCCTGGAAGTAGTACTGCTGCGCGATCACGAAGCGCGCGCGCTCGTCGCCGGTGGCGGGGTTCAGGAAGCGCGTGGTGATCGCCGCGGTCAGCCGGTTCGCGTCGGCGATCCGGTCGTTGCCGACGAACGTGTTCGGCGTGAAGATTTCCGCGAGGCCGAAGTCGGAATCCGCCGTGTCGAACAGCGGCGCGAAGTCCTGGTTGCGGTACGGTGTGTAGACGTAATAGAGCCGTGGCTCCAGCGTCTGAATGAAATCCTCGCCGAACAGACGCACCGAGCGATCGAAGATCAGCCCCGTGTCGAACGAAAAGGTCGGCACGGATTCGGTGAAGTTCTTCGGCTGGCCAGCCACCGGCGGGGTCCCCACCAGTGAATTGCCAATGTTGCTGAGGTCGTACGACGCGAAGTGCCACTGCACCTTCGGCGTGACGAAGTAGCCAGGACCTACGACCGAATACGACAGGTACGGGTTGAACATCACCCGGTCGCCTTGGGTCGTGTCCGCCGTCGTGATGCGGAAGCGCGTGTAGTCGGCCTCCGCACCGAAGTCGAAACCGCCGACGTTGTACTTCGCGTACTTCACGTTCAACTGCGGCTCACGGCCGTACGGCGGCGCGGACGGCGTCAGCGTCTGCCAGTGCTGTTCGCGCGCGAGCACCGACCACGGCCCGCTGTTGTATGTGACGCCCGCTTCCTGCTGGTACAGCAGCTGCGTGCCGTTCAGGAACTGGTTCGTCGTCGACGAAAGGTCTTCCGGATAGGTGTTGTCCGAGACCTTGTTGTAGTTGATGTAGCCAGCGAACCCGTTGCCGAAGTTCTGGTTGTGCTGGATGTACAGCGCGTAGCGGTTGGTCTTCGTGATCCTGTCGTCCGGCAGGAATTCGCCAGTGATCGTGCCGGAATAAGTGGGCGACAGATAACGGAAGCTGGCCTGGGTCTGCAGCCCGCGCTTCGACAGGTAGCGCGGGGTCAGCGTCAGATCGCGGTTCGGTGCGATGTTGAAGTAGTACGGAACCGTGATTTCGAAGCCGTTGTTCGAACTCAGCGAGGCGATCGGCGGCAGCACGCCGCTGCGCCGTTCGCCCGACAGCGGGAACGACAGCCACGGGCTCGCGAAAACCGGCACGCCCTGGAAGAACAGGATGCCGTTGTGCGCGACGCCTTCGTCGGCGCCGGTGTCGAAATCGAACTCCGAGCCCTTGATGTACCACGCAGGATTCGTTTCGCACTGGCACGCGGTGTAGGTGCCGCTCGTGAACACGGAGCGCTCGTTGTCGAGCATGTCGACGCGTTGCGCGCTCCCCGAGCCGCCCGTCGCGTTGAAGTGGTACTTCGGCGCGGGCATGTAACCCTCGCCCGATTCCACCTTCATATGCGCTTCGGGTCCGACGAAGGTCGCGCCGTTGCTCAGCACGTGGACATGGCCGTACGCGTCGGCGAGGTCGGTGTCCTGGTCGTAATGCAGCGCGTCGGCCTTGATCACCGCGGTAGTGCGACGTACTTCGGCCGCACCCTTCGCGGCCATATCCTGTTCGGAGGTGCCGGTGGTGGTGTCGCCCAGCACGAACGTCGCCGGTTTCTGGCCGTCGCGCAGCGGATGCTCCTCGAGCTGGGGCGCGAGCCGCAGGCCCCATGGCGCGTCGATCGGCTGCGGCTGCGCGGCGTCGCCAGCCAGCTGCGCGTGCGCCAGCGCCGGCACGAGGCCCGGCACGGCGATCAACGCAGCGACCAGTCGCCGTCTGCGCGGCAGGCCGTCAGCAGTAGGAGTCGTTGAAGAAAGCTGTCTAGGCGGCATGTATGGTTTGGCGAATCGGTCCGGCCGTCGATGTCTGCAGTCACGATTTGCCGCCTGCGCAATCGAACCGTGACAGTCGGAAAGCACACAAAAAATTACACGCTCACGCGTGAGGGGGCGGGCAGTGGAACGGACCTGCGAGACTGGCGCGAGCCGCGTCAAAAAAGTCGTGGGGTATTATATGGCAAGACGTAGCCACCCTGATCCAGCCCCCGGTTTTCATGACGCAGAACGCTGTCCCGCCCCGTCCGTCCGCCTCCGACGCCCGTCTCGACCAGCTGGGCACCTGGCTTCGCCGCTACGACAGCCGTTATGGTCTCGATCTCGCCACCCTCGCCCCCGCATCCGCCGACGCCAGCTTTCGCCGCTACTTCCGCCTGACCGGACGCGTAGACACGGCGGACACCCGCGCGAACGCGTCGACGCTGATCGCGGTCGATGCCCCGCCGCCCGAAAAATGCCGTGAATTCGTCCAGGTCGCCGGACTGCTCGCCGACGCGGGCGTCCATGTGCCGCGCGTGCTCGAAGCGGACTTCGATGCGGGTTTCATGCTCGTCACCGATCTCGGCACCGAGTCGTATCTGCACGCACTGCGTGATGGTGGCGATGGGGTTAACGGCAATGCACGCACGCTGATGCGCGATGCGCTCGACACACTCATCCGCTGGCAACTCTCATCGCGGGAAGACGTGCTGCCGCCGTTCGACGAAGCCTTCCTGCGCCGCGAAATGGAGCTGATGCCCGAGTGGTTCGTCGGTCGGCATCTGAACCGTGAAGTCGACGATACGATGCGCGGCGTGCTCGACCGCACGTTCGCGCTGCTGATCGCAAGCGCGCGGGCACAGCCGCAGGTGTTCATGCTGCGCGACTTCATGCCGCGCAACCTGATGGTCGCGAGCCCGAACCCCGGCGTGCTCGACTTCCAGGACGCGGTGGTCGGCCCGATCACCTACGACGTTGCGTCGCTGTTGCGCGACGCGTTCCTGAGCTGGGACGAAGCGTTCGAGCTCGACTGCTTCGCGTACTACTGGGAGCACGCGAAGAAGGCCGGCCTGCCGGTCGATGCGGATTTCGGCGAGTTCTACCGGCAGCTCGAATGGATGGGCCTGCAACGGCACATCAAGGTGCTCGGGCTCTTTTGCCGGATCAATTATCGCGATCACAAGCCGCACTATCTGCCGGATCTGCCGCGTTTCATCGGCTATGCGCGCAAGGTCGCCGAACGCTATCGGCCGCTCGTGCCGTTCGCGAAGCTGCTCGACGAACTCGAAGGGCGTGCGGCCGAAACCGGCTACACGTTCTGACGCGCCGCCCGATGTCCTCCACGCTCACCACCGCGATGATCTTCGCCGCCGGACGCGGCGAACGGATGCGCCCGCTCACCGATACCCGGCCGAAGCCGCTGCTCGAAGCGGGCGGCAAGCCGCTGATCGTCTGGCAGATCGAACGGCTCGCGCAGGCGGGCTTCGAAACGATCGTGATCAATCACGCATGGCTCGGCGAACAGATCGAAGCGGCGCTTGGCGACGGTTCGCGCTGGGGCGTGATGCTGCGCTATTCAGCCGAGCAGACGGCGCTCGAAACCGCGGGCGGCATTGCATACGCGCTGCCGCTGCTCGCGCCGTCGTCGGAGCGGGTGTTCGTCGGTGTGAGCGGCGACGTGTATGCGGATTTCGATTACGCGTCGCTGCGTGAGCCGGCCGCGCGACTTGCGGCGCTGCCCGAGCCCGGCATGCATCTGGTGATGGTGCCGAATCCGCCGTTCCATCCGGCCGGCGATTTCGCGCTCGACGGCGGCATGCTGTTACTCGACGGTGCGATACGCCATACGTTCGGCAACATCGGCCTGTACGACACGCGGATGTTCCGCGATCTCGCGCCCGGCACGCGCTGCGCGCTCAGGCCGTATTACCGCGAGACGATCGCGCGGCAACGCGCGAGCGGCGAGCTGTACGAAGGCTGCTGGGAAAACGTCGGCACACCGGCGCAACTGGATGCGCTCGACCGGCAGCTACGCGGCGCGAGTTGATCGGGCTGATGGGTTATTAAACAGTCAGCGTCCGTCGACGTCATGCGCGGCCGCTTCGTCCGCTTCACTGCCGTCCACACCCTCCGCCGCATCAACTTCTTCCGCACGCTGCTGCTGCAGCGCCCACATCTGCGCGAACAGCCCGTCCGCGCGCAGCAGTTCCGCGTGCGTGCCACGCTCGACGATCCGTCCGCGATCCATCACGATGATCTGGTCCGCGTGCACGACCGTCGACAGCCGGTGCGCGATGATCAGCGTGGTCCGCTCGCGGGCGATCTGGTCGAGTTCGTGCTGGATCGCGCGCTCGGAACGTGAATCGAGCGCCGACGTCGCTTCGTCGAACAGCAGGATCGGCGGGTTTTTCAGCAGCGTGCGCGCGATCGCGACGCGCTGTTTCTCGCCGCCCGACAGCTTCAATCCACGCTCGCCGACCGGCGTGTCGTAGCCGGCCGGCAGACTCTCGATGAAGTCGTGAATGTGCGCCGCACGCGCCGCTGCGATCGCTTCGTCGCGTGACGCTGTGGGCTGGCCGTATGCGATGTTGTAGTAAATCGTGTCGTTGAACAGCACGGTGTCCTGTGGCACGATGCCGATCGACGCGCGCAACGAATCCTGCGTCACCGCGCGGATGTCCTGGCCGTCGATCGTGATCGCGCCGCCCGTCGTGCGATCGAGATCGTAGAAGCGGAACATCAGCCGCGCGAGCGTCGACTTGCCCGAGCCGCTATGGCCGACCACCGCGGTCGTCGTGCCCGCGGCGATCGTGAAGCTCACGTCGTGCAGGATCTGCCGCGACGGCTCATAGCCGAAGTTCACGTGCTCGAAGCGCACTTCGGCGCCGCGCACCGCGAGCGGTGGCGCATCCGGTGCATCCGGGATTTCGCGTGCGGCGCCGAGCAGCGAGAACATCCGGTCCATGTCGGTCAGGCTCTGTTTCAGCTCGCGATAGATCACGCCGAGAAAGTTGAGCGGAATGTACAACTGCAGCATGAACGTGTTGATCAGCACCAGATCGCCGAGCGTGAGCCGGCCCGCCATCACACCCTCCGTCGCGCGCCACAGGATGAACACAAGCCCGGTGCCGATGATTATCTGCTGGCCGAAGTTCAGCGCCGACAGCGAGTTCTGCGACTTGATCGCTGCCGCGCGATAGCGCTTCAGGTTCTCGTCGTAGCGCTTCGCCTCCCACTCCTCGTTGCCGAAGTACTTCACCGTTTCGTAGTTCAGCAGCGAATCGATCGCGCGCGAATTGGCCCGCGAATCGAGCTCGTTCATCGTGCGACGATAGTGCGTACGCCACTCGGTCACCTTCACCGTGAACACGATGTACACGGCCAGCGCGATGAACGTGACGATCGCGTAGTACGCCTCGTACTTGACGACGAGAAAGCCGAGCACGAGGCCGACTTCGACGAGCGTCGGCAGGATGCTGTACAGCGAATACGAAATGAGCTGCGTGATGCCGCGCGTGCCGCGTTCGATGTCACGCGACATGCCGCCTGTCTGCCGCTCGAGATGAAACCGCAGCGACAGCGCATGCAGATGCCGGAACACTTTCAGCGCAAGCTGGCGCACCGCGCTTTCGGTGACTTTCGAAAAGAGGATCTCGCGCAGTTCGGTGAAGAGCGACGTCGACAGCCGCACGACTGCATACGCGACCACCAGCAACCCGACGCCGCCGAGCAGCACGATACCCGGCGCGTGATCCGCGCGGCCGAGCGCAGTGAGATGCTGGACCGATGCGAGACTGTCGACGATCCGCTTCATCACGATCGGCACACCGAGGTTCGCGACCTTCGCGCCGATCAGGCAACTGAGCGCAATCGTGACGCGCCACTTGTAGGTCGCGAGGTAGGGCAGCAGCGAGAGGATGGTCTGCCAGTCGTTACGTGGCAGATTCGATATCGGCGGCGCCGGCGTGGAATCGGGGGAAGCGGCGAAACGGCGCATGAACTCGGCCTGAAACAGACGAATGGTGGGGAGCGGGAAATGCGGCGCCGGCGCCATGCCGGTTTTTTGGCCGGTCCGCCCGGCCTACCGCTTTCCCGTACAATTTGTGATCTTTCTTATTGTCTCAGAAGCTGGCGGGCGCCGCTCCCTGTGGGTTGCGGGAGGTGGCCAACCGCATTGCCGCGAAGCCGCGCCGGCCGCACAGCGTAACCATCCCCAAGGGTACCCGATGACCATTCCCCCGAACCTGCCCCAGCTTCCGCAAAAGTCGTGCGCGCTGCGCGTCGTTCCCCAGCCTTCGGATGCGAACGTGCACGGCGACGTGTTCGGCGGCTGGATCATGGCGCAGGTCGACATCGCCGGTTCGATTCCCGCGAGCCGCCGCGCGAATGGCCGCGTCGCGACGATCGCGGTGAATTCGTTCGTGTTCAAGCAGCCGGTGTTCGTCGGCGATCTGCTGAGCTTTTACGCGGACATCGTGAAGACCGGCAAGACGTCGATCACGATCGAAGTCGAGGTCTACGCGCAACGGATGAGCCTCGCGCAGGAAGTCGTCAAGGTCACCGAGGCAACGCTGACCTACGTCGCAACCGACAGCGACCGCAAGCCGCGCACGCTGCCCGCGCTCGACTGAAGCTATCTGCCCTGGTTGCCGCTCACAGTGCTTCAGCAGGCTCACTGGCCGGGCCGCGCAGCAGCAGTGCGGCGATCGCATCGTTCGGCAGCGGTTTCGCGAAATAGAACCCCTGCATCTCGTCGCACGCGCGCTCGCGCAGGAAATCGAGTTGCGCAAGCGTTTCGACGCCCTCTGCGATCACCTGCAACTGCAGCGAGTGCGCGAGCGCGATGATCGCCGACGTGATCGTTTCGTCGTCGCCCGACACGCCGATGTCAGACACGAACGAGCGATCGATCTTCAGCCGGTCCACCGGAAAACGCTTCAGATAGCTGAGGCTCGAATAGCCGGTCCCGAAGTCGTCGATCGCGAGCCCGATGCCGAGCGCGTGCAGCTCCGTCAGCATCGATACCGCCTCCTCCGCGTTGCGCATGATCGCGCTCTCGGTCAGTTCGAGTTCGAGATACTGCGGCGCTAGACCGGTTTCCGCGAGCACGTCGGTGACGAGCCGCGCAATGTCGCGCTGCTGGAACACACGCGCCGACAGGTTCACCGACACGCGCGCCGGCGGCAGCCCTTCGTCCTGCCACGCGCGGTTCTGCCGGCACGCTTCGCGCAGCACCCATTCGGACAGCGGCCCGATCAGCCCGCACTCCTCCGCGACCGGAATGAACACCGACGGTGCGACCAGCCCGACTTCCGGATCGCGCCAGCGCACGAGCGCCTCCATCCCGACGATGCGTCCGCTGCCGATGTCGACCTGCGGCTGGTAGTGCAGCAGAAACTCATTGTCGCGCAGCGCGCGGCGCAGCCGGCGTTCGAGATTGAGCCGCGTGCCGGCGCTCGCGTTCATCTCCGGCTGGAAGAACTGGAACGTGTTGCGCCCCATGTCCTTCGCGCGGTACATCGCGAGATCGGCCTTCTTCATCAGCGTCTCGGCATCCTCGCCGTCCTGCGGAAACAGGCTCGCGCCCATGCTGCAGCCCACATACAGCTCGGTACCGTCGAGCCACACCGGCTCGGAAATCGACGCGCGCAGGCGCTCCATCCACGCGATCAGCGACTGCTCGTCGATCGTGTCGGTCATCACGATCACGAACTCGTCGCCGCCGTGCCGCGCGACCGTATCGCTGGCCCGCGCCGCACGTGCAAGCCGGTCCGCGACGACCGTGAGCAGCCGGTCGCCGACGCTGTGGCCGAGACTGTCGTTGACGTTCTTGAAGCCGTCGAGATCGATGAACACCACCGCGACACCGCGATGCTGCCGCTGCGCGACGACGAGCGCGTGCTGCAACCGGTCACGCAGCAGATTGCGATTGGGCAGCCGCGTCAGGCTGTCGTAGTTCGCCTGGTATTCGAGCTGCTCCTGATAGCGCATCAGGTCGGTCACGTCGTTGATCACGCCGATGTGGTGCGTGGTCTCGCCGTCCGGATTCGGCACCGGCGCGATGAACAACTGATTCCAGAACAGCGCGCCGTCCTTGCGATAGTTGCGCAGCACCGCGCTCACCTCGCGGTTCGCCGCAAGCGCTTCACGGATCGCCGCGACGCCCTCCTGATTGCGATCGTCGCGTTGCAATAGCCGGCAGTCCTGGCCCATCACCTCGGCCGGATCGTAGCCGGTGATGCGCTTGAACGCCGGGTTCACGTATTCGATCAGATTCCCGCCGACGGTCGGCGCGGTGATCAGGATCGCGTTGACGCTCGCGTCGAGCGCGCGGCTCTGTAGTCGCAGTGCGAGATCCGCGCGCTTGCGCTCGGTGATGTCGCTGTACGAACCGAGCACGCCGATCACGTTACCGTCGCCATCGGTGAACGGCAGCTTGCTCGTGATCGTCGTGCGATGCACACCGTCGACCGTCAGGTCGAGTTCGAAGCCCATCTTCGGCATGCCCGAGTCGATCACCTCGCGATCGTGCGCGCGCACCGTGTCCGCGTACGCACGCCACAGCAGGTCGTCGTCGGTCTTGCCGACCACCTGCTCCGGGTACGCGAGCCCCGCGTCACGCGCGAACGCCATGTTGCAGCCGAGATAGCGCGAGTCGCGATCCTTCCAGAAGATGCGCTGCGGAATGTTGTCGATCACTGTTTCGAGCATCTGGTTCGAACGCCGCGCTTCGGCTTCGGCGTCGATCTGCTCGGTGACGTCGTCGGCGAGCACGAACACCGCCGTGCGGCCCATGAACGTCAGCACGTGGTACGAGATGTCCGCACTGATCAGCGTGCCGTCCTTGCGCCGGTGATGCCAGATGCCCGCCATCGTGCGGTTGCTGCCGGGCTCGGCGTCGCTGCGCGCGAGATGCGACTCGAGCCTCACGATCTCGACGTTGGGACGGATCGCGCGAATCGTCATCGTGTGGAATTCGGCCTCGGAGTAACCGTACTGCTGGGTCGCGGCCGTATTCACCGCGAGGAAGCGCAGCGTCTCGCGATCGTAGATGTACATCGGCACCGGATGCGCGTCGAATAACCCGCGAAACCGCTCGTCGTTGCTGCGCAGCGCATACGCGATGCGGATCCTTTCGCGCGCCGCGTTCTCGCGCGCGCCGAACAGGTAGATCAGCAGCGCGCCGCCGGCCAGCATCGTGACGATGAGCAGCAGCGTCGCGCGCTGCGAGTCGCGTGCCGATTCCGCGAGCGACGCCTCCAGCACGCGGTCCTCGTGCTGCCGCAGCGCGGCGAGGCCCGCCTCGATCCGGTTCGCGTCCATGCCGAGGCGCACGTACTCGGTCGCGGCCCATTGCGGCGACGCATCCGCTCCGCCGGCCGCGGCACGCGCGAGCGCTGCGCGTAGCGCATCGGCGAGATCGCCGGTGTCGGCGATCAACGGATCGAGCGCGCTGACCGCCTGCGCGTCGTCGGCGAGCTGGCTGCGCAGCGCAGTGCCAAGCGGCAGGAGGGAGGCGGGATCGATGGTGCGAGTGGCGGACGGAGGCGCGGGCGTCGTGCCGTCCGCCGGCACCGCGTAGTGGCTCAGTTGCGCGAGCGCGCTGTCGAGCGCGGTGCCATACGCGTCGAGACTATGGCGGATCGCGGTCGAATGCATCGTGCGCGCGTTGGCCTCGCGCTGGCCGCGGATCTGCGTGTACGCGACGAACGCATTCGCGCCGACCGCCACGGCGACGACTGCCAGATTGATCAGCAGCCGCTTCGATGAAAATGGAGTCATGGGTTCCGAACGTCGTTCGTCCTGCGCGCGCTGCGCCTCGCGCGTGCGGCGCTGTGCGGCCGCCGGTTTTTTTGCGGGCAGCGTACCCCGGGCTACGTGCCAACTTCTGGATAACGGCCGGTGACGGAACGGATTGAGGGTTGCACTGAAAAACGGGCGAAAAAACGCGGAGAATCAGGCTGCGAGGCCAAATTCCCTCATCGCGGGCACGAAATCGTGATTGCCTTCCGGCTTGCGCGACAGTTTGGCGAGCACATAGCGCTTGAACGGAGCGAGTTCCGCCCATTGACCGGCACTCGGCGTGGGCAGGCCGGCGAGCGCGGCCTGCGCGAGCACGCCGTCAGGGATCGCGTCGGTGCGGCGCCATGCGGGCGCTTCGTCGGGGCTGAACCATTCGGGCTCGACGTTCGCGTGCGTGCGCAGCATTTCGAACAGCGCGTGATCGAAGTTCGGTTCGATCGCGATGTCGTCGTCGACCGGGAAGCGCGCCAGCAGCTTGCGGTCCTCGTGCGGCAGCATCTGCCATTGCGCGAGCGAGATCCGCAGCCCGAAGCGGTCGAGATTGAACCGCACGGCCATTGGAATGAAGGTGAGATTCTCCGACGATTTCGTTTCGAAATCGAATAGAAGCGGCGCTTCGCTGATTCCCATGGCGGGGTCCTCGCAGTGTCCTCGTTGGCCGCGGGCGACACGCGATGCCCGCTTGAGGTATTTTAGAACCTTATTCACGCAGCAACGCCGCGCCGCAACACAAAGCACCGCGACGACGCGCAAGAATGCCAGGAGTCAGCTTGTGAACCCACTCGAAACCGCCAACCAGCCCGGTGCCGTCGCTCAGCAGGTGCGCCGGCAGCGCGGCGATACGACCGAGGCGTTGACCGATCAGGTCGGCCAGGAATGGCCGGTAGCGCTCGTGTACAACGGCATCTCGCATGCCGTGATGATGTGCACGCCGCGCGATCTCGAAGCGTTCGCGGTCGGCTTCTCCATATCGGAGGGGATCGTCGCGCGCAGCAGCGACATTCAGGACATCGAGGTGGAATTGCACGACGGCGAGCTGCCGCATGCCGAGATCCAGTTGACCGTCGTGCAGCAGGCGTTCGCCGCATTGAAGGAGCGGCGCCGCGCGCTCGCGGGGCGCACCGGTTGCGGTGTGTGTGGAGTCGAGAGCATCGATCTGCTCGATCTGCAGCCCGAACGCGTGCCCGATACCGGTTTCCTGCAGCGACTCGCATCGGATGCGATCGCGCGGGCCGCGCGCGAACTGCCGTCGCACCAGGCGCTTACGCGTTTGACGGGTGGACTGCATGCGGCCGCGTGGTGCGATGCGAACGGCGCGATCCGCTACGCGTTCGAGGATGTCGGTCGCCACAATGCGCTCGACAAACTGATCGGCCAGATGATCCTCGACCGCGGCGATCCGCACGACGGCTTCGTCTTCCTGTCGAGTCGCGCGAGCTACGAGTTGGTGCGCAAGGCCGCGCGCGTCGGCATTCCGATGGTCGCGACAATCTCGGCGCCGTCGTCGCTCGCGATCACGATCGCGCAGCGCGCGGGGCTGCGTCTCGTGAGCTTTTGTCGCGAGACGAGCTATGTGGATTACGGCACCGTTTGACGATCGCGTGCCGCGCGGGGTGCAGTCGAATTTTCAGTCGAACTGACGGAAGTCCGGCTTGCGCTTTTCGAAGAATGCCTTGAACGCTTCGCGCGCTTCCGGCGCGAGCAGCATCTTGCCGAACTGCATGCCTTCTTCAGACATCTGTGTGTGCAGCTCATGCAGACTCGCACGCTTCATCAGCGATTTCGTCACGCGCAGCGACGACGCGGGCAGTGCCGCGAGCTTCTCGGCTTGCGCGAGGGCGAATGCATCGACTTCGGCGGCCGGTAGCAGACGATTGACGAAGCCCATCCTGTGCGCCTCGCGTGCATCGAACGGCTCGCCGAGCAGCAGCTTTTCCGCTGCACCCTGATAGCCGGCGATACGCGGCAGCAGCAGCGACGATGCTGCTTCCGGGCACAGACCGAGTTGTGCGAACGGCAGCGTGAAAGTCGCTGAGTCCGCGGCGTAGACGAGGTCGCAGTGAAGCAGCAGCGTCGTGCCGATACCGATCGCCGCGCCCGCCACCGAAGCGACGACGGGTTTTTCCGCGGAGCTGATGGCGCGCAGGAACTGGAACACGGGCGCGTCCTCGCCGACGGGGGGCGCCTTCATGAAGTCTTCGAGATCGTTGCCTGCGCTGAAGATGCCGATGCTGCCGCGGATCAGGATGGCGCGGACCGCTTTGTCGGATTGTGCGTTGACTAGCGCGTCGGCCATCGTTTGGTACATCGCCGAGGTGATGGCGTTTTTCTTTTCCGGACGATTGAAGGCGATTGTTAGCACGTTATTGATGTGCTCGGTCTGGATGTCCATTTGAATCTCCTTTTAGCTTTTTGCCTGTGCAGGCCGCTGTGGTTGTTGCTTGCCTCGCGGCGCGGGCGGTGCTTGAGCTTTTTGCTGTTTCTGCTGCTTTGGCCTTGCAGGCGGGTGCTTACTGGCGCCTCGCGGCGCAGGCGTTGCCCCTGTGCGGGGCAGCACCTACTTTCTTTGCCGCGGCAAAGAAAGTAGGCAAAGAAAGCCGCTCGACACGAAGCTTCTCGTTTCCGAAGGCTTGCCCAGGTGGCACTCGCCTAAGTGGGCACCTCGTTCACACTGAGCAGTGGTCCGAGACGAGACCCGCCCTCGCACCACACACGTTAGTGACACAGCAGTCATCCGTTCCGGCGGGCTTCGCCGCCGATGGGCATAACACCCCTCGGTCACTGCCTCTGCACACTGCCTCTGCTCAGCGCAGTCGCTCATGTGACCACTTAAAGCGATCGTTGTTCAGCGCTGCGTCTTCATTCTTCCGCGATGGTTTCCCATGCAGACCCAGCCGCGCGCACGCCAGTGCGCCGCGGGGTGGGTGGGCCCCTTGTCACTCCGATTTGCGGCGCGAGGGACGATCTCGTCTCGGACCACTACCGTGTCTGTGCGAGGACGACACTTAGGTGCGGGCCATCTCTGGCTACGCGCGGAAAGGACCTGGTAACGTCTCGAGCGGCTTTCTTTGCCTACTTTCTTTGCCGCGGCAAAGAAAGTAGGTGCCGCCCCGCACAGGGGCGACGCCTGCGCCGCGAGGCGCCAATAAGCACCGACCTGCAAGGGCAAGACAACACAAACTAAAACCCAGGCAGCCTGCACAGGCAAAACAACAACAAAACCAAACCCAGAGCCCGCGCAGCAAAAAAATCAGAGACGTTCAATAATCCCAGCCGCCCCCATCCCCGTCCCAACACACATCGTCACCATCCCATACTTCAAATTGCGACGACGCAATCCATGCACAACGGTAGAAGCCCGAATCGCACCCGTCGCGCCAAGCGGGTGCCCCAACGCAATAGCACCGCCCAGCGGATTCACCTTCGACGGATCAAGACCCAGGTCCCCAATCACCGCAAGTGCCTGCGCCGCGAATGCTTCGTTCAGCTCGATCCAGTCGATGTCGTCCTGCTTCAGACCCGCCGCCTTCAGCGCGGCAGGAATCGCTTCCTTCGGACCAATCCCCATGATCTCCGGCGGCACACCCCGCACCGCGAAGCTCACGAAACGCGCGAGCGGCGTCAGGTTGAACTGCTTGAGAATCTTCTCCGACACGACGATCAACGCACCCGCACCATCCGACGTCTGCGAGCTATTGCCCGCCGTCACCGAGCCCTTGTTCGCGAATACCGGCCGCAGCTTCGCCAGACCTTCGAGCGATGTGTCCTGACGCGGACCTTCGTCGAGCGCGATCTCGCGTGTCTTCACCTTCACTTCGCCGCTGGCGAGATCGGGGAAGCGCTCGCTCAGCATGTACGCGGCGATCTCGTCGTTGAATTCGCCCGACTGCTGCGCGGCCAGCGCCTTGCGATGCGACTCGACGGAGAACTGGTCCTGCGCCTCGCGGCTCACTTTCCAGCGTTCGGCCACGCGTTCGGCGGTGAGGCCCATGCCGTAGGCGATGCCGACGTTCTCGTCGCGCTCGAAAATGTGCGGCGACAGCGACGGCTTGTTGCCCATCATCGGCACCATGCTCATCGACTCGCAGCCACCCGCGATCATCACATCCGACTCACCAACGCGAATCCGGTCCGCTGCCATCGCGAGCGCCGTGATGCCCGACGCGCAGAAGCGGTTCACCGTCACGCCGCCGACGGTGTTCGGCAGGCCGGCCAGCAGTGCGCCGATCCGCGCGACGTTCAGCCCTTGCTCGCCTTCGGGAATCGCGCATCCGATGATCGCGTCTTCGATCAGCTTCGTGTCGAGGCCCGGCACCTGTGCCACCGCCGACTTGATCGCGTGGACCAGCAGTTCGTCGGGGCGCGTGTTCTTGAACATGCCACGCGGCGCCTTGCCGATCGGCGTGCGACTGGCGGCGACGATGTATGCATCCTGCAATTGCTTGGTACTCATGTCAGCTCCTTTGTCGAATCGGATCAGTTACGAACCGGTTTCCCGGTCTGCAGCATCCCCATGATCCGTTCCTGCGTCTTCGGCGTGCCAAGCAGTTCGACGAACGCGCGTCGTTCCAACGTCAGCAGCCATTCCTCATCGACGAGGCTGCCCGCTTCGACGTCGCCGCCGCACACCGCTTCCGCGATGCGGCTCGCGATCAGGAAATCGTGATCGCTGATGAAGCGGCCGTCGCGCATGTTGACGAGCGATGCCTTGATCGTCGAGATCGCCGAGCGCCCCGCGACCGGCACCTGCGTCACGCGCAGCGGCGGACGGTAACCCGACGCGGCAAGCGCGCGCGCTTCCTTCTTCGCGGTGTCGAGCAGTTCGAACACGTTGAAGACGATCGTGTCGGACGGCTTCAGGTAGCCCATCGCACGCGCGTCGAGCGCGGAGGCGGAGACCTTCGCCATCGCTGCGTTCTCGAACGACTTCTGCACGAACTTCAGCAGATCGTTCGTCGCGCCGACCGCGTTCGCCGCATCGGCCGCGCGCAGCGCCGCTTCCTTCAGACCGCCGCCGGCCGGCACGAGGCCGACGCCGACTTCGACGAGGCCGATGTAGCTCTCGATGTGCGCAACGCGCTTCGCGCTGTGCAGCACGAGTTCGCAGCCGCCGCCAAGCGCGATACCCGACACGGCCGAGACGACCGGCACGTTCGCGTACTTCACGCGCAGCATGCCCTGCTGGAATTTCTTCACGAACGGGTCGATACCCTTCGCGCCGCCCATCATGAACGCGGGCATCGCTTCCTCGAGGTTCGCACCGGCCGAGAACGGACCGCCCGGTGTGCCGAGTTTCAGCGACGTCGGCTGCCACACGACCACCGCCTTGTACTCCTTCTCCGCGAGTTCGATCGCCTGCACGAGGCCGTCGATCACGCCCGGGCCGATCGTGTTCAGCTTGCTCTTGAACGACACGATCACGACGTCGTTCTCACCCGCACGGTCGTCGAGCCACGCACGCACGTGATCGGTTTCGAACAGCGTCTTGCCGTAGGTCTTCGGATCGGCGCCGGTTTCGCCGACGAGCGGCGCACGGAACACCTGACGGTCGTAGACGGACAGCGACGAGCGCGGCACGAACGATTTCGAAGCCGGTGACCACGAGCCTTCAGCCGTGTGTACGCCGCCCTTCTCCGCGACCGCGCCTTCGAGCACCCATGCGGGCAGCGGCACGTTCGCGAGCGCCTTGCCGGCGGCGATGTCTTCCTGCACCCACTCGGCGACCTGTTTCCAGCCGGCTGTCTGCCAGCCTTCGAACGGGCCTTCGTTCCAGCCGAAACCCCAGCGGATCGCGAGGTCGACGTCGCGCGCGTTGTCGGCGATCGACTCGAGATGCACGGCGATGTAGTGGTACACGTCGCGGAAGATCGACCACAGGAACTGGGCCTGTGGGTGCTCCGATTCGCGCAGCAGCTTCAGGCGTTCCGCCGGCGGGCGCTTCAGGATTCGGCCGACCAGTTCGTCCGCCTTCGCGCCGCCGTCGACGTAGCTGCCCGTCTTCGGATCGAGCACCTTGATCGCCTTGCCTTCTTTCTTGTAGAAACCGCCGCCGGTCTTCTGGCCGAGCGCGCCCTTCTTCACGAGTTCGGCCAGCACGGCGGGCGTTTCGTAGACCGGGAAGAACGGATCGTCGGCGAGGTTGTCCTGCATCGTCTTGATCACGTGCGCCATCGTGTCGAGGCCGACGACGTCCGCGGTACGGAACGTCGCGGACTTCGCGCGGCCGAGGCGGCTGCCGGTCAGATCGTCGACTTCGTCGAAGCGCAGGCCGAACTTCGCGGCCTCGGTGATCACCGCGAGGATCGAGAAGATGCCGACGCGGTTCGCGATGAAGTTCGGTGTATCTTTCGCGCGCACCGCCCCCTTGCCGACCACGCTGGTCAGGAAGGTTTCGAGCTGGTCGAGAATCTCGGGCCGCGTTTGCGACGTCGGGATCAGTTCGACCAGATGCATGTAGCGCGGCGGATTGAAGAAGTGCACGCCGCAGAAGCGCCCCTTCAGCTCGTCGGAGAAGCCTTGCGACAGTTCGGTGATCGACAGGCCCGACGTGTTCGTCGCGAAGATCGCGTTCGGCGCGAGATGCGGCGACACCTTCTTGTACAGGTCGTGCTTCCAGTCCATCCGTTCAGCGATCGCTTCGATCACGAGATCGCATTCGGCAAGCTTCGCGATATCGTCTTCGTAGTTCGCGGGCTGGATGTACTGCGCGTCTTCCTTCACGCCGAACGGCGCCGGCGACAGCTTCTTCAGGTTCTCGATCGCCTTCAGCGCGATCGCGTTCTTCGGACCTTCTTTGGCGGGCAGATCGAAAAGGAGCACCGGCACCTTGGCGTTGATTAGGTGCGCAGCGATCTGCGCGCCCATCACACCGGCGCCGAGCACGGCTACCTTGCGAATGATCAGATTGCTCACGTCGTTCCTCCAGCGGAATATCAAATGGAGCGGATTGGATGGTCGGGTCGGTGGGCGGTGAACGGTTGTCGCGCTTCGCGGATGCACCGGCTTGCGACCGGTGCGCCGCGCGAATCCACACGCGGCGCACGTCCGTCAGATTCAGAACAGCGCTTCGTCGACTTCCATCAGCGTCTTCGAACCGGCACGCGCCGCGCGGATCGTCGCTGCCGTTTCGGGCAGCAGCCTCGCGAAATAGAAGCGCGCGGTCGCGAGCTTAGCCTTGTAGAACGGATCGCCCGACGCCTCTTTGTCGAGCGCGATGCGCGCCATCCGCGCCCAGAAATACGAGAACACCAGATGGCCGACCGTGCGCAGGTACGGCACCGAAGCCGCACCGACTTCGTCCGGGTTCTGCATCGCCTTCATGCCGATTTCCATCGTCAGCTTCTGGACCTTGTCGCCGATGTCCGCGAGCGGATTGACGAACTCCTGCATCTCCGGCTTCACGCCTTCAGCCTCGACGAAATCCGTCACCAGCTTGCCGAATTTTTTCAGCTTCGCGCCCATGTCGCCGAGCACCTTGCGGCCCAGCAGATCGAGCGACTGGATCGAGTTCGTGCCTTCGTAGATCATGTTGATCCGCGCGTCGCGCACGTACTGCTCCATGCCCCATTCGGTAATGAAGCCGTGGCCACCGTAGATCTGCATCGCGTGATTCGTGCCTTCGAACGCGTTGTCCGACAGGAACGCTTTCAGGATCGGCGTGAGCAGCGCGACGAGATCGGCGGCTTCCTTGCGGACCGCTTCGTCCTCGTGTGAAAACTCCTTGTCGATGTGCAGCGCCGACCAGTACGAGAACGCGCGCGCGCCTTCCGCGTAGGCCTTCTGCGTGAGCAGCATGCGGCGCACGTCCGGATGCACGATGATCGGATCGGCGGCCTTGTCAGGCGCCTTCGGGCCGGTCAGCGAGCGCATCTGCAGACGTTCTTTCGCATAGACGAGCGAGTTCTGATACGCAATCTCGGTGAGGCCGAGACTCTGCATGCCGACGCCGAGACGCGCGGCATTCATCATCACGAACATCGCGTTGAGGCCTTTGTTCGGCTCGCCGACGAGCCAGCCCTTCGCGTTGTCGAGATTGATCACGCAGGTCGCGTTCGCGTGAATGCCCATCTTGTGTTCGATCGAGCCGCACTTCACGCCGTTGCGTTCGCCCGGCGCGCCGCTTGCATCCGGCACGAACTTCGGCACGACGAAGAGCGAGATGCCCTTCGTGCCCGGGGGCGCATCGGGCAACCGTGCGAGCACGAGGTGGACGATGTTCTCAGCGAGGTCGTGTTCGCCGCTGGAGATGAAAATCTTGGTGCCGCTGATCGAGTACGAGCCATCGCTGTTCGGCTCGGCCTTCGAGCGCAGGATGCCGAGGTCGGTGCCGCAGTGCGGCTCGGTCAGGCACATCGTGCCGGTCCAGACACCCGACACGAGCTTCGGCAGATAGGTCTGTTGCTGCTCCGGCGTGCCGTGCGCATGCAGGCATTCGTACGCTCCGTGCGACAGGCCCGGGTACATCGCCCACGCCTGGCTCGCCGAGTTCAGCATTTCATACAGCGCGTTGTTGACGAACGCGGGCAGCCCCTGGCCGCCGTACTCGGGATCGCAGCCCAGTGCGGGCCAGCCCGCCTCGACGAACTGTTTATACGCTTCCTTGAAGCCCTTCGGCGTGGTGACGACGCCGTCGCCTACATACGTGCAGCCTTCGCGGTCGCCGCTCTGGTTCAGCGGAAACAGCACCTCGGAGCAGAACTTGCCGGCCTCCTCGAGCACCTGGTTGATCGTGTCCGCGTCGAGATCGGCGTGCTCCGGCATCTGTTTGATCTCGGCTTCGACGTTAAGCAGTTCGTGCAACACAAACTGCATGTCGCGCAGCGGCGCGGCGTACTGTCCCATGACTCTCTCCAAAGGTGTTATCTGGTGCTCGGCCGTCGGCGAGATCCCTTGCGGGAAACTTCAGGCGCCATCGAACCCGATGGATCGTGCCGCCTGCGCTAACGACTTTCGCTTTGATACGAAACGATCAGTTTTTCCAGCGCGGCCCACGTGAGACGCACCGCATCCGGCAGATGCAGAAAACGCGCGTCGTGATGCAGACCGAGCGTGAAGCTATACAGTTCGAAGAGCATCAACTGCGGATCGGTGTCCTTGCGCAGATGCCCTTCTTCCATCGACTGCGAAATCGCGCGCATCAACGCGGCGCGCCACGTCGTGACGCTCGACACCAGCTGCTCGCGCACCTGGCTGTCCGCGCGGTCGTCATACTCGACCGCACCGCTGATGTAGATGCAGCCCGTCGTGACTTCCTGGATGCGCTTCTCGATCCAGCGCGAGATCATCGCGCGCAAACGCGGCAGGCCGCGCGGTTCGCGCAGGCTCGGGAAGAACACCTCGTCTTCGAAACGACGGTGATATTCGCGAACCACTTCAACCTGAAGATCTTCACGCGACCCGAAATGCGCGAACACGCCGCTCTTGCTCATCTGCATCCGCTCGGCCAGCAAGCCAATCGTCAGACCTTCCAGTCCGTCGCGACTTGCCAGATCGAGTGCTGCATCGAGAATCGCTACTCGCGTTTGTTCGCCTTTTCGCATAGCTCTTTTTACCGTTCCAATGTGACCGAAATAAAATCGAACGGCCGTACTATTATTGGGTCCGGCCGCCCGCGAAACAAGGACTTTATTAGAAACCGGTTTCTAACCGCGCTCCAATTCTGCGGCATCCATGCGCCCGAAGCGGAGCGATTTTTTAGAGCCGTTTGCCTTCTTCGCCGGCAAGGCGCCGGCGGAAAGTGGACGCCGCTAGTCGTAGCCGCCCACTGTGAGCAGTTTCATCGCGGCCCGATACGCGGTGTAGGCGAGCCAGTTGACGAAGCGTTCGCCCGCGGGACGGGCCTCGTAGTGCGCGAGATCGATGCGGCGGGAGTCGTTGAAGGCAGCGAGAATCGCATCGCGCAATACGTCGATCTCCCTATGTTGCACGAGCATCACATTGGCTTCGTTGTTCAGCACGAGGCTCAGCGCGTCGAGATTCGACGAGCCGACTGTCGCCCAGTTCGAATCGACCACGGCGACCTTGCCGTGCAGCATCGTCTTCTCGTACTCGGCGACCTTGACGCCCGCCTTGAGCAGCGAGCGGTACAGGAACGGCACCGCGTAGTCGAGCGCCGCGAACTCCTTGCGGCCGATGACGAGCCGCACGTCGATGCCGCGCCGCGCCGCGAACACCAGCGCACGCCGCAGCTTGCGGCCCGGCATGAAGTACGGATTGGCGAGCAGCACCTCCGAGCGCGCCTGGCCGATCGCCTTCAGGTACGCCTTCTCGATTGCGCGGCGGTTGATCAGGTTGTCGCGTGCGATGAACGCGACGCTTGGCTCGCCGTTCGCACGCTCCTCGCCGCGACGCGGACTACGGTTCCCCCGGAGCAAACCATCGCGTGTGCCGTCCTGCGATGCGAGATCGGGACGCAGCGCGTCGACGCTGCGATGGCCCACGCGAATCCGGCGCCACTGCTGTTCGAGCGCATCGCGCACGTCGGCGACCACAGGACCGTGCAGCTCGACCGCGAAGTCCCAGCGCGGGTGCGGCAGCCGCGTGCCGTTCTGGTCGAAGTCGTCGACGATGTTGATGCCGCCGCAAAACGCGTACGCGTCGTCCACCACGGCAAGCTTGCGATGCGTGCGCGAAAAACCGAAGCGGCCGAACAGGTGCGGGTTGTAGATGCGATGCTGGATGCCGGCCTGCGGCCATTCGTCGAACATCGGCAGGCGCTCGGTGCCGATGCCGTCGGTGATGACCCGCACGCACACGCTGCGCGCGGCCGCCCGCTTCAACGCGTCCGATACGGCGAGGCCTGCGCTGTCGTCAGAGAAGATATAGGTTTCGAGCGCGACGTCCAGAGTCGCCGCATCGATGCGTGCGATCAGCGCTTCGAAAAAGGCGTCGCCGGAACTGAACAGCCGGATGTCGTTGCCGGCGGTAAAGCGATATTTCGACCAGTAGCGCCGGCCGAACAGATCGCCGCGAAGTCGCGCGAAGCGTTGCGAGCCGCCGCTCATCGCGGACGTCCGTTGTGCTGCGCGTCGAGCCGCGCGGGCAGTTGCAGGATCGCTTCACGGTTCGACGACGAGAAGCAGCGCGCCGCGGCTTCTTCCAGCGGTAGCCACGCATAGGCGATGTGCTCGCGCGGCGCGAGGGTCACGTCGACGCGACGCGGTACCTGCAGGCTGAACCAGTGCTCGGTATTGCGCGTGACACCCTCCGCATAGCGATGGCGCCACACCGGGTAGATCTCGTATTCGATCTGGTGGCCCCAGTCGAGCAACGCGTCGTACGGCACGTCGACGCTACCGACCGCGATACCAGTCTCTTCAGCGACTTCGCGGGCCGCGGTCAACGCGAGCGGTTCGTCGAGATGGTCCTTCGAGCCAGTCACCGACTGCCAGAAGCCTGGCCGGTCGGCGCGCTCGATGATCAGGACGTCGAGTTCGGGCGTGTGGATGACGACGAGAACGGATTCCGGAATCTTCGGCGGTTTCGGCATGGTGATCGGACGGAACACGTGGGGCACGCGAGGCGGGCGGTCGACAGACCCGACGACTGTAACGCAAAAAGCAGAAAAGGCGCATAACGCGCCTTTTCCGTTCGATACGACGAGCCGCGAGGCAACCCACCGTTACAGCAGGCTCCCTCGACGTGAAGCTCAGGAAACCTTCGGTTCCGGCTGGCGCAAGCGGATATGCAGCTCGCGCAGCTGGCGCTCGTCGACTTCGCTCGGCGCCTGCGTGAGCAGATCTTGCGCACGCTGCGTCTTCGGGAACGCGATCACGTCGCGGATCGAATCGGCACCGGCCATCATCGTGACGATACGATCGAGACCGAACGCGATACCGCCATGCGGCGGCGCGCCGTACTGCAGCGCGTCGAGCAGGAAGCCGAACTTCGCACGCGCTTCCTCGGCGTTGATCTTCAGCGCGCGGAACACCTGGCTCTGCACTTCCTCGCGGTGGATACGCACCGAGCCGCCACCGATTTCCCAGCCGTTGAGCACGATGTCGTAGGCCTTCGCGAGGCAGCGGGCCGGATCGGTCTCGAGATACTCTAGATGCTCGTCCTTCGGGCTCGTGAACGGATGGTGCGCGGCGACGTAGCGGTTTTCCTCTTCGTCGTACTCGAACATCGGGAAGTCGATCACCCACAGCGGCTTCCAGCCGGTTTCGACGAGGCCGTTTGCCTTGCCGAATTCCGAATGGCCGATCTTCAGACGCAGTGCGCCGAGGCTGTCGTTGACGACCTTCGCGCGGTCGGCCGCGAAGAAAATGATGTCGCCGTCCTGAGCGGCGGTGCGCTCGAGGATCGCCGCGATCGACGCGTCGTGCAGGTTCTTCACGATCGGGCTCTGCAGCCCGTCGCGGCCCTTCGCGACTTCGTTGACCTTGACCCACGCCAGACCCTTCGCGCCGTAGATCCGCACGAATTCGGTGTAGCTGTCGATATCGCCGCGCGACAGCTCGCCGCCCTTCGGCACGCGCAGCGCCGCGACGCGGCCGTCCTTCGTGTTGGCCGGCGTGCTGAATACCTTGAAGTCGACATCCTTCATCACGTCGGTCAGGTCGGTGAATTCGAGCTTCACGCGCAGATCCGGCTTGTCCGAACCAAAGCGCTGCATCGCTTCCGAGTACTTCATCACCGGGAAGGTCGCCGCAAGTTCGACGCCGATCGTTTCCTTGAACACGTGACGCGTCATGTCCTCGAACAGGTCGCGGATTTCCTGCTCGCCCAGGAACGACGTTTCACAGTCGATCTGCGTGAATTCCGGCTGGCGATCCGCGCGCAGGTCCTCGTCGCGGAAGCACTTGACGATCTGGTAGTAACGATCGAAGTTCGCGACCATCAGCAGTTGCTTGAACAGCTGCGGCGACTGCGGCAGTGCGAAGAACTGGCCCGGGTTCGTACGCGACGGCACGAGGTAGTCGCGCGCGCCTTCCGGCGTGCTCTTCGTGAGCATCGGCGTTTCGATGTCGACGAAGCCGAGCGCATCGAGGTACTTGCGCACTTCCATCGTGACGCGATAGCGCAGCCGCAGGTTGTGCTGCATCTGCGGACGACGCAGGTCGAGTACCCGATGGGTCAGGCGCGTCGTCTCGGACAGGTTGTCGTCGTCGAGCTGGAACGGCGGCGTGACCGACGGGTTCAGCACCGTCAGTTCCTGGCACAGCACTTCGATCTTGCCGCTCTTCAGGCCCGCGTTGACGGTGCCTTCCGGACGGTTGCGCACGAGGCCTTGCACCCGCACGCAGAACTCGTTGCGCACGTCTTCGGCGGTCTTGAACATCTCGGCACGGTCCGGATCGCACACGACCTGGACGAGGCCCTCGCGATCGCGCAGGTCGATGAAAATGACGCCGCCATGATCGCGCCGGCGTTGCACCCAGCCGCACAGCGACACGGTTTGGCCCAGCAGGTGTTCGGTCACCAGACCGCAGTATTCAGATCTCATCGACATGATGTTCGTCTTTCGTTTTGCATTGGTTGATCGGCGCGCGTCCGCGGACACGCGCCGGCATTACAGCGGAGGCCCGACAGTGCTGCGACGCGCCGGCGCGGGCTGCTGCGGCGCGGACGGTGCCACGACACCCATCGAAACGATGTACTTGAGCGCCGCGTCGACCGTCATGTCGAGCTCGACGACTTCGCTACGCGGCACCATCAGGAAAAAGCCGGACGTCGGGTTCGGCGTGGTCGGCACATACACGCTGACGTGCTCTTCCTTCAGGTGATTGACAACGTCGCCGCCGGGGATGCCGGTCAGAAACGCGATCGTGTACGAGCCCTTGCGCGGGTATTCGATCAGCAGTGCCTTGCGGAATGCGTTGCCGCTACTCGACAGCAGCGTGTCGGATACCTGCTTGACGCTCGTGTAGATCGGCCCGACAACGGGGATGCGACCCACCACCAGCTCCCACCACTTGACGAGCTTCTGGCCGATGAAGTTCTGCGTGAGCAGCCCGACGATGAAGATGAACGCCAGCGTCAGCACCGCACCGAGGCCCGGCAGACGGAAGCCGAGCGCGCGCTCCGGTTGCCATGAGGTCGGCAGCAGCAGCAGCGTCTGGTCCATCGTACCGATGATGAGGCCGAGCACCCACAGTGTGATGGCAAGAGGCACCAGCACCAGCAGGCCAGTCAGGAACACCGATTTGAGCGTCGTTTTCTTCGTCGTCGTCATGTGTACCGCCAGAGAACCGTCCCGGCGACGCCGGGTTCGGTATGTATGCCGCCCGCAGGCAGCAATGCTTCAGGTGCCGCCGGCACCTGATGAGGCAGGCGCCGGCGTTGCGGCGGGTGTAGCGGCCGGTGCATCGGTGCTGCCGGAGGCGGATGAAGCGCCTGCGTCGGGCTTGCTGCCCGTGCTTTCCTTGCCTTCGGTGCCAGGCGTCGCCGCGGCATCCTTGGCCGGCGTCGCATCCGCGTCGCTCGCGCTATTCGGTGCTTTCGCTCCGCTACCGCTGCGGAAATCCGTGACGTACCAGCCGGAGCCCTTCAGCTGGAAGCCGGCGGCGGTCACCTGTTTGCGGAATGTGGACTTGCCGCATTCGGGGCAGTCGGTCAGCAGCGCGTCGCTCATCTTCTGGAGGACATCCTTCCCGAAGCCGCATGACTCACAACGATAAGCGTAGATCGGCATATTTCTTTTCCCTGCGGAAATCCTGGAAACGCTTGCAAAGCCTTGAATTATAGCCGCAAACGGCTTGCTCCCCGTGGTTTTCAGGGACTGGTGGCCAGCCCGGCCGTTGCCGGCTTAAATGAGGGCGACGGCACGGCGTTTCAAGTTTCAGCGCGATTCGCGGCGGCGCCATGTCAACCAGCGCTCCCGTCCTTCGAAGATCGGGATCGAACCGCTTACGGGCTCGTCTTCGATCAGCTCGAAGGAAGACCCGAGCAGGCGCTCGAGTTCCGCGCGTTCGATGCCGAACGGCGGCCCCTTCGGCGTCTCGGCGAAGAAAAAGAAACCGGCCAGCAGTGCACCCGGCGCCGCGAGCTCGGCCATCCGCTGCGCGTAAGCGGCGCGCATGGCGAGTGGCAGCGCGCACAGGAACGCTCGCTCGTAGATCCAGCCTGGCTCGAACGGCGGCCGGTACGCGAAGAAGTCGGCCTGCTCGACCGTATCGGCGTGCGCGCCGAGCACGGAGCGCGCGGCATCGACGGCCGCGGGCGAGAAGTCGATCGCGCGCACCTGGCGACCGCGGCTCGCGAGCCACAGCGCTTCCCACGCGCTGCCACAGCCAGGAATCAGTACGGCCGCATCCGCATGCCGTTCCGCGAACGCCTGGAATGACGCGGGCACGCCAGCTTGATCCCACGGCATGTAGCCCCGCTCGAAACGCTCGCTCCAGAACTCGGGGGCGCCCGGGTCGCGAGCGGTGAAAGCCGGCGGCGGACTGGATGCGTCTGGCGTGCCCGGCTCAGATGGATCGCTCATGAATCGGCTCCTTCGAATGCGGCGGCCGGTTCAGCCGCGTTTAGCTACTCTTCAACCACCCGTTCAACCACCATACGCCAGCGCGAGCCACGCACGCGCGAGCACCGCACCTACCCCGACCGCGATGCCGAAAACCAGCAGCCCCTGCAGCAACCGGTTCGTGCGCCTCTGCTCGAGCAGGATCTGGCGGACCACGTCGTCGTTCGGACCGCGCTGCGCGTCGTGCCGTTCGGCCAGCAGGTGATGGATCAGACGCGGCAGTTGCGGCAGCGTCTTGCTCCACTGCGGCGCCTCGATCTTGAGCCGCTCGTACCAGCCGCGCAAACCGATCTGCTCGTTCATCCAGCGTTCGAGATACGGCTTCGCGGTCTTCCACAGATCGAGTTCAGGGTCGAGCGAACGGCCTAGCCCTTCGACGTTCAGCATCGTTTTCTGCAGCAGCACGAGTTGCGGCTGGATCTCGACGTTGAACCGGCGTGACGTGGAGAACAGCCGCATCAGCACCTGGCCGAGCGAGATGTCTTTCAGCGCGCGGTCGAAGTACGGCTCGCAGACCGCGCGGATCGCGCTTTCCAGTTCCTCGACGCGCGTGGTAGCCGGCACCCAGCCCGACTCGAGGTGAAGCGTCGCGACCCGGTGATAGTCGCGTTTGAAAAACGCGAGGAAGTTCTGCGCGAGGTAGTTCTTGTCGAAGTCCGACAGCGCACCGATGATCCCGAAGTCGAGCGCGATATAGCGACCGAAATGCGCGGGATCGAGACTTACCTGGATGTTGCCGGGGTGCATGTCCGCGTGAAAGAAGCCGTCGCGAAACACCTGCGTGAAAAAGATCTCGACGCCTTCGCGCGCGAGCTTCGGGATATCGACGCCCGCCGCGCGCAACGTCTCCACCTGACTGATCGGCACACCGACCATCCGTTCCATCACCAGCACGGTCGGCGTGCAGAACTCCCAGTACATCTCCGGCACGAGCAGCAGATCGAGCCCGGCGAAGTTGCGGCGCAGCTGGCTGCCGTTCGCCGCTTCGCGCATCAGGTCGAGTTCGTCGTGCAGGTATTTATCAAACTCGGCGACCACTTCGCGCGGCTTGAGCCGCTTGCCGTCGGCCCACAAACGCTCCGCCCATACCGCGATGTCGCGCAGCAGCGCGAGATCAGAGTCGATCACCGGAAGCATGTTCGGCCGCAACACCTTCACCGCCACCGGCTTGCCCGCGTGCTGGCCCGCTTTCACCTTCGCGAAATGCACCTGCGCAATCGATGCGCTCGCCACCGGCACCCGCTCGAAATCGTCGAACAGCACATCGACCGGTGCGCCGAGCGACTTCTCGATCAGCCCGATTGCGACGTCAGAATCGAACGGCGGCACCTGGTCCTGCAGCTTCGCGAGTTCGTTCGCGATATCGACCGGCAGCAGATCGCGCCGCGTCGACAGCACCTGCCCGAATTTCACGAAGATCGGCCCGAGGCTTTCGAGCGCGAGCCTCAGCCGCACGCCCGGCGGCGCGTCGAAGCGCCGGCCGATCGTGGTCACGCGCAACAGCAGACGCACACGCCGGTCGTTGATGCGGCTCAGCATCATCTCGTCGAGACCGAAGCGGATAACCGTAAAGAAAATCTTGAGGAAACGCAGAAAACGCATGGTAGTGCCCGATGACTAGCGCGTGCCGCGCGACGTGGCGGCGCCGCCCGGCGCAGATGGGCCTCGGGCTTCGACCTTCTGTTGCAGGCGCTCGACGCGCTTTTCGACACGCGCGAGCGCGTCGCGGGTGCGGGCCAGCTCGTCGTTGAATTCGTCGAGCGCCGCGCGCCGGACGAGTTGCGGATCTTCGTCGAGCAGGTACTCGGCCACCGAATCGAGCAGGTTGCGTCCCGTGCGACGCGCGTGCTCGCTAACCGAGCGCGCGGCTGTCGCCACGCGCCATGCGGGACCGTCGCCGATCAGCCGCGCCAGATCTTCTTCCGGCTCCCAGCGCAGATGCTCGGCGAGCTTCGCGATCACGGTCGCGAACTCGGCGTCGCCTTCGATCTTCACGTGCTTCATCACTGCGGCCTGACCGCCCTGCACGAACGCCGGCAACGCATCCGAGGCCACCGCGACCGTCACGTCGAACTGCTGTGCATCGCTCTCGTCGACAGCCGCGAGATAGCCGTCGGGCTGCACCAGCAAAATCATCGAGACGGGAGGACAGGAGAGCCGGGCGATCTTGCCGGCATAAGGAGCGAGGCGCTCGCGGGCCCACGATTCGCGGGCGAGCAGGTGATTGACGGCGGCAGCGAAGGGCTTGGCGGCGAGGGTCATCGGCAATGGAAAGAAAAACCCGCGCGGGCGAGGTGCCCGCGCGGGTTCCTATTGTAACGTCCGTTCGCTTTCGGACTGGGCTGTGCCGAACGGCCAGCCCACGCGGATGTCAGTGCTGCACGACCTGCTGGATACCCGCGAGCAGCCAGCCTTCGCCGTTGCGCGACGACTTCGACAGGTTCCACACTTCGACGAACGGCTCGGCCGCGGCACCCGCCGTCTCGCGGATCAGACCGGAGAAGCGCACGCTCGCGAGATACTCGCTGCCGCGATCTTCGGCGGCGAGCAGGTCGGCGTTCAACTGCACCACGTCGGTCTGGTTAGACTGCGCGCCGCGCGAATCCAGGTCGACCTTTACCTCGGCAAACATCTCAGGCGTGGTGAACTCGCGGATGTCGTCCATGTTGCCCGCGTCCCATGCGGCCTGGAGTCGCACGAAGTAGACCTTCGCGTTGCGCAGGAACGCTTCCGAATCGAAATTCGCGGGCACGGCCGGCGCGGCTTCGATAGCCGGGGTGGGCAGCGAACTACCCTGCGGCGCGGTGTAGCTCGGCTCCTGTCCATAACGGCCGCCCAGATTCAGCGACGGTGCGCCGCCCGCGTAAGCCGGCGTGGATGCATCGCGCTTGCGGTTCATGAAACGGCGGATCAGCCAGATGGCCAGCATCGCGATCGCGGCGATCACGAGGAAATTCGCCATCGCGCCGGCGAACGCCTCACCGAGCCCGAAGTGCGACAGCAACGCGGCGATACCCAGACCGGCCGCGAGACCGGCGATCGGTCCGAGCCAGCGTGAACGGTTGGGTGCGGCGGCCGGCGTCGGAGCGGGCTGCGCGCCGCGCTGCGCCTGAGCCGCCTGGCCCTGCTGCTGCATCGGCTGGCCGGGTTGGGCCGGCGGTGTGGCCTGGCGCTGCGTAACGGTCGACGACTGGCGGCCGATGCTGCGGCTGCCGCCCATGCGACGCGCCTCCGCATCGAGCGAAGCAAACGTGCCCGCGACGATCAGACCGACCATCGCGAACGTGCCGATTCGCTTCGCCCACGACGACGAAAGCTTTCTGGAAGGTGACGAACGCGCTTCGGACATAGCGAAAATCCTTTCAAAGACAATGGGTTGGGGTGCTAATACTTTGTCCCCACGTGTAAGGCTACCACGCCAGCTGACAAATTGTAATATTTGACGCCGTCGAGGCCAGCTTGTTCCATCATCGTCTTCAAAGTTTCCTGGTCCGGGTGCATCCGGATCGATTCCGCGAGGTAGCGGTAGCTCTCGGCGTCCTTCGCGAAGCGCCCGCCGAGCCATGGCAGCACCTTGAACGAATAGACGTCGTAGGCTTTTTTCAGCGGGTCCCACACTTTCGAGAATTCCAGCACCAGCAACTTGCCGGCGGGCTTCAGCACGCGGCGCATCTCCGCAAGCGCGGCGTCCTTGTGGGTCATGTTGCGCAGACCGAACGCGACGGTCACCACGTCGAAGTAGTTGTCCGAAAAGGGGATTTTCTCCGCGTCGCACAACAGCGCGGGCGTGACCACGCCCTTGTCGAGCAGCCGGTCGCGGCCGACGCGCAGCATCGATTCGTTGATGTCGGTCAGCCAGACCTCGCCGGTCGGGCCCGCCTGCTTTGCGAACGCCTTCGACAGATCGCCGGTACCGCCCGCGATGTCGAGCACCCGGAAGCCCGGCCGCACGGCCGCCTGCGCGACCGTGAACGCCTTCCACGCGCGGTGCATCCCGCCCGACATCAGGTCGTTCATCAGGTCGTAGTTCGACGCGACAGAGTGGAACACGCCCGCCACCTTCTGCGCCTTTTCCTGTTCGTCGACTGTCTGGAAGCCGAAGTGGGTTTTGCTCATCGCGCTCGTTCCTTTCGCGTATTCTGGAATGCTGGATTGTTGCGCCGCATCGTCGCGGCGGTCTGGCTGGATCGTATCAGTGACGATGCCCGTGGGGGAGGCTCGCCGCGGCCATCGGTGCGTCGCGATCGACGCCGGCTGCTTCCAGTTTGGCGAGGTATCCGGCCCAGAGTTCATCCTGACGAACTGCAAGGTCGTGCAGCAGATCCCACGAATAGATGCCGGTGGAATGTCCGTCGGAGAATGTCGGCTGCAGCGCGTAGTTGCCGACGCCTTCGAGCGACGTGATCGTCACGTCGCGCTTGCCGGTTTGCAGCGTTTCCTGGCCCGGGCCGTGGCCGCGCACTTCGGCCGAGGGCGAATACACGCGCAGCAGTTCGAACGGCAAGCGATACACCGCGCCGTCCGCATACTGCAGTTCGAGCACGCGCGACAGCGCATGCACGACGACGCCGGTCGGCACCGGCGTGTCGGGAGTCAATCCACTCATGTCAGAACCTCAGGCGAGAGCCAGTTCGATTTCGGCGCGCACCGCGTCGCGCAGCAAGGTGGCCTGCGCGCGGCGCGACGCCAGCAGCGCCTCCGACACCGTGCGCTGGCGCGGCGCCCAGATCGGCAGCGGAAAATGGGGGTCGTTGGAAAAACGCGGAATCACGTGCCAGTGCACGTGCGGCACCTGGTTGCCGAGGCTCGCGAGATTCACCTTGACCGGCTGCAGCACGCGCCGGATCGCGCGTTCGACAGCGTAGACCGCGCGCATGATGCGGTCACGGTCCTGCTCCGGCAGATCGGAAAACTCGGCGACGTGCTCGCCCCAGATCACCCGGCAGAAGCCCGGGTAGTCGTGCTCATCGGCAAGGACGACACGCAGCGTGTCGTCCTTCCACAGCAGATCGCCGCCATCTTCGCGGCAAAATACGCAGTCCATCATCGCCCCCGGCAGATACGTGATGCGTGCAATTAGACCAGCACGCGCTCGATTCCGCCATTGTTGGCCCGCTGGACATAGTCAGCCATCCAGTTTTCGCCCAGCACATGGCGCGCGATCTCGACGACGATGTAATCCGCCTCGATGTTCGCGTCCTCGTTGTAGCGCGACAGGCCCTGCAGGCAGGAAGGGCAGCTCGTCAGGATTTTCACGTCGGTCTTGCCGGCCGCGGCTGGCACGGGACCGTCGGACGCACCCGCCGCGCCGGCCGATGCGTTGGCCAGCACCGGAATGTCGCGCAGCTTTGCGGCCCCCTTACGAATCTCTTCTTCCTTGCGGAAGCGCACCTGCGTCGACACGTCCGGCCGCGTCACCGCGAGCGTGCCGGACTCACCGCAGCAGCGGTCGTTCTTCTCGATCCGGTAGCCGTCCTTCTCGGCGCCCATCAATTCGTTGACGAGCTTGACCGGGTCCATCGTCTTGATCGGCGTGTGGCACGGGTCGTGATACATGTAGCGCATGCCGCTCACACCGTCGAGCCTGATGCCCTTCTCGAGCAGGAACTCGTGGATGTCGATGATCCGGCAACCCGGAAAGATCTTCTCGAATTCGTAGCCCGACAGCTGGTCGTAGCACGTGCCGCACGACACCACGACCGTCTTGATGTCGAGGTAGTTCAGCGTGTTCGCGACGCGATGGAACAGCACGCGGTTATCGGTGACGATCTTCTCGGCCTTGTCGAACTGGCCCGAGCCGCGCTGCGGATAGCCGCAGCACAGGTAGCCCGGTGGCAGCACGGTCTGCACGCCCGCTTCCCATAACATCGCCTGCGTGGCGAGGCCGACCTGCGAGAACAGTCGCTCGGAACCGCAGCCGGGGAAATAGAACACCGCTTCCGAATCGACGGTCGTCGACTTCGGATTGCGGATGATCGGCACGATCTTGTTGTCTTCGATGTCAAGCAGCGCGCGCGCCGTTTTCTTCGGAAGGTTGCCCGGCATCTTCTTGTTCATGAAGTGAATGACCTGCTGCGTGACCGGCGGTTTGCCGACCGTCGCCGGCGGGTGCGCCGTCTGCTTCTTCGCGAACTTCTTCAGCACGTCGTTGCCGAGCCGCTGCGCCTTGTAGCCGATTCCCATCATCGCGGTGCGCGCGAGGTTGATGGTCTGCGGATTGGTCGCGTTCAGGAAGAACATTCCAGCCGCGTTGCCCGCATTGAATTTCTTCTTGCCCATCTTGCGCAGCAGGTTGCGCATGTTCATCGTGACGTCGCCGAAGTCGATCTTGACCGGGCATGGCGTCACGCACTTGTGGCACACGGTGCAGTGATCGGCGACGTCGTTGAACTCGTCCCAGTGCTTGATCGACACGCCACGACGCGTCTGCTCTTCATACAGGAACGCCTCGATCAGCAGCGATGTCGCGAGGATCTTGTTGCGCGGGCTATAGAGCAGGTTCGCGCGCGGCACGTGCGTCGCGCAGACCGGTTTGCACTTGCCGCAGCGCAGGCAGTTCTTCACCGAATCGGCGATCGCGCCGATGTCGGACTGCTGCATGATCAGCGATTCGTAACCCATCAGCCCGAAGCTCGGCGTGTACGCGTTGCGCAGGTCCGCACCTTCGAGCAGCTTGCCCGCATTGAAGCGTCCGTGCGGATCGACGCGCTGCTTGTATGCGCGGAATTCGCCGATCTCGCTCTCGGTCAGAAACTCGAGCTTCGTGATGCCAATGCCGTGCTCGCCGGAAATCACGCCGTCGAGCGAACGCGCGAGCTTCATGATGCGCGCGACCGCCTTGTGCGCATCCTGCAGCATCTCGTAGTTGTCGGAGTTGACCGGCAGATTCGTGTGCACGTTGCCGTCGCCGGCGTGCATGTGCAGCGCGACGAACACGCGGCCGCGCAGCACCTGCTTGTGGATCGCCTGCGCTTCGTCGAGGATCGGCTTGAACTCGCCGCCGTTGAAGATCTGCCGCAGTTCCGCGCGGATCTCCTGCTTCCACGACACGCGGACCGTGCGGTCCTGCGTGATGTGGAACACGTTGACGCCAGGCTGCGCATCGGCGCGCTCGGCGAACTTCTCAGCCAGCGCCTCGTAGCCCAGCTGCACCATGTAGTGCTGCGCTTCGCGCAACGGCATATCTAGCCGGTCGCGCAGAAACTCCCAGCGCGCGCGCACCGCCGTCAGCAGATCGAGCGCCTGCTGCACGCGGTCTTCGAGCAGTTCGGCGCTCGGAATCTCGTTCGCGTCGTCGCTCTTGCCGAGCGGCAGCTTGCCGGACTTGAAGAACGCTTCGAGCCCATCCAGCAGTTGCAGCTTGTTCTTGATCGACAACTCGATGTTGATCCGCTCGATGCCGTCGGTGTACTCGCCCATCCGGTTCAGCGGGATCACGACGTCTTCGTTGATCTTGAACGCGTTGGTGTGCTTCGCGATCGCGGCCGTACGGCTGCGATCGAGCCAGAAGCGCTTGCGAGCCTCCGCGCTCACCGCGACGAAGCCTTCGCCGCTCTTGCCGTTCGCCATCCGCACGACCTCGGAGGTCGCCGCGGCCACCGTGTCCGCATCGTCGCCGACGATGTCGCCGATCAGCACCATCTTCGGAAACGCGCTGCGCTTGCTCTTCGTCGCATAGCCGACCGCGCGCAGATAGCGCTCGTCCAGATGCTCGAGGCCCGCGAGAATCGCGCCGCCCTGCTTCGACGTTTCGAACAGGTAGTCCTTGATCTCGACGATGCTCGGGATCGCGTCGTGCGCCTGGCCGAAGAACTCGAGGCACACCGTGCGCGTATGTGCGGGCATCTTGTGCAGCACCCAGCGCGCCGACGTGATGAGCCCGTCGCAACCTTCTTTCTGCACGCCCGGCAGACCAGCGAGGAACTTGTCGGTCACGTCCTTGCCGAGCCCTTCCTTGCGGAACCGGCGGCCTTCGATCTCGAGCGCCTCGGTACGCAACAGTTTCTCGCCCGGCGCGTATTCGCCGTCGAACCACTTCAGCTCGAAACGCGCGACCGGAATGTCGTGGATCTTGCCAAGGTTGTGATCGAGCCGGGTGACTTCGAGCCAGTTGCCTTCCGGATCGACCATCCGCCACCACGCGAGATTGTCGAGTGCCGTACCCCACAGCACGGCCTTCTTGCCACCCGCATTCATCGCGACGTTGCCGCCGATACACGATGCGTCGAGCGAGGTGGGGTCGACCGCGAATACATAGCCCGCGTGCTCGGCCGCCTCGGTGACGCGACGCGTGACGACGCCCGCGCCCGAATAGATGGTCGGCACCTTGCGCGCGACGCCCGGCAGATCCGTCAGTTCGACGGCGCCCAGTTGCTCGAGCTTCTCAGTGTTGATGACGGCGGAGAACGGCGTAAGCGGTATCGCGCCGCCCGTGTAGCCGGTGCCGCCGCCACGCGGAATCACCGTGAGCCCAAGCTCGAAGCAGGCTTTGATGAGCCCGGCGATCTCGGCTTCGCTGTCCGGCGTCAGCACGACGAACGGGTACTCGACGCGCCAGTCGGTCGCATCGGTGACGTGCGACACACGCGACAGCCCGTCGAACTTGATGTTGTCCTTCTCCGTCCGGCGACCGAGCGCTTTGGTCGCACGGCGGCGCAGTTCGGCCATCTTGTCGAACTCGCCGGCGAATGCATCGATCGCGCGGCGGGCAGCCAGCACGAGCGTTTCGACGCGTGCCGCGCGGCCGACACCGGCTTCGTCGGCGTGCTCGGTGAGATCGGCGCGGCGGCGCTTTTCGATTTCGGCGAGACGGTGATGCAGTGCTTCGATCAGCAACGCGCGGCGCTTCGGATTGTCGAGCAGGTCGTCCTGCAGATACGGATTACGGCGCACGACCCAGATGTCGCCGAGCACTTCGTAGAGCATCCGCGCCGAGCGACCGGTGCGGCGTTCGGCACGCAGTTCGGCGAGCGCGGCCCATGCATCGTCGCCCAGCAGGCGGATGACGATTTCGCGATCGGAAAACGACGTGTAGTTGTAGGGAATTTCGCGCAGGCGCGGTTCGGGATCGGCGACCACCGCAGCGGCAGCTCCGTGCGGATCGAAAACTTGAGGTGCGTTCATGTTCGGACGACTCGGTGGGTCAGCGCGCGCGCTCGATGGAACGCCGGCTGACGGTGCGCGTGGGGCGCAATGCTGGAAATCTTCTTCTCTGGAGAGCGAAGCCCCTGCCGGCGGACAACTCACGCCGGCCGCTTCGCGGCGCTCAGATGACGCTACACGATCGTCCGTGCCGCACGTGCCGCTGCGCCGCGGGACGAGACTCACGCGGTGCGGGCATCAAATGGGCGACCCGAGGCTGCCAGTGCATCTTCCGATCCTTGTTCTAAAAATGGATTCTACCGCAGGATCGACGGCGACGCCGGGGCTCGCATCGCACTGCAGCAGGCGTTTGCGGCCTGCGGGAAGGCGGTCGGCTCGTGAATTCTTCGACCGGACGGTTGGCTGGGGAGATCGACTTGGCGTGCCGTGAAGCTGTACCGCGCATGCGTTCAATCTGCTGCTGACGCATCGCCTGAAAACCCATCCGTAGCACGCCTGCGCCGTCCGCCCATCGCTCAGCGCGTGACCCGTTGGCGCTATCATTGGCCCTTTCCCGCCTTTTCGAGCGCTCTCCGCGCGACCTGCATGGCCTCTCTCGACTACCTGAAAAAAATCCTCACCGCGAAGGTCTACGACGTGGCGCGCGAGACGGAGCTCGAACCGGCGCGTGCGCTATCGGAACGACTGGGCAACACGGTCTACCTGAAGCGCGAGGACAACCAGCCGGTGTTCTCGTTCAAGCTGCGCGGCGCGTACAACCGGATGGCCCACATCGCGCCTGATGCGCTCGCACGCGGCGTGATCACCGCATCGGCGGGTAACCACGCACAGGGCGTCGCGCTGTCGGCGGCGCGCATGGGCGTGAAGGCCGTGATCGTGGTGCCGGTCACGACTCCACAGGTCAAGGTCGACGCGGTGCGCACCCACGGCGGCCCGACTGTTGAAGTCGTGCAGGTGGGCGAGTCGTACAGCGACGCTTACGCGCACGCACTGCAATTGCAGCAGGCCCGCGGCCTGACCTTCGTGCATCCGTTCGACGACCCCGACGTGATCGCCGGCCAGGGGACGGTCGCGATGGAAATCCTGAGCCAGCACCAGGGACCGATCCACGCGATCTTCGTGCCGATCGGCGGTGGCGGGCTGGCCGCGGGAATCGCCGCGTACGTGAAGGCCGTGCGTCCGGAGATCCGCGTGATCGGCGTGCAGACCGAGGACTCCTGCGCGATGGCGCAGTCGCTGAAGGCGGGCGAGCGCGTGACGCTCG
>NZ_JBOIGG010000011.1:0-219993 GCF_050742655.1 Paraburkholderia sp. | reverse complement strand
CCTGCATGCGCAAACTGCTCATCACGCTTAACGCAATGGTTCGCTCCAACACTCCCTGGCAGTCGGACTTCCATGACGCGTGACATTGCTCGTCTCAAGATAGTTGCTGTCGACGGCAGTTAGCGCTTCAGGCTTGCTGCCGTCCCATACAAGATGGTTTCTGTTTGCTTGCCTCTGCCACGACCAGTCGGTCGCGGTGGGCTCGTTGGTCCGGATTGTAGGGCGCTTTTTTCGGAATCTCCAATATGTGAGTGGTTGACTCATATATTGGGAATTCAGTATTTTGCCGTTCGCGGCCCTCTGCGCCGCGCCAAAGAAAAAGGGCCGCGTCAGCGGCCCTCCTGGGGTTAGCCGGTCAGTGCCGGCCTATCGCGACTATCGCGATCTCGGGATCGAACGCGTCACGCGCCGGCCGGCGCCTTATACGCCACGCAGTCCACTTCAACCCTGCAATCAATCACCATGCTCGACACCACGCACGCGCGCGCCGGCGGGTTGTCGCCGAAGTACTCGCGGAACACCTTGTTGAACGACGCGAAGTCGCGCGGATCGTCGAGCCACACACCACAGCGCACGACGTGTTCGGCGCCGTAGCCCGCTTCCTTCAGGATCGCGAACACGTTCTGGATCGCCTTGTGCGACTGCTCGACGATGCCGCCGTTGATCACCTCGCCGTTCTCCATCGGCGTCTGGCCCGACACGTACAGCCAGCCGTTTGCCTCGACCGCGCGCGCAAACGGCATGTGCTGTCCGCCCGTACCCTTTCCGCCTTCCACGCCATATCGCTTCATCGTTTTGCTCCTTGTGTTCATGAGTTCATGACGCCGCGCACGGGCCGATCCCGCTGCGCGGCTTCGATTGCTGTGACGGTTGTTGTGATAACCGCTGTGATCAATGCCGCGCTCAGAATGCGCCGTGCGCGTCGCCCTGCGAAGGCGCCCCGCGCGCGACGAAATGTCCTGCGCGCTCGCCGGTCGGCTGGCCGTCGCGATACGACAGCACGCCGTTCACCCACACTGCGTCGATGCCGTCGGCGGGCTGCTGCGGCTTGTCGAACGTCGCCACATCGCGCACACGCGCCGGATCGAACAGCACCAGATCCGCGTGATACCCGATGTGCACTTCGCCACGCTGCGCGAGCCCGAAGCGTCGCGCGGACAGCCCGGTCATCTTGCGCACCGCTTCCTCGAGCGGAATCAGCGCGACGTCGCGCGCGTAGTGGCCGAGCACGCGCGGAAACGCGCCCCACAGCCGCGGATGCGGCAATGGGTCATTCGGCAGGCCGTCGGAACCGACCATCGTCGCGGGATGCGACAGGATGCGCCGCACGTCGTCCTCCGACATGTTGTGATACACCGCGCCCGCCGGCTGCAGACGCTTCGCCGCTTCCTGCTGCGTGATGCCCCACTCCGCAGCGATCTCCTTCACAAGCTTGCCCGCCACCTCGGGATGCGGCTCCGACCACGTGATGGTGATGTCGATGTCGCCCGTCACCTGCGCCAGAGAGAGCGTCGACGAACTGCGGTTGTACGGATAGCAGTCGCACCCGATCGGCTGCAGCCGGCGCGCGCCTTCCAGCGCTTCGAGCACCTCGCCGCTGCGGCCCCAGTTAGACGGCCCCGCGCATTTCAGATGCGAGATCACGACCGGCACATGTGCATGCCGGCCGATCCGGTACGCCTCGTCCATTGCATCGAGAATCGCGTCGAACTCGGTGCGCATGTGCGTCGTGTACAGCGCGCCTGCGGCAGCGAGCGGCTCCGCAAGTGCCATCACTTCTTCGGTCGGCGCGGCGAACGCCGAGCCGTATGCAAGCCCCGAACTCAAGCCAAGCGCGCCGTGCGCGAGCGCTTCCTCGAGCTGCGCGCGCATCCCGTCGATTTCGTGCGGCGCCGCCGCGCGATCGAGCCGGTCCATCTGGTTGTTGCGGAGCGCCGTGTGACCAATCAGCGCGCCGACGTTGACCGCGGGCCGCGCCGCGTTCACCGCGTCGACGTAGGCGGCGAAGGTCGGATAGGCGAATGCGCTGCGATCGCCGAGCAGGTTCATCGGATCGGGCGGGTCGCCCTTCAGCGACACCGGCGAAGCACTGATCCCGCAGTTGCCGACGATCACCGTCGTCACGCCCTGCGAGATTTTCGGCAGCATCTGCGGCGCGCGGATCACGTGGGTGTCGTCGTGCGTGTGCACGTCGATGAAGCCCGGCGCGAGCGCGCGACCGTTCGCCTCGATCACTTCTTCGGCAAGCCAGTTCGACAGGTTGCCGATCGCGGCGATGCGGCCATCGCGCAACGCGATGTCGCGCTCGACCGGCGGCGCGCCCGTGCCGTCGTACAACTGGGCGCCGACGATCAGCGTGTCGGCAGCTTCGGGATGCGAATGCATGGGTCAGTCTCCTATCGGTTGTCGATCGCCGCCGCCGCGATGCGCGTCGAGCGCATGCTTCATCCGGCGCAGCAATTCGCGGCTCTCGTCGCCAAGACTGACGGCGAGTTCGGTGACGAGCACGTCGAGCGCCATCATCATCGCGTAACGCGATGATGATGGTTTGTAGATGAAATCGGTTTCGAACGCGACGATCGGGATCAGCCAGTCGGCGAGCTTCGCGAGCGGCGACGCGGGGGCCGTCAGAGCGATCAACGTCGCGCCGTAGCTCCGCGCGATCCGGCAGCTTTCGAGGATCTCCGGCACGTGCCCGGTCGCGGACAACGCGATCACAACGCAGTCGCGTGACACCGTGCTCGCGACCATCCGCTGCAGCAGACCGTCCTGGTACGTCGCGACCGGCCGGCCGAGGCGCACGAGCCGGAAGCGCATTTCGTCGGCGAGCGCCGTCGACCCGCCGCCCATCCCGAACACGTAGATCATCCGCGCATCGCGCAACGCGGCGGCGGCGCTCGCCAGCGGCGCGTGACACAGCACTTCATGATTGCGCGCGAGCGCGGTCTGCAATTCGTCGAAGACACGGGTCGCGAGCGGTTCGGGTGCATCCGCGGCCGTGCCGGTTTTCAGGAAGCGCTGACCGACCGCGGCCGCCTGCGCAAGACGCAGCTTCAGTTCGCGCACGTCGCGACAGCCGACCGCCTTCGCGAACCGCGTGACCGTCGCCACGCTGACGTCCGCCTGCTGCGCGAGCGCGCCGATGCTCGCGCGCGACGCGGCCGTCAGGTCGTCGAGGATCAGCGCCGCGACCTTGCGTTCCGCCGAGCGCAACTCAGGCGCGCGGGCGGCAATCCGCGCGACGATGTCGAAAGCTAGCGGCTCGGTGGTGGAATTCATCGTGCGGGGATAGAGTGGACTGCCCGAAGCCGACTGTCCGCGGCGCGATGCCTGCGAACGGGGTTCCGTACGACCGTGGTACTAAATAACATTTCGCAGACAATCGTACTTTCTGTACCATATTAAAGTCAACTTCGAATCGATTTAACTGCATGATGGAGCGGGATTACATGAAAGTTACAAACTATCAGGGCGCGACGATTGATCCTTATAGCAAGGGCTTGGGCATGGTTCCCGGCACCAGCATCCAGTTGACCGACGCGGCGCGCCTCGAATGGAATCTGCTCGACGAAGATGTGAGCCTGCCGGCCGCGGTGCTGTACGCCGAGCGCATCGAACACAACCTGAAATGGATGCAGGCGTTCGTCGCGGAGTACGGCGTGAAGCTCGCGCCGCACGGCAAGACGACGATGGCGCCGCAGCTGTTCCGCCGGCAGATCGAAACCGGCGCATGGGGCATTACGCTTGCGACCGCGCATCAGGTACGCGCCGCGTATCACGGCGGCATCTCGCGCGTGCTGATGGCGAATCAACTGGTCGGCCGGCGCAACATGCTAATGGTCGCCGAGCTGCTCAGCGATCCGGACTTCGAGTTTTTCTGCCTGGTGGATTCGGTTGACGGCGTCGAGCAACTGGGCCGTTTTTTCAAGTCAGTCGGCAAGCAGTTGCAGGTGCTGCTCGAACTCGGTGTGTCGGGTGGACGCACCGGCGTGCGCGACGATGCGCAACGCGACGCGGTACTCGACGCGATCGCGCGCTACCCTGATGCACTGAAGCTCGCGGGTGTCGAACTGTACGAGGGTGTACTCAAGGAAGAAGGCGAAGTGCGCGCGTTTCTGCGCGGCGCGGTGCAGACCACGCTTGAGCTCGCCGACGCGGGCCGCTTCGCGCGCACGCCTGCGATCCTGTCGGGCGCGGGGTCCGCGTGGTACGACGTGGTCGCGGAAGAGTTCTCGAAGGCAACCGACGCGAGCCGCGTCGAAATCGTGCTGCGGCCGGGCTGCTATCTGACACACGACGTCGGCGTCTATCGCAAGGCGCAGACCGACATCTTCGCGCGCAACCCGGTCGCGAAGAAGATGGGCGAAGGGCTGCTGCCCGCGTTGCAACTATGGGCGTACGTGCAGTCGATTCCGGAACCGGACCGCGCGATCGTCGGCCTCGGCAAGCGCGACTCGGCGTTCGACGCGGGGCTGCCCGAGCCTGCGCGCCACTATCGGCCGGGCAGCGACGCGCCGCGCGACATCGCGCCGGACGAAGGCTGGGAAGTGTTCGGTCTGATGGACCAGCACGCGTACCTGCGGATTCCCGCGGGCGCAGATCTGAAGGTCGGCGACATGATCGCGTTCGACATTTCGCATCCGTGCCTGACGTTCGACAAGTGGCGTCAGTTGCTGGTCGTGGATTCGAAATATCGCGTGACGGAAGTGATCGAAACGTTCTTCTGACGTTAGCCGGCAGGCTGCGGTGCAGCAGCGGCCACCTCGCCGATGCGCGCCTCGAGCAGCCCGAGCGCGCCCGACAGCGCGACGAGCGCATCGTCGGGCAACGCAGCCATTGTGTCCTGCAGAAACGCATTGCGACGCGGCAAGCTCGCTTCGGTCTGCTCGCGGCCGATGTCGGTGAGCTTCACGTTGGTCACGCGGTTGTCGCGTGTGTCCATGCTGCGCACGATCCAGCCCATCTGTTCGAGCGTCTTCAACTGACGCGTGAGCGCGCCCGGATCGATTCGCAGCCGCTCGACGAGCCGCTTCTGCGACGACTCTCCATTCTGCTCGTGCAACGCGAGCAGAATCCGCCAGCGCGGCATCGGGTGGCCGACGTGCAATTCGAACGCCGACATGAACGCCCGATACGTGCGGCCGAACTGCTGGACGACGGCGACGTGGTCGTGTTCTTCCATCTGCGTCAGTCCACGTGAACCGTCGGTTCGACCTGACGGTGAAGTTTGACCGGCGGCACGCGCCGGCTTTGCCAGACCGATGCGACCGCGACCAGCGCGGCAAGCGCAAGCCCCAGATGAATCGCGGCGACGAGCGCCTCGCGCGCCGCTTCGAGCAGCATCGCGCCGTTGTGGCCGGCATGCGCGAGCTGGCCGAGCAGCGTCTGCTGCGCGTCGCGGTTGATCAGGATCTGCGGGTCGCCGAGATCGCTCGACCAGTGCGTCGCGTGATCGCGTTCGAGCGCGTCGCGCACGCCGCTCGCGTACATGTGCGTGATGAGCGTGCCGGTCAGCGCCGTGCCGAGCATCCCGCCGATCATCCGCAGCGACTGCAGCAGCGCGGTCGCGATGCCGAGGTGCTCGCGGCCCGCGGTCTGCTGCGCGAAGATCGTCAGATTCGGCATGACGAAACCGAGACCGAGACCGCCGAGAATCATGAACGACATCAGCATCCACTGCGGCATCGAGCGGGTCGCGACGACTGTGCCGAAACACGCGAGGGCGACGAGCGCGAAGCCCACGTAAAGCATCAGATTCGGATTGCGCACCCGCGACACGATCCGCCCGTTCGCGATGCTGCCGATCGTGATGAACACGACGAGCGGCGTAATGACAAGGCCCGCTTCCTTCGGCGACATGCCGAAGCCGCCTTGAAACAGCAGCGGCGCGTAGAACAGCATCGAGAACATCGTGAAGCCGCCGAGCACCGAGAGCGTGAAGAGTGCGGAGAGGCTGCGGTTGCGGAACATGTCGATTGGGAGGATCGCCTGCGGGAACTGCTTTTCCCAGCGCCACAATCCATAGGCGGATGCGACGCTGACCGCCAGCAGCGCTGCGGCGCCGACGGTTACGCCGTGCTTCGGCAGCATTTCGACGAACAGTTGCAGGCAGCCGAGCGCAACTGCGATCAGCAACGCGCCCGGCCAGTCGAGCCGCATCTTGCCTTTATGCTCGACGTGCCGCAGATGCGGCAGATAGCGCCACACGAAAAACAGCGACAGCAGACCGACCGGCAGATTCACGTAGAACACCGACCGCCAGCCGTAGTACTGCGTGAGAAAACCGCCGAGTGAAGGTCCGACCGCGTTCGCGATACCGAACGCCGAACTCATCAGCACCTGCCAGCGCAAACGCACGACCGAATCGGGGAACAGATCGGGAATACACGCGAACGCCGTGCCGACCAGCATGCCGCCGCCGATCCCCTGAAGGCCGCGCGCGAGTACGAGGAACAGCATGTCGTTGGCGGCGCCGCACAGCACCGACGCACCGGTGAACACGACGATCGACGCGATCACGAACGGCTTGCGTCCGTAATAGTCGCCGAGCCGCCCGAAGATCGGCACGGTGATGACGGAGGTCAACAGATAGGAGGTTGCGACCCACGCGTACAGCTCGAAACCCTTGAGCTCGGAGACGATGGTCGGCAGCGCAGTGCCAACGACGGTCTGATCGAGCGCAACGAGCATCGTCACGAAGGACACGCCGAGCATCGCGAGCAGCGATTCCCGGAACGGTAGGACTTGCCCACTCGAATGGTGGGCGGCGGTATGGACGGGCATTTTTGATCGTGCAACAGTTGACGCGTCAAACAATTGGGAATCATACCACAGCGTTGCGCTCTAAACTGGCTTGGCCGGCGGTTAGTGCCGCCGTACGTTACTGTCGCGCATCGGCCAGATTGCGCGGCGCAAGACAACGACCGGGAGGTCCATGGAGTCGAATCCGCTCGCATCGTCCACGCTGTCGCCGGACGATCTGAAGGCGCTGCGGCGCGCGAAATACGAGCTCGAAAGCCCTGCGCTGACGATGAAACTCGCGGGCATCGTCGGCGCGCCGGTCGAGAAACTGATGGCGAGAATACCGACCTTCGCGCACGAGAAGGTCAGCGACGCGACGCAGCTTGCGTTGCGTAAATGTCTGCAGCTCGCGCTACGCACGCTCGGTCGGTCGAACGTGGCAGGTTTGTCCGCGCCTTCGCCCGACAAACCGAGCAACCTGCTGCACAAGTTCGCCGTCGCGACAACCGGAGCAGCCGGCGGCGCGTTCGGGTTGTTTGCGCTGCCGGTCGAACTACCGGTCACGACGACGCTGATGTTCCGCTCGATCTGCGACATCGCGCGCAGCGAGGGCGAGGATCTGTCTTCAGTGGAAACGCAGCTGCAGTGCCTGACGGTGCTCGGCATGGGCAGCGCGTCGAAGGCCGACGACGACGCCGATCTCGGCTATTTCATCGCGCGCGGCGCGCTGGCGCAGGCGGTGTCGAAAGCATCGTCGGAGATTGCGAGCAAGGGCTTCGCGACGCACGGCTCGGCCGCGCTGCTGCGGCTCGTGAATACGATCGCCGCCCGCTTCTCGGTGCAGGTCAGCGAACAGGTCGCGGCGAAATCGATTCCGGCGATCGGCGCGGTGCTCGGCGCAATGGTCAACACCGTGTTCATCGACCACTTCCAGCAGGTCGCGCACGGCCACTTCACCGTGCGCCGGCTGGAGCGCCAGTACGGCACCGACGCCGTGGAGGCCGCGTATCAGACCATCGACATCGCGCTCGACCGCTGATCGTCGCGCACTCGCGTGACCTGCCGCACGAAGTCCGCGGCACGGTCGAGCGCGCGGCCGGCCTCGGGAATGAACGGTGCCCAGATCTGCCACACGTGCGGCATATCCGGCCAGATCTCGAACTCGACCGGCACATTCACGGCGCGCGCCCGCTCCGCGACGCGCCGTGAATCGTCAAGCAGCACTTCAGTGCTGGCCGCCTGCATGAAGAGCGGCGGCAGCTCGCTCAGATCGGCGTAAAGCGGCGACGCATACGGATTCGTGGACGGCGTGTCGCCGAGATAGAGCTTCGCGGCCCGGCCGATCGCAGGGCCGGCGAACATCGGATCGGCGCCGTCGTTGGTGCGGATCGTCGCGCCGGTTGCAGCCAGATCGGTCCAGGGTGAAAACAGGATTGCACCAGCCGGCAGCGTGTCGCCGGCATCGCGCAGCGCGACCAGTGTGGCGAGTGCGAGGCCGCCGCCCGCCGAATCGCCGGCAATCACGATCGATTCCGCCGACGTCCCCGCAGCAAGCAACCGACGGTATGCGGCGAGCGCATCGTCGAGCGCCGCCGGAAAGCGATGCTCGGGTGCGAGCCGGTAATCGAGCGAGAAGACTCGCGCGTCGGCGCGTGTCCCAAGGCCGAAGACGATCGATCGATGAGTGCGCGGCGAGCAGAAGTAATAGCCGCCGCCGTGCAGATAGAGAATGACCGGAGTGGGCGCGAGCGCGGCGGGTCCATCACGTTCGAACCACTCGCCGAGCATCGGTGCATCGTCTGGCGCGTATTGCTCGCGCAGCGTCCAGCCGGCGGGCACACGCGGCGTCCATGCGCGTTTCGTGGTCATCGCGCGGGCGTGCTCCGCGCTGATCGTCGGCCGCAAGGTCTGCGGACGAAATTTCCTGCGCATGAACCAGCAGGCGACGGTGCTTTGCCAACTCATCGGAACGTGCTCCCTGAACGGCGAATCCGTCATGGTACGTGCGTTCCGCCAGGCACCGGTCGACAGCCCGCTCTAAACGCGGCCGCAGCCGCGACGCAGCCTGGCTAGTTGGCCGGCAGCACCTGCCCGCGGATCTCGCCCGACGGGTTTTGCGCGGTATGAACGTTGAAGTACCACTGGCCGGCCATCAGGTCCGTCACCTGCGGGTCGGTCAGCGTGGCCGAGCCCTTGATCGGACTGGCGAGCGCGTTCTTCTCGATCGGCACCTGCACCTTCGCGTTCTGGCCGACCGGCGCCGGTCCATGGAAATGAGCCATCGTCGCGGGACCAGACAGTCCGTCGTAAGTCACGTTCCACTGCAGCGTTTTCGTCGACGTGTCGAACGATGCATTGAGCATGCCGTGCCCGTGACTCACGCGCGGCGGCACTTCGCTCGACGGTTCGAGATCAGCCTTCAGCGCCACGGTATCGGCGAAGGCCGCGCCCGCCGCGAGCGCCCACACGACGACAGCCAGATTCAGCTTGCGAATCGCATTCATCCTGTTCTCCTGACGGTACCAACGATGTCGCGCCGTACGGGCTGTTGCCCGCACGGGGTTCCCCATACTAGGGCAAATCGGTGACAGCCGCGAACGTGGATACCACTGGACCGCGACAGCATGGTTCGTGCGCATACGGTGCGATCTCTGCCGATTCGCCAATAATCAATTGCGCGATTCGTATGCAATTGATCGCAGTTGCCCTGCTACCCTTCAGGTCGCGAGAAGTGACTCCTTCATCGAAGGATGTCTCCAAGCTTGAACGCGGCTTCGGCCGCGTTTTTTTTCGCCCCCGTTTTGTACTTGTTGGTACCTTTCCGCGTTTATTCCGCCAGTTGCGCGACTTGCCGCTCGATGCCGTCGAGCATCACGTCGCACTGCCCGGCCAGCGCGAATCCGTCCACCCGCAGCCGCTCCGCCGGCTTTGTCGCGATATCGCGGCGATAGGCATCGAGCGCGGCAAGCAGCGGTGCGTGTTGCAGCACGCTCGCCGCGCCCGCGACCCGGTGATGCCACGCGAGCAGGCGCTGCGCATCGGGATGGTCGAGCAACGGCCGCAATGCACGGATATCGTCACGCACCGCGACAACGAACGCCTCCAGCAGTGTCTTCACGATCGATTCGTTGCCCCAGGACTGTTTCATGCGCGTCAGATCGAGTGCGTGCATCGCCGGTCGCCTCGCAACGTTATCGCCGCCCAGATCGAACCAGCGGCTCAACGACGCGCGCAACGACTCGACGCCAACCGGCTTGACGATGCAGTCGTCCATGCCCGCCTCCCGACACGCTCGCAGAACGCCGCGATCGAGACTCGCCGTGATACCGAGGATCGGTATCCATTGAATATCGCCCGCAGCGGAGCGCTCGCGCACGCGCTTCGCGAGTTCATAGCCGGACAGACCCGGCATCTGGCAATCGGAAATCAGACATCCGTAACGCGTGCGATCGAGCGCGGCGAGCGCCTCGATGCCGCCGCTCACGACGTCGCAGGCAAGACCCAGCGCCGCCAGCCGATGACGGATCAGCATCCGGTTGACGGGATGATCGTCGGCGACCAGCACGAGCAAGCCGTCGGCGACTGCGCGATCGCGGCTCGGGAGCGAGGACGGTTGCTGCGTCGGTATGCTTGCTGGCGGTTGTTCGATCCGCAGCGCTGCCGCGCATGCGTCGCCGAACGCACGCCACGACAGCGGATTCGTACCCAGCCGAAGCGTCCCATCGACGATCCGGTAACCGGCCGGCGTCGGCTGTCGGGTCACGCGAACGACGCGCCTGGATTCACCATACGACAGCGCAGTATCAGCTTCGTCGATGAAGCATAGATCGGTGTCGGTCGGCGCATGTGCGCACGATGCCCCACGCGGGACGCACGTCACGTCGAGGCCGCGGGCCTGCGCGAAGTGCGTCAGCGCGGCGGCGGTCGCGGGGTCGTCGATTGCAATCAGCGCACGCCGGCCGTGCAGTTCGTCGTGCGGATGACGCAGTGTGTCGATCGGCATCGTCACACCCAGCGTCACGCAGGTTCCGATGCTGGGCTCGCTACGCAGATCGAGCGTCGCGCCGATCCGCGCGGCGAGTTCGCGGCAGATCGCCAGCCCGAGACCGGTGCCCGTGCCACCGGAACGTCGCGCGGTAAGCGTCTCCGCCTGCACAAATGGCCGGAAGACTTGAACCTGCCGATGCGGCGCAATGCCGATGCCGGTGTCGCGGATCGCAATCGCGACGGTCTGTCGGTATGCATCGTCGTTGTCGACCGACACATGCACGTCGATCGAACCGGCCTCCGTGAATCTGATCGCATTGCCGACAAGATTGAAGAGCAGTTGACGCAGCCGCATGCCGTCGCCGGTCAACCGTGCCGCGACGTCCGGCTCGATATCAACGCCGACGCGCAGTCCCTTCCTGTGCGCGAGGTCGCTCAACACGCCGAGCACGCCGTCGATCAACTCGCGCGGACCGAATGGCGTGTTCGACGACGAGGCGGTCGCCACGGCATGCACCGCTTCGTGCTTCGCACGGTCGAGCATCGTGTCGATCGTTGCAAGCAATGCATCGACGGTGTCACTCATCGTGTGAACCATTGCGCGCTGTTCGGTATCGAGCGGCGTTCGAGCCAGCACATCGAGAAGGCCGAACACGCCGCTCATCGGCGTGCGCAGCTCGTGCGCCGCCACCGCGAGCGGATCAAGTGGATCGTCTGGTGCAGCGGAAGCTCGCCACGCCGCGTCTTCAATCTCTCGCCGCTCATCCCGCTTCACCGTCCGACCTCCGCTCGACGTACCGCACGCAAGTGGTCCCGCATGCGTCGTCTGCCAGAAATAGTCGGAAGCCCAATCGATGGCAATTCAAGCGTCGTATCCGCAGCCTTCCTACGGAAGCCGAAGCCGCGCGTTACACGAGGCCGATCTGCCGCGCGTAATCGATCAGATCGGTGCCGGTCTCGAGACCCAGCTTGCGCAGCGCACTGCGCTTCTGCATGCTGATTGTTTTCGTGCTGCGGCGCAGGCGTTCGGCGATCTGCGAGACCGTGAATCCGCGCACGCAGTAACCGAACACCTCCCACTCACGAGCACTGAGCACACCGACATGCCTCGGCCTCGCGGACCGGCGAGTGCGCAGCTCGACGTGCCGTGACAGATAACGCCTGTGCCGCACCGCGGCTTCGATCGCGTGAATGAGCGCCTCGACGGTATCGCGCTTGTCGACGATCGCCGCGGCGCCGAGCAGCAGCAGCGCGTTCAGCACCGGCGGATGACGCAGCATCGTCAGAATCACGACGGGTGGACACGCGGGATGCCGCATCAACCGGCCCAGCATCGTCACGGCGTTGTTTTCGCCGTCGAAGCCCGGCATGCCCAGGTCGGCGACGATCACGTCGCACGGACGCGATTCGAACAGCGCCGCGAGCGACGGCGCATCGATGGCCGTGCCGACGAGCGACATATGCGGTTCGGCGGCGAGCAGATACGCGACGCACACACGGATCACGCTGTGATCGTCGGCGACGATGACGCGGATGTTCTGTTTCATATTGGTGTTCTGCCGATGACGCCCTGCACTACGTGCTCCCCAGGGCGTGAATCATTTGCGGCGACGCGCCACACAGCACGTCCCGCCGACGACCGTCACACAGGCAAACGGCAGCAAGCCGCCGCGGCCACGCGATCCGGCCGGCTCGTCCGATCCATGAAGGACGAGTCCGGTCGCGAGCATGACGCAGCAACCGGCCCAGCGACATCAGATAGTTCCGAAAATGGATGCCACGGGCGGGCGACCACCTGCCTAACGTGTGCCGGGCTCACGCACAGCAAGTTGACGCACGGCGGGCGGGCCCGCGGCAGGCATATGCGCCGCCGACACTAGAGCAGCCCGTTTGCACGCACGTAGATGAAGAGCCCCGCGTCGTTGCGGACGCCGAGCTTCACCATCGCGTCGCGCTTCTGCCGGCTCACGGTGCGAATGTCGCGGCCGAGCGTGCGCGCGATCCCCGAGATCGACTGGCCGTCCGCGAACAGCCGGACCACTTCCGCCTCGCGCGGCGAAAGTGGACGGCGCGCCGCCGTGCCAGGCGCGTCACCGCTCGTGGCGGCGATCGCATCGAGGATCGACTTGCCCAGATAAGCATGCCCGCATGCCGCGCGGCGGATCGCGACGATAAGTTCGTCCATCGGCTCGATCTTGTTGAGGATGCCCGTGACACCCTCGGCCAGAATCGCGCGCAGGATCGCGGCATTCGTCAGGCCGGTCAGCACGACGATGCGCAGCGCCGGCCAGCCGTGACGCACGCGCGTCAGCAGACGCAGACCGTCGGCGGTGCTGCCGTCCGCTTCGGGCATCGTGAGATCGGTGACCAGCACGTCGCACGGCGTGCGGCGCAGCAGATCGAGCAGCGCCGCGGGGCTGCCCGCCTCGCCGACGACCGCGACGTCAGCGTGCGCCGCGAGCGACACTCGGGTTCCGAGCAGGACGAACGGGTGGTCATCCGCCAGGATGACGCGAAGAATCACAAGGAGGTCCCCTCGCATTGCTTGATCTGAAATCACACCATTCGCCGCGCCGAATGCCCATCAGAGAATTCCGAATCGCGTGATCCGGTTGATTAGCGCAGCTCCGGCACTGAAGCCTGACGGGTCTCCCGTGCGACGCGACCACCGGACCGCGTCCGCGCCGCTTCCTCCACGAGCGCGGTCGTCGCGGGACGCGGAAATACCGGCAGCGCGATCAGCGCGAACAAACTCGCCACGGCCCACACGGCGGGCCACGAACCGATCGACAGCAGCGCCGGGATCGCGAGCGGCGTCAGGAACAGCGTCAGGAACGCGCCGGTGTTGCCCATCGCGAGCGCGGTGCCGGCGCGGTTCGTGCCGGCGAGTGTCGCAAGTTCCGTGAACGCGACGCCGTGCCACGCCGACGCGCACGCGCCGCCCACGACGATCATACCGGCGAACACCACGGTCATCGCGCCGTGCCGCATCCCAAAGCCGGCGACGATCAGCGCGAGCAAAGCGAACAGCACCGCCGTGATCACGCTGCACGCCCGCATGTACGCACGGCGATTGCCGTTGCGGTCGGTCCATCGGCCGCTCAGCACCCGGGCGACCGCAGCGCCGGTCTGCACGGCGGCCATCGTCGCGCTGATCGTCACGACGCCCGCATGGCCAAAGTCGTGCAGGAACACCGTGCCGAATGTGATGACCGCCAGCTGCGGCACGCACAGTGCGCCGATGCCGAGCGCGACCCGCCATACCGCGACGTCGCGCAGCGGGGATCGCGGCACCGACGCCGCGTCGCGATCGCGCGTCGCCATACCGGCAGCCGACGTCGCCAATTCGGCCGGCGGCTCGCGCAGCCAGCGATACGCAAACACGGCCGTTACCGCGCACAGGATCGCCAGCACGCCGTACACCGCAGCAAAACCGCCGTGCGCGGCCAGCGCCGGCAACGCGAGCGCGCCGAGGCCGCCGCCGGCGGGTACCGCGGTCTGCCGGATGCTCATCGCGAGGCCGCGTTCGCCCTCGCGAAACCACGCCATCACTGCGCGGCCGCTCGACCCGTTGACGCTGCCGCCAAGTATCCCGACCAGCAGCAGCCACAGCGCGAGCATCGGTACACCCGGCACTGCGGCCGGATGGGGAACGACGAGCAGTGTCATCGCGGCCAGCGCCGCCGCGGTCGCACCCAGTCCGAGCAGCAGCACGCGCCGGTCACCCCAGCGATCGGTGAGCAGCCCCCACGGCAGCTCGCTGAGCGCGATGCCGAGTCCGAGCATGCCGAGCACCAGCCCCAGCGCACCGTTGTCGAGGTGATAGCCCGAGCGCAGAAACACCGCGGTCGTCGGGATGCCGGAGAAGGCGGCGGAAAAGCTCGCGTTCGCGGCGAAGCCTACGCCGAGCACCTTCCACCGGTGATTACGCGCCGGGGCGCGGGACAGGTTCGATTCCATGACGACGGACTCCAGATCCAGAAGAAATTGAAGCCATCGTAGAAGTAGACCTTCCATCGGAAAAGCGGGAAGATATGATGGTATCCATCGATATCTCCGAATCATGAATCAGCGTGCTTTCGATCTGAACCAGTTGCGCACCTTTGTCGTGGTCGCCGAGGCGGGCAGCGTGTCGGCGGGGGCGGAGCGGGTTTTCCTGTCGCAGTCGTCGGTTAGCGAGCAGTTGCGCAAGCTCGAGGAACGCGCCGGCCAGCCGCTTTTCGTGCGCAGCAAACAGGGCGTCACAGCGACACCCGCGGGCGCGAAGCTGCTCGATCATGCGCGACGCATTCTGGCGATGAGCGAGGCGGCGCTCGAGGATCTGCAGGGCCGCTCACTCGACGGCGAGCTGCGTATCGCGATCACCGACTACTACCGGCCGCACGACATCGCGCGTGTGCTGAAGACGTTCTCGGAACAGCATCCACGGCTACGGCTGCACGTAACGGTGATGCCGAGCGCAGTGATCGACAGCGGCGCCGATGACAACGCGGCGTTCGATATCGGGCTGTCGCTGCGCCTCGTCACGCCGGGTAACCATCGCGTCGCGGTCGGCGCGCGCACGACGGGCACGGTGGTCCGGCGCGAGAAGCTGCTGTGGGTGAGCGCGGTCGACGTCGGTTCGCACGTGACGGCGCCTTATCCGCTCGTGCTGCTGCCGTCGACGTGCCAGCTGCAGCGCTTCGTCGTGAAGCTGCTCGACCAACGCAAGGTGCCGTATCTCATTTCACATTCGGCATCGGGGGTCGCGGGGTTGCAGCTCGCGCTGAAGGCTGGGCTCGGCATCTCGTGTCTGAACGAATCGTCGATCGGGCCGGGCGTTGTCGCGTGTCCGCCGGGCATCGGGCTGCCGCCGCTACCTGCCGTCGAATTCCATCTGCTGCCAGGCCGGGCCGGCGAGAGTCCGCTTGTTGCCAATGCGCGCGATGCGTTGACGCGTCTTTTCGGTTGAGCGTGTTTTGTGCCGCATCGACCGCTGTCATCGTTTTAACAAGCGTTTTCTGCACACTGCTGCGGATCGACAGCCGCAGAGGTGATGGATGAAAGTCAGCGTCCGGAGCTACGTCTCCCCGACACTCGTATTGCTCGCGTTCGACTGGCCCGAAGGCCACGCACGCGACGACTTCCTCGGATTCGCGATCCGGCGCACGCCGGGTTTTCTGCAGGCGGACGGACGCACGCGCGAAGCGAGCAGCTGGCTGCCGAACCGCGTGACGTTCGCCGGACCGGCCGCCGACACGCAGCACGATGCGCCGACCAGCGAAGCGCCGATCCAGAAGTTCATGTGGTGGGACGCGCGCATCGATCCGCCCGATCGCCGGAAGACGTTCGCCTACGAAGTGTGGCCGGTGGTCGGTACACCGGCGAAGCTGCAAAGGCTGGACGACGATGTCGGGCATGTTTCGGTCACGCTGCCGGCGCACGTCGAGGACGGCATCGGCACGTGGTTCAACCGGGCGGTCGTCAGTTCTCAGGCGTTCTCGCGGATGGTGAGCGCGATGAAGCTCGGCCGCGGCGAAGCGCCTTCGCCGGAGCAGGCGCTGACGCTGCGCACGTGGCTCGCGAACGATCTGGAACAGACCTTCGGGACCGTGTTCGACGGTGCGGCGCGGGCCGCGTCGGCGGTGTATCACCTGACCGATTCGCTGTGGGCGATTCCCGCGTTCGAAGCGTTCGGTCACGCGCACGGCAAGGACGCGCTCGCCGTGGTCTACGACGCGCACACGGTGCAGGAGAAGGGCAAGCCGCCGCAGCCGTCGCCGAACCAGCCGGCTGTCGATGCGCTGCGCGATCTCGCGCGCTGCCTGCCGCGCGACAAGACGCACATCATGCACGACAAGTTCATCGTGGCCGGCGACGGGGCGGCGAATACGCCACCCGACCGTGTGCTGACCGGGTCGGCGAACTTCACGACCGAGGGCATCACCGAGCAGGCGAACGTACTGCATCTGTTCGAATCCGCTCAGCTTGCGCAGCACTACAGCGATCGTGCGGCGGCGCTCGCCGGCAATCCGACGATTGCGGCGACGGCGGCACTCACGCCGGGCTGGTCGGACAGCATGCAGGTGGGCAGCGCGCAGGTGCGCGTGTGCTTTTCGCCGGAGCCGAAGAACCAGCGCACGCAGATCGACACGATCGTCGAAGCGATCGGACGCGCGAAGCATTCGGTCATGTTCTGCCTGTTCATGCCGACCGACGCGCCGCTGCGCGATGCGTGCTTTCAGGCCGGCGATCGCGGGCTGATGATGTTCGGGCTCGTCAATCACATCAGCGCGAAGTCGGCCACCGACGCCGAAGCCGCGCAACGCGACGGCAAGATCGTGAACACGACGCAGCTCGCGAATCTCGAGCTATATCACCGCAGCCGCGACCAGCGCGACGTGATCGACGCGAACTACTTTTCACCGGCCACGGTACCGGACGGCTTCGCCCCCGAAATGCAGGTGTTTCCCGGCGAGAAGGCACCGCCGTACGCGCCCGTCATCGTGCATCACAAGTTTCTCGTGATCGACGCGGAAGGCGCCGACCCGATAGTCTATTCGGGCTCGGCGAACATGAGCCAGAACTCCGAGCACTACAACGACGAAAACCTGCTCGAGATTCGCGACAAGCGGATCGCCGCGATTTATCTCGCGGAATTTCTGCGTCTGTACGAACACTATCGCGCACGTGCGATAGCTATCGAAGAACAACGCAGCGGCACGACGCATGAACGGTTGATCCTGCAACCGGACAGCGGCTGGTCGACGAAGTATTTTGTCGACGGCAGCGCTGAGGCGAAAGCTCGCGTGGCGCTCGCACACGACGCGCAATAGCCGTTCGTCGGATCACCGGCATCGGAATGGAGCGGCGACTTGCGCCTCGACGGCGCGTCGTCGCGGGACACGCTCGTCCTCTCTCGAGAATTCCGATTGCCCATTGATATTGTTATGTTATAACATCTCTCAACAATAGCGATCCGCCTGCTGGGCGGCATCGCTGTGCGCGGCTTCGATGTGATATCGACGCCGCGCGCGCATCGCATTTCCACCCGCTCCCAATCAAACATGAACCACCGCACGTTGATCGCGCGCGCCAGCATGCTGCTGTTCGCTCAGGCGCTTTCCGCTCATGTCTTCGCAGCCGGCCCGTCGACCGGACTATCGGGCGTCGTCACCGATGGACAAGGACATGCCGTCGCCAATGCGCAGGTGTCGATCCAGAATGCGCAGGGCGATACCGTCGGGCGCACGCAGACGGGCAGCGACGGCCACTTTGGTTTGCCCGGCATCGAGGCCGGCACCTATGCGGCAACCGTCGATGCGAAGGGCTTCGGCACCGCGACCAGCGTCGCGACGATCGGGAGCGGCGAGACACCGACGCCGTTGAACGTCGTGCTCAAGCAGGACAGCACACTCGACGTGACCGTCAACGCACAGCGCCTCGACCGCGCGCGCAACGGTCTGCTGCCCGAGGTCGGCGCGACCGTGTACAGAATCACGCAAGCCGACATCGACACGCTGCCGCAAGGCTCCAGCACGCCGTTCAACCAGGTTCTGCTGCAGGCACCCGGCGTCGCCAACGATTCATACGGCCAGCTTCACGTGCGCGGCGATCACGCGGATCTGCAGTACCGGATCAACGGCATCATCGTGCCGGAGCCAATCAGCGGATTCGGCCAGTCGTTCGATACGCGCATCGTCGACCAGGTCAACCTGATCACCGGTGCGCTGCCCGCGCAGTATGGGTACCGGACCGCCGGCGTCGTCGATATCCGCACGAAATCGGGCGACACCGGCAACGGCGGCTCGATCGACGTCTACGGCGGCAGCCACCAGACGTTGCGGACGAGCGCCGATGTCTTCGGCTCGCAGGGACCGTTGAGCTACTACTTCGCCGGCACGCTCGGCGTGAATAATCTCGGCATCGAGGCGCCGACGTCCGACGGCAGTCCGCTGCACGATCACACGCGGCAGGGCAACGGCTTCGGCTACATGTCGTACATCATCAACCCGCTCACGCGCGTGAGCGTGATGTTCGGTACCGCGAGCAACCAGTTTGAACTCCCGAACACGCCCGGTCTCACGCCCTCGTTCGCGCTGAACGGTCGCACCGCATTCAATTCTGCAGACCTGAACGAAACACAATCGGAGCTGAACAACTTCGCGTTGATCGCACTGCAGGGCACGAACGGCGGCGCGCTCGACTATCAGGTTGCGCTTTTCACGCGCTACACGCGTACGCAGTTCAATCCCGATCCGGTCGGCGATCTGATGTTCAACGGCGTTGCGTCGAAGGACTTTCATAGCAACCAGGCGAACGGCGTGCAGGCGGACACGACCTGGCGCCTGAACGACAGGCACACGCTGCGCGCGGGCGTCATGCTTCAGCAGGAGCACGCGGTATTCAACGACGACGTGTCGGTCTTCGCCACCAATCCCGATGGCAGCCAGGCATCGGATCAGCCGTTCACGATCCACGACTCGAACAGCAAAACCGGCTACCTGTACAGCGCTTACGTGCAGGACGAATGGAAACTGACGAGCACGGTCACGCTGAACTACGGTTTGCGCTACGACCGGATGGACGAATACGTGCAGGCAAGCCAGCTGAGTCCGCGTATCGGCATCGTCTATCAGCCGACCAACGCGACGACGATCCACGCCGGCTACTCACGCTACTTCACGCCACCCGCGTTCGAACTCGTTTCCGATTCGACAGTGGGCCTCTTCAACGGCACGACGAATCAAAGCCCGAACGCGCAGAACAGTCCGGTCAAACCTGAGCGCAGCCATTACTTCGACGTCGGCATCACGCAGCGCCTGACGCCCGCGCTCACCGTCGGTCTCGACGCGTACTACAAGAAGGCCTCGGATCTGCTCGACGAAGGACAGTTCGGTTCGGCGCTGATCTACACGCCGTTCAACTATCAGTACGGTCATGTCTACGGACTCGAACTGACCACGAGCTACCGGCAGGACAACGTCTCGGCATACCTGAACATCGCGTACAGCCGTGCGCAGGGCAAGAACGTCGAATCCGCGCAGTTCAATTTCGACCCGGCCGAGCTTGCGTACATCTCGAACCACTGGGTCTGGCTCGATCACGATCAACGCATCACGGCATCGTTTGGCGGCTCGTACACGATGGGCAGAACGACGCTGACCGCGGACGGCATCGTCGGTAGCGGGCTGCGCAGCGGCTTTGCGAACACCGACAAGCTGCCGTGGTACGCGCAGATCAACCTGGGCGTGATCCAGCGCTTCAACGAGCCGATGATCGGCAAGTTCGATGCGCGCCTCGTTCTCGTGAATGCGTTCGGACGCGTGTACCAGTTGCGCGACGGTTCGGGTATTGGAGTCGGTGCGCCGCAGTTCGGTCCGCAACGCGCGATCTACGCGGGCATCACGAAGCACTTCTGAAGGACCGACGATGAACGACTGGACGAATCTCGGCGACGCTGTTCGCCTCGGCGGCTGGGTAATCTATCCGCTGACGCTGCTCGCCGTGTTCGCGCTCGCGATCGTGCTCGATCGCGCGTACGTGCTGTGGCGATTCGCGCGTATTCCGCGAATGGACGTGCGCGAAGCCGCAGGCGGCCGCATGGATCGGCTGTCGGCGCAGCACGCGCTGCGTAGGGTCGCTGCGCTGTTCGAACACCGCGCGCCGTTGTGGCAAGTCGAGGCACGTCTTCAAAGCACCGCCACCACGATCGAACGCGATATGAGCCGCGGTCTCTGGCTGCTCGAGACGATCGTTACGGCGGCTCCGCTGCTTGGGTTGCTCGGCACGATCGTCGGCATGATGCATTCGTTCCGGTTGATTGGCGGCGATGGGCTCGTCAATCCGTCTGGAGTGTCGGGTGGCGTCGCACAGGCGCTCGTTGCGACCGCGATCGGTCTCGTCATTGCACTGGTCGCGCTGTTCGCGTTCAACTATCTGTCGCGTCGCATCGACCGACTGATGGATGAGCTCGAATCGTTCGCGAACGAATGCATCGGTGAACTCCGGCTCGCCGAAGAACGCGCGAACGCGCAAGACGAACGGATAGCGCAACCGTGAAGCTGCGTCGCTCGCGCGCGTCGAAGCGCGGTCGCATCGAGATCATTCCGATGATCGACGTGATGTTCTTCCTGCTCGCGACGTTCATGTTGACGTCGCTCGCGCTGCAACGACTCGACGCCGTGCGCGTCGACCTGCCGCAGGGCCGCGCGCAGACAATGTCCGAAACGGCGCCACTAACGCTTGCTGTCACGCGCGCAAACCAGATCTACGTGAACCGGCAACCTGTGCGGCTCGATCAGGTGACGGCAGCGGTTGCAAAGCTGCTACCGCGCGATCACGACATCGTCGTCGCGGCGGACGACGCCGCATCGCACGGGATCGTCGTTCAGGCGATGCTGGCCGCGCGCAACGCGGGCGCAGAACATTTTCTGGTCGCCGTGCATCGTGAATAGCGACGCGCAGCAAAGCGGTACGCGGCGCATGCTCGCTGTATTCGACGGACCCTCGCCGCGTTTTGCCGTTTCGTTCGGCATTGCCGCGATCCTATGCGCGCTGCTGTTGATGCGGGCGGGCGAGTGGCTGGCAAGTAGTCCCGTGCCGGCGAAACCGCCTGCACCGCTTCAGATGCAACTCGTCGAACTGGTTCCGCCGACGCCGCCAGTGCGCTCGCCAACCGAACCTGCCCGGCCGCAGGCACCTGTGCCAGTGCATACGTCGGTGCCTACCGCCGCACGGGAACAGAAGCACGAACGAGCACAGGCCGCGCCGCCGCGTCCTCAGGCAAGCGCACACACGGAGCCGCCCAGCACGCCAACCACGGCGGCGCCCTCCGCAGCGCCTGACCAACCAACCACCGCCCCCGCCACGAACAACGCGACCGTATCGTCACCACCGAGCGCATCGACAGGTTTCGCCGAAGCGAGACTCTTGTCGCAACCGCTACCCGACCTGCCCGACGACCTGCGTGAGCTTGCTTATCAAGCAGTAGCGGTCGCGCGCTTCACGATCCGCCCGGACGGCACCTGCAGCGTCGAACTGATCAAACCCACCGCTAACCCTCGGTTGAACCAGATTCTGCTCGACGCGCTGCGCAACTGGCGCTTCTTTCCCGCGCTCGACAACGGCCATCCGGTCGAAAGTCGCCGCGACGTGCGGGTCCATTTCAACGTTCAGTAAGCACACGCAAAGAATAGTTGCAACGCTAACTACATTGCACTATGCTTTGGCCATGTTCGATGAATGCCTTTATTTCAACACGTCCGCACTCGCTCGCCGCCTGGAGCGCGAATGGACCGACGCGTTCGCGCCGTTCGATCTGACGCCGCCGCAAGGCTTCATGCTGCGGGCGATCATCAATCGGCCCGGCATGCTGCAGCGCGAGTTGTCCGATGAGCTGGTCATCGCGCGGCCCACCGCCACGCGTGCACTAGATGGGCTTGAGGCACGCGGTTATATCGATCGTCGCCGTACCGACGGCGATGGTCGCGAGGTAGCGATTTTCCCGACATCGAAAGCGGCCGACATCAAGGTGGCATTGAACGCGGCAAGCGCCGCGGTGACAGCTCGGCTCAAGCGAGTGCTAGGCGGCACTGAATTCGGCGAGACCGTTTCGAAGATTCGAGACGCTCGTTCGGCGCTCACCTGAGTTTTTTTACCCTGATAGTTGCAACGCTAATTAATTTGAGGTCGTAAAATGCCTATTCTCAACGTCAAGGTCAGTGCGAAGAAATCGCGTGAAATGACCGAGAGCATCGCAACGCTACTGCTGGATCTGACTACTCGCATTCTCGGGAAAGACCCGAAGGTGACGGCCATTGCGATCGAATATGTCGATCCGGACGACTGGATCGTCGGTGGACGGTCGCTGAGCGCACAAGGCAAAAGCAGCGTCTATTTCGACATCAAGATCACTGACGAAACCAACACGAAAGCCGAGAAGGCGCGCTACATCGACGCTGCGTTCGCCGGGTTTTCGGAGCTACTCGGCAATCTGCACGAGGAGAGCTACATCTATGTGCAGGACGTGCGGGCGGCGTCTTATGGCTATGGCGGTAAAACGCAGGAGTATCGGTATCAGCACGCGTGACAGACGGCATCGACACCGCGCAGACGAAACGGAACACATCATGAAACGACTAGGCGCATTCTTTATCGCAAGCTGGCTGGCCGCCGCGATTCTTTACTTCGGTCAGCACTCGGTCGCGCTAATCGCGTTGAGCGGCGTGGTCGTGCTCGGTGGGTACGATCTGCTTCGTCCGTAGCGTTCGCCGGAAACAGGAAACCCCGCGCACGCGGGGTTCTTCATGTGCTGCGGCACCTGCTTTCAGGTCAGCCGTAAACCAAACGTCGGCAAGATCTGTTGAATGACCACGAAACGGTGTTCCTTCGTTGCGTCGTGGAATTTTCGGTAGTCCGAGTCCTCGAAATGCTGCGACCAGACCGGCGCAACGTTCCCGTCGTCTTTCACCGTGATACCGGTAGCAAGGTGCTTCCACGAGTCGGGACCCTTCGGAATATAGGCCGGCAATGCTTCCATCAGACCAGGAATCTCGCCGGCAGCGATCGCACTGCTCACACGTTCGAGGCGCTCGTCCGGATTGTGACTGCGACTCTCGCCGAGCAACGTGCGAAGAGCCGTCTTCACATCGGCCGACAAACCGGGTTGGGTTTCGAACTCCTGTGTCCTGGCCTTAAAGGCCTGCACGACCTTGCAGGTCATGTCCGCAGCCTCGATGTAGGCAGGCAGATTGTCGCGCTCGACGAAGTCGTGCGTAGCCCTGCATTGGTACCGCCATTTCACCCAGGGCATGTCCGGGAAATGCAGCGCTGCGCCGTGCCCCTGACCCGAGACCAGGTCGATGCTGACACTAGCCACGTCCAGACCGAACTTGACCAGCATGCGGTTCAGTTTGCCGCGCCAGGTGTGATGATCGTAGTCGTCGCCTTCGAGATGCGTAATGCGGTTGTAGTCGCTCTCGATCCCGCTGAAGCCCTGGTGAGCCCACGTGTCCACATAGACGTGCAGCGTCACGCCCAGTCTGTGCAGCGCGTTGTAGGCATCGTGAGCCCCGAGCGCGTGTCGGACCATCAGCTTGGCGACATCGCTGTTGGGTCGACACACGGCGCGCTTGTCGAGCGTGTCGCCCTGCGCGCCGGGCAGGAAGTGAAACGGCACCCAGATGCGGCGATTCTCGTCGTCGTCCTCATTCCTGTAGTCGATCATCTCGTGGGCGCTGGCGATGCGCTCGAACGTCTCGCCGCCTGCAAACCTCAGCAGCCCTTCAGTTGTCGCGTCGTCGACGTACTGACAGGCATGCGCGACCGTTTGCGCTTCGTCCACGTCCATGCCGCCCAGGCGGGCGATCGCGTAGACGACCCCATAATGAAAATCGATGTTCATGGTTGACCCACGTTTTTCGGTCGTTATCCTGTCTGCCCGACGCATCGTGCGGTTCGGGAGCGGGCGTCTTCTTCGCGCGCGCGGCAGATAGATTGCCGTCGGCTACCAGCGTCGTGTCACCGCGCGACGCATTGGAAACGCTGACTATTCTCTTTGAAAACGAATGCACCAGGATGACAGAAAGCCCATTCCGGCAAAACGGCGCGAAGGCGTGACTACGCTTCGTTTCTGGAAACACCTGCACGAACGTTAATAAAAACGAACGAGATACAGCCAATGTTCAACGCATTCGTCGCTTTGCACTGCGTCCAGCTCTCCTGCCTCATACCGCCGGATCGATACGTGAACCGCCGAAACCGGCATCATTCAAGGCGCCTGCTCACCCGACATATGTGCCCTGAGAAACGCTACATAGCCATCCTGAGCCTTGAGAATTTTCCCGGCGCACTCGTCATAGTCGGAACCTTTCGCCTCGTCAGGTCCGTACATTCCGCGGCACTGTGCAAAGAGAGCCAGCGTTGCGCCGGACCCTTTCGCGACCCGGGTCGCTGAGAGGGAGACCTTGCCTGACCTGAAGGGCACATCGGTGTCGATTGCGTCCGCGTCCGCGCGTATCACGGCGGTGTCGGAATGCTGCTGGACGTAGCGTTTGGTGAGCGCCCATGCGGCCTCGCAGTTTGCCGGCTTGCAATCGACCGCGGCATTGCGCTGCGCGGCCGCGAGACTGCTTTCATCGTGAACAAACTGCTGGGCCTGCTGCTCCTGCTTTTCGGCAGACGAGCAACCCGCGAGTACAAGAGCAACAAGCGCAACGAGCGCAACGGCGGTGATCTTTCCCACGGTAAAACCTCCCTGGCCATGTTCGGGCGAAATTATAACGGCGCGCCGAAAGTGTCTACAGGTAGGTTGTCGCCCTTTTCTCTTCTGACTTCCCTATCCAGCAGGCGACTGGAATTTGTCCTCGAGCCGACGAGTGTTCCGACACGAGCGAACAATCTCATCGAGTCCCACGGTCCCCGACGCCAGCATCGCCCTCGACTTTTCGCACGGCAACCTCAAAAGCGTCGGACATGTCCTGATCAAGCGAGTCTTCGTCGAATCGCGACGGCGGTATCTGCGGCGCCTTTGCGCCCGCCTTGCGCGCATCACCGCCGTGCAGCGCGAACGTACGCCGCGTTTGAGCGTCATAGCAGAGCACGGCCGCGATTGGCACATTCTGATCGCCGCGCCCTGTGCCAACACGCTGCGCGTCCCCTTCTCCCGAGGACAGCACGATCTTCACCGTCGCGTCCGGCTTGCCGAACACCTGGCCGGCGATCCGGACGATGGCGTCGCGATGCTGCATGACGTCCACGCGGGTTCCGGGAGAAGCCGGCGTCACGTCGGCAATCACGCGCCGCCTCGCCTCCATCACCTTGCGTTGCATCTCGCTCGACGACGAATCGGTCTTGCCGGAGAAGTTTTGATAGAGCGCATGCAGCATCGAGTCGAGACCGGGCGTGCCGGCATTGGCGATCACGTTCACGCGGAGGTCTTCCAGATCGCGCCGCCAGGTGAGCGGTTCGTCGGCGCTCGCTTGATGGACAGGCATGTGTTCGACTACGGCCGACGCGTTGTCCCGGCCGCCCTGATCGAGCTTTTGCGTCGAGAAACGGCGACGAAGGTCCTCGCCGAACAGGTGGCGATCCAGCCACGTCCACGCGTCCTTTTTGTCCATTTTCTGCAGCTGCCCGATCTCCGTTTCGCTGAAACGGAAATCGCGCAACATGTTGCGCGCAGCCACCGCTGGCTCGCCGCCGCTCACCAGGTCCGTGACGAACAGCCGCGTTGCAAACCATGGATTGTCGTTTGCGAAGCGCTGCTGCAGATCTAGCGGCGACTTTCCCTCGGCGCGCGTCTTGTCGATTCCGTAATCGTCGATCGCGGTGCCGGCCGATAGCTTCTGAGCCAGCACGGCGAGTCCAGCCGACGGGTTGAACGACTCGTTATCGATGAAATGTTCCCTCAACGCCGCGAACGTCTTGTCCGGATCCGACAGATTGTCGATAGCTTGAAGCGACGCACTCCCCGAAGCGGCAGCTTCGGTCGCGATGAAACTCGGTGTGTTGCGTTTCGCCGGATTCGAACAGTTGTCTGCGCTCTCCTCTGCGAGCACGCGAAGCGCAATCAGGACGTTCGCCTCGGGATTCTTCTGCGCAAGCATCGCGCGGGCTTCGGGACCTTTGCCGGAACGCTCGAGCATGTCTACCTTGCGAATGTCGGCGTCGCTGAGCCCGAACGTGTCGCGCAGAAATCCTCGTCGATCGGCCAGGCGGCTCGTATTCGAGCCGCCTGCCGCAATCAGTTCGTTTACCTGAGGCAGCGCGTAACGCAACGCTTCATCGCGCATCAACGCATCGATGGGTTGTGCGTTCCGATGGTTAATTTCGGCGACGATCCCGCGAAGCCCGTTGTACGCGTAATACAACGGAGCCAGGACTGCACGCGACGCACTGACGCCCGCTGCGGCACCCGGATTTATCGCAAGCTCCGCAATGCCCGCCGCGATGTTCACCGTGCCATAAGCGACCTGAATCTTCGCGTTTTGCTTTTCTTCCTTGAGCGTATCGAGCGCGCCGTCCTGATACGCGAGGATGTGCCTGCGCATCGCATCGGCCGGCTCCTGTCGCGGATGCGTACGTCCCGTCTGCAGTGGCAGCACCTTCTCGTTGTAGCGGATCTTCATCGCGTCCAGGCGGTCGAGGGTCGCCCCGTTCATAAACTGCCTGATGAGTTCCGCACGGATATCCGAGCGCTGATACTTCGTAGTGGGCAGCGTGGCATCGGCCTTCCAGAAGCGCCACGAGCCGAAGTGCAGAATCGATTGCAGATGCTTCCGGTCCTCTTCTCGCGGGAGCGCCTTGTAACGGTTCACGAACTCCTGCGGGTCGACGGATTGCGCGACGGCCTTCAGCACGTTTGCCGTCAATTCGTCCGGCTCGAACCCGGCTTTGCTCAACATCTGCTCGAGGGCAACCACCTCGGGCGAGGTTTTCGCACCGAGGGCCTCGCTTCTTACCTTCTTCAACGCGTCGAAGAGCCCGGCCGTATCGGCTGCGGTGACCTTTTTTTCGATGAACGCATCGATCACTTCTTCGCGCGCCGCCCGGCGCGTGCTGGCCGTGTTCAGGTTGGTCGCGCGGCCCATGTTCAGAACCTTCATGGCGTTCTGCACGCCCGGAAAGTGAAGCAGCTTCAGCAAGCGTTGCCGGCCGTCCGGGTTCAGCGCCGCAAAGTTGCCGAGAAACCCATCCACTTGGGTGTCGCTGCGGGTGCGCAGAATCGAGTAGACGTTCGCGCTGAAATCGCTCCTGGCGAATGCCTCGTCGAGCTTCTGCATGGCCTCGCTCTCCGAGTCCGTGCGGCCGCTCGCCGGTCGCAGCACGGACGAACGCAATGCCTGTGCGCGGTCCACCCCGCGGTCTACCTTCGCGCTTTGCAGCAACCCACCGACGATGTACGTAACACCCGACCCGATTGCGATGGCACCATCCGCATGCACCGATGCCAGTTTGTTGCCGTACATCGAATGCCCCGGGTTTTGTGCGGTAAAGATACGTCCCGCCTCATTCACCGATCCCACACCGACGTTGCGTATCGCGGTCGGGATCGCACGTAACAGATTCCCTTTGGCTTGTCTGTGCGCACTCGACGCGTCTTTACCTTCGAGGGTTACAGGATCCGTCACCTTCACTTTCTTGCCGGCATCGATCAGTTGCAACGACGTGTCGGCGAAGGCGACGGCCGTCGAAGCGATTTCGAGCCCTTGAGTTGCCACACCGGCATCGTTCGTTGCGGCGGACACCTTGCCGGTCACAGCATTCGCCCCGTGAAAGGTACTGACAAGGCCGTTGCCGGCCGAGATCGCGTTGTTCACGGCCCAGACTTCATAGCCTGCGGCCATCGTGGGTTTCAGTTCCGCGTTGGTTTTATCGAGGCCCCTCCGGTTCTCTTTCATCGCCTTCTCGCCCGCGCGTTCCATGCGCTTCGCGAGCTTGCCGAGTAGCGAATGGTTCGCCGCCCCCGAGGCGGGCGTTTGCGACTGGCCCTGCGCGTGCGTCGCTCTGTCAGGCGCATTGCCCGTGCTTGTCGCATCCGTGTCCTGCTGCGTAGGATGCTTCCGTAAACCACTGATAGGCGTCGACGACATGGCGTGCTCTCCCGCGAGCTGAGGTCCGTCGTATGGCACGTGCGTCGCGCACGCGACACGAGCGTTTGGACTTGCATTTCACCCGTGATCGAGATGTACGTCTGCGGAAAAGGCGAGTTCCTGTCGCGCGGCGCGAAGTTGCACGCAAAGTACGTCTATGACGAAACTGAGGGCGAGCCAGGGCAGAGCCGAAAGCCCGACGCCATTGCTTACGGTATTTGAGGACACACAGACGGAACCGTTTCGCCGAACAGTACGGCGAGGCCACACACCGACGTAAACATCCCCCGATTGTCGTGCCCAATACCCGGTACTTCCACGACTCGCTGCTTAAGCGCTGACGCATCGCGACGTTTCAGATAGTCGAAATAAGCCAGTCCGCGTGCGAACCGATAAGGACCCTGAGCCATCGCAGCACATGATCGATCGATGAAATGCGTGTACGGATTGGTATCGGCCGTGCCGAGCAGGTACACGACATTTCGGCGCACATACCGCGCTTCGAGCTCATCGACGTGCTGCGAGGCGACATACGCCGGCGCGTCGGTCATGCCATATAGCCATCGGTTCACGTCGGGGCACGAGGCAGCATCGGCGGGCTGGAGAGCACCCTGGGTCGGCCTGCTTTCGTCGAAGTAAAGGTAGATCGATGGATTGGCGACCACGTATTGAACGCTGACACCGTTATCGGCCAGCATCGCTTCGCCGTGGCCCACCACGGCGTAATGCTGAACGACCTGGGCCCCCGCCGAATGGCCAGCCACCACGACGGTCTTCAGCGCAGGATAGAGACTGCGGTTGGCGAAGTGCTCGAGCAACCCGTCCAGTGCCGCGAACGAACTGATCGGCGCCGGACTGCGGGCAGGTTCTCCACCGCGCCATCCCGACCCGGCCCATACCAGCGTATCGGGCGACGGCTTGAATTTCCCGGCATCGACGGATGTCAGAAATTGCGGGGCAACCACCATGCTGTCTCGACCTGCCTGCTTCGCGGCCTGGACGGCCTCTTGCCCCGACTGAAAGTAAACGTCGGCGTTGCGCAGTATTCCGTGCACGATGATCAGTACACGTCGAACGTCAGGCGCTGCGGCATCGATCGGACGATCCGCATAGACGGGTAATAGTCCCGTCCCTTCCGGCGTCTTGATGACGACGTGCTGATCCGCAATCTGTTTGACAGGGGCGTGAGGTCCCGTCGGCTGCCCGCTGTCCGCCGCATTGGAACTGCCGCAGTAAAGTGCCGCAAGCCCCGCGAAAGCCCACAGAAGCGGCAAGATCCGATTCGTCGACATAGACCGGAGCCCTTAACAAAACGACCAAGACTATTGAACGCAATGAACGTTGCGTTCCCGTCTGTACAACGGGTGAGACACCGTCCCGACAACGTCACTAACGAAGATGCGTTGGTTCACGCGAAGAAACGGCTCCGGTCGAACCGGCATAGTCGCTCGCGGACACAGCATAGCTTCCCCGCTCCATGCGATCCTCCCGCAACACCCGCCGCCCGGTACGTGTCAGCAGGACGAGCGTGATCGCCATCAGGCTCGTGCCGAACAGATAGCTCGGCGGAATGAAGTGGGCGTCCGTGAACCGGGCGACCACCGAGATATAGAAAGGCGCGAAGCCGCCGAACAGCATCACGGCGGTGTTATACGAGATCGCTACGCCGGTCGAGCGGCCCTGCACCGTGAAGATCTTCACCAGCATCCCCGGATGCGCGGCCCCTTGCAACGTCAGGAACAGCATACCGATCAAGTGAACCACCATCAGTCGTGTCGCTGTCGGCGCGGCCAGCAGATACCAGAACAACGGAAAAACACACAACAGCCAGCTGGCAATAAAGACGCAGAACAGCCGGTACGGTCCGACGCGGTCCGCCAGCTTGCCGAAAAGGGGTGACAGCACGCACGACATGATGCTCGTGACGAACACCGCCTGCAGCGAGGAACTCAACGGCAAATGCAACTGGGATTGCGCATAGTTCGGCAAGTACGCATTCCAGACGTAGTTCAGCGATGTGCCCGCCATCATCACGCCTATCGCACAGACGAGGGCATCGCCGTTCTCGCGGACGAAATCGCGCATACGCGTGCCCACGGGCGCACGCGCGGCCGGGCGCGCCTGCATCCGGTGAAACTCCTCCGACTCCCCGATGTGATGCCGGATGTAAAAGCCGATCGGCCCAACCAGGACGCCGATCAGAAACGGCACGCGCCAGCCCCATTCCGCCATCTCGGCATGCGACAGGTGACGGGACAGCAAAAAGCTGCACCCCGAGGACAACATCGCGGCGAGACCCAGCGACAGCATGTTGAAACTGCCGTAAAACATCTTCTTGTCCGGCGGCGCTACTTCGTAGATCGTCACCGACGAAAGCGCAAACTGCGCACCGACCGCGAAGCCCTGCACCAGCCGACCGGCCACCAGCAGTATCGGTGCGGCGAGTCCCAATGTCGCAAAGCCCGGCGTCAGACCGAGCACCAGCGAGCCCACCGACATCGCCACCATGATCCACGACAGCGCCTTGACTCGACCGGCACGGTCCGCGTACATCCCCATCACGACGCCACCGATCGGCCTCACCAGAAACCCGACGGCAAACGTCGCGAACGTCAGCAGCAACGATTCGCCGCGATTGACCCCGGCGAAGAACGTCCGCGCGATCATGCTCGAGAAGTAGCCGTACACCATGAAGTCGAACCACTCGAACGTGCCGCCGATCACGGTCGAGAAGATGACTTTCCGGATCCGCCTGGCCTCGCTGTCGGTACGCATGTGGCTAGTCTCCAGCGCGTCTCGTGCGCAGTACCTGGGCAAAAAAGTCCTGAACCACCTCGACGACCTGCATACCGTTGTGGGCGATATTGTCCAGCTCGTCGAAGCGCACCTTGATGCCCGCCGCTTCGAACGATGCCTTGAGCGTGCGCAGCCGATCCGGCCGCGTCGCCCCTGCGTCGTTAATGCCCGGGATGTACATCGGACTGTCGTCGCGCACCGTGATTTCCCAGGTTTCCAGATCCGCCCGGCCGACGATCATCTGCACGGGGACCCGCTGCAACGCTGCCGCATCGAACGGCTTGCCGAAGTGCCGCTCGAAACCGCCGGTTCCCAGCCACCAGTCTTTCGTTCGATCGAGCACGGTGACGTTGCCCGGCGCGCCGATCGACGCGGCCCACAAACGCTCCGGATGCACATACGCGAACCGGTTGACGAACTGTCCTCCCCCCGAATAGCCGAACAGTGCGAACCGGTCGAAGCGCTTGCGATAGCGCTCGCCGACTTCGCTCACCATGTCTAGCAGCACCTTGTCGTAGCGGATATCGCCTTCGATCAGACGCTTGAAACCGCTGCGATTGCCGTCGCCGAGTACGCCCACCGGAAAGAGTGGGCACAGAACGATGCAGCGATTCCAGCGACCGAATGGCGCAAACGCATCGCGGTACTGCGTGAATTGCCGCCCCGTGCCGTGCATCACTACGACGAGTTCGACATCGTTGCCGGACGCGAGTATTTCGTTCGGCACATACAGCACGTAAGGGAAACGCGGATCGCACCGACTGGCGTAGACGGTGGTCGAGCCCATGTCGTACAACGCCTGTCCTTTGTCCTGACCGGGACTGGGCGCCTTCTGTGCAATGTCGGACATCTGTGACTCCTCCGGGACGAACTCAATCATGTATGTCGTGGGCGCCCTGCAGCATGCAGGCCACGTGGGCAACGGCTCTTCACACCGCCTCATGCAGCGGCTCGTGGTGCAGGCTGTAACGCGTGAAGATCCGGTTGAGCGCGGGCATCGGCGCGACGTCCATCTCGCCGTTGCCCGGTTGCATGACGATCATGGCGACCGTCGCCGACATCGTGTGCCGAATGCCCAGGCGTGGCGGACGGCATACCGAATACGGCGTGCCGAACGCGTCGAACAACGCGGCCTTGACCGCATCGCGATCCACCTTGGGCGACGCGTTCAGCAACTGGCGCACGCGCCAGTCGCGGTAATGACTGTCCGGCGAATTCTCGCAACCGGTGTCGCGCAGCTTCGTGCGCGCAACCGGGCTGACCCAATGGTTCGCGTGCACGATCAACTGATCTTCGCCTGGATAGATCGGGAAAGCTTCATCCGGTGCACACTCGAAATCGATACCGAAGCCCTCGGCCATCCCGAGCATGATGTTGTTCGAACACGACTTCGGCGTCGTCGCGATCACGCGCAGCGCATTGGCGAACACCGGCTCTTCGAGTACGCGCCGGCGCAGCAGCGATAGCGGCACCCCGAGCTGCGTATAGTCGCGATCCGACTCGAGGTAATTCGCGGTGATCGACACACCGGCCGCGTTCAGCCCGCTGCGCGCGAGGCCGCCGGCCTCGACGAAGGTCAGAAAGTCGGGGCCGTCTTCGCTGTGCACGCGCAGGACAATGCCCGTATCGACGCAATCCGCTTTCCAGTCCCAGTTCTGTGCGTGGATCAATTGCCCGGTCGCCGAACGCGACGGCAGCACGAGCACCCCCGTACAGCCGTCCTCGTCCCCGACGTCGGCCGCCGCTCTCTGTTCGACACGCGCCTTGGCCAACACCTCGGTACGCGCGTTGATCATCACGATGTCTTCGTACGACACCTCGGCTCCGACGGCGATGCCCCGCATTTCATCGAGATACGCCGGCTGAAACTCGCCGATCGCCTGTTCGAGCGAGCGGATCAACGCCATCTGCGACGCCTCGCTGTAGCCGAGGTTGCGCAACGTCTGCCCGTATCGGGAAGCGCTCAGGCGCACGCGCGCGGCGACCGCGCGACCGTATTGCAGCCCGCGGTCGTACGGCTTGCCGGACACGCTGACAAAGGGAAATGGCTGGATTTGCGACATCGTGAGGCTCCTCACCCTGGAAGGCATTGCGTCGATACCGATACCGCCGGTTCGACTGGATGAACCGATTCTGGAATGACGAAAACCAAAGAAAAAGCGTTATTTTCTTTCTTCAAAGGAAAGATTTTTTTGTGCTTCATGCGATCATCATAGCGTGTGGCGATAGCGGGCAGACACGTCGTCGGAGCGCGCTGCCCCGTCGCCTTTCAGGAGATTTCGCATGAGTGAAATTCGCATGCTCCGCACGTTTCTGGCGATCGAGAAACACCGAACCATGGCCGCCGCAGCCGATCGCGTGGCGCTGACGCACGCGGCTGTCGGGGCACAGATGCGCACACTGGAACGCTTATGCCAGCGTCAGTTGTTCGACCGCAGCGGACGAAGCATCCAGTTGAACGACGCCGGCCGCTCGATCCTCGAGCAGGCGCGCGCGGTGGTCGCCGCGTACGATTCGCTGCTGCGCGGCGTGGCCGACAAGCAAAGCTTTGAAGGGTCGATCAAGATCGGCGCGACGGTTTCATCGATGGGCTTTCTCGCGGCCAACGTGATCCGGCTCAAGACGCCGTACCCTGGCCTGAACGTGCACCTGACGCACGGCAGCAGTCCCGAACTGGAACGTCAGGTGCGCGCCGGCGAGATCGATGCAGCAGTGCTCATCGGCGAGCCGCACGCGACCCACTTGCCGGAGTTGTGGGAGCGTCTGTACGACGAGCCTCTCGTGCTGCTGGCCAATCCCGCGGTGGCGCCGGCCGACGCATCGGTGGCCTCGCTGCTCAAACGCTTTCCGTTCATCGGCTTCGAAGCGGCATTGCCTACCGGCAGGCAGGTGACGAGCCTCTTGCGCCGCTTGCGCGTGGAGGTCAACCCGGTGCTGGAAATGAATTCGATTGCCGCGATTGCCGATCTGGTACGACAGAACGTGGGCGTCTCGATTGTGCCGCGCCTTCGGCACGCCGCATGGAACGACGATCCGCTGCTGTTCGTGAAGCCGATCCCCGGCGCTGCGTGGCGTCGGCACGTCGGATGGTACGAGTTCGGCCGCCAGCCGCTGGCTACTGCGATCGTCAAGAATCAGTTGCTGCTGGCGCTCGCGGAGTAGGTTTGGGCAGAGGCGTCATGGCGCTCACCTAGATGAAATTCAAGGCAATGCCGCCAAGCGGACCGTAATCGACGTGGAAAGTATCGCCGGCGCGGGCAGGGATCGGCCTTGTGAAAGAGCCGCTCAGGATCACGTCGCCAGCATTCAGTTGTTCGTCGTATGGCGCGATCTTGTTCGCGAGCCACGCGACACCCGTCGCGGGATGATTCAGAACCGCAGCGGCCAAGCCGCTTTCTTCGACGACTCCGTTCTGGTACAGCAGCGCGCCGACCCAGCGCAGATCGACATCCAGTGGCCGCACGGGACGGCCGCCCAGCACGATGCCCGCGTTCGCCGCGAAGTCGGAAATCGTGTCGTACACCTTGCGCGGCGCCTGGGTGTCGCGGTCGAACTGCTCGATCCGGGCATCGATGATTTCCACCGCGGGTGTCACATAGGCCGTTGCATCGAGGACGTCGAATAGCGACACGCCCGGCCCCTTCAACGACCGGCTCAGCACGAACGCCAGCTCGACCTCGACGCGCGGCGCGATGAAACGGTCCGCGCGGATGTCCCGGCCGCTCTCGATGAACATGCTGTCGAGGAGGGGCGCATAGTCAGGCTCGTCGATTTGCGACGAACGCTGCATCGCACGCGACGTCAACCCGATCTTGCGCCCCTTGATCACGTGACCCTCGGCCAGTTTCAGCGCCACCCATTCGCGCTGGATCGCGTAGCCATCCTGAACGGTCATCTCGGGAAACCGCGTGGAGAAATGCCTCACCTGCGTGCGGGTCTTCTCGGCTTGATCAAGTTCCTCTGCAAGCGCACGGATGGTCTGTTTGTCTAGCATGTGGTTTCTCTTCGAGTGATGCTCAGGCTTTCAGCCGTGCGTGCAGGTTGTTGTGCTTCCACGTCCCTGTTTCGCTGAATTCGCTGATTTCCATCGAAAGCGCCAGCCCCTGCGCGTCGAACTCGGTGGCAAAGTGCTGCTTGATCAGTTCGAACAGCGCGTCGCCGGTCGCTTTCTTTACCGACTCTGAACGACCCGAGCCGATCTTCAGGTTCGCGTGCAGAAACGCGGCGTCGGGACGACCGTCGGCGATGAAGTATTGCTCGCAGCGAAGTGCGCGCACGCGAATGCCGCCGAGCGGATAGACGTGCGCGTCGCCATCGCGTTGTGCGTCGAGGCAACGCGTGAGTTTCTCGCACAGGCGGCGAATGCTGTCTTCGTCGGCGAGATTGCTGCTGTATTCGAGCGTCAGATGCGGCATGACAAACTCCTTGTGAGTCAGACGGGCAGAGGCGTGACGGGAAAGATCGCGTTGATCTGGCCGGTGCCCGAACTACCGAAGTATGGCGTGATGACTTCGGCGCGGCCGTCGTAGCGATCCCAGCCGAGCGCGCCGAGCAGCATCGCGGTATCGTGCATGCCGCCTTCGCCCCAGCATTTCTCGCTGTAGAGCGGCAGCATCGCGCAGAACGTCGGCCAGTCGCCGGCTTCCCATAGCTCGACGACCTTGCGGTCCATCTGTTCGAGAAACGGGCTCCAGACTTTGTGCATGAACCGGTCCGCGGTGCCGTTGTCCGCGAAGTGATGACTGAGCGAGCCGCTTGCGAGAATCGCGACCGTGCCATCGTAGCGTTCCTCGATCGCCTTGCGCACCGCGAGGCCGAAGCGCGCACTGGTGGCGAGGTCGTGCCACATGCACCAGCCCGCCACCGATACGGTGCGGAAATGCTGGTCCGCATTCATGTAGCGCATCGGCACCAGCGTGCCGTATTCAAGTTCGAGCGTGGTCTCGCTATGCGCGCGACTTTTCACGCCCATCTCGTTCGCGACGTCTGCGATCAGATGGCCGAGCTCGACGTTGCCGGGGTACGCATACGACATGTTCCTGATGAAGTGCGGCAGCTCATTGCTCGTGTAGCACCCTTCGAAATGCGGTGCGCAGTTCACGTGATATTCGCTGTTCACGAGCCAGTGCACGTCGAACACGACGATCGTATCGACACCGAGTTCACGGCAACGACGACCGATCTCGCGATGACCGTCGATCGCCGCTTGCCTGCAGCCCTTGTGCGGGCCATCCAGTTCGGACAGATATAGCGACGGCACATGCGTGATCTTGGCCGCCAGTGCGAGTTTTCCCATAGCGTTGACTCCGTGCGCCTTAAGCGCCCCAGCGCGGAATATGATGCGAGCCGAGCGACACGCAGACGTTCTTCGGTTCGAGAAACACTTCATAGCTCCACGTGCCGCCTTCGCGCCCGACACCCGATGCCTTCGTACCGCCGAACGGCTGACGCAGATCACGGACGTTCTGGCTGTTGACGAAGCACATGCCGGCCTCGATCGCCGCCGCAACACGATGCGCGCGACCCGCGTTCTCGGTCCACACGTAGCTCGACAGACCGTATGCGATGTCGTTCGAGAGCCGCACCGCATCGACTTCGTCGTCGAAAGGAATCAGGCACGCGACCGGGCCAAAGATTTCTTCCTGCGCAATTCGCATCCGGTTGTCGACGTCGACGAATACGGTAGGCGGCACGAAATTGCCTTGCCGCAACGCATCCGGCAACCCAGGCACGTCGATGCCGCCACACGCGAGCGTCGCGCCTTCCTTCGGCCCGAGTTCGATATAGCTGCGTACTTTTGCGAGATGTCCCGGGCTGATCATCGGCCCGACGATCGTGCTGTCGGCCATTGGATCGCCGACCGTGAGCCGTTTCGCACGCTCGATGAAGCGTTCGGCAAAACGCGCGTAGATCGAACGCTGCACGAGAATCCGCGAACCGGCCGTACAACGCTCACCGTTGTTCGAGAAGATCATGAAAACCGCGGCGTCGAGTGCGCGCTCGAAATCGGCGTCGTCGAAAATCACGAACGGCGATTTGCCGCCCAGTTCCATCGAGAATTTCTTCAGGCCCGCTGTTTGCACAATGCGATTGCCGGTCGCGGTAGAACCCGTGAACGACACCGCGTGCACGTCCGGATGCGCGACCAGTGGCTCGCCGGTCTCCTGGCCGAAGCCGTGCACGACATTCAGCACGCCTGCGGGAATCCCCGCTTCGAGGGCGAGATTTCCGAGCATCGAAGCGGTAAGCGGCGACAGCTCGCTCATCTTCAACACCGCCGTGTTGCCAAACGCGAGGCACGGCGCGACCTTCCATGTCGCGGTCATGAACGGCACGTTCCATGGAGAAATCAGTGCGCAGACGCCGACCGGATGAAACAGCGTGTAGTTCAGATGCGTATCGGTGGGATAGGTATGGCCGTCGACGCGCGTGCACATCTCCGCGAAGTAGCTGAAGTTGTCGGCGGCTCGCGGCACGAGTTGCTTGCGCGTTTGAGAAATCGTCTGACCGGTGTCCCGCGTTTCGGTTTCCGAGATCTCCGGCACATGCTTCGCAATCAATTCGCCGAGCTTGCGGACCAGCTTCGCGCGTTCCGCTGGGGCCTTGCCGGCCCATGCAGGGAACGCATCTTTGGCCGCTTGCACGGCGGCGTCGACTTCTTGCGCACCGCCTCGCGCGACTTCGGCGAGCACCTCTTGAGTGGCCGGATTGACGGTTTCGAAATAGTCTCTCGCGGTGCCCGCTTTACCGTTGATCAGATGCTCGATTCGCATTGCTTTGTCCTTTCTCTTGCACGGTCGGTCAGGCTCGGCCGAAGTCCGCATCGGATGCAATCGTGTTGACGAGACGGCCAAGGCCGTCGATTTCGCAGACCACTTCGTCGCCCACATTGACGTTGACGATACCCTCCGGCGTGCCCGTCAGGATCACGTCGCCGGGCGCGAGCGTCATGAAGCTGCTCAGGTATTCGATCAGCGCGGGAATATCGGTGACAAGGTCACGCGTATTCCCATGCTGTTCACGCACACCGTTGACGAATGTGCGCAGCTCCAGTTGCGTGACGTCTTCGACATCGGCAGCGTCGACGAACCAGGGGCCGAGCACCGTGCAGCCATCGCGATTCTTCACGCGCAGGTTGGGGCGGTAGTAGTTTTCGAGGTAGTCACGGATCGCGTAGTCGTTGGCAATCATGTAGCCAGCCACATGCTGCATCGCGGTTTCGCAGCCGACCTTCTCCGCGGTTTTCCCGATCACAACAGCCAGCTCGCATTCGTAGTGCATGAACGTGACATCGGCAGGCCGGCGCGTCACGCCGCGATGGCCGATCACACTGCCCGGCCCTTTAAGGAACACGAGCGGCTCTTCCTGCTTGCCAAACTGTAGTTCCTTCGCGTGCTCCGCGTAATTGAGGCCAAGCGCGAAAATCGTGCCGACCTCGATGGGCGCAAGCCACACGACTTCATCTTCACGACGTATGCGCCCGTCGGCGAGACGAACGCCGCTTGCGTCCGGATACGCTTCATGAATCGCGCCTGCGTAAGCAACGCGGCCGCGCATCATGGCTGCTCTCCGGTCGCATCTTGCATGCCGATGAACGACACACTGAGTGGCGGCAATGCGCCAATCGAGAGAATGGCTGTGTCCCCTGCATGCGCAACCGGTGAGGCGTGCGGCACGCCGAGTGTAAGCACATCGCCGGGGGAAAGCGTCATGAAGTCGGTAACGTCGACGAGTAGTCGCGCAACTTTGCGCACGCACGTGGATGTGTTCGCGATAAACGAACGTTGTCCGCTTAGCGTGACGGTGATCGCCAGTTCGTCGGGCAGCGCGACATGCCGTGCGGCTACAACGGCAGGTCCGACGACGCAGAAGTTATCGCGCGCCCGGAAGCGGACCGAGGGCCGGTACACGCTGGCGTGCGGCACGCTGAGATCGGCAACGATGGTGAAGCCTGCAATGTAATCGAACGCCTGTTCGATACTCACGCGCGTAGCGGTGGATCCGATCACAATCCCGAGCGATGCGCCCACTTCTACGCCTGTGTGGTCCGGCACGACGACGTGCGCCCGATGCCCGGCCAGCGTATTGCGCGGCTTCAGGTACAGAATCGGCGCCCGGGGCGGCGCTTTGTACGGCGCGGCGTTGACCGCGTCGCCGAGCGCATCGAGTGCGGCGCGATCGTTGAGCAGCGTGCCGTAGACCGCGCCATTGACGGGCGCGTGGCAGGCACTGCCGCGTTCGAGCAGCGCGGCTGCCGTGCGAGCATCAACGTCACGCGGCAGCGCATCGCCGACGGGATGCAGCAGATGATCGGTTAAGGCGAACATGGATCGGCGGTCTCTCGATTAATCGCTAACATGTTAGTATATGTTGCACTCGATATGATCCATGGTCAATGGCCTGCCAGTTGATCGAGTGTTTTCCCCTAAGGCCGGTCGCAGGCCAGCCAGCTCATTTTTCTTTTGCTATGCCCGCAAAGACCTCCAACCGTGTGTTACACCGCAATCTGCCGATGTTGCTGCTTCGCGCGCGGGAAAAAATGATGGAGCGGTTCCGTCCGCTTATCACCGCGCACGGACTGACAGAACAGCAGTGGCGGGTGATTCGGGCGTTAAATGAACATGGGCCGATGGAGCCGCGGCAGATTTCAGATATCTGCACCATTTCGAGCCCGAGCATGGCTGGTGTGCTCGCGCGAATGGAGAGCATGGAACTGGTGACGAAGGAACGTTTTGCCGAAGATCAGCGGCGCGTGATGGTGTCGCTAACCGACACTAGCATTGATCTGGTACGCGTGATTTCAAAGGACCTCGAAGCACATTACCGCGAGATCGAACGCAAGGTCGGGCCGGAGATCGTTGAGCGTGTCTATCACGCCGTTGACGATCTGATCGCCGGGCTGGATGAAGGGATGTAAGAATCCGCTGAGTCAGTTGCGTGTCAGATGAATGCTCGGCACGCCCTTCCCAGATCAGCGCCTCCAAAAAGAAAAACCCCGCCAAAAAAGCGGGGTTGATGTTTCCAATCTGCGGTTGCGAAACCTCAGAACGGAATATCGTCATCCATTTCATCGAAGCCGCCACCTGCCGGCGCGCTCGGACGGCTAGAACCACCGCCACCACCGCCGCTACGCGCGCCGCCACCGCCGCCCGACGCCGCACGGCCACCACCACCGCTGCTGCGCTCAGACGGTTCGCCGCGGCTATAGCTGCCGTCATCGCCACCCGCACCACCACCGCCCGCACCACTGCGACCGCCCAGCATCTGCATCTGATCGGCGACGATTTCCGTCGAGTAACGGTCGGTGCCGTCCTGTGCCTGCCACTTGCGCGTACGGATGCGGCCCTCGATATACACGGACGAGCCCTTCTTCAGATATTCCGACACGATTTCCGCGAGCCGGCCGAAGAACGACACGCGATGCCATTCGGTCACTTCCTTGAATTCGCCGGACGCCTTGTCTTTATAACGATCGGTCGTGGCAAGGCGAATGTTCGCCACTGCGTCGCCGCTCGGAAGATAACGAACTTCCGGATCGGCGCCGAGATTGCCGACGAGAATGACCTTGTTCACGGATGCCATGATTTTCTCCTGTTGATTCCGTTTCAGGCGGCCAGACCGATATACCGCAGCCCGCCGCCGATGAGTCCTGTTAAACCTTGCGCGGCGGCGGCTTCATGTTTGCGGCGATTATAAGCCAGCAAAATACCAAAGCCGAACACGCATAGAAGACCGTGCTCGCCCCATCCGTCTTCAGCAGCCAGCCGCCCAGCACGCCGCCGAGCGCGAGGCCGATCGACTGGGTCGTGTTGTACACGCCCACCGCCGCGCCCTTGCGGGTGCCCGGCGCCAGTTTCGACACGAGCGACGGCTGCGACGCCTCGAGAATGTTGAAGCCGAGGAAGTACACGAAGAGGATCGCAGCCACGCTGAGAATCGTATGCGGAGCGGCGCCGAGCAGCAATTGGCCGATCAGGATAAGACCGATGGCGGAGACGAGCACGGCTTTCATTTTTCCGCGCTTCTCGGCGGCGATGATCGCAGGCACCATCATCACGAACGAAAGGCCCATCACCGGCAGGTAGATTTTCCAGTGCGAGGCGACCGGCAGGCCGCCCGCCTCGAGAATGCGCGGCACCACGAGAAAGAGCGCGGTCTGCGTTGCATGCAGCACCAGCACGCCGAAGTTCAAACGCAGCAGTTCGACGTTGTGCAGCACCTCAGCGAACGGCGCGCGCACGTGCACCGGTTTCGGTGCATCGGGCACGATCCACAGCACGACGCCGACAGCGAGAATCGAGAACACGCCGACGAGCGCGAACAGCCCGCTCATGCCGAGCCAGTGGAACACGATCGGCGCACCGATGATCGCCACCGCGAACGATGCACCGATACTGCCGCCGACCATCGCCATCGCCTTCGTGCGATGCTCCTCGGCGGTCAGGTCGGCGATGAACGCGAGTACCGCCGACGACACCGCACCCATCCCCTGAATCACCCGCCCCACGATGATCCAGGTCATGTCGTGCGCGCCTGCCGCGACGAAGCTGCCGAGCGCGAAGATCAGCAGGCCGGTGGCGATCACCGGCTTGCGGCCAATCCTGTCGGAAATCCAGCCGTAGAAGATGTACAGCATCGACTGCGTGACGCCGTATGCGCCGAGCGCAATGCCGACGAGCAGCACGTTGTCGCCACCGGGTATCGTCTTCGCGTAGATCGAGAAGACCGGCATGATCATGAAGAGGCCGAGCATGCGCAGCGCGAAGATGGCGGCCAGTGACACGGTCGCGCGCAATTCGGGCGCGCTCATGCGTGTAGAGAGGGCGGACGGATTGGACATCGGGGATGATTTTCGGATGATCTGGCAGCGTGCAGGCGACGCCCCGGCGGCAGATTCGTCGTCGCCTTGCAGTCGCGCGAAATGACCGCAAATACCGGCAGAACGCTCCGCTCGCGATGGTTGCGCGCGACGCTGGACCGTTGCCTCGCCGCCCCCGCGCCGCGCCTTGTGCGCGCCGTCAGGACGCCGTAACGGCGGTCTGGAAAAGTCGTTATAGTAGCAGGTTTGGTTTCCTCCTCTTTCCGCCAGCTCATGGAATAAATGCGTGGAACAAATCCGTATCCGTGGGGCCCGCACCCACAACCTGAAGAACGTCAATCTTGACCTGCCGCGTCACAAGCTGATTGTGATTACCGGCCTGTCCGGCTCGGGGAAATCGTCGCTCGCGTTCGATACGCTGTACGCGGAAGGCCAGCGGCGCTATGTCGAGAGCCTGTCGGCGTACGCGCGGCAGTTTCTGCAGCTGATGGAAAAGCCGGACGTCGACCTGATCGAGGGGCTGTCGCCGGCCATTTCGATCGAGCAGAAGGCGACGTCCCACAATCCGCGCTCGACGGTCGGCACGGTCACGGAAATCCACGACTACCTGCGGCTGCTGTACGCGCGGGTCGGCACGCCCTACTGCCCGGACCACGACATTCCGCTCGAAGCGCAAAGCGTGTCGCAGATGGTCGACGCGGCGCTCGCGCTGCCGGAAGACACGAAGCTGATGATCCTCGCGCCGGTGGTGGCGAACCGCAAGGGCGAGCACGTCGAGCTGTTCGAGGAAATGCAGGCGCAGGGTTTCGTGCGCTTTCGCGTGCGCTCGGGCGGCGGCACGGCGAACGAAGGCGTCGCGAAAATCTACGACGTCGACACGTTGCCAAAGCTGAAAAAGAACGACAAGCACACGATCGACGTCGTGATCGACCGCCTGAAAGTGCGCGCCGACATGAAGCAGCGTCTCGCGGAATCGTTCGAAACCGCGCTGCGCCTCGCCGACGGTCGCGCAATCGCGCTCGAAATGGACACCGATGCCGAGCATCTGTTCAGCTCGAAGTTCGCGTGCCCGATCTGTTCGTACTCGCTGCAGGAACTCGAGCCGCGACTCTTCTCGTTCAACAACCCGATGGGCGCGTGCCCGGAGTGCGACGGCCTCGGGCAGATCACGTTCTTCGATCCGAAGCGGGTGGTCGCGCATCCGTCGCTGTCGCTCGCGGCCGGCGCCGTGAAGGGCTGGGACCGGCGCAACCAGTTCTATTTCCAGATGCTGCAGAGCCTCGCGGCATTCTACGAATTCGACATCGACACCGCGTTCGAAGACCTGCCGGAAAAAGTCCGCAAGATCCTGCTGTACGGCTCGGGCAAGCAGGCCATTCCGTTCTCGTACATCAACGAGCGCGGCCGTACGTCGGTACGCGAGCACGTGTTCGAAGGGATCATCCCGAATCTGGAGCGGCGCTACCGCGAAACCGATTCGGTCGCGGTGCGCGAAGAACTCGCGAAGTATCAGAACAACCAGGCGTGCCCCGCGTGCGAAGGCACCCGGCTGCGGCGCGAAGCGCGCTTCGTGCGGATCGGCAAGGACGGCGACGCGCGCGGCATCTTCGAAGTCAGCGGCTGGCCGCTGCGCGACACGCTCGGCTATTTCCAGACGCTGCGGCTCGAAGGCGCGAAACGCGAGATCGCCGACAAGGTCATCAAGGAAATCGTCGCGCGCCTCACGTTCCTGAACAACGTCGGGCTCGACTATCTGTCGCTCGAGCGCAGCGCGGAAACGCTGTCGGGCGGCGAAGCGCAGCGCATCCGCCTCGCGTCGCAGATCGGCTCGGGCCTGACTGGCGTGATGTACGTGCTCGACGAGCCGTCGATCGGCCTGCACCAGCGCGATAACGACCGGCTGATCTCGACGCTCAAGCATCTGCGCGATCTCGGCAACTCGGTGATCGTCGTCGAGCACGACGAGGACATGATCCGGATGGCCGACTACGTCGTCGACATGGGGCCGGGCGCCGGCGAACACGGCGGCATGATCATCGCGGAAGGCACGCCGACGGAAGTGCAGGCCGATCACGCGTCGATAACCGGCCAGTACCTGTCGGGCGCGCGCACCATCGAATACCCGGACGAACGCAAATCCCCCGACGAGCGCCATCTGCGCATCGTCGAGGCGTACGGCAACAACCTGAAGCACGTCACGCTCGATCTGCCGGTCGGGTTGCTCACCTGCGTGACCGGCGTGTCGGGCTCGGGCAAGTCCACGCTGATCAACGACACGCTGTATCACGCGGTCGCGCATCACCTGTACGGGTCGTCGGCGGAGCCGGCACCCTTCGAGGCGATCGAAGGGCTTGAGCATTTCGACAAGGTGATCAACGTCGACCAGTCGCCGATCGGCCGCACGCCGCGTTCGAACCCGGCCACCTACACCGGCCTGTTCACGCCGATCCGCGAGCTGTTCGCCGGCGTGCCCGCCGCGAAGGAACGCGGCTACGATCCGGGCCGCTTCTCGTTCAATGTGAAGGGTGGCCGCTGCGAGTCGTGCCAGGGCGACGGCGTGCTGAAGGTCGAGATGCATTTTCTGCCGGACGTCTACGTGCCGTGCGACGTGTGTCACGGCAAACGCTACAACCGCGAAACGCTCGACGTTCAGTACAAGGGCAGGAACATCAGCGAAGTGCTCGACATGACAGTCGAGCATGCGCACGACTTCTTCAAGGCGGTGCCGGTCATCGCGCGCAAGTTGAAAACGCTGCTCGACGTCGGGCTCGGCTACATCCGCCTCGGCCAGTCGGCCACGACGTTATCCGGTGGCGAAGCGCAACGCGTGAAGCTTTCTCTGGAACTGAGCAAGCGCGACACGGGTCGCACACTATATATTCTGGACGAACCGACCACCGGCCTGCACTTTCACGACATCGCGCTGTTGCTCGAGGTGATTCACCGGTTACGCGATCAGGGCAATACCGTCGTGATCATCGAGCATAATCTCGATGTAATCAAAACCGCCGACTGGGTCATCGACCTCGGTCCGGAAGGCGGCGCGGGAGGCGGCCAGATCATCGCGCAAGGCACGCCGGAGCAGGTGTCGAAATCGAAAGCAAGTTTTACCGGTCAATATCTCGCGCCGTTGCTCGGGCGCGCGGCGGCCACGGCAAAATAAACACGCGGTACAGAGGTAGGAGACGGGAAGGAGCCATGACCAAGCGTAACGAGGCACCCGACGAGGGGCAGGTGCAGGACCTGCGGCCGCGCCAGGTCAGGCTGACCAGCGACATGAGCCTGCCGAAACTGTCGGCCGTCGAGATCGGCAGTTACATCGTCGCGCTGTTCGCGATGTGGGCGGTGCTGCATCTGAAGCTGCTCGGCGCGCTGCTCGCGGGCATGCTGGTCTATCAGCTCGTACACACGATAGCCCCGCGGATCGAGCGGCATATGTCGAGCAAGCGGGCGCGCTGGCTGTCGGTCGTGCTGGTGTCGATCGTGATCGTCGGAGTATTGGCCGGCTTCACGATCGGCATCATCGAGCACTTTGAAAACGACGTCCCGAGCGTGCAGAAGCTGCTCGACCAGGCGATGCAGCTGATCGACGAGGCGCGCGGCCGGCTGCCGGAATTCATCGCAACCTACCTGCCGGTCGACACCGACCAGATGAGGCAGAAAGCGACCATGCTGATGCACGCGCACGCCAGCCAGCTGCAACAGGGCGGCAAGAGTGTCGCGCGAGTCTTCACGCACGTGCTGATCGGGATGATCATCGGCGCGATCATCGCGATCGGTGCACAGAAGCAATCGCAGCGGCTGCCGCTGTCCACCGCGTTCGTCACGCGGGTGAGCCGGTTTGCGGACGCGTTCCGCCGCATCGTGTTCGCACAGATCAAGATCTCGGCGTTGAACGCCACGTTCACGGGTCTGTTCCTGCTGGTGCTGTTGCCGTTGATGCATGCGAGTCTGCCGCTGTCGAAGACGCTGGTGCTGGTGACGTTCATCGTCGGATTGCTGCCGGTGATCGGCAATCTGATCTCGAACACGCTGATTGTCGCGGTGGCTTTATCGGTGAGTTTCCCGGCTGCGATCACGTCGCTCGTGTTCCTGATCGTGATTCACAAGCTCGAATATTTTTTGAACGCACGGATTGTTGGTGGACAGATCGAAGCGCGTGCCTGGGAGTTGCTGGTCGCGATGCTGGTCATGGAGGCTGCGTTTGGGATTCCTGGGGTGATAGCAGCGCCTGTTTTTTACGCTTATATCAAGCGTGAGTTGATTTATTTAAGACTGGTTTAGGTTTTCTTGGTTTGTGGTTCTTGCGCTTGCAGGGTGGCTGCGATTTAGCGCCTCGCGGCGCAGGCGTTGCCCCTGTGCGGGGCGGCACCTCCTTTCTTTGCCGCGGCAAAGAAAGGAGGCAAAGAAAGCCGCTCGACACGTTACCAGGTCCTTTCCGCGCGTAGCCAGCGATGGCCCGCACCTAAGTGTCGCCCTCGCAGGGATGAGGCAGTGGTCCGAGACGAGACCGTCCCTCGCGTGGCAAACCGGAGTGACAAAGCGCCCGCCCACCCCGCGGCGCACTGGTGTGCGCGCGGCCGGGTCTGCGTGGGAAACCAGCAGGGAAGCGTGAGGACGCGGTGCAGAACAGCGACCGCGTAGACCAGAGGCATTGACCGGGGGTGTTATGCCCGTCGGCGGCGAAGCCCGCCGGAACGAATGACGGCCTTGTCACTAACGTGGGTGATGCGAGATCGGATCTCGTCTCGAACCACTGTGCTGTGTGAACGAGGTGCCCACTTAGGCGAGGGCCATTCCCGGCATCACGCGGAAAGGACTCGGTAACGTCTCGAGCGGCTTTCTTTGCCTACTTTCTTTGCCGCGGCAAAGAAAGTAGGTGCCGCCCCGCACAGGGGCAACGCCTGCGCCGCGAGGCGCCAATAAGCACCCGCCTGCAAGGTCAAGAACAACAAAGCAAACCAAACCAAACCCTTATCTGAATACAACGGTCTTGCTGCCATTAAGCACAACCCGATGCTCGACGTGCCACTTCACCGCACGCGCCAGCGTCACACACTCCACGTCACGTCCAATCGCAGTCAGTTGCTCCGGCGTCATGCTGTGATCAACGCGTTCGACCTCCTGCTCGACAATCGGTCCTTCATCGAGATCGGTCGTCACATAGTGCGCAGTCGCACCGATCAGCTTCACGCCGCGATCGAATGCCTGGTAGTACGGCTTCGCGCCCTTGAAGCTCGGCAAGAACGAATGGTGAATGTTGATCGCTCGGCCAGCAAGCCGCTCGCACATTTGCTGCGACAGGATCTGCATGTAGCGCGCGAGCACCACGAGGTCCGCACGATGCTCGTCGATCACTTCCAGTACCCGCGCTTCCTGCGCAGCCTTCGCGTCAGGCGTACCGCCCAGCAGCGGAAAATGATGGAACGGAATGTCGTAGCTAGCGGCGAGCTGGTAAAACTCCTTGTGGTTCGAAATGATCGCGGGAATTTCGATGCCCAGTTGCCCCGTGCGATAACGGAACAGCAAGTCGTTCAGACAATGCCCGATCTTCGACACCATGATCACCACACGCGGTTTCACCGTCGCGTCGTGCAGTTCCCAGCCCATGCCGAACTGCTGCGCGAGCGTGCCGAACGACTCACGCAACGCGTCGAGCCCCGGATCGCCGCCAACCTGCTGAAAATGCACGCGCATGAAGAACTCGCCGGTGCGGCTGTCGCCGAACTGCGCGGAATCGAGAATGTTGCTGCCACGCTCGAACAGAAAACCCGATACCGCATGGACGATGCCGGGCCGATCGGCGCACGACAGTTTCAGAATAAAGCTGTGATCGGTCGACATGACCCGGTGACTCCCTTCCAGTCGCTGATTCGTTTCAATGTGCGGTCGTGCGGTGTCGCGTAATCCGCGTTGTCGCACTACCCGTGAGGCGGCGGCGCGAACAGCGTGTCGATGCCTGCGCACGCGTCTTCGTCGATCCATCGGCGGCGCAGCAGACAATCGAGCGTCGCGAGGCTCGCATCCACCGTCATCGCGCCGTCTTCGATCCAGCGCGCGACTTCGTCGATGCGCGCAAGCCGGTGCTCGCCCACTTCGCCGTCCTGATTGCATGGCGTGAAATCGGGCGGCAGCGCGAGATCGTAGATGAAGATCTGCTCGGCCTGCGTGCCTTCGGGCAACGATTGCAGCACGTGCGCGGTTCGGCCGGGTGTCGCGCACGCGGCGATGTCGCGTTCGATGCCCGCCTCTTCCCAGCATTCCTTGACGATCGTCTCGCCGATCCCGAAGCCCCAGCCGATCCCGCCCGCGACGACGTTGTCGAGCATGCCCGGATCGGTTGCCTTCGTGTCGCTGCGACGGGCAATCCATAGCTGCGGCGCGCCGTTCGCGTATTCTACGACGCCGTTCAGGTGCACCGCGTAGGTCATCGTGCCGAAGAAGCGCGACGCGGCGCGTTCGATGCAGGCGAGCGGCGGCGCATCGAACGCATTGCGGATCGCGTAGGTCTCGTCGCGCCAACCAGGAATCTGGCCGTCCGCAGCCAGCGCGCCGATCACGGCGCCGAGCGCCGCGCTGCGCGCATCGGCGGTCGCAAGCTGCGGCGTCAGCACGACGCGCGCGGCGTCGATCTCGAACACGTCGGGCCAGCGGGCGAGCAACGCCACATCGCTCGCGCGAATCCAGCCGACCCGCTGCCCGTCGATCACGAACGGCCGGTGCGCAGCCGGATCGAAGCGGCGCGCGGCGACGATGCTGGGCAGGCTCATGCGAATTCCCCTCGTCCGTCCATCAATCGCGCAGCGCGACGCGAATGCCGATGGCGATAAACGTCGCGCCCGCCAGCCGGTCGAGCCACACGCCGACGCCTGGACGCCGCTTCAGCCAACCCCCGATCATCCCTGCACAGACGCCGAACACCGAGAACACGGCGACGGTCTGCAACATGAACAGCCCACCCAGTTCGAGCATCTGCAGCGTCACGCTCTGCACGCCATGCGGGTCGACGAATTGCGGCAAAAACACGATGAAGAACAGCGTGACCTTCGGATTCAGCATGTTGCCGAACACGCTCTGGCGGAACACGGTCCACAGCGGCTGCGGCGCGCGCTCATGCGCAGTCGCTAGGCCGCGGCTGCGCAGCGCCTTGATGCCGATCCAGACCAGGTACGCGGCGCCGGCGAGCTTGATCGCCTCGAACGCGACCGGCGACGAGCGCAGTACCGCTGCGACGCCCAGCGCCGCGAGCGTCGTATGGAACGTGATGCCGGCCGTGAAACCGAGCGCCGCAACGAAGCCCGCCGCGCGGCCCTGCGAGATGCCGCGCGCGAGCACCTGCAGATTGTCGGGGCCAGGCGCAAACGTGATCGCGATCGACGTCACGAGAAACAGCATGAAATTGGGCATGGGCGTGTCCTCGTTGAATGAACGTTGGCGGCTCAGTGGCCACTGAATTCGGTGACGGTGTACAGCGGCAGACCCGCGCCACGCAGCAGCGTCGAACCGCCGAGTTCGGGCAGGTCGATGATCGCAGCGCCTTCGACCACGACAGCACCCAGTCGCTCGAGCAGCTTCTTGCCAGCCATCATCGTGCCGCCGGTCGCGATCAGGTCGTCGACGATCACGACGCGGTCGCCAGGCCTGCATGCATCCTCGTGAATCTCCACGGTCGCGGAGCCGTATTCCAGCGCGTATGACTCGGACACGGTCCGGAACGGCAGCTTGCCGACCTTGCGGATCGGAATGAAGCCGAGATTCAGCTCGTACGCGAGGATCGGCCCGATGATGAAACCGCGCGCATCGAGACCGGCGATGTAATCGAGCTTCGCGTCGATGTAGCGCTGCACGAACAGATCGACCAGCACGCGCAGCGCCTTCGGGTGCTGCAGCAGCGGCGTGATGTCGCGAAACTGCACGCCCGGCTGCGGCCAGTCCGGTACCGTGCGGATCTGGCTGTTGACGAACGCGGCTGCATCGAACGGTGCGTTCGCTGGCACGTTGGACATGATCTCTCCCTGACGATGATGCGGATGATGCGTGCGGCCTACGCGGTAGTAGCGCCGGCCCGGCGGTGTTTCGACAAGCGTTCTTCGGCCTGCGCGAGCGCTTCCGGCAAACCGCGTAGCACGACGATGTCGCTCGCGCGCAGCTTCGTCGATGGGTCCGGCTCGACGCCGCGAATGCCATGCCGGCGGATCGCCGTCACTTCGACGCCGACATCGAACAGGCCCAGCTCGGCAAGCGTGCGGCCGACCGCATCCGCCTTTTCGTCGACCGGCACCGATTGTAGCCGCACCTGTTCGTGGCCGTCGTCATCGTCGACGTCGTCGGCGCCGTGAAAATAGCCGCGCAGCAAGCTGTAGCGCTCGTCACGCATTTCTTCGACACGCCGCACCACGCGCCGCATCGGCACGCCCATCAGGACGAGCGTATGCGACGCGAGCATCAGGCTACCTTCGACGATTTCCGGAATCACTTCGGTTGCGCCCGCGGCGAGCAGCTTCTCGAGGTCGGCGTCGTCGACGGTGCGGACGATCACCGGCAGCGTCGGCTCGAGTTCGTGGATGTTGTGCAGCACGCGCAGCGCCGACGGCGTGTTCGCGTAGGTGATCGCGATCGTGGCCGCGCGGTGAATACCGGCCGCGAGCAGCGACTCACGCCGCCCTGCGTCGCCGAACACGACCGATTCGCCCGCCGCCGCCGCCGCGGACACGCGGTCCGGATCGAGGTCGAGCGCGACGTACGACAGCCCTTCGTGCTCGAGCATGCGCGCGAGGTTCTGACCGGCGCGGCCGTACCCGCAGATGATCACGTGGCCGCTCTGCTTGAGGCTCTGCGTCGCGATGCGTGTCATTTGCAGCGACTGCTGCATCCATTCCGTCGACGACAGCCGCAGCACGATGCGGTCCGCGTTCTGGATCAGGAACGGCGCGGCGAGCATCGACAGCAGCATCGCGGCAAGAATCGCCTGCAGCAGGGTCGGGTCGACCAGATGTTTGTCGAGAATCAGGTTCAGCAGCACGAAGCCGAATTCGCCTGCCTGCGCGAGGCCGAGGCCGGTGCGCATCGACACGCCCGGCGACGCGCCGAAGAGCCGCGCGAGCGCGGTGATCATCACCGTCTTCAGCAGCAGCGGCCCGATCAGAAAGCCGAGCACGATGAACGGATGCTCCCAGACCACTCGCGGATTGAGCAGCATGCCGGTCGTCACGAAGAACAGGCCGAGCAGCACATCGCGAAACGGCTTGATGTCCTCTTCCACCTGATGCCGGTACGGCGTCTCGGCGATCAGCATGCCGGCGATGAACGCGCCGAGTGCAAGCGACAGGCCGAACTTGTCGGTGATGAACGCAGCGCCGAGCGTGACGAGCAGCAGGTTCAGGATGAACAGTTCCTGCGAGCGGCGCCGCGCGACGACGTTGAACCAGCGCGTCATGAACTTCTGCCCGACGATCAGCAGCACCGACAGCGCGACGACGATCTTCACCGACGCAAGCCCGAGTGCCACGACCAGATCCTTCGAATCGCCGCCGAGCGCGGAGATGATGATCAGCAGCGGCACCACGGCGAGATCCTGGAACAGCAGCACGCCGAAAATATTGCGGCCGTGCTCGGTCTCGATCTCGAGCCGCTCCGCGAGCATCTTGCTGACGATCGCTGTCGACGACATCGCGAGCGCGCCACCCAGCGCGACGCTCGCCTGCCAGGTGATGTGCACCCAGCGCTCGAGCAGGAAGCCGAGCGCGACCGCTACCGCGACGGTACCGAGCACCTGCAACAGCCCGAGACCGAACACGAGACGGCGCATTGAGCGCAATTTTGCGAGCGAAAATTCCAGCCCGATCGAGAACATCAGGAACACGACGCCGAATTCCGCGAGATTCTGTGCGCCAGCCGAATCCGGCACGATGCCGGCCGCGTGCGGACCGACGACGATCCCGACGCTCAGATAGCCGAGCATCGGCGGCAGATTCAGATAACGAAACACGACGACACCCGCCACTGAAGCCAGCAGCAGGAACAGCGTCATTTCGAGCGGGGAAATCATCGGGAAAAACGCATCGGAAAAGCGTCCTCGTTCGTCAGCGGAACCACCGCGCGGCGCCCGGCATCCGGGGTGCGCACAGCAGGATCGAGAGGCCCTTGCGGGCGGCCGCCGGGCAGGTCCGGCCCGGCGCGGCGAACAAACGCCTTTGCTATACTCCGCGAATGATAGCGAAAATCAATGGCGACCGGGCACTTGCGCTCGCTCGCGAGGTGCTCGACACCGAAGCGGACGCCGTGCGCGCGCTTCGCGATCAGCTCGACGACGGATTCGTCGAAGCGATCGATTTCATCCTCGGATGCCGCGGACGCGTGGTCGTCTCCGGCATCGGCAAATCAGGTCACATCGCCCGCAAGCTGGCAGCCACGTTCGCCAGCACCGGCACCCCCGCGTTCTTCGTGCATCCAGCCGAAGCGAGCCATGGCGACCTCGGCATGGTGACCTCCGACGACGTGTTCGTCGCGATGTCGAATTCCGGCGAATCGGAGGAACTGGTCGCGATCCTGCCGCTGATCAAGCGGCTCGGCGCGAAGCTGATCAGTATCACCGGCCGGCCGCAGTCGAGTCTCGCAAAACTGGCCGACGTGCATCTGAACGCCGGCGTATCGAAAGAAGCCTGCCCGATGAACCTCGCGCCCACCGCGAGCACCACGGCCGCGCTCGCGCTCGGCGATGCGCTCGCGGTCGCCGTGCTCGACGCGCGCGGCTTCGGCGCGGACGATTTCGCGCGCTCGCATCCGGGCGGCGCGCTCGGCCGGCGCCTGCTGACCTACGTGCGCGACGTGATGCGCACCGGCGACCAGGTGCCGAAGGTCGTCGGCGCCGCGACCGTGCGCGACGCGCTGTTCCAATTGACCGCGAAGCGGATGGGCATGACCGCGATCGTCGATGAAGACGATCGCGTCCAGGGTATTTTCACCGATGGCGACCTGCGCCGCGTGCTCGAGCGGGCCGGCGATTTCCGCGATCTGCCGATCGCATCGGTGATGACGCACGGACCGCGTACCATCGGACCGGACCAGCTCGCCGTCGAAGCGGTGGAACTGATGGAGCGCCACCGGATCAACCAGATGCTCGTCGTCGACGATAGCGGCACACTCATCGGCGCACTCAACATGCACGACCTGTTTTCGAAGAAGGTGATCTGATGACTTCCTCGCCCGCCTCCTCCCTGAGCGCGACCGAACGCGCGAGCCGCGTCCGGCTGATGATCTTCGACATCGACGGCGTACTGACCGACGGCGGCCTGATGTTCACCGCCGAAGGCGACACGATGAAGTCGTTCAATTCGATGGACGGCCACGGCGCGAAGCTGCTGCGCGAAGCCGGCATCGATACCGCGATCATCACCGGCCGGAAGTCGGGCATCGTCGCCGTGCGTGCGCAGGAACTGCGTATCAAGCACCTGTATCAGGGCATCGAGCACAAGATGATCGCGTTTCAGCAACTGCTGAACGAGACCGGCATCGCGCCGGAAGAATGCGGCTATATGGGCGACGACTGGCCCGATCTCGCGGTGATGCTGCGGGTCGGCTTCGCGGCCGCACCGGCCAATTCGCATCCGGAAGTGATCGCGCGCGCCCACTGGGTCAGCAAGGCGCGCGGCGGCCACGGCGCGGTGCGCGAAGTGTGCGACACGCTGATGCGCGCGCAGCACCGCTACGACGCGCTGCTGCAGGCCGCATGCGAAGGGTGAACGGATGAATCAGTTTCGTCTGACCTCGCTGCTGCCGCTCGTCGCGATGGCTGCGCTCGCCGGGATCACGTGGTGGCTGCTGCAGGCCACGCTGCCACCGCCCAACGAGGGCGAAATCAAGCCGAAAACCCATACGCCGGATTATTTCGCCGACAATTTCTCGGTATCCGAGCTCGACCAGTCGGGCGCGACGCAATACCGTCTCACGGCGAAACACCTGGTTCACTACGAGGACGACGAGGACAGCGACCTCGTGCTGCCCGCCCTCCGCGCGTTCCAGCCGGGCAAGCCCATCGTCACGGCGACGGGCGACACCGGCAAGGTGAACGGCGACGTATCGATCGTCGATCTGTACGGCAACGCGCAGATCCTGCGTGCGCCGGGCGAAGGCGACCCGCAGATGCAGGCCAATTCCGAACATTTCCGCGTGCTCGTGAACGACGATGTGATCGAGACCGAAAAGCCGGTTAAACTTCAGCGCGGTCTGTCCGTCATGACGGCCAGCGGCATGAACTACAACAACGTCACCCGGGTCATACAGCTCTTCGGCAACGTCCGCGGCGCGATCGCCCCGTCAGACTCGTCCGGCGGCTCCCTGAGGCAACCCGGGTAATCCATTCCAGGCGTGACTGCATGAACGAATCGCTCCTCCGCTTTGATACCGGCTGTCCGCGCGTGCTCGCCGCGTGCCGCACCGCGTTCGCCGCCCTGCTCGTCGCGTTGCCGCTCGCCGGCTTTGCGCCTGCGGCGCACGCCGACCGCGCCGACCGCGACAAGCCGATGAACATCGAATCGGACAACATGACCTACGACGACCTGAAGCAGGTCAACATCTTCACCGGCCACGTGGTGGCGACGAAAGGCACGATCGTGATCAAGGCCGACCGCGTCGAGGTGCACCAGGACCCGCAGGGCTACCAGTACGCGACCGGCACGTCCACCGGCAAGGATCTCGCCTATTTCCGCCAGAAGCGCGAGGGGCTCGACGAATACATCGAGGGAACCGCCGAACGGATCGACTACGACGGCAAGCAGGATCTGACCACGCTGACGACCCGCGCGACGGTGCGCCGCCTGCAGGGCCTGTCGACGGTCATGGACGAAGTGCACGGCAGCGTAATCACGTACGACGGCCAGAACGATTTCTATACGGCGAAGGCCGGCAAGGACGTCGCGGGTCCGGGCAACCCGAACGGCCGCGTCCGCGCGATGCTGGCGCCGCGTAACGGCGGTCCCGCGCCGCTGAACGGCGCGTCCGCAACACTCACGCCGGCGACGCAATTCCCGGCGCCGGGAGCGACGGCACCATGAACGCACCGGCCCTTCCCCATCGCAAACCGGCTGGCACCAGCAGCTCGCTGGTCGTGCGCAACCTGAAGAAACGCTACGGTTCGCGAACGGTTGTCAAAGACGTGTCGCTCGACGTGAAAAGCGGCGAGGTGGTCGGCCTGCTTGGCCCGAACGGCGCGGGCAAGACCACGTCGTTCTACATGATCGTCGGCCTCGTGCCGCTCGACGCGGGTGAAATCGATCTCGACGGCAAGTCCATCAGCCTGCTGCCGATTCATAAGCGCGCGTCGCTCGGTTTGTCGTATCTGCCTCAGGAAGCCTCGGTGTTCCGCAAGCTGAGCGTCGAGGAAAATATTCGCGCGGTGCTCGAGCTGCAACTGGACGAAGAAGGCAAGCGCCTCACCAAGGACGCAATCTCGCAGCGCACCGAAGCGCTGCTCGACGAACTGCAGATCGCGCATCTGCGCGGCAATCCGGCACTGTCGCTGTCGGGCGGCGAACGCCGTCGCGTGGAAATCGCGCGCGCGCTCGCGACGAACCCGAGCTTCATTCTGCTCGACGAGCCGTTCGCGGGCGTCGATCCGATCGCGGTGCTGGAAATCCAGAAGATCGTGAAGTTCCTGAAGCAACGCAATATCGGCGTGCTCATCACGGACCACAACGTGCGCGAGACGCTCGGCATCTGCGATCATGCGTACATCATCAGCGACGGCAGCGTGCTCGCAGCCGGCGCACCCAGCGACATCATTGAAAACGAGAACGTGCGGCGCGTCTATCTAGGCGAGCACTTCCGCATGTAACCGCGTCGCTCCCGCCTTCTGTCCGCGGCAGTGCGTCACACTGCCGCGGCGGTCTTCTCGTGCATACCCGGCATTTTTGACGGATCGTACACGGCACCGGTCGCACCGGAACCGGGCACGCGCGTTTCCGCGAATGGCTCCAGGTATCGCGGTCGTGGCAAACTCTCTACAATGAATCTCACATTGCCATGAAAGCCAGCCTCCAACTCCGCCTGTCGCAGCATCTTGCGCTGACACCCCAACTGCAGCAGTCGATCCGGCTGCTGCAGCTGTCTACGCTCGAACTGCAGCAGGAAGTGGCGATGGCCATCTCGCAGAATCCGCTGCTCGAAAACGAGGACGACTGGATCGCGAGCCCGCTGCGCGTCGCCGCCGACGGTTCGCTGATTGCGCAGACGCCGGGCTCACAATCACAGCCCGTCGAATCGATGAGCAGCAACGTGTCGTCGTCGACCTCGTCGAGCGAGCGCCGCGAAGAAGGCGATCCGCAGGGCGTCGACGAATACAATGGCCTCAGCAGCGACAGCAATTCGGACGCGAGCCAGTGGAATCTCGACGACTACGGCCGCTCGGGCAACGCATCGGACGACGACGATCTGCCGCCGCTGCAGATCCACGAATCCAGCACGTCGCTGCGCGATCATCTGATGGCGCAGCTGCGTGTTACGCAGGCCGGCCCGCGCGACCGCGCGCTCATCACGTTCTTGATCGAATCGCTCGACGACGATGGCTATCTCACTGCCACGTTCGAAGAAATTCTTGCCGACCTGCCCGAAGAACTCGAGGTCGACGTCGACGAACTGAACGCGACGCTCGCGCTGCTTCACAGCTTCGATCCTGCCGGCGTCGGTGCGCGCTCGGCATCCGAGTGTTTGCGGCTGCAACTACTGCGACTATCGGTCACGCCGACCCGCACGCTCGCGCTCGACATCGTCGCGCATCATCTCGAACTGCTCGCCGCACGCGACTTCACGCGTCTGCGAAAACAGCTGAAGGCAAACGACGATGAACTGCGCGACGCACATGCATTGATCCGCTCGCTCGAACCGTTTCCGGGCGCCGCATACGGCAAGGCCGAAGCGGACTACGTCGTGCCCGACATCATGGTACGCAGGACAGCACATGGATGGCAGGCCGAACTGAATCCGGAAGTGGTGCCGAAGCTGCGCATCAATCATCTTTACGCGAACATCCTGCGCAATAACCGCGGCGATCCGGGCAGCGGTTCACTGCGTCAGCAACTGCAGGAAGCACGCTGGCTGATCAAAAATATTCAGCAGCGCTTCGAGACAATCCTGCGTGTCGCACAGGCCATCGTCGAACGTCAGAAGAATTTTTTTGTGCACGGCGAAATTGCCATGCGCCCCTTGGTTTTGCGGGAAATAGCTGATACGCTGGGGTTACACGAGTCGACGGTTTCGCGTGTAACAACCGGCAAGTACATGCTCACCCCGTTTGGGACGCTTGAATTTAAGTACTTCTTTGGATCGCACGTTTCGACCGACACCGGGGGCGCGGCCTCTTCAACGGCCATTCGCGCACTCATCAAGCAACTGATAGGAGCGGAAAACCCGAAATCTCCTCTTTCAGACAGCCGCATAGCCGAACTGCTGGCAGAACAGGGTTTCGTGGTCGCACGGCGTACCGTCGCGAAATACCGCGAAGCGCTCCGCATTCCAGCAGTCAATCTGCGTAAGTCTCTGTAGCCTGCTGCATGTTGCGGCGGGCATTTTCCGGCCGCACCGTGGTGAGCGGAGCAGGTCGGCCGATACGGCCCGCCAGCAGTCAGTCGCCGGGGACGACGCGGACGGACCAGCAGATCGACCGGTGCTGCCTCACACGCGGATACGTGGCCACTCGCTTGGAGAAGCACTATGAATCTGAAGATCAGTGGACACCACCTCGAAGTAACACCTGCGTTGCGAGAATACGTGATCACCAAACTGGATAGGGTGCTAAGGCACTTCGATCAGGTGATCGACGGCAGTGTGGTCCTCTCGGTCGACAATCATAAGGAAAAGGACAAGAGACAGAAGGTTGAAATCAACCTTCATCTGAAGGGCAAGGATATTTTTGTCGAGAGCGCGAACGGCGACCTGTACGCAGCGATCGATCTGATGATCGACAAGCTCGACCGGCAAGTGGTGCGTCACAAGGATCGTTTGCAAGGCCATCAGCACGACGCGATCAAGTACCAGCCGCTCGCACCGCAGGCGGAAGTACCGCCGCAATAGCCGTTATTGGAGAGGAATTTCCTCACCCGGAAAAGAAGAATTTCCTCGCCTGTAAAAGCCGCCCGCAAGGGCGGTTTTTTATCGTGGTGCCCGCGGCCAGGTGTGGCTGGCGCAGCGTTCGCACAGGCCGCGAAACGGACCCGCGACGAGCGATGGCGCGCCGCACCATCCGCTGCTGCGCTGTTCTATAATGTCCCGGTCACTTACCGGTCGTATATCGGGGTCGTTTAGCTGGCGCCCAGCGCTCGACAGGCTCAACCGTACACCGCTGAGAGCCTCCGACTGGCGCAATATGCCACTCGAACGCCACAGCGAGGAGAATCCAGGCCACGTTTTTCGCCTGCCAACATGAATCGTTTAGCCAAATTTCTTCCCCTCGAGAACGTCGTCCTCGGTCTTACCGTCACCAGCAAGAAACGCGTCTTCGAGCAAGCGGGCCTGATTTTCGAAAACCAGAACGGCATCGCCCGCAGCACGGTCACCGACAATCTGTTCGCGCGCGAGCGCCTCGGTTCGACGGGTCTCGGCGAAGGCGTGGCGATTCCCCATGGCCGGATCAAGGGCCTGAAGCAGCCGCTCGCCGCGTTCGTGCGCCTCGCCGAACCGATCCCCTTCGAATCGCCGGACGGCCAGCCGGTCTCCCTGCTGATCTTTCTGCTGGTGCCGGAACAGGCCACCCAGCAGCACCTCGAAATCCTGTCGGAAATCGCCCAGCTGCTATCCGATCGCGACGCCCGCGAACGCCTGCATACCGAAGAAAACCGCGAGGCATTGCACCAGTTGCTCACTCAGTGGCAACCTTGATGCATGATTGGCAGCCCGCAATTGCGCGGGCCTCGCTCCCCAGCTCATCCGGCGCGAGCCGGCCGCGTCTGCCGCGCTAGCGCGACAGGCACGGGGAGCAGGCAGCCCCCACTGGAGTCACGGACTCATGGACACGTCCAGCATCAACGCCCAAAGCATCTTCGACGACAACGCCGCCATGCTGAAACTCAGCTGGCTGACGGGGCATGAAGGCTGGGAACGCGGCTTCTCGGCCGAAACCGTCACCACGGCGACGTCGAGCGCCGACCTCGTCGGCCACATGAACCTGATCCACCCGAACCGGATCCAGGTGCTCGGCGACGCCGAAACCAACTACTACCAGCGCCAGAGCGAAGAAGACCGTTCGCGCAACATGGCCGAACTGATCGCGCTGGAACCGCCGTTTCTCGTCGTCGCCGGCGGCGTCGCCGCGCCGCCCGAACTGGTTCTGCGCTGCACCCGCTCGTCCACGCCGCTATTCACGACGCCGATGTCGCCGGCGGCAGTAATCGACAGCCTGCGCCTCTACATGTCGCGCATCCTCGCGCCGCGGGCGACGTTGCACGGCGTATTTATCGACATCCTCGGGATGGGTGTATTGCTGACCGGCGACTCCGGTCTTGGCAAGAGCGAACTCGGTCTCGAACTGATCAGCCGGGGCCACGGCCTCGTCGCCGACGATGCCGTCGACTTCGTGCGTCTCGGGCCGGACTTCGTCGAAGGCCGTTGTCCGCCGCTATTGCAGAATCTGCTTGAAGTGCGCGGCCTTGGCCTGCTCGACATCAAGACGATCTTCGGCGAAACCGCGGTGCGCCGCAAAATGAAGCTCAAGCTGATCGTCCAGCTCGTGCGACGCCCGGACGGCGAATTCCAGCGCCTGCCGCTCGAAAGCCAGACCGTCGACGTGCTCGGCCTGCCGATCAGCAAGGTCACGATCCAGGTGGCCGCCGGCCGCAACCTCGCGGTGCTGGTCGAGGCGGCGGTGCGCAACACGATCCTGCAACTGCGCGGCATCGACACGCTGCGCGACTTCATGGACCGGCAGCGCCTCGCGATGCAGGACCCGGACAGCCAGTTTCCCGGCAAGCTGATCTGACGGGCGTGCATCAACCGCCCGATAAGGCTGGTGCTATGATGAACCGAACGGATTTCACCACTCCATGCGCATCATCCTGATCACCGGCATTTCCGGCTCCGGCAAATCGGTTGCGTTAAACGCACTCGAAGATGCTGGCTATTACTGCGTCGACAATCTGCCGCCGCGGTTCCTGCCCGAACTCGCCACCTACCTCGCCAGCGACCGCCAGGACAAGCTCGCCGTCGCGATCGACGCGCGCTCGAGCGCATCGCTCGACGAAATGCCCGCGATGATCCGCGACCTCGCGCGCGAGCACGACGTCCGCGTGCTGTTCCTCAATGCGAGCACGCAATCGCTGATCCAGCGCTTCTCCGAAACGCGGCGTCGACATCCGCTATCCGGATCGACCGCGCACGATGCGGACGTCGGCCTGCTGACGTCGCTCGAAGAAGCGATCGAACGTGAGCGCGAGCTGGTCGCGGGCCTTGCGGAATTCGGCCATCAGATCGATACGAGCAATCTGCGCGCGAACGCGTTGCGCGCGTGGGTCAAGCGCTTCGTCGAACAGGAGCGCACCGGTCTCGCGCTGACGTTCGAGTCGTTCGGCTTCAAACGCGGCGTGCCACTCGACGCGGATTTCGTCTTCGACGTCCGCACGCTGCCGAACCCGTACTACGATCGCGAGTTGCGTCCGCTCACCGGTCTCGACAAACCGGTCATCGATTTTCTCGATGCGCTGCCCGTCGTCCATCAGATGATCGGCGACATCGAAGCCTTTCTCGTGAAGTGGCTGCCGCATTTCCGTGACGACAACCGCAGCTATCTCACCGTCGCCATCGGCTGTACCGGTGGGCAGCATCGGTCGGTGTTCATCGCCCAGACGCTCGCCGCGCGTCTCGCGAGCGCGGCAAACGTGATCGTGCGGCACCGGGACGCGCCGATCGACATCGGCGAATCGTCGAAGCTGGTCGCTTAACCGGCCGTATCGCGCGGCCCTTAACCGAAGCGGTGCGCCATGCCTACTTCATCCGTGCTTGCCGATTTGCCGCTGTTTCCGCTGCATACGGTGCTGTTTCCCGACGGGCTGCTGCCCCTCAAGATCTTCGAAGCGCGTTACCTGGACATGGTGCGGGACTGTCTGCGCGAGAAGACGCCGTTCGGCGTGTGTCTGCTGAAGAGCGGCGGTGAAGTGGCGAAGCCCGATGAACCCGCCGTACCCGAACCGATCGGCTGCCTCGCGGAGATTTCGCAGTGCGACGTCGAGACGTTCGGCATGCTGCTGATCCGCGCGCGCGGCACGCACCGTTTCCGTCTGCTGTCGCACCGCGTCGAAGCGGCCGGTCTGCTCGTCGGCATGGCTGAACCGATCGGCAACGATCAGCCGCTCGAGGGTAACGAGCATCTTGCGAAGTTCGGCGCGTGCGCGGAAGTGCTCGAGCGGATCATCGAAGCGATCCACGAAAAGGACCCTGGCAATCTACCGTTCGTGGAGCCGTTCAGATTCGACGATCCATCGTGGGTGTCGAACCGTCTCGCGGAAGTCCTGCCGATCGCGCTGCGTGCACGGCAAAAGCTGATGGAACTGGAGGATGCCGGCGCGCGTATCGACGTCGTTCATCACTACATGCAGCAGCATCAGCTGCTCTGAGCGCAGCCGTCACAGCAAACCGCTACAGCAACGATCCCTGCAGTCCGTCCAGCAGCTTGCGCACCGGCGCGGGCACGCCGTACGCATCGATATCGCGCAACGCGACCCATGCAGTCTCAGCATCGCCGAGCACGGCACCGCTGCTCGCCGCGCGCGACAGATCGGCGATGCGTGGCTCGATGTCGAGCTTGAAATGCGTGAACGTATGCGTCAGCGGCGCAAGCGGCGACACCGCGCCGTCCGCGCCGAATGCCTGCGCGCGTTCGGCGAGCGCCGTTTCGTCGGCGGCTTCCGGCAGACTCCACAGACCACCCCAGATGCCCGACGGCGGTCGCTTCTCGAGCATCACCGTATCCCCGTCGCGCAGCACGAGCATCCATGTGCGGCGCGTCGGCACCGCCTTCTTCGGACGCGCCACCGGCAATTCGCGCTGACGACCGGTCGCGTTTGCAACGCAATTGCCGGCGAACGGACATCTCGCACATTCGGGCTTGCCGCGCACGCAGAGCGTCGCGCCGAGATCCATCAAGCCCTGCGTGTATGCGCTGACATCAGCGTCGTTCGCGGCGGACGGCAGCAACGATTCGGCGAGCACCCACATCGCGTTCTCGACGCGCTTCTCGCCGGGAAAACCTTCGACGCCGAACACGCGCGCGAGCACGCGCTTCACGTTGCCGTCGAGGATCGTCGCCCGCGCACCGAACGCGAACGACGCGATCGCGGCCGCCGTCGAACGACCGATGCCGGGCAGCTCGGCAAGCGCATCGACCGACGCGGGAAACGCGCCACCATGCAATTCGACGACGGCCTGCGCGCAGCGATGCAGGTTGCGCGCGCGCGAGTAATAGCCGAGGCCGGCCCATAGCGCCATCACGTCGTCGAGCGGCGCAGCAGCCAGTGCCGCGACATCAGGAAAGCGCGCGAGAAACCGCGCGTAATACGGAATCACCGTCGACACCTGGGTCTGCTGCAGCATGATTTCCGACAGCCAGATGCGATACGGATCACGCGTGTTTTGCCATGGCAGGTCGTGACGGCCGTGCTGCCGTTGCCATGCAACGAGGCGCTCGGCGAAATCCGGACAGGTGGCTGCGGTCACCGCGGTTGCATCGGCGGCGGAAGACGAACGCGAAGAAGAAGCCGGAACGTACATGGAGACTCGGTTAGCGCTGGCAGGTCGGGCAGTAGTAAGTGGAGCGCTGCCCCTGAACGATCTGTCGGATCGGCGTGCCACATACGCGGCACGGTTGCCCGGCGCGATCATAGACGAAATAGTCGAGCTGGAAATAGCCGCTCTCGCCGTCGCTGCCGACGAAATCGCGCAGCGTGCTGCCGCCCTTCTCGATCGCGGCGGCGAGCGTCACCCGGACCGCATCGGCCAGCAGACCGTAACGGACGAGCGAGATCCGGCCGGCGGGCGTCGTCGGCCGGATGCCGGCGCGAAACAGGCTTTCGGAAGCGTAAATGTTCCCCACACCGACGACGACCTCGCCCGCCAGCAGCACCTGCTTGACGGATACCTTGCGGCCGCGCGTCAGCCGGTGCATCAGCGCGCCGCTGAAGGCCGGCGCGAACGGCTCGATGCCGAGCCCCGCGAGCAGTGGGTGCCCGAGCACATCGCCGTCGGCGCGTGCGTGCCACAGTACGGCTCCGAAGCGCCGCGGATCGCGATAGCGCAGAATGAACTCGTCGAAGATCCAGTCGACGTGGTCGTGTTTCGCCGCGGCGGGCGGATGCGGCACGTTACGCAGTACGCGCAGCGTGCCGGTCATGCCCAGATGCACGATGAACCAGCCCTCGTCGACTTCGAACAGCAGGTACTTGCCGCGCCGCTCGACCTTATGGACGAGCCGGCCGTGCAGCGTAGCGGCAAGGCCGGCTGGAATCGGCCAGCGTAGCGCGGGCGTGCGCACGTCGACGCGTTCGACACGGCGCCCGGCGACGTAGGGTTCGATTCCCCGGCGGGTAACCTCAACTTCTGGCAACTCTGGCATGTCTAACTGGTCTGCAACTTGCGTGAGTGGTTGTGCGCGTATTGTAGCGAGCGCGTTACAATCGTCCGAAACATTGAACGGATTTCCATGAACCTGTCCTTCGTGAAGCTGCTTTTGATGAAGCGCCCCGCTCGCGCGTCGCGCGTACCGCCAGCCGTATCTCCGCGCCAGCTCCTCGCCGCCGCCGTGCTCGCCGCCTGGACGCTCGTCGCAATGCCCGTGCACGCGCAGGATTCGTCGTCCGATTCGGATGACACGTCGGTGACATTGCCGGACGCGCTCGGCCCGGCGACAGCCGACGAGGCGAAGGATCTGCCCGACGTCCCGCTCTCCAGCCAGATCGTGTTCCAGGTGCTCGCAGCCGAAGTCGCGCTGCAGAGAGGCCAGCCGGCGCCCGCTTACCAGACCTATCTCGCACTCGCGCGCGACACGCACGACCCGCGGATGGCGCAGCGCGCGACCGAGATCGCGCTTGCCGCGCAAAGCCCGTCGGACGCGCTGGCCGCCGCGCAATTGTGGCAGCAGTATGCGCCCGGCTCGGAACGCGCGGCGCAGCTCGACGCGTCGTTGCTCGTGCTATCCGGCAAACCGGACGACGCCTCCCCGCTGCTTGCGCGCGAACTCGCGAAAATCCCTGCCGACAATCGCGGCAACGGCATCCTCGCGCTGCAGTTACTGCTGTCGCGCGGACCGAATCGTGTCGGTGGCCTGCACGTGTTGCAGGATCTGCTGAAGAACGACATGAACCGGCCCGAAGCGCAACTGGCGATCGCCCGTCAGCAGATCGCTGCCGACGACGCGCCGGGTGCGCGCAAGTCGCTCGAACAGGCGCTCACGCTGAAGCCCGACTACCTGCCCGCCGCGTTGACGCTCACGCAGATGGGCCCCGACGAGCGCAAGGAAGGCACCGCGGCGGTCGAGAGGTACGTCCAGCAGAATCCGAAGTCGCACGACGCGCGGCTCGCGCTCGCGCAAGTCTATCTGTCGAGCGACCGCCTCGACGACGCGCAGAAACAGTTTGAGGTAATGCACAAGGACAACCCGAACGACCTCACGCCGCTGATGGCGCTCGGGCTGATCAAGATCCAGCAGAAAAAGCCGGCCGAAGCGCAGACCTTTCTGACGCAATACGCGCAGAAGGCCGACGCGACCCCGGGCGCGGATGCAGGCCAGGCGTACATCTATCTCGCGCAGCTGTCGCTCGAGCAAAAGGACGAGGCCGGTGCCGCGAACTGGCTCAACAAGATCTCGCCGGCGAGTCAGCAGTACATCCCCGCGCAGATCACGCGCGCGCAGCTGCTCGAAAAGCAGGGCAAGCCCGATGACGCGCGCAAGCTGCTCGCAAACATCAACGCCGGCGATCCGCGCGATCAGGCGCTGATCGCGCGCACCGACGCGGCAATCCTGTTCGACACGAAGCGCTATCCGGAAGCGGAAGCGCGGCTCGCGCAGGCCACGGCGGATTTCCCGGACGATCCCGATCTGACCTACGACTACGCGATGTCCGCTGAAAAGAACGGCCATTACGAAATCATGGAAGGGCAACTGCGCAAGCTGATCCGCTCGCAGCCGGACAATCCGCAGGCGTACAACGCGCTCGGCTATTCGCTCGCCGATCGCAATCAACGTCTGCAGGAAGCGGACAAGCTCGTCGAGAAAGCGTCGGCGCTCGCGCCGAACGACGCGTTCATCATGGATAGCGTCGGCTGGGTGAAGTACCGGCTTGGCGATACGTCGGACTCGATCAAGCTGCTGCGCAAGGCCTACGAACTGCAGCCGAACGCCGAGATCGGTGCCCACCTCGGTGAAGTGCTGTGGAAGAGCGGCGACCAGGACCAGGCACGTGCCGCGTGGCGCGAAGCGCGCAAGCTGGAACCCGACAACGACACGCTCGTCAACACGCTCAAACGCTTTCAGGTGAACGATCTCTGATGCCGGTTTCCCGTCTCGCCCGCTTCATTCCCTCCGCCGCGCGCACCGCGTCCCGGCGCGCTTCGTTCGGCGTCGCGCTGTGCGCGGCGGCCGTCGTCGCGCTGTCGGGCTGCGCATCGGTGAGGCCGCAGGGGCCGTCCACGTCGAACGCCGCGACGTCGCTGTCCACGCAGACGAGCCGCGCGTACCACGGCCGCTTTGCGGTTCAGTACGACGACCAGAACGGCCAGCAACGCAACGCGTACGGCAACTTCGACTGGCAGGAAACTGGCGATACGGTCACCGTGCAGTTGCGCAATCCGTTCGGGCAGACGCTCGCGATCATCACGTCGTCACCGGCTTCGGCGTCGCTCGAACTGCCGAACCGTCAGCCGCTCACCGCCGACAACGTGTCGACGCTGATGCAGAATGCACTCGGCTTCACACTGCCGGTCGAGGGGTTGCGGTACTGGCTGCAGCCGTCGGCCGCGCCGACTTCGCGCGCGAAAACCGTCGACGATCCGCAGCAGCCGGGCCGTCTTAAGGAAATCGAACAGGACGGCTGGACCATCGACTACCTCGCCTACGCCGACGCACCCGCCACCGGCATCAAACGCGTCGACCTGAACCGCCAGCAACCGCCGCTCGACATCAAGCTCGTGCTGGATCAATAACGGCACGCCTCGTTTTTCCGCTCATGATCGAAACGACCGATTCGCTGCGCGACTGCCTCGCACCGGCGAAACTGAATCTCTTCCTGCACATCACCGGGCGTCGCCCGGACGGCTACCACGCGCTGCAGACCGTGTTCCAGCTGCTCGACTGGGGCGACACGCTGCACTTCACGCGCCGCGCCGACGGTCAGGTGCTCCGCCGCACCGAGGTCGTTGGCGTGCCGCCCGAACACGACCTGACGGTGCGTGCCGCAATGCTGCTCAAGGCGCATACCGGCACGGCGGAAGGCGTCGACATCGAGATCGACAAACGCCTGCCGATGGGTGCGGGGCTCGGCGGCGGCAGCTCCGATGCCGCGACGACGCTGCTCGCGCTGAATCGACTGTGGAAGCTCGACCTGCCGCGCGCCGAATTGCAGACGCTGGCGCTCAAGCTTGGCGCGGATGTGCCGTTCTTCGTCTTCGGCCGGAATGCGTTCGCGGAAGGCGTCGGCGAGGCACTGCAGGCGGTGTCGTTGCCGTCACGCCATTTCCTCGTCGTCACCCCGAAAGTGCACGTTCCGACCGCGGTGATTTTCGCCGAGAAAGCGTTGACAAGGGACTCAAAGCCCCTCACAATCACGGTCTTTCTTGCACAACAAAGCTGTAATACGGGTTGGCCTGACAGTTTCGGCCGAAATGACATGCAGCCGGTTGTCGTGGGAAAATACGCGGAAGTGGCGCAGGTGCTTGAGTGGTTTGATAACATCGCACCCGCGCGGATGACCGGATCGGGCGCCAGTGTCTTTGCAGCGTTCCAGAGTCTCGGCGAAGCGCAGATGGCACAAGCCAGACTGCCAGCCGGCTGGAACAGCGCAGTCACCGCAAGCCTGGATACGCATCCACTCTACGGCTTCGCGTCATAAAGTTTTGCGTCGTCGGATGGTCGTGCACATCCGGCGGAGCTAAAAGTTAGTGTAGGGGAGTCGCCAAGTTGGTTAAGGCACCGGATTTTGATTCCGGCATTCGAAGGTTCGACTCCTTCCTCCCCTGCCAAAATTTCTCGCATTTCCTCGCCCCCAGCCTGAAACAGGTGCACGATGAGCAGCCATGACGGCCTGATGGTTTTTACTGGCAACGCGAATCCCGCGCTTGCACAGGAAGTCGTCAACATCCTCGGTATTCCACTCGGCAAGGCGATGGTCAGCCGGTTCTCGGACGGCGAGATCCAGGTCGAGATCCAGGAAAACGTGCGCGGCAAGGATGTCTTCGTTCTGCAGTCCACCTGCGCACCGGCGAACGACAACCTGATGGAACTGATGATCATGGTCGATGCGCTGAAGCGCGCATCCGCAGGCCGGATCACCGCTGCCATCCCCTATTTCGGCTATGCCCGCCAGGACCGCCGGCCGCGCTCGGCGCGCGTCGCGATCTCGGCGAAGGTCGTAGCGAACATGCTGGAAATCGCGGGCGTCGAGCGGATCATCACGATGGATCTGCACGCGGACCAGATTCAGGGTTTCTTCGACATCCCGGTCGACAACATTTACGCGACGCCCGTGCTGCTCGGCGATCTGCGCAAGCAGAACTACGAAGACCTGCTGGTCGTGTCGCCGGACGTCGGCGGTGTGGTGCGAGCCCGGGCGCTGGCGAAGCAGCTGAACTGCGATCTCGCGATCATCGACAAGCGTCGGCCGAAAGCGAACATCGCCGAAGTGATGAACATCATCGGTGAAGTCGACGGCCGGACCTGCGTGATCATGGACGACATGGTCGACACCGCCGGCACGCTGTGCAAGGCCGCGCAGGTACTGAAGGAACGCGGCGCGAAGCAGGTATTTGCCTACGCGACGCACCCGGTGCTGTCGGGCGGCGCAGGCGAGCGCATTGCGGCATCCGCGCTCGACGAACTGGTCATCATGGACACGATCCCGCTCGGCGAAGAAGCGCGGTCGTGCGCGAAGATCCGCTCGCTGACGAGCGCCGGCCTGCTGGCCGAAACGTTCTCGCGGATCCGTCGCGGCGATTCGGTGATGTCGCTGTTCGCAGAGAGTTAAAGCATTTGCAGGTGTGCAGCAGGTTCTTTGCTGCATGCCGGCACAATCGGCACGAACGGACGAAAATTCGTGCCGTAGAGTCTGGGGCCTCCAGCCGAAAGGCGAGTGGCCCCGTTTTACTGCCTGGTCGCGGGCAGCTAATGGAGAATCAAGATGAAAGTAGTCGCTTTCGAGCGCAATCTGCAAGGTACGGGTGCGAGCCGCCGCCTGCGTATCACGGGTAAGACCCCGGGTATCGTTTATGGCGCTGGTGCTGAACCGCAACTGATCGAGATCGATCACAACGCGTTGTGGCACGCCCTGAAGAAAGAAGTTTTCCACTCGTCGATCCTCGAGCTGGAAGTGGCCGGCAAGGAACAACAGGTCCTGCTGCGCGACGTGCAATACCACCCGTTCCGCCAGCTCGTGCTGCACGTTGACTTCCAGCGCGTCGACGCGAAGAAGAAGCTGCACACGCGCGTTCCGCTGCACTTCATGAACCAGGAAAGCAACCCGGCCGTGAAGCTGTCGAGCGCAGTCATCTCGCACGTGCTGAACGAAATCGAAATCGAGTGCCTGCCGGCCGACCTGCCGGAATTCCTCGAAGTCGATCTCGCAACGATCGAAGCCGGTCATACGCTGCACGCGAAGGACATCGTTCTGCCGAAGGGTGTCGCGCTGGTCCCGCACGTCGACGCGGAAAACCCGGTGATCGCCTCGGCGACGATTCCGGCTGGCGCCGTCTCGGATGAAGCTGCTGCAAGCGAAGGTGAAGGCGAAGGCGAAAAGCCCGCGGCCTGACCGGTTAAAGCAAAGCTATCCTCTCGATCCGTTTCAATGAAACGGTCGACGTGACCCGCCGAGGTTCGCCCCGGCGGGTTTTTTTTCGACTTTTCCGGCACAGTGGCTCCTTACCACTGACCGTTCCATCATGATCAAGCTGATCGTCGGGCTCGGCAATCCGGGCGCCGAATACACCGCGACGCGCCACAACGCCGGCTTCTGGCTGGTCGATCAACTCGCGCGCGAAGCCGGTACGACGCTGCGCGACGAACGCCGCTTTCACGGCTTCTACGCGAAGGCGCGACTGCACGGCGAAGAAGTGCATCTGCTCGAGCCGCAGACCTTCATGAACCGCTCGGGCCAGTCGGTCGTCGCGGTCGCGCATTTCTTCAAGGTCCTGCCCGACCAGATTCTCGTCGCGCACGACGAACTCGATCTACCGCCCGGCACCGTAAAGCTGAAGCTCGGCGGCGGCAGCGGCGGTCACAACGGACTGAAGGACATCTCCGCACACCTGTCGACCCAGCAGTACTGGCGTCTGCGCATCGGCATCGGCCATCCGCGCGATCTGATCCCCGAAAGCGCACGGGCCGGTGCGAAACCGGACGTCGCGAACTTCGTGCTCAAGCCGCCGCGCAGGGAAGAACAGGACGTCATCGATGCGTCGATCGAGCGCTCGCTCGCGGTGATGCCGCAGATCGTGAAGGGCGAACTCGAACGCGCGATGATGCAGCTGCACCGCAACGCGTAGCGTTACCATCGACACACCGTCGCCGGCTTTTTATCGCTGGCCATCACTGACCATTCACGGGAGGCACACTTGAGCCGTTACTGGAGCGACATCGTCAGCCGTCTGACGCCTTATACGCCCGGCGAGCAACCCGCGCTCGTGCATCCGGTCAAGCTGAACGCCAACGAGAACCCGTACCCGCCGTCGCCGCGCGTGGCCGATGCGATCCGCGACGAACTCGGCGCGACCGGCGATGCGTTGCGGCGCTATCCCGACTCCAGCGCACGCGCGCTGCGCGAGGCGGTCGCCGCGCATCACGGCATTCGGGTCGAGCAGGTGTTCGCCGGCAACGGCTCCGACGAGGTGCTTGCGCTCGTCTTCCAGGCGCTGCTGAAGCACGACTATCCGATCCTGTTCCCCGACATCACGTACAGCTTCTATCCGACCTACGCACGTCTGTACGACGTCGCATACCGTACCGTCGCGCTCGATGAAGCCTTCGCGTTGCACCTCGACGACTACCGTTCGCCGAACGGCGGCGTGCTGTTCCCTAATCCGAATGCGCCGACGGGCCAGCCCCTGCCGCTCGCGGCGATCGAACGTTTCGTTGCGGCGAACACGGAATCCGTTGTCGTGATCGACGAAGCGTATGTGGATTTCGGTGCGGAATCCGCGGTCAGGCTGATCGATCGCTATCCGCATCTGCTCGTCGTACAGACCGCGTCGAAGGCGCGTTCGCTCGCGGGCATGCGCATCGGCTTCGCATTCGGCGACCCGGCATTGATCGACGCGTTGAACCGGGTGAAGGACAGTTTCAATTCGTACCCGCTCGACCGCCTTGCGCAGGTCGCCGCGCGCGCCGCTTACGAGGACGACGCGTGGTTCCGCGACACCTGCGCAAAGGTGATGGCGACGCGCACACGGCTCGCCGCCGAACTGACGGCACTCGGCTTCGACGTCGTGCCGTCAGCGGCGAACTTCGTGTTCGCGCGACATCGCACGCAAGACGCGGCAGTGCTCGCGGCGAACCTCAAGGAACAGGAGATTTTCGTGCGGCACTTCAACGTGCCGCGTATCGACCAGCATCTGCGCATCTCGATCGGCACCGACGCCGAATGCGACGTGCTACTCGGTGCGTTGCGCGAGATGCTCGAGGACGAGTAAGCGTCTCGCGGGCCGGCCGCAGAACGCTACCGGCCCTTCGCCGCCTGCAGTGCGTGATACTTCGCCATCAGGCCTTCCGGCGTCTCGACGTGCTGCGGATCACGTGGAATACATTCGACCGGGCACACCTGCTGACACTGCGGCTCGTCGAAATGGCCGACGCATTCGGTGCACTTGCCCGGGTCGATCACATAGATCTCCGCGCCCATCGAAATTGCGTCGTTCGGGCACTCGGGCTCGCATACGTCGCAGTTGATGCACTCGTCGGTAATGATCAGGGCCATGCTGCTTCCAGAACATCGATAAAAGTGGGACGGCTCGCTCCGCTTCTCCGGGCGCGCGCCAAAGCGCCATTTTACGCCTCGCACACCATCGACGTAGCCGCTCAACCGGTTCAGGTAGACTTTGAACCCGCCATGAAACGGGAACCTCAATCGTGAACGTACCGGACACGCCACATATGGACGAAGGCGGCCTCGCCGCCTTCACGGAACACATCGAGGGCATCGACACCTATCTCGAGTACGGATGCGGCGGCAGCACCGTGTTCGCCGCGAGATCGGGTGTGAAAAATCTGATTGCGGTCGACACGTCCAGCGCGTGGATCGACGCCGTCCGCGAGGGAACGCAACAGTACGGCACTCACGTCCGTCTCGTTCACTGCGATCTCGGTGAAGTCGGTGCGTGGGGGCGTCCGGTCGACGATGCGCGCATCGCGGACTATCACCGCTACGCCGTGATGCCATGGGAGGCGGCGAAGGAAAGCGGCCTGGTCCCGCAGCTCGTGCTCATCGACGGCCGGTTTCGTGTCGCGTCGTTTCTGTACACGCTGATCTGCGCACGCCCGGGCACGACGATCCTGTTCGACGACTATCTCGATCGCCCCGAGTATCACGTCGTCGAGCAATTCTGCGGGATGAAGGAAGCGCACGGCCGCATGGGCATCTTTATCGCGAACCAGCAGTTTCAGTTCGCCGATCTTGCGCAGGCGTTCGCCAGGTATTCGATCGTCGTCGACTGACTCCAGCGAACCGGTCGCCCTCGCGTTCGCTCAGCCGTTGTCCGGCCCCAGCGCGGCCACTTTCTCGTGCAGCCATTTTTCGACGGACGGGAAGACGAACTTGCTGACGTCGCCGCCCAGCTGCGCAATCTCGCGCACAATGGTCCCGGAGATGAACTGGTACTGGTCCGACGGCGTCATGAACATCGTCTCGACGTCGGGTAGCAGATAGCGGTTCATGCCGGCCATCTGAAACTCGTACTCGAAATCGGATACGGCGCGCAGGCCGCGCACGATCACGCGCGCGTTGTTACTGCGAACAAAGTCTTTTAGCAGCCCCTTGAAGCTCATCACCTGCACGTTCGGATAATGGCCGAGCACTTCGCGTGCGATGTCGAGGCGCTCTTCGAGCGTGAAGAACGGCTTCTTGTTGCGGCTGTCCGCGACACCCACCACCAGCGTGTCGAAAATACTCGACGCGCGCCGAACGAGGTCTTCGTGACCGCGCGTCAACGGGTCGAAGGTACCCGGGTACACGGCGACTACCATGCGACTTCTCCTGTCTTCAGACAAATGGGCACGCCAACGCGCATCGGGAAGACGCGCCTGCCGCCTGATGCGTCCGTGACGGCGGCCCGCCCGGCGCTTGTTTTGGAACGCGCATTATTCCTGAATTTTGAGCGCGCCGGTCAGCGTTGTGAGTGCCCGTTGCCAGACCTTGGCGGCTTCGCCACCTTCTAGCGATGCTTCGACTTCCGCCACAGTCTTGAAGATCGGCAGTTCTGCCATCTCGGCCAGTTGTGCAATCTGCGTAGCGTCCGGTTTGAATTGTCCGCTCTTCCATTGCGACAGCCTTGATTGATGCAAGTTGAGTTCAAGCGCTACGGCACCGAGCGTGCGCTTTTTGCGCTTTGCGGCGTCCAGAAGTTCGCTGATATCCATAAATACCTCTTGACTGTTTTTGCTGAAATGTGCAAAGTTCGATTTTGCGTGTTTCAGCAAAATTTTGCGGGAACAGCGCAAAGCGCAGTCTACCAGCTTCTACGAGAGGAACAACGGGGTTATGCGAGTGCCGGAGCTGCTGTTCCTGTTGGTCACATGCTGCCTGGCTGCACAGGCGGCGTTCTCTGCTTCACACCTTTCAACCGATTTGTCGTTACGCGTAACGGTAAGTCCGGCCACTCTGGCGAGCGCTCAATGAGCCGCCGTCGATCGACTGCTACCCCGAAGGCTGGATGGTCGCTAGGCGGCTCAGAGCCCGCCGCACCGCACGCGCCCGTGGGCGCGCCGGAGCGCCGGGCGGCGGAGCCGCCTTCCCCCCGTCCGGTAATACGGGGGGAAAGTCGTCAAACGGAGACGCGGGCCATTGTGGACTGGCTGACGTTCACTTTTCTGCCTGCCGGGTCGGTTCCGGACGGTCTGGAACAGGTGCGACGCTACGTGAAGCTGTTGTCGGACATGCCGATGAACCTGGTTCCGGCGAAGAAGGGGCTGCGGGGCTACACGGACAGTCTGGACGTGGTGACCTTCGTGCATGGCAGCTGGGAGCAGATTGGCATTGTGGCGTGGGGTCGTGGCAACGGTGCCGAGGGCCGCATATGCGTGGATCTGTCAGGCCGGGGCTGCGCGGTTGTGACGGACTGGCCCGCTGTGTTCGCGACGATGCAGGAGCTTGATGCACGGATCACGCGCTGCGATCTGGCGCTGGACTTCCTTGAGGGCGAGCTGAGCATTGCGCAGGTTGAGCAGATGTATGAGGCGCGGGAGTTTCACTGTGGCGGGCGCATTCCTGAGTATCGCAGGATCGAGAGCGGGACGATTGAGGCGAGAGGCTGCGGAGGCACGACGTTTGAGATCGGGCGACGCGTGAACGGCAAGATGCTGCGGGCGTATGAGAAGGGGCGGCAGCTGCGCGACCGTGAGAGCAAATGGGTGCGCACCGAGATCGAGTTCCGCAACAAGGATCGCGTGATACCGCATGAGATCGTTGTGAAGCGCGATGAGTATTTCGTCGGCGCGTACAAGGCACTGGAGCCGTTTATTGACGTGGCGGCGCTGCGGTGCCGCACCGATCAGGTTGAACGCGAGACGACGATCGAGGCGGCGAAGCACTGGCTGAAGAGACAGGCCGGGAAGTCGATCAACCAGATGCTAATCGAGAACGGCGAGAATTATGCTGCATTGGTGGCGGACGTGCGCCAGCCTGGCACACCCCCACGGATGCTCAAGAGTGCATTGGCAGTGCACGTGCATGGCGCGCACGAACCTGCGCCGTATCCGAGGGAGTGACGTAATGGAAATGCTGGCAAGAGTAACGGTTCGTGGTGCGAAGTATTTCATCGGCAACATCGACGGCAAGGAACTGGACAGTGCCGCGATCTTTGTCGATGTTGAATTGCGTGGCGAAACGGCGAGCGGGATGTGTACGAACGAGTTGAAGGTCGAGAAGTCGGAGATCGTCAAGGGCATTCTGCACAACCCGATGCCGTTCGTTGCGGAAGTGACGATGATGCAGACGACCAACGGCAAGGTGAATGGTGATCGCAACATCGTGACGAGCATCAAGCCGGTGGCGCTCGAAGCGAAGGGCGCGAAGGTGGCGGCGTGATCAAGGTGCGCGTGGGTGTGTTCATCATCGGCAAGGCCCGGGGCATGATGGCCGCGCGGCAGATGGCGGCGATGCACGTGATGGGGCTGGTCATGAACGAACAGCTTGCAAGCGGTCAGTCGATTGACGTTGAGTTTCGGTGCGACGGCCAGGTGATCGAGAGATCGGAGATGATTGGTCCGGATCTCGATGGCGGTCTGTTAGTTCTCTGAACCATTTTTCGTTACGGGGGTTGCGATGGTGGAGTTAAATCCGGATACGCCGTACCTGAACATCAAGCGGCTGGTGATGCAGTTCGAGCAGTTCAATTGTGAGATTGAGGAATCGCAGGACCCGGCGATACGTCGCATGCGTGCAAATCAGGCGCTGGCGTTTGCGATGCTCGTGATGTGCGAGCGCATAACCGAGGCGATGCGTGGAACGCTGGAACCGTTGTCCGATGAAGAACTTTCGCATGCGAAGGCAGATGGAGTTTCGCATGCGGGTGGGTTGCGACTGGTGACGAGCTGACGCAGTTCGATGGTTTCGGTTGTCCCCTTTTGCCGGTCCAAGCGACCGGCTTTTTTTCGTCTGCGCTCATGATATTTGAGCGCTCATGGGGAGATGTACACTCTCTTACGAGGAGTTCCGCAGTTTCAGGGTCGACAGGATCAGCTAGTCAGGTTTGTCAATGAAAAGAATTTATCGATACAAGGGCTTTGAGGTTGCCGTCGAGCTTGAGCCCCAATGGGAAGTCTCCGGGAACATCTGGTCATTGCCTCCGAAGGGCTTCTTAGCTGTCGTGTCCGTCTGCATCTCGGGCGCGACGCGTCCCATGGTCGCGCCGATACGCCTCGCAGCAGATGGCCAGCAACTTTTCGCGACGGAAGGTGATGCGCTCATGGCAGGGTATAGCGCTGGACAGCGGATAGTGGACGACACTCTCGTGCGCTGACAACAACTCTGTAGATCACATTCGCCGAAATGTGTGCAGGTGGCAATTCGTATGGCTGTAAGTGTCTGTGCGGGCCTCGCGATTACGTCGGATTCCGTCAAGTCGCCGCGCAGCGGCCCCGAAGGGCTTGGACTTGACGGTCGCAGGAAAAGGTACGCTCGGCACTGGGGAAGGGGCTGGCCGCACCTGCCCCTTCCCCATGCCATACGCGGGGCTACAGCAGCTTTGGTTGCTCGTCTTGGACTAGATGCTCTATCACACGCGAAACAGTGCTTCTGTGGACGTTATAGAGCTTGGCGATGGTCGTGTAGCTGTAGCGATTGGTTCGCCAGAGTCGGAGCGCTTCTGTTTCCTCTGGCTTCGTCAGCTTTCGCGGTCGCCCGAGCTGCGCACCTCGATCACGCGCAGCGCGTATGCCGACGATGGTCCTCTCTCGAATCAACTCGCGCTCGAACTCAGCGAACGCACCGAGCATCTGGAGCATGAGGCGTCCAGCTGGGCTGTTCGTGTCGATGTGTTCCGTGAGGCTTTCGAAGTCGCAGCCGCGGCTGTGCAATAACTCGATGACGGCCAACAGGTGCTTGAGCGACCGCGCGATGCGGTCGAGCTTGTAGACGACCAGCGTGTCGCCTTTTCGAAGATTGCGGAGGATGTTTTCGAGGATGGGCCGGCGCATCGTGGCGCCGGATTTTTTTTCTTCGTGAACTACTTCGACGCCGGCCCTGCGCAGTGCGTCGAGTTGCCCGAACGTTTCTTGGTCCTGTGTGGAGACTCTGGCATAACCTATTTTCATTTTTGCTCTCATGGCGGATTGGTCCGCCGCCAATTAAGCAAATCTGAGTGAAGCTTTTCCCGGCGTGCTAAAACCCTCATTTTCACACGGGTGGAAAAACTATCCGGCAATCCTCGTCATAGACTTCAGGCTCGACCGCCTTCCGCGCATGGCGCCTTCACCGGACAGGAACGAAAGATCATACGCGAACGCCCCGCGCCAACGATCGGCGCAACCATCCGCAATGGGGCGCGCATCGGCTTGGCGCTACCGCCCGCGGCCCGCGTAGAATTTGCGTTATCGACCACCGTCCCATGACCGCTCCATGCAGGTACGTCACCACGCCGCGTTCACGGCACTCGTCGCGGCCGCGCTGTTCGGCGTCACCACACCGCTCGCCAAAGCGCTGCTCGGCTCGCTGTCTCCTTTCATGGTCGCGGGCCTCTTTTATCTGGGAAGCGGTATCGGGCTTGCCGTCGGGATTCTCGTCAAGCGCACTCGCAGGACGGCGGGCGAACGTCAAAACGAAAGCCGCATTCAAGTTGCCGAGATACCCTGGCTACTGGGTGCGATCGCCGCCGGCGGCGTCGTCGGACCCGCGCTGCTCATGCTCGGTCTGAGCACAACGTCTGCCGCGACAAGCTCACTATTACTCAACCTCGAAGGCGTATTGACCGCGGTGATTGCGTGGGTCGTGTTCCGGGAGAACGTCGATCTGAGGATATTCCTCGGCATGGTCGCCATCGTCGCCGGTGGCGTGATGCTGTCCTGGCAACCGGGTACGGCAAGCGTATCGCCCGGTGCACTACTGGTCACGGGAGCCTGCGCCGCGTGGGCCATCGACAACAATCTGACGCGCAAAGTGTCGACCAACGATGCGATGGTCATTGCCTGTCTCAAAGGACTGGTCGCCGGCCCGGTCAATCTCGGCATCGCGCTCATGCTGGGTGCTCATCTTCCCGGCGCGGTCGGAATCGCAACGGCGATGCTGACCGGCTTCGCGGGCTATGGCGTGAGCCTGGTTCTCTTCGTCGTGGCGCTACGCAATCTCGGCACGGCCCGAACCGGGGCCTATTTCTCGGTAGCGCCGATATTCGGTGTCGCACTCTCGATCGTTCTGTGGCCAGAGATGCCGTCGTGGCGCTTCGGGGTAGCGGCCGCGCTCATGGGCGTAGGAATCTGGTTTCACATCCGTGAACGGCACGAACATCCGCATACTCACGAAGCGCTGGACCACAACCATCGACATAGGCACGACGAACATCATCAGCATGTTCACGACTTCGAATGGGATGGCGAAGAGCCGCATACGCATCCGCATCGACACGCGCCGATCACGCACGCTCACGCACATTTTCCCGACATCCATCATCGCCACGTGCACTAACCCGCTCGTGCAAGGCGCGTTCGCATGGCTCAGGGTTGGTAGCGCGCGGAGCGCGGTGCGGGCGATATGCGGCCGCCCCACGCTTTCCCCAGCGCCCCCATCCGATAAACGAGATCTTCGCCGCGATGCTCGCGAGTACGCCCAGTGCTCCGATCGTTTCAAGAAGGGCCGACATCATCTACACCTCCCGTAGTTGCATCGGTTCAGCTATTCCAGAGCTATCCCAGGAAGGGGCGCCGTCATCCCGCCAGCCCCGGAAAGTACGCTCTCACGAAGAACGCCACGGTGATGCACGCCGTGACCAGCAAGGTCCCCGCGCGAATCAGTTTCGCAGGCATCCGTCGACCGATCTGCGCGCCGCCGTAACCGCCGACGATTGCCGCGACCAGCATCACCAGCGTCTCGCGCCACTGAACGACACCGGCCGCGATGAACGTGAGCACCGCCATCGTGTTCGCCGCGCTGACGAGCAGCGTCCGCGGCGCGCTCAGGCGCTTCACGTCGCTACTGTCCAGCAAGCCCCAAACCGCAATCATCATGATGCCAACGGCGCCGCCAAAGTAGCCGCCGTAGATCCCCAGCGCGAACTGGACGATCAATACGGCCCATGGCCGGATGGTCCAGCGTCGACGCAACCGCTCGCCGACCGTACGCCCAAACCCGAGCGCGAGGCTCGCGAGCAGAAGCAGCCAGGGGAGCACGAAATTGAATGCGGCCGACGACGTCACGAGTAACAGCGCGGCGCCAATCATGCCGCCGACGAGCGTCGACAGCAGCAGCGGGCGCAACCCGACGGCGCCGACCGGGCCAAGTCCGTCGCGATAGGCCCACGCACTCGCGAGGCCGCCCGGATACAACGCGACCGTACTCGAAGCGTTCGCCTGAACCGATGGCACGCCGGCGAGAATCAGTGCCGGCAAGCTCACGAACGAGCCGCCGCCCGCTAGCGCATTCATCGCTCCGGCAACGAGACCTGCGGCAAAAAGGAAGAAAAAGGAGTGCATGCCCGCATGCTAGGAACAAAGCTCACGTTCCACAATCTGGCATTTCCAATGCTAGACTTCGCGAAAACCGAAGGGAACGAGAATGCGGTTCGACCTGACCGACATGCGGTTATTCCTCACCGTCGTGGAGCACGGCAGTCTCACGAAAGGCGCACAGGTGACCAATCTGGCGCTCGCATCGGTGAGCGCCCGCATCTCGGGGATGGAATCCGCGCTCGGCACGCCCTTGCTCGCCCGCACCCGCCGTGGCGTCACGCCAACCGCCGCGGGTAAGGCGCTGATCCGCCATGCGCGGCTGATCCTTGGTCAAGTCGAGCAGATGCGCGGAGAATTGCGCGCGTATGGAACGGGGCTCAAGGGGCGCATCACGCTTCTGTCGAATACTGCGGCGCTAGCAGCGTTCGTCCCACAGAAACTCTGCCGGTTTCTGGCCGCGTATCCGGATCTCTCGGTTGATATCGACGAGCGCCCAAGTAGCGAGATCGCGCTCGCTATCGCGGAAGGGCGCGCGGAAGTCGGCCTCGCCGCGGATATCGCCGATATCGCGACGTTGCAAACCCGCTGCGTCGCCGCCGATCAGCTCGTCGTCGTCGCGAGCCGGACGCATCGCATCGCATCGCGGATCAACAGCAGGTCGCGTTCGCCGATATCGTCGGCGACGCGTTCGTCGGTCACAAGGACGCGGCGCTGGAGATTCATCTCGGCGATCGTGCCTCGCGCCTCGGGCACAAGATCAACTATCGCGTCCAGCTGAAAAGCGTCGAAGACGTCGGCATGCTGGTCGAAGCCGGTATCGGCATCGCGGTGTTGTCGCGGGCGTCCGTGGCGCAGCTGGGTCGCCCGAGCCTGATCGTTCTGCCGATCGCGGACCCGTGGGCGTCGAGGCGCCTTCATCTGTGCGTTCGCGACTTCAGCGCGCTGACACCGCTCGCGGATCTGCTCGTTCGATATCTGACGGACACCGACTCACTGCCGGATTAGACGACAGGAGCGTTCTGCGAACCGTCCCGTTGCAGCAGATGATAATGAACCGCCCCCGCCTTGCCCTGCCGCACGACGCTCCAGCCCCCCAGCGTCTCGTTCTGCGCGACGTCGAGCGGATCTCCAGCCTCGACATAGAGCATGCCATCGGCACTGACGAGCGGCACCGCAAGTGCGAGCGCACGGCCAAGCAGATCGTCGCCGAACGGCGGATCGAGGAACACGACGTCGAACGAACCCGGCGCGAGGCTCGCGGCAAGACGCAGCCCGTCGGCTTCGGCGATTTCGATCGTCGTCGCGGACAGACGCGCCTGGTTCGCACGCAGCTGCGCGGCGACGCGCGCGTTGCGCTCGACCATCAGCACGCGCGACGCGCCGCGCGACGCGGCCTCGAAACCGAGCGCGCCGCTGCCCGCGAACAGATCAAGACAGCGCTGCCCTTCGAGCCGCTGGCCGAGCCAGTTGAACACCGTCTCGCGGACGCGATCGGGTGTCGGCCGCAGGCCATCGAGATCGAGTACCGGCAGCGGCGTGCGCTTCCAGTCGCCGCCGATGATACGGATCGCGTGCGGCTTGCCGCGACCAGACGATGCGCTGCGCGCGCGGGGAGGAGATGAACGGGACATGCGAATCGATTGGATGGACAAGACCAGAACGCGGCGCCATGCAAGCCTATGCGGGCGGGCCGGAGCGCCCACGTTACCACACGGACCATACGGGGCTGAGGGCGCCACCGTCACGACGAGGTAGGGCTGGCCTGATAAAATGACGGGCTTTCAGCGCGTTGCATCCCGCATCGCCGCGCCGCACCCGCCGTCGAGCCACGCCAGAACATGTTCAGCTTTTTCAAACGATTCAAGGGCTCGAAAGGGTCCGATACCGCCGCGGAAGAAGCTCAGGCGACAGAACCCACCGCAACGGATTTGCCCACGACCGAAGCGGGCCCGGAAACGGCACCCGAGCCGGCACCCGTTGCGTCGTCTGCGTCTGCATCCGCGGAACAACCAGCGCTCGCTCCGCACATCGATACCGCCCCGGCGGCCGAAGCCGCGCAGCCCGACGACATCGAACCGGAAGCACTCGACTCTGCCGCCCCCGAGTCCGTCGAGATCGTCCCGCCACCCCAGCCCGAACCCGCCGCGAAAAAATCCTGGCTCACGCGGCTTAAAACCGGACTGTCGAAAACGAGTTCGAGCCTCACCGGCATTTTCGTCGGCGCGAAGATCGACGAAGACCTGTACGAAGAACTCGAAACAGCGCTGCTGATGTCCGACGCGGGCGTCGAGGCCACCGAATTCCTGCTCGAAGCACTGCGCGAAAAAGTGCGCAGCGAACGGCTCACCGATCCGCAGCAGGTCAAGGGCGCGCTGCGCACGCTGTTGATCGATCTGCTGCAGCCGCTCGAGAAATCGCTGATGCTCGGCCGCGCGCAGCCGCTCGTGATGATGATCGCGGGCGTCAACGGCGCGGGCAAGACGACCAGCATCGGAAAGCTCGCGAAGCATCTGCAGCGCTTCGATCAATCCGTACTGCTCGCGGCCGGCGACACGTTTCGCGCAGCCGCGCGCGAGCAGCTCGCGATCTGGGGTGAACGCAACAACGTGACCGTCGTGTCGCAGGAAAGCGGCGATCCGGCCGCGGTGATCTTCGATGCAGTCGGCGCCGCACGCGCGCGCAAGATCGACGTGCTGATGGCCGATACCGCCGGCCGTCTGCCGACGCAGCTTCATCTGATGGAAGAATTGCGCAAGGTGAAGCGCGTGATCGGTAAGGCGCTCGACGGCGCGCCGCACGAAGTGCTGCTCGTGATCGATGCGAACACCGGCCAGAACGCGCTCTCGCAGGTGAAGTCGTTCGACGACGCGCTCGGTCTCACCGGCCTGATCGTCACGAAGCTCGACGGCACCGCGAAGGGCGGGATTCTCGCGGCGATCGCGCGGCAGCGTCCGGTGCCGGTGTACTTCATCGGCGTCGGTGAGAAGGTCGAGGATCTGCAGCCGTTCAGCGCGGAAGAATTCGCGGACGCGCTACTCGGCAGCTAGCGGCAGACACGCGCCAAGTCGCTTATTCGGCGTCGGGCTGCGCACCCGGCGCGGCCCGCGCGAATGCGTCGATCTGCGCCGCGTGATCGACGATGCGCTGGATGGTCGGGTACGCCGTCGTGTCGATCTTGAAGCGCTGCGCGTTGAACACCTGCGGCACGAGGCACGCATCGGCCATCGTCGGCGTATCGCCAAAACACAGCTTGCCGGTGCGCGGATCGCTCGCCAGATGCGCCTCCAGCGCGGCGAAACCGGACTCGATCCAGTGCCGGTACCACGCGTCTTTCGCCGCATCGTCCACACCTAGCGTGTGCTTCAGATACTTCAGCACGCGCAGGTTGTCGACCGGATGAATCTCGCACGCGATCTGCAGCGCGACCGATCGCACGTACGCGCGATCGCGCGGCGCCGCGGGTAGCAGCGGCGGTTGCGGATGCGTCTCCTCGAGATACTCGATGATCGCGAGCGACTGCGTGAGCACGTCGTCGCCGTCCACGAGCGTCGGCACGACCGAATCATGATTCAGCCGGCGATACTCCGGCTTGAACTGCTCGCCGCCGTCGCGCAACATGTGGATCGGCGCGTAGTCGTACGACAGCCCCTTCAGGTTCATCGCGATCCGCACGCGGTATGACGCCGAGCTGCGGAAATAGCTGTATAGCTTCATCTTGATGTCTCCTCCTCGCACCGCTCACGCGACGCGCACGCTGAATTCGCCGAGCCCCTCCACGCCGCCCGTCATCACGTCGCCCTTCGTCACCGCGCCGACGCCTTCGGGCGTGCCGGTGAAGATCAGGTCGCCGGGCTGAAGCTCGAACAGCGTCGACAGATAGGCGACCGTTTCGGCGACCGACCAGATCAGTTGCGACACGTCGGAGCGCTGCTTCGGCTCGCCGTTGACCGACAGCCAGATCGCGCCGGCGCCGATATGCCCGACCGCCGACACCGGATGAATCGGCCCGAGCGGCGCCGAATGATCGAAACCCTTCGCGGTATCCCATGGACGACCGAGCTTCTTCGCTTCGGCCTGCAGGTCGCGGCGCGTCATGTCGAGACCGAGCGCATAGCCGTACACGTGATCGAGCGCGTGCTCGACCGGAATGTCCTTGCCCGCCTGGCCGATCGCGGCGACGAGTTCCATCTCGAAGTGCACGTTCTTCGATTGCGACGGATACGGGAACACGCCGGTCTCGCCGGGCGCGACGTAGACCACCGCATCGGCCGGCTTGCCGAAGAAGAACGGCGGCTCGCGATCGGGATCGTGTCCCATCTCGCGCGCATGCGCTTCATAGTTGCGACCGACACAGTAGATGCGGCGCACCGCGAAACGATCGCCGGACCCGGCGACCGGCACCGCAAGAACCGGCGGTGGGGCAAATACGTAAGTCATCCGATTCTCCGTCGTGAACGTGAGCGTGATTTTCTAACGCGGTACTGGGCAGGCAGCACCGGAGGCAACGAGTGTAACGCGCGAACCGGACGATGCGCACCTCGCCCGGCGTATTGGCGCACCGGCACGCCGGGAACGCAATTCGCGATGGCCCTACAATGCAGGTTCGGCGTCTTCCAGCGAGCTTCAACGCTCCCTCCCGATGTCCGCCCTTGCCACATCCATTCGCACCACCGCTCATGACCGATTCCGCCACCTCGTCCGTTTTTCCGTGTGCCCGCTTCATCAAGGAGATCGGCCGCGGGTCGAACGGCGCACGCGCACTGACGCCCGAGGACACCCATGCGCTGTACAGCGCGATGCTCGACGGCCGCGTGTCCGATCTGGAACTCGGCGCCGTGTTGCTCGCCTATCGCGTGAAGGGCGAAACCGCCGACGAACTCGCCGCGATGCTGGCCGCCGCGCATGCATCGTTCGAGCCGGTGCGGCTCGCACAGGGCGCGTCGCAAGACACACATCAGGCGGTCTCGATTCCGAGCTACAACGGCGCGCGCAAACAGCCGAATCTCGTACCGCTCCTCGCGTTGCTGCTCGCACGCGAGGGCGTCCCGGTGCTCGTGCATGGCGTCGTCGTCGATCCCGGCCGCGTCACCAGCGCGGAAATTTTCGCGCAGCTCGGCATCGCGTCCGCACAGACGCACGACGACATCGAGAACAGTCTCGCGGCACGACGCGTCGCGTTTGCACCGATCGCGACACTCGCACCGAAACTCGCACGACTGCTCTCACTGCGCGCGCGCATGGGCGTGCGCAATTCCACTCACACGCTCGTCAAGATTCTCCAGCCGTTCGCGCCGCCCGCGCTGCGTCTCGTGAACTACACCCATCCGCCGTATCGGGAGAGCCTCACGCAGTTGTTCAATGCGCATCCCGACGCGGCGGCGGGCGGCGCACTGCTCGCGCGCGGCACCGAGGGCGAGGCGGTTGCGGATACGCGTCGCCAGGTGCAGGTCGACTGGCTGCACGACGGTATCTGCGAAACGCTGCTCGCGGCGGAACGCTCGTCTGCGGATGCGCCGCCCGTCGATCTGCCCGACGCGCGCGACGCGCAGACAACTGCTGCATGGATCGATGCCGTCCTGCGCGGCGACGCACCGGTGCCCGATGCGATCGCGCGGCAGGTGGCAGTCATCGCGGATATCACGAAGCGCTAGCGGCCACCCTCCGCCAGGTTGACAGCTCGCGCCGCGCTGACATACAGTCGATCCCATGCGTTTCATTCCGAACACCCTCCGAATTACTTCGGGCCGCCTGGCGCGGCCCCTATCGCTACGTCTAGCGTAAGTCGCTGACGTAGCGCCGCGCATTCCAGTTGTTCGCGCGGTCCTCCTGAGTTTCCGCATCACCGCTGTCACTCCGTTTCACCCCAACCGTAGTTCCTTTTACAACCTGTAAGTCGTTACCTTTCGTCCGCTTACCCCGCGGACAAAGTGCGAAGGTCGGGTGCGTGTCGCTCCATTGGCTTCGGCCACAGCAGCGCGCACCGACAGCGTCGAGCCAGCCGCCCGATGCTGTACCCTTCGCAGGCGACGAGACGAACGAGGCTCGCCATGTTGCGCAATCCTGCTGAAAAGTACCGACCTTTCCACGCTGTCCGCCTGAATGGCCGACGATGGCCTGGCCGCACGATCGACCGTGCGCCGATCTGGATGAGCACCGATCTTCGCGACGGCAACCAGTCGCTGATCGAACCGATGAACATCGCGCAGAAGCTCGAGTTCTTCGAGACGCTGGTCGCGATCGGCTTCAAGGAGATCGAGGTCGGATTTCCGTCCGCGTCGCAGACGGATTTCGACTTCGTGCGCAAACTGATCGTCGAGCGGCGCATTCCCGATGACGTGACGATCGAAGTGCTCGTGCAGTCGCGCGAAGACCTGATCGCGCGCACGTTCGACGCGCTCGAAGGTGTACCGCGCGCGATCGTCCATCTGTACAACGCAATCTGTCCGTCGTTCCGGCGGATCGTCTTCAACCAGTCGCAGGCTGACGTGAAGGCACTTGCCGTCGAGGGCACGCGCCTGATCCGGCAGTTCGCCGATGCCCGACCGCAGACACACTGGGTCTACCAGTACTCCCCCGAAACCTTCAGCATGACGGAGCTGACATTCGCGCGCGAGGTATGCGACGCGGTCGCGCAGACGTGGCGCCCGACGCGCGATCATAAGATGATCGTCAACCTGCCGGCCACCGTCGAAGCGGCGACACCGAACGTCTATGCAGACCAGATCGAATGGATGGACCGCAATCTCGGCTATCGCGACAGCATCGTGCTGTCGGTTCATCCGCACAACGATCGCGGCACCGCGGTCGCCGCGGCAGAACTCGCGCTGCTCGCCGGCGCGGACCGCATCGAGGGCTGCCTGTTCGGCAACGGCGAACGGACGGGCAACGTCGATCTGGTCACGCTCGCGATGAATCTCTACACGCAAGGCATCGACCCGGGCCTCGATTTCTCCGATATCGATGCGGTACGCGGCGTCGTCGAGCGCTGCAACCGGCTGCCGGTGCATCCACGTCATCCGTATGCGGGCGATCTCGTGTACACAGCCTTTTCGGGATCGCATCAGGACGCGATCCGCAAGGGCCTCGCGCAGCAGGCGCCGGACGCGATCTGGGAGGTGCCCTACCTGCCCGTCGATCCCACCGACGTCGGTCGCAGCTACGACGCGGTGATCCGCGTGAACAGCCAGTCGGGCAAGGGCGGTACGACGTTCCTGCTTGAGCGCGGCATGGGTTTCGCGCCGCCGCGGCGCGTGCAGATCGAATTCAGTCGTGCGGTGCAGGCGGTCGTGGATCAGTCGGGCGAGGAGATGACCGGCGACGCGATCTGCGCGCTGTTCGCGAGCGAGTATCTCGAGACGGTTGGGCCGGCGGCTCGTGACGCGGGAGGTGGTGTGCGCTGGGAGAGCCGCGACGTCGACGTGTCGACGCAGGCTGGCGCGGACGAAACGGAAGGCCAGCGCATCGACGAAGCGCGCGCACGGCGTATCGCACGGGCCATCGCCGCGGCGTCGGGCGAAAGCGTCGACGTGACGTCGTGCGAAAGCATGCAGACGGCCGATGGGCGCACGGCCGTGTTCGTCGGCTGCCGGGTCGGTGGACAGGCGGTGCGATATGGCGTCGGGATTGGCCATGCGCTGGAAGTAGCCGCGCTCGGCGCGGTCAATCGCGCGGCGTGGCAAGCGGTCGACCAGCGGGAGGCGGCCTGAAGCGTCGCCGGGATCCGCGCCACCGTTGAAAGGAAGAACAACAGAAGGAAACCCCACCCACGGGACGACGTCGGCCGCACAACAGGCGGCCGGCGCAGGCAATCCGCCCACGAGGCGGAGCGGGTGATGGAGCCGACCAGCTCCAGCCGCAGTCCCACCCTCAAAGATACGGGGTCATCCGGTCATTCGATTGCGCAACGCGTTGCCTGCCATGCGACCAGCCGCCACTGACCGCCCTCCTGCGCCTGGATCGCCGTGTACGCGATCGGAAACAGCAGCGCACCGTTGTTCGCTTCCATCTCGATCAACGCACGGCCGGTGACGACGCAGGTTTCGCGTCCGACCGGCATCACGTCCTGCGACTGGATCTCGATCTGCCGGTAACGACGGCGGCCCGCGGTGATCGCGTCGATGAACTGCCGCTTGGTCTCGCGCTTGCCGTTCGTGTGCACGTAGCTCACGCTGTCGGAAAGCAGCGAGTCCAGCAACGACCCATCGCCGTCGACCATCGCCCGAAAGCGGTCGCGCTCCAGTTCACGGATCGCGTCGATCACCTTTGCCGCCATTGCTCAGCCCCTTTGCACCGACCGAGGCCGACATTCGGCCGCGGTCGTCAGAAGTTATATTGCAAATATAGCTGGCTGAAATTTATACCAGGATTCGGCTCTTTGATACTGGCGTTCGAGACGTGCTGGAAGCGGTAGCCGACCTGATACTGCTGACGATTGCCGAACTGCGCGCCCACGCCGACCATATCGGCAAACTGGAACGCCGATCCGAGGCTGTAGTGACTGGAGATCGTCGGGCTCGTCAGCAGCCGCACGCCGGCACCGGCCTCGAAATACGGACGGATCGCGCCCGACCCCTTGATGAAACGCAGCACCGGCGTGAAGCCTATTTCCCCGACGTTCTCGTGGACGTTGCCTTCGTCGGTATGCCACCACGCGACGTGCCCCTCGCCAACCACCGTGAAATGCCAGTCCCCGATGTACCACCAGTTGAGCCCCGGATCCCAGACGACGCCGAGATCGAGCTTGTGCACGTGGTGATCCGCAACGCCACCGGCTAGCTGGACGCCAAACTGGTCCGCATTGGCGACACCGGATAACGCCAGCATGCCCGCAAACAGGGAAATTTTCAGTGCCAGACCACGTGTTACGTAGTTCTTTTTCTTCATGAACACCTCTTGTTACCCGGTGGACCTATAAGCCGCCGGGGGGAAGGAAGCCGTTATTCCGGAGCGTCGACAAGGAACGGTCGGCCCAAAAATAGACCGAATCCGGCAAATAGCTACTTCAAATTCAGAAAAAATCGCAGGTTATTGAAAGGTCACCCGCCCTTCGCGGGTAAATGCTACGCCTAACCCGGAAAAGCTGCAGAAGGGGTACAATGCTATTGAATCTTGAATTTCAATAGGAAGCCGGGAACCTCGATGACCCCACGGACTCTAAGTGTTAGCACTCAAATATCGAGAGTGCTAACATCCAGCGTGAAGTCGTTTTCCGACTGAGCTTTTTTGCTGTTTTCAAAGGAGTTACCTACGTGAGCAACGCAATGACCCTTCCGAGTACTCTGAGCCCGTCGTCGGCTAAGGCCGCTCCGGCAGGTGCACTGGCGCTCGCGCAATTTTCGATGTTGCCCGGCCAGCTGGGCAACATCGACGCCTACATCCAGGCCGTCAACCGGATCCCGATGCTGACGCCGGCGGAAGAACGCCAGTTCGCCACCGAATTTCGCGAGCAGAACAACCTCGACTCGGCCCGCAAGATGGTGCTGTCGCACCTGCGCCTCGTCGTGTCGATCGCGCGTAACTACCTCGGCTACGGGTTGCCGCATGCCGACCTGATCCAGGAAGGCAACATCGGCCTGATGAAGGCCGTGAAGCGCTTCGATCCGACGCAGAACGTTCGCCTCGTGTCGTACGCCATGCACTGGATCAAGGCCGAGATCCACGAATACATCCTGCGCAACTGGCGCACGGTGAAGGTCGCGACCACGAAGGCGCAACGCAAGCTGTTCTTCAACCTGCGCAGCCACAAGCAAGGGTTGCAGGCGTTCACGCCCGAAGAGATCGAAGGCCTCGCCAAAGAGCTGAACGTGAAGCGCGAGGAAGTCGCGGAGATGGAAACGCGGCTGTCCGGCGGCGACGTCGCGCTTGAAGGCCAGATCGAGGACGGCGAAGAATCGTACGCGCCGATCGCCTATCTCGCCGACTCGCACAACGAGCCCACGGCCGTGATCGCCGCGCGTCAGCGCGACCGGCTGCAAAGCGAAGGCATCGCCACCGCGCTCGAGTCGCTCGACGCACGCAGCCGCCGCATCATCGAGGCACGCTGGCTGCACGTCGACGACGACGGTTCGGGTGGCTCGACGCTGCACGAGCTCGCGGATGAATTCGGCGTATCGGCGGAACGCATCCGTCAGATCGAAGCCAGCGCGATGAAGAAGATGCGCAGCGCGTTGAACGAATACGCATAACGCATTACCGCATCAGCATTTCTGCGGTGCGACACAGCGCCGCACACAAGCCCCGCCCTCGCAAGACGGCGGGGCTTTTTTCTGCGCGCGCGGCCGTACCGTTCCGTCGCTCGATTGACTTGGCTCGACAATACTTGTATTAGTTTCACCGCAGACGTCCGCTCGCGACGCTGCTCCTGGAATCAGTCATGCATACCGTGCCGGCGACGATCGCCGGGCTTCGCAGATGTCCCTGCCAGGTAGTCGCCGTCACCGACCATGACCTTTTCGCTCGATCGCCGCCCTTCCCCCCGCCTCGCGTTGCGTGGCCGGATTGCCGCATGGGCCCGCGGTCCGACCTTCGCACGCGACATCGTCATCGTGCTCATCATCAAGTTCGCGTTGCTGATGATCCTCAAGTACGCGTTCTTCAATCATCCGCAGGCCGAAAACATGTCGTTGCCGCCCGCGCAGGTCGCGCAGGCGCTGCTGTCCGTGCCCGCCCCCAATCCGCCTCAGGGAGATCAGCATGCCCGCTAGCGAAGTCGTCGATCTTTCGCGCCTCCAGTTCGGCGTCACCGCGCTCTACCACTTCCTGTTCGTCCCGCTGACGCTCGGCCTGTCGTGGCTGCTCGTCATCATGGAGTCGGTCTACGTGATGACCGGCAAGCAGATCTACAAGGACATGACGCAGTTCTGGGGCAAGCTCTTCGGGATCAACTTCGCGATGGGCGTCACGACCGGCCTCACGCTCGAATTCCAGTTCGGCACGAACTGGTCTTACTACTCGCACTACGTCGGCGACATCTTTGGCGTGCCGCTCGCGGTCGAAGGGCTGATGGCGTTCTTCCTCGAATCGACGTTCGTCGGGCTGTTCTTCTTTGGCTGGAACCGGCTGTCGAACGTCAAGCATCTGATGGTCACGTTCCTCGTCGCGCTCGGCTCGAATCTGTCCGCGCTGTGGATTCTCATCGCGAACGGCTGGATGAACAATCCGGTCGGCGCGGAGTTCAACTACGAAACGATGCGCATGGAGCTGTCGAGCCTCTATGCGGTGATCTTCAATCCAGTCGCGCAGGTGAAGTTCGTGCACACGGTGTCGGCCGGCTACGTGACGGCGTCGATGTTCGTGCTCGGCGTGTCGTCGTGGTATCTGCTGAAGCGCCGCGACACCGAGTTCGCGCTGCGCTCGTTCGCGATCGCCGCCGGCTTCGGCCTCGCGTCGACGATCTGCGTGATCGTGCTCGGCGACGAATCCGGCTACCGCACCGGTGAAGTCCAGCAGGTGAAGCTCGCCGCGATCGAGTCGGAATGGGATACCGCGCCGGCGCCCGCGCCGTTCACGATCATCGGCATCCCGAACCAGAAGGAAGAGCGCACCGACTACGCGATCCGCGTGCCGTACGCGCTTGGCATCATCGCGACGCGCTCGCTCGACGAACCGGTCGCGGGGCTGAAGGATCTGATGGCGCATGCCGAAACGCGGATCAAGAGCGGGATGATCGCGTACGGCGCGCTGCAGAAGCTGAAGGAAGGCGATACGTCCGACGACACCCGCGCACTGTTCGACGCGCACAAGAACGATCTCGGCTACGGACTGATGCTCAAGCAGTTTACGTCGACGGTCACCGACGCGACGCCCGACCAGATCCGCCAGGCCGCGAAGAAGACGGTTCCACCGGTCGCGCCGGTGTTCTTCTCGTTCCGTCTGATGGTCGGACTCGGCTTGCTGTTTCTCGCGACGTTCGTGCTCGCGTTCTGGTTCTGCGCGCAGCGTTCGCTGCTGCTCGACAACCGTCGCTGGTTCCTGCGCTGCGCCGTGTGGTTCATTCCACTACCGTGGCTCGCCGCCGAGTTTGGCTGGATCGTCGCCGAAGTGGGCAGGCAGCCGTGGACCATCGCGGGAATCCTGCCCACCGCGCTGTCGGCATCGAGCCTCACCGCGCACGATCTGTATCTGAGCCTCGCGGGGTTCATCGTGTTCTACACGGTGCTCTTCATCATCGAGATCACGTTGATGTTCAAGTACGCGCGCCTCGGACCCTCGTCGCTGCACACGGGACGCTATCACCATGAGCAGATCGCGGCCGAAGAACTGGCGCGTGGTAGCTCGCCGGCCTGATCCAACGCGGCACGTCACTCGGGAAGGTCATCATGGACTACGCAACGCTCAAAGTGATCTGGTGGGTGCTGATCGGCGTGCTGCTGATCGGCTTCGCGCTGACCGACGGCTTCGACATGGGCGCTGCTTTCCTGCTGCCCATCATCGGCAAGACCGACGCGGAGCGGCGCATTATCGTGAACACGGTCGGCGCGACGTGGGAAGGCAACCAGGTGTGGTTCGTCACCGCGGGCGGCGCGATGTTCGCCGCGTGGCCGCTCGTCTACGCAGCGTCGTTCTCGGGCTTCTACTTCGCGATGCTGCTCGTGCTGTTCTCGCTGTTCTTTCGACCGGTCGGCTTCGATTACCGCAGCAAGCGCGACGATCCGCGCTGGCGCCATGCATGGGACTGGGCGCTCTTCATCGGCGGCTTCGTGCCGGCACTGGTGTTCGGCGTCGCGTTCGGCAACCTGCTGCAGGGCGTACCGTTCGCGTTCGATCACGATTTGCGCGTCACGTATCACGGCAGCTTCTTCGGGCTGCTGAATCCGTTCGCGCTGCTGTGCGGCGTCGTGAGCCTGTCGATGCTCGCCGCGCACGGCGCCGCGTTCGTGCGGATGAAAACCGACGGCGTCATCGCGCGACGCGCATCGATCGCGCTACGCATCGCCACGCTCGTCACCCTGGTGTGCTTCGTGATCGCTGGCGTGCTGATCGCGACGATCATCGGCGGCTATCAGATCATCGATGCGGCGCCCACCGACACCGTCGCGAATCCGCTGCTGAAGAACGTCACCGGTGCGCCCGGTCTGTGGCTGTCGAACTATTCGACCTACCCGTGGACGATGGCCGCGCCCGTCGCGGGCCTTGTGGGCGGTGTGCTCGCGCTGCTGCTCGGGGGATCGCGCTTCGAGAAGAGTACGTTCCTGTCGACCGGGCTGATGGTGGCCGGCGTGATCCTCACCGCGGGATTCTCGATGTTTCCGTTCATCATGCCGTCGTCGCTCGACGGCCGCAGCAGCCTCACCGTGTGGGACTCGACGTCGAGCCGGATGACGCTGCAGATCATGCTGATCGCGGTGGCGATTTTTCTGCCGCTCGTGCTGCTGTACACCAGCTGGGTGTATCGCGTGATGCGCGGCAAGATCACCGCGGAGTCGGTCGAGCAGAATACGCATTCGATGTATTGATCGCTCGTCTCTGACAAGAAGAAGCCCTGGGAACATCTGTACCCAGGACCTGGAAGCAGTGATCGCCGTGAGGCAAGCCAGGTACGGAACCCGTCCGCACCTCGTCGCCTCAGTCAAACCAGGCTCAAGCCGGCAGTGGCGCCGCACCAGCCCCACCTGCCGCGGGCAAACGTGTCGACAGTTGTTGAGCGTAGCGCTGCGCCGCATCGCCTACAACGATGTGGAATGTATCGGCCGACACCCACGCGACGTCGAGCGCCGCGAGCCGTTGACGATCGACCGCGGACGGATCGCGCACGACGATCCGCAGACGCGTCGCCGCCACCGCATCAAGCGACACGAGATTGGTCGCGCCGCCGAACACTGCTAGCCAGCGCAGCGGATCCGGATCGAGTGGCCCGCTGCCTGCCGCAGGCGTCGCCTTCTCTGCCGATGCAGCAGGTGCAGCAGGCGAAGCAGCAACCGCACCACCCTGCGCGAGCGTCGTGCGGATCTCATCGGCGATCATGTCCGCTTCCGGTCCGATGATCACCTGCACGCTGTTACCGCCGCGCTTCAGCACGCCGCGCGCGCCAATCGTCTTCAGGTCGGCCTCCGACACCTGCGCCGGATCCACCACGGAGAGCCGCAGCCGCGTCGTGCACGCATCGACGAGCGTCAGATTCGACGCGCCACCCAGCGCCGCGATGTACTGCACGGCACGCGGCACGCTCGCGCTGGCCGTCGGTGCGACGTAGCCGCCGGTCGCGAACGAATCGGCCTGCGCTTCGGCAGCGGCTGGCTCGCGGCCCGGCGTCGCCATATTGAAGCGGCGGATAAAGAAGCGGAACAGCCCGTAGTACGCGATGGCATACACGATGCCGATCGGAATCGCTTCCCAGCCCTTCGTCGACAGGCCGTAGTTCAGCACGTAGTCGATCGCGCCCGCCGAGAACGTGAAGCCGAGCTTGATGCCGAGCGCCGAGCAGATCGCAAGCGACAGCCCCGTCAACACCGCGTGGATCACGTACAGCACCGGCGCGAGAAACATGAAAGTGAACTCGATCGGCTCGGTCACGCCGGTTAGGAACGATGTGAGCGCCATCGAGAACAGCAGGCCGCCGACCACCGCGCGGCGCTCCTTCGGTGCCTCGTGAAACATCGCGAGACACGCGGCGGGCAGGCCGAACATCATGATCGGGAAGAAGCCCGTCATGAACGTTCCAGCGGTCGGATCGCCGGCGAAGAAGCGGTGCAGGTCTCCGGTCACCGCGACGCCGCCCGGCGGCGTGAACGAGCCGAACACGAACCACGCGAGCGAGTTCAGGATGTGATGCAGCCCGGTCACGAGCAGCAGACGGTTCAGCAACCCGAACACGAATGCGCCGATCGCGCCGGCCGTCGTGAGCCAGTGACCGGCCAGGTCGATCGCGCCTTGAATTGGCGCCCACACGTAGCCGAACACAATGCCGATCGCGAGACACGCTACCCCCGTGATAATCGGCACGAAGCGTTTGCCGCCGAAGAACGCGAGGTATTCCGGCAGCTTGATGTCCTTGTAGCGGTTGTACAGCATCCCCGCGACGATCCCTGCAACGATCCCCGACAGCACGCCCATGTTGAGCTTGTCGTTGATGTCCTTCATCACCGCGACTTCGACCAGATAACCGATCGCGCCGGCAAGCGCCGCGACACCGTTATTGTCCTTCGCGAAACCGACCGCGACGCCGATCGCGAACAGCAGCGGCAGGTTGTCGAAAATTGCGCCGCCCGCGTCGGCGATCATCTTGATGTTGAACACATCGGGCTGGCCGAGGCGCAGCAGCAAACCGGCCACCGGCAGCACTGCGATCGGCAGCATCAGCGCGCGGCCGAGCCGCTGCACTTTCAGAAACGGATTTCCATCCATCGATACCTCCACTCCTTTGTCTCTTGGTCGAGTCGTTGTGTTGCGTTAAATGTTGCTGCGCTTGTTGTGGTGCTTGTTGTGGTACTTACTCCACCGGCCAGATTTCGCGGCTGGCCGCTCTCACCGCCTGCGCCGAATCGAGCGCGAGCACGTCCTGCGCGCGTTGACGGCACAGCGGGTAGTCGAGGTTGCGCACGCGCGCCTTGATGCCCGGCACCGAGACCGGATCCACCGACAGCTCCGTGACGCCGAGGCCGACGAGCAGCGGCACCGCGAGCGGATCGCCCGCGAGCGCACCGCATACGCCGACCCACTTGTTGTGCTTCTGCGCGCCGCGCACCGTCGCATCGACGAGCCGCAGCACCGCCGGATGCAGCCCATCCGCCTGCGCGGCGAGATCGGCCTGGCAACGGTCCATCGCGAGCGTGTATTGCGTGAGATCGTTGGTGCCGATCGACAGGAAGTCCGCATGTTGCGCGAGCTGGTCGGCGAGCAGCGCAGCCGACGGCACCTCGACCATCACGCCGACTTCGATCGGCTCGGTACGGCCCGCTGCGTGTGCAAGTTCGTCGATGCGTTTGCGCAGCCGCACGAGTTCACCCGCATCGGTGACCATCGGCAACAGAATGCGCACCGCGCCGAACGGCTGCACCGCGAGTAGACCGCGCAACTGGTCGTCGAGCAGATCGGGGCGCACCTGCGCGAGCCGGATGCCGCGCAGACCGAGCGCGGGATTCGGCTCGGGCGGCAGCGTCAGGTAATCGACTTCCTTGTCCGCGCCGACGTCGAGCGTTCGGATGATCGCCGTGCGTCCCTGGAGCGCGTCGACGATCGTCTGATAGCTCGCGCGATGCTCGTCGACGGTCGGTGCCGTCTGACGATGGATGAACAGCAGCTCAGTACGCAGCAGGCCGACCGCGTCGGCGCCGTTGTCGACGGCGACCTTCGCATCGTCGAGCGTCGCGATGTTCGCGGCGACTTCGATCGCCCGGCCATCGCGAGTCGATGCGGCAACCTGCGACGTGCGGCGGTCCGCTTCGCGTACGCCGGCCAGACGCGTGCGCTCAAGCCGCGCACGTTCGACGTCGAGCGCCGTGGGCGCATGTTCGAGCCGGCCCGCGGATGCATCGACGACGACCTCGGTGCCTTCCGGAATCGCGTGCAGCGCATCGCCGACCGCGACGAGCGCCGGAATGCCGATCTGCCGCGCGATGATCGCCGCGTGCGACGTGGCACCGCCGCGCGCCATCACGAGCGCGGTCACGCGTGTGCGATCGAGCGACGACAGATCCGACGGCGTGAATTCCTCGGCCGCGAGCACGGCTTCTTCGGGCAGCGTACGCGTCGCCGCGTTCGCGTAGCCGAGCGCGCGCAGTACACGTTTTTCGATATCCCGCAAATCGGCGGCACGTTCGGCGAGCAGCGCATCGTCGAGCTTCGCAAGCACCGCGATCTGTGCGCGGATCGCTTCGCGCCATGCGAAGCCCGCGCTCTTGCTGAGGCTGATCAGATCGCGCGCGGCGTCGATCAGCGTCGGATCTTCGAGCAGCACGCGATGCACGGCGAAGATGCCCGCTTCACCCACCGCGCCGCGTTGCGACGCGTCGCGCACCGTCGTGTTCAACTCCGCATCGACGACAGCGAGCGCCTTGTCGAGCAGCCGGCTTTCAGCGGCGGACGTACCGCTCGCCTGCTCCGGCGGATCGATGTCCGCGTCGTCCCAGCGCACCAGCTTGCCGACCGCGACGCCGGGCGCCGCGCACACGCCGGCGAGCATGTTCGGGGCGAGCGCAGACACAGCATGCGATACAGGCGCCGGCGAGCGCAGCCGTGCCGGGGTCTCTTCGACCTCACCGTGCGCATCGCGCAGCAGTTCCTGCGCAACCGCATCGACCGCGGCCTGCGCCTGCGCGCCGACACCGAGAATCTCGATGGTCGCGCCTTCGCCAGCACCTAGGCCGAGCAGCCCGACGACGCTTTCGAGCGGCGCCTTGCGGCCGTCGTAACGCACCTCGACGCGCGCATCGAGGCCGCGCGCTGCTTCGCGCGCACGCGCCGCGGGCCGTGCATGCAAACCGCCCGCATGCGTGAGCGTCACGTGACGACGCGCTTCGTCGACGATCACGCTCGCTTCACGCGATGCCTGCGCGGCGGCGCCTTCGCGTGCGCGCAACACGAGCAGCGGCGTTTCACCCGCGACGACCATGCCGCCGTTCGCGCGCTCGACGACCTCGAACGCATCCGAATTGGCGATCGCGATCACCGACACGAGGCTCGGTGCCGCACACGCAATCTGGTCCTGGTCGAACTCGATCAGCACGTCGCCAGTCCGCACTTTTGCGCCCTGTTCGACCATCGGCGCGAAGCCCTTGCCGTTCAGCTCGACCGTATCGATACCGATGTGCAGCAGGATTTCGGCGCCTTCGTCGGTGCGCAGCGTGACCGCATGACCCGTGCGCGCGAGATGCGTCACGACGGCGTCGCACGGCGCGACCAGCTTGCCGGCGAGCGGATCGATGCCGATGCCATCGCCGAACATACCGCCCGAAAACACCGGATCGGGGACTTTCTCGAGCGGCACGACCGGACCGGTCAGCGGCGCGAGCAGAACAATGTGGCCTTGAGCAGGGCTCGTCAAAAGGGACTCCTCGGCACGTCGCATCCGCTATCTCGATCAGTGAGTTTCAGTGACTTTGTTCAGATGGCGCGGCGCATCGGGATTGCGTCCGCGAGCGGCGGCGAGCGCCGCAGCCATCACGTAGAAGGACAGGATCGCGGCGATCGGATCGAGCGCCGCATGCGCGGTCTGCACGACCGGCAGCACGATGTCGGCCGCATCGGCGACGTCGTCCGGTGCTGCGAGCAGCACGCGTGCGCCACGCGCTTTCATGTCGTGCGCGAGCTGCACGAGGCCCTGCTGTTCGGGTCCGCGCGGCGCGAACACGAGCAGCGGGTAGTCGCGATCGATCAGCTCCATCGGACCGTGCCGTACTTCCGCACTAGAAAACGCTTCGGCCTGAATGCCCGAGGTTTCCTTCAGCTTCAGCGCGGCTTCCTGTGCGATCGCGAGGCCGAGGCCACGGCCGATCACGATCATCCGCTCGATGCCGCGCAGTGCGTCGACCGCGGCGGACCAGTCGAGCGTGCCCGCGCGACGCAGCGCGTCGGGCAGCGTATCGAGCGCACCGAGCAACGCGTCGTCGCGCTGCCAGTGCGCGACGAGCTGCGCGGACATCGACAGCATCGCGATGTAGCTCTTGGTCGCGGCGACGCTCAGTTCGGGGCCGGCCGCGAGCGGCAGGTGCCACTCGCACGCGTCAGCGAGCGGCGAATCCGGCGCGTTCACCGCGGCGACAGTCAACGCGCCCGCATCGCGCAGCGCGACCATCGTGCCGACCAGATCAGGGCTCTTGCCCGACTGCGAGAAAGCCAGCGCAAGCTGGCCGCGCACGCGCAGCGGCGCCTGCTGCAGCGTCGCGACCGACATCGGCAGCGACGCAACCGGCACGCCGAGCCGGCTCATCGTCAGGCTCGCGAAGTAGCTCGCCGCATGATCGGAGCTGCCGCGCGCGACGGTCAATGCAACATCGCGTGGTGCTTCGGCGAGGCGCGTTGCGAGCGCCTGCACGCGCGACGGATCGGCAAGTTGCGCGGCGACCGTATCGGCGGACGCCAGCGCCTCTTTAAGCATATTCGACAATCGATTCTCCTTCGACGTAAGTCGCGGTCAGCGCCAGTTCGCGATCGAACACGACGACGTCGGCCCACGCACCACGCGCGAGACGGCCGCGGTCTTCGAGACCGAGGTAGTCGGCGGCATAGCGCGACAGGCGGTTGGACACGTCGGCCATCGGCAGGCCGAGCGAGACGAGGTTGCGCAGCGCCTGATCCATCGTCAGCGTGCTGCCTGCGAGCGTGCCGTCGGCGAGACGCACGCCGCCGAGGCACTTCGTGACGTGCTGGCTGCCGAGCCGGTATTCGCCGTCCGGCATGCCGGTCGCCGACGTACTGTCGGTGACCACGTAGAGGCGCGGAATCGCCCGCATCGCCGCACGGATCGCGCCCGGATGGACGTGCAGCAGATCGGGAATGATTTCCGCGTATTCGGCGTGCGCGAGCGCCGCGCCGACAAGCCCCGGATTGCGGTGATGCAGCGGCGACATCGCGTTGAACAGGTGGGTGAAGCCGCACGCGCCGTGCTTCAACGCGGCGACCGCATCGTCGTAGGTGGCGAGCGAATGACCGAGCTGCACGCGCACGCCGCGCGCCGCCATCTCCGAAATGATCTCGATGTGGCCGGCGATTTCCGGCGCGAGCGTGACGACGCGGATCGGCGCGATCGACAGGTACTTCAATACTTCGTCGAGTACCGCCGACACCGCCGCGTCCGGCTGCGCGCCGAGCTTGCCGGGATTGATGTACGGCCCTTCGAGATGCACGCCGAGCACGCGCGCGCCGTTCGCGGTGCGGTTGCGCGTCACGTCGCCGAGACCGGCGACGACCTTCATCAACTCGTCGCGTGGCGCGGTCATCGTCGTCGCGAGCAGGCTCGTCGTGCCGTAGCGTGCATGCGTGCGCGTGATCGTTTCGATCGCGCTGCCCGCTTCCATCACGTCCGACCCGCCGCCGCCGTGCACGTGCAGATCGATGAAGCCAGGCAGGATGTACGGCGCGTCGTTGTTCGCGGGATCCGTGGCAGTGCCCGTGAGCGACGTGATGCGGCCGTTCTCGAATTCGAGCGTGCCGTGGATCCAGCCTTCGGGCGTCAGTATGTTTCCGGTCAGCATGAGTCTCTCTGATGATGCGTGATGCAATGCATGACTGTTCGTATGGCGCCCTGTTCCGCGCCGGACGAAAAATTCCGCGTGGCTAGCCAGGCTAGCGGCGCAGTTCGGCGACGAAGTCGTAGTAGTCGTCGCGGCAGTAGGTGTCCGTCAGTTCGATCGCGCGTTGATCGACGCTGAAGCCGATGCGCGTGATCACCAGCAGCGCAGTGCGCGGCTCCATGTCCATCAACGAGGCGATCTCGCTCGTCGCGTTGACCGCACGGAAGTGCTGCAATGCGCGTACCACCGCGCAGCCCCGCTGCTCCAGAAAACCGTACAGCGAGGTGCCGACCGCCTGCGGGTCCGGCACGATCGATATCGGCAAGGTGGAATGCTCGACCGCCATCACGATGCCGTCCGCGCGACGCAGCCGTCGCAGGCTCGCGACCGCCGCGCCCGGCGACAGCCCTAGATGCACGACCTCGTCGCGATTCGCCGTGCGGATGTCGCGCTCGAGCCAGATCGAATCGGGGCGAAAGCCGCGCTGTTCCATCTTCTTCGTGAAGCCCGTCAGACGCGACAGCGGATCCTCGACGCGCGGCGTAATGAAGCTGCCCGCGCCGCGTGCACGCCGGATCAACCCCTGCTCGACGAGCAGCGCGATCGCCTTGCGCGCGGTGATGCGCGACACGCCGATCGCATCGGACAGCGTGCGCTCCGACGGCAGCGCCTCGCCCGCCGACCAGACACCGCAATGGATCGCGGTCGCCAGATTGCGTGCGAGTTGCAGGTAGAGCGGCGTGATGTTGCGCGCGTCGGGCATCAGCGCAGACCAGCGTGTTTCCATGGGGCTCCGGCGAATCCGTTCAGAAGAGCGTGGCCGAGAAAAAAGCGATGGCGTGGGCCCATCGATGTGAGCCCATTATATAACCAACATAATACCAGTAAACAAACTGGTATCTACCCATGAGAAACGGCTGAAAGCCTTTGCCGACAAGGCATTGAAGGCCAATGAAGCGCCACCCCGTGGGCTCTGAGCAGCCCAGGATTTACCCGTATTCGGGTCAATGAAGAAGACCACTCCGGGTGACTGGTCCTCACCAGCTGGCCGCTGTTAGCACCAGTTACGAGACCTCTCTAGTACCAGCGCTTGTCCGGCGCGGCCGTCTGGCCCGTTTCAATTATGGGATGCAATGCCATATAGTGCTGCCTTGATCCGCAAGATTCCCGGGGGCACGCGTTTTGAACGATTCCGAAGCGCAGCGGCGCGCCGAGGCCGTCCGCCACTTCAACCGTTTCTATACCCAGCACATCGGCGCGCTGCACGAATACCTGCAGAAAAGCGTTTTCTCGCTGACCGAAGCGCGCGTGCTGCACGAACTGGCACACGGACACGCGCAGACCGCAGCGGCGCTCGCCCGCAATCTCGGGCTCGACACCGGCTATCTGAGCCGCCTCCTCACCAGTTTCGAACGCCGCAACCTGCTCACGCGCCGCCCGTCGGAGAGCGACGCACGGCAGTCGCTGCTATCGCTGACCGATGCGGGCATGACGATCTGGCAACCGCTCGACGAGGCGGCGCGCGCGGAAGTCGCGGCCGTGCTCGCGCAGATTCCGCCCGATTCGCAAGACTGGTTGATCGAAGCGATGCAGCGCATCGAATGGTTGCTCGATCCGCAGCAGCGGCACGGCACCGTGTCGCTGCGCTCGCCGGAGGCCGGCGAATACGGCTGGCTCGTGCATCGCCAGGCGCAGTGGTTCGCCACCGAATACGACTGGGATCCGAGCTTCGAAGGAATGCTCGCGCGCGTGGTCGCCGATTTTCTGCGGCATCGCGACCCGCTGCGGGAGACCGGCTGGGTCGCCGAACAGGCCGGGACGATCGTCGGGTCGGCGATGGTGGTATGCGTGTCGACGACGGTCGCGCGCGTGCGGCTGTTGTACGTCGAACCGGAAGCGCGGCACTTCGGCGTCGGCATGCAGCTGCTCGACGAATGCGTGCGCTTCGCGACGCGCGCCGGGTACACGAAGCTCACGCTCTGGACCACGCCGTTTCTGCACGACGCGGGGCGGCTATGCAGGCGCGCGGGCTTCGTGTGCGCGGCGAACACATCGGAGTGGCGCTTCGGCCGCGATCTGCGGCTCGAGCATTGGGAGCGCGATCTGTAGCTTGTGGTGCGTCGGTGACGCAACACGTGTCGTGCACAAGAAAAAGCGCCGCGGTCTCCCGCGGCGCTTCGCATCGCGACCGGTGCGGCAGAGCGCCGCTTACCGGAACGACATCAGGGCAACATCAAGGCAGCATCAGAACGACGGCACGACTGAGCCCTTGAACTGCGTCTTGATGAACGCGCGCACGTCTTCCGACTGATACGCCGCCACCAGCTTCTTCACCCACGGCTTGTCCCTGTCCTGCGCGCGCACCGCGATCAGGTTCGCGTACGGGCTATGCACGTCTTCGAGCGCGATCGCATCTTTGGTCGGCTGCAGACCGGCAGCCAGCGCGTAGTTGGTGTTGATCGCGGCGGCGTCGACGTCCGACAGCGAGCGCGGCAGCTGCGCCGCGTCGAGTTCGACGAGCTTTAGCTTTTTCGGATTGCCGGCGATGTCGAGCGGCGTCGCGCTGCCGCCGCTCGTGCCCGCACCGGCCTTCAGTTTGATCACGCCCTGCGCCTGCAGCAACAGCAGCGCGCGGTTCTCGTTCGACGGATCGTTCGGCACCGCGACCTTCGCGCCCTGCGGCAGGTCCTTCAGCGACTTCAGCTTCTTCGAGTAGATGCCGAGCGGCGAGATGTACGTGAGTCCTGCGTTGACGATCTTGTAGCCGCGCTGCTTCACCTGGCTGTCGAGGTAGGGCTGATGCTGGAAGCTGTTCGCATCGAGGTCGCCGGCATCGAGCGCGGCGTTCGGCTGCACGTAGTCGTTGAACTCGATGACCTTCACGTCGAGGCCTTCGCGCTTCGCAACCTTCTGGACGACGGCCCAGATCTGCGCGTCAGGGCCGCTGATCGTGCCGACCTTGATCGGTTTGTCTTCGGCATGCACGCCGACGCTGGTGACGAATGCGGCGGTCGCCGCGACTGCCGAGAGGGCTTTCAGGATATGTCTGCGCTGCATTTCTTTCTCGCTTTTCCGCTCAGTGTCGGATTCGGGTGAGACGCCGGCGGCATGCTTGCGATACGTTGCAGTGCCGTCAGCTCGGGCGCCGATAGTCGCACAGGCCTGCTGCGAAGTGAAATATCGCGATCTCATATCGGTATGCCCCCGGGCCGGTGAAGCTTATCGAGCGGAGCCCCCGGCGCGGCGCCCGCTGACCGATAATGTTGAACCGTGAGCGCGCACGCTCCGCTCTTTCATCACGAGGCCCACACCATGTACGTCATTTCGATCACCTACACGGCTCCGCTCGAGCGCGTCGACGACGCGCTCGAAGCACATCGCGCGTTTCTCACGCAGCATTTCGAAACGGGCGTGTTCATCATGGCGGGGCCGAAGGTGCCACGCGGCGGCGGCGTCATCATCGCCATGGGGATCGAGCGCGATGAGCTCGACGAGATTCTCGCCACCGATCCGTTCGCGCAGCAGCAGCTCGCGCGTTACGACATCACCGACTTCAAGGCGACGCGGCTCGCAGCGGGGCTCAACCTGCCGGAGCGGGTATAGAAACGGGAAGGGAAGCGCGCACGGACCGAACGCCGTGCGCTTGCAAGGACAACGCTCAGTCGAGCAGCAACTTCAGATCGTGCACCCACGGGCCAGCGCCCTGGCCGTCACGCGCGAACAACCGCAGCTTGCCCGACGGATCGAACACGTAGCTCGCGGCTGTGTGGTCCATCGTGTAGCTATCGGGTGTCTTGCCCGGCACCTTCGCGTAGTACACGCGGAAGTCCTTCGTTATCTTGACGAGTTGCGCATCGGTGGGATGCAGTCCAACGAACGACGGATTGAACGCCGCCACGTACTGTCCGAGCAACGAGGGCGTGTCGCGCTGCGGATCGACGGTGACGAATAGCACCTGCACCCGCTTCGCGGCATCAGGCCCGAGTTGCTGCAGCGCCTGCGACAGCTCGGCCATCGTCGTCGGGCAGACATCCGGACAATGCGTGTAGCCGAAGAACAGCACGACGGCCTTGCCCTTGTAGTCAGCGAGCGTGCGGACCTTGCCATCGGTGTCCGGTAGCGAGAAGTCGCTGCCGAACTGCGTGTTGCCGGTGATGTCGAGATTCTCGAACGCGGGGGGTTGCTTGCCGCAGCCGGACACAAGCGCTACGCCGCCGAGCGCGCACGCGACCAGAGCGACGCGCGAGGCCCGCGCAAACCAGGATGTGAGCATGGTGTTACGCGCCGATCACGACGCGCGCATAGTGATCGATTAGCAGCGCCATGAAGAGCAGCGACAGATAGACGATCGAATAGCGGAAGGTGCTGCGCGCGAGCGCGTCCGAATACTCGCGGTAGATCTTCCACGCATACGCGAGGAACACCGCGCCGAGCAGCACCGCCGACGTGAGATAGAAAATCCCGCTCATCCCGGAGATGAACGGCATCAGCGAAACGGCGAACAGGACCACCGTGTACAGGAAGATGTGCAGCCGCGTGTACTGCTCGCCGTGCGTGTTCGGCAGCATCGGCAGGCCGGCGTTCTCGTAGTCCTTGCGGCGATAGAGCGCGAGCGCCCAGAAATGCGGCGGCGTCCACACGAAGATGATCAGCACGAGAATCCACGCATCGCCCGGTACGTGACCGGTCACCGCAGCCCAGCCGAGCGCCGGCGGCATCGCACCCGACGCGCCGCCGATCACGATGTTCTGCGGCGTGGCCGGCTTGAGCAGCAGCGTATAGATGACCGCATAGCCGACGAAGGTCGCGATGGTGAGCCACATCGTCAACGGGTTCGCGAACGTGTAGAGCGTCCACATGCCGAGCGCACCGAGCACCGTGGAGAACAGCAGAATTTGTCGGGTGGTGATCTCGCCGCGCGCCGAAGGACGCCAGGCGGTGCGGCGCATTTTCGCGTCGATCTTCTGTTCGACGAGGCAGTTGATCGCGAACGCGGCGCCGGCCAGCAGCCAGATGCCCACGGTGCCGCCGACCAGAACCGTCCACGGCACCATGCCGGGCGTCGACAGGAACATGCCGATCACCGCACAGAACACCGCAAGCTGCGTGACACGCGGCTTGGTCAGCGCGATGTACTGGGAGATCCGGCTTCCGGGTGATTGGGAGAGTGTTGTGCTGTCCATGTGGGTCACGCTGGCGCGGCATCGCGCGCGGGCAACACGGCGCGGCCGGGACGGCTATAAGCGATTCGAAAGTTTAGCATAACGAGTAGCAGCAACAGGATCGCGGCGCCGCCGTTGTGCGCTACCGCGACCGGCAGCGGCCATTGAAGCACGATATTCGACAGGCCGGTTGCGAACTGCACCGCGACCACCAGCAGCACGCCGTTCGCGGGCCGTCGTAGCGACTCGAAACGGCGCATCTTCGCCGCGAACCACACGAGGTACGCGATCACGACGAACGCGAACGTGCGGTGCGTCCAGTGGATCGCGACCAGCGCGTCCTGGGTAATCGCGTCGCCGTCGCCGGTCATGCCGAGCGCGCGCCACAGATGGAAGCCGTGCGCGAAATCCATCGGCGGTATCCACTGGCCGTTGCAGGTCGGGAAGTCGGTACAGGCGAGCACCGCGTAGTTCGTACTGACCCACCCGCCGAGTGCAATCTGTACGACTAGCAGCGCGAGTCCCGCGAGCGCGGCCGTGCGCCAGCGGGCACTGTCGGGATCGTGGGCGGGCAATGGTGTCAACCGCGCGGCAAGCCAGCCGAGCGCGCCGAGCAGCGCGAGCCCGAGCAGCAGATGGGTCGTGACGATTACCGGTTGCAGCTTCATCGTCACGGTCCATGCACCGAATGCGCCCTGCACGAGAATCAGCAGCAGCAGCGACGTCGGCCACCACGGCGATACGTGCAGCGGCCTGCGCCGCAATCGAGCGCTCCACGCGATCAGCGTCTGCGCGACGATCAGCACGCCGATCGCCATCGCGAAGTAGCGGTGGATCATCTCGATCCATGCCTTGCTCATGCTGACGGGACCGGTCGGCAGCGCTGCGTGTGCGGCGGTGATCGCCGCGTGCGCGATGAACGGCGACGACGTACCGTAGCAGCCGGGCCAGTCCGGGCAGCCGAGCCCCGAATCCGTCAGCCGCGTGAAGCCGCCGAACATCACGAGGTCGAGCGTGAGGAACGTCGTGACCCACACGAGCTTGCGAAACTTGTCGTCGTCGGCCTTGACCCACACGTAGGACAGCGGCAGCAGCGCGATGCACACGCCGATCAGGCCCAGTTGCAGTACGAACATCTCTTTACCCTTCTCGCAACGCGCCGCACCCGTCGCGCCGCGCGTCGAACCCTGTATGTGCCCGCATCAACCGATGCTCGACCACTTCAGCAGCTTCGTTACGTCGACCTTGATCTTGCTCGGGTTCGGATCTTTCGGGAAACGCATCATCAGGTTGCCGTTCGGATCGACCACATAGATGTGGTCGGTCAGTTTTGTGCCCGCGTCGACCGGCAGCCATGCGGCAATCGCCGCCGGGTCGGCCACCAGCATCCCGGTGTCGGGATACGCTTTCTGGATCACGTCGGGCACCGGGTTCGCATCGGTGCGCAGCCACACGCTGACCACGCGTTCGCGCTCGCCGCCCTGCGCGACGCGGATCTGGCGCATGAAATAGAGCTTCGTCGCGCAGGCTTTATCGCATGCGCTGCTGTCCACCGCGATCATCAGCCAGCGGCCGTGCAGCGATGCGAGCTTCAGCGGCTTGCCGTCCTCGCCGGTGACGACGAGCGAGTCCGGGATCGGACGCTGCGGATCGATCAGCGTGCCGTAGCTAGTCGTGCCGCCGGCCGGCTTGATGATGTAGTAGGTCACGTACGACCCGACCACCGGCGCCGCGCAGATGAGCGCGAGCAGCAGCATCATCCAGCGGCCGCGCTGCCATGAGCCCTTGCTGCTGCCGTTGCCCGGTTGACGGGTGCCGCTGCCGGCCGGTTCGCCGGACTGCGGCGCACGGGAAGTTCGTATCGACACTGCTGACCTCTTTCAAAAATAAACGATGCGTGCGCTGCCGCGCCGCGTGTGGCACCGCGTGTGGCACATCAAACACCCGACACCCGCTGCTCTTTCTTCGCCGCGCGCCGCGCCGCGTACAGCCCGAACGCGACGGCTGCAATCGCCATGCCCCACCACTGCACCATGTAGCCGTAGTTGCGCTCGACGCCAGTGGTCGGCGCGGGCCACTCGCGCACCAGCCGGTCGCCGTCGTCGCTGATCTGCTGGATCACGAACGGCTGCAGCGGCAGACCGGTTTCCGTCGCGAACGCGGTCACGTCCAGATTCTGGCGGATCTTCTGATGCACGGCCGACCCGCCCTGACCGAGTTCGAACGCCTTGCTCGCATCGGCGCGCGCGATACCTTCGATCTCGACGTCGCCCTTCGGCGTATCGAACGGTTCGATCGTCGCGCGGTCGTTCGCGTTGCGCGGCAACCAGCCGCGATTGACGAGCACGTAGCCGCCGCTCGCGAGTTTAAAGGGCATCACGACATAGAAGCCCGCCTGATCGTTATACGGGCGATTGTCGAGATAGACCGCGAAGTCCGGCATGAATTGCCCGAGTGCGCGCACGCGACGGAATTCGATGTCCTTCAACTCGATACGTTGCGACCCTACCGGAACCGGCGTCGCATGCTCGAATTGCACGATGTGCGCCTGCAGCGCTTCCTTCTGATGCGCGCGGTCGCGCTGCCAGAAGCCGAGCCGCACCGTCAACGCGACCACGACCAGAATCAGCAACGCGGGAAGCCAGCGGATCTTCATCGTACACAGCGCGGAATGTGCGGTGCGATAATGACCGCATCGCTTCCACGCTTCCGATTCAAAATGGGTTTCATGCACATACTCGTTCCCATCGCCTTTGTCCTGATCATTGCCAGCATGGCATCGGCGCTCTACTTCATGATGCACGACCGGGGCCGCACGAAGCGGATGGTCTGGTCGCTCGCAACGCGCGTGGGACTGTCGATCTCGCTGTTCCTGTTCATCCTGTTCGCGCACTGGATGGGCTGGATCCAGTCCACCGGCATTCCGTACGGACGCTAGGCCGCAAGGCCGGGGCTTCGTCGCACGCTACGCGACTCTACGCCGCATCGCGGATGCGTTGCTGCGACAGCGTGTCACGCCCCCTCGGGCGTAGCGTGCCTGTCGCGACCGCATGCGGTGCCGCAAAACAAAACGCCGCCCGGACTCAATCGAGGGCGGCGCAGGTCACTCTGTAGCTTGTGCCGTGCGCGGCGCCTCGCCACGCACGGACCAACGGTTCTTACAGCCAGTAGACGACGACGTACAGCCCCAGCCACACCACGTCCACAAAGTGCCAGTACCAGGCTGCGCCTTCGAACGCGAAGTGGTGCTCGGCGGTGAAGTGTCCACGGATCAGCCGCACCAGTACCACCGTGAGCATCGTGCCGCCGAGGAACACGTGGAAGCCGTGGAAGCCCGTGAGCAGGAAGAACGTCGAACCGTACACACCCGATGCGAGCGTCAGGTTCAGTTCGTTGTACGCGTGGAAATATTCGAAGCCCTGCAGGAACAGGAAGCTCATGCCGAGCAGGACCGTCGCGGCAAGCCAGGCGATCGCCTTGTTGCGATGATTTTCGCGCAACGCGTGGTGCGACACCGTCAGCGTCGCCCCCGACGACAGCAGCAACGCCGTATTGATCGTCGGCACCGGCCACGGCTGCATCGACTTGAAGGTCGACACGAGCGCCGCCGGCCCGTTGTTCGGCCACACCGCCGAGAAGTCCGGCCAGATCAGCTTGTAGTCGAGGCTACCGAGTTCGTGGAGCGCGATCTGACGCGCGTAGAACAGCGCGCCGAAGAACGCGCCGAAGAACATCACTTCGGAGAAGATGAACCAGCTCATGCTCCAGCGATACGACGCATCGACCTTCTTGCCGTACATCCCGCCTTCGGATTCGGAGATCGCGTCGCCGAACCAGTGATACAGCACGAACAGCAACCACAGCAGACCGGCAAGCGCGGTGAACGGCGCCCACGTTTCACCGTTCACCCACCCCGCCAGCGAACCGAGAATGACCAGCAGCCCCAGGGCTGCGCTGATCGGATGCCGCGACGGGTGCGGTACGAAATAGTACGGGCTCTCGTTTTGACCGCTCATGCTTGATTCTCCACTTCAGTCCAGTTGTTCCGGAAGCTCCGGCTGTATCTTCTTCGGCGCGTCGGTAGCGCGCCGTTCACTCTCTTCTGATGCCCGGGCCGCACCGTGCCGGCCCGCTTGTTCCTTCATGCCGCACTTCATCCCACCACGGCCCGCACGACCAGGATCAGCACCGCGATGAAAATCGCCGCACCGATCAGCGCCGCGATCACCACGTGCAGCGGGTTCAGCTGCGCGGCGTCCGCTTCGAGGTCGCGACGCTTGCGCACGCCGAGAAACGACCACATCACGGCTTTCATCGAGCGGCCGAAGCTGCTCCTGCCGCTGCCGCCCCCGTTGCTGTTGTCTCCCATCTTCGTCGCCTCGCTTTGCAGCGGTTCAGGACGGACTCTCGCCCGCAGTGCCGCGCACGGCCGGCGCCGGCGTATTCAGTTCGAAGAACGTGTACGACAGCGTGATCGTTTTCACGTCCTTCGGCAACTTCGGATCGACGACGAACACCACCGGCATCCGCTTCGTCTCGTTCGCAGCGAGCGTCTGCTGCGTAAAGCAAAAACATTCGATCTTCTTGAAGTACTCGGTCGCCTGCTTCGGCGCGTAGCTCGGAATCGCCTGCGCCTGAATCGCGCGCGCCTGCTGGTTCGAGACCTCGTACATCACCGTCGTCACCGCGCCGGGGTGCACGTCGAGACTGAGCTGCTCCGGCCTGAAACCAAGCGGGCCGCGCGCGTTCGCATCGAATTCGATCGAGATCGTGCGGCTCGTGTCGACCTGCGTGTTCTTCGCCTCGCGCGCGGTCGCGTCGCGCTGCACGAGGTTGTTGATGCCGGTGATCTGGCAGATCGCGCGATACATCGGCACCAGCGCGAACCCGAATCCGAACATCAGCCCCACGACAACGACGAGCTTCACCCGCATCGAGCGGTTAAAAGAACGATCCGGCCCGGCCGGCGGCTGCGTCGACATCGACTTCCTCAACTCAACATCAGTGGATCATCGGGCCGTGCCCGCGTGCACACGTCACGCGAAAAAACACTGCTTGATGAAGATACCCACAAAAAAAACGGCGGCAATGCCAAAGAGGATCAAACCAAGCCGCTTGTTGCCCGCGCGGATCTGCTCGGGGGTACGTCTTTCTTGTGGATTCCCGGTCATGCTGGACTGCCTGGCTGCTTCGTCATTGCTTCACTCATGGACCGCGGCTCGTTGCTCATTGTGCTCATTGCTCACTGTCGCGCGGCGTTCCGGGCCGGCTCATGCCGAACCGGAACGCACTGCGCAGCAAGCTTATTCGACCGTCGGCGGGTTTTCGAACGTATGAAACGGAGCCGGGCTCGGCACGGTCCACTCGAGACCTTCCGCACCATCCCACGGCTTGTCCGATGCCTTCTCGAGGTCGCCGCCGCCGCGATACGCCGGCAACGCGACTGCAAACAGGAAGTACACCTGCGCGAGGCCGAAACCGAATGCGCCGATCGTGATCACCTGGTTCCAGTCGGTGAACTGCGCGGGGTAGTCCGCGTAACGACGCGGCATGCCGGCGAGGCCGACAAAGTGCATCGGCAGGAACGCGAGGTTGAAGAAGATCATCGACGCCCAGAAGTGGATCTTGCCGCGCGTCTCGTTGTACATCCAGCCGGTCCACTTCGGCGACCAGTAATACCAGCCGGAGAACAGACCGAATAGCGAACCCGCCACCAGCACGTAGTGGAAGTGGGCAACCACGAAGTAGGTACCGTGATACTGCATGTCGAGCGGTGCCATCGCGAGCATCAGACCCGTCAGGCCACCGAACGTGAACACGAACAGGAAGCCGACCGCGAACAGCATCGGCGTTTCGAACGTGAGCGAACCGCGCCACATCGTCGCGACCCAGTTGAACACCTTCACACCCGTCGGCACGGCGATCAGCATCGTCGCGTACATGAAGAACAGCTGACCCGTGACCGGCATGCCGGTCGCGAACATGTGATGCGCCCAGACCATGAACGACAGGATCGCGATCGACGCCGTCGCGTACACCATCGAGCTATAGCCGAACAGCGGCTTGCGCGAGAACGCCGGGATCACCTGCGACACGATCCCGAACGCCGGCAAGATCATGATGTAGACCTCGGGGTGCCCGAAGAACCAGAAGATATGCTGGTACATCACCGGGTCGCCGCCGCCGGCCGCGTTGAAGAACGACGTGCCGAAGTGACGGTCGAACAGCACCATCGTGATCGCGCCGGCCAGAACCGGCATCACGGCGATCAGCAGGTACGCGGTGATCAGCCACGTCCACACGAACATCGGCATCTTCATCAGCGTGAGGCCGGGCGCGCGCATGTTCAGGATCGTCACGACGATGTTGATACCGCCCATGATCGACGACGCGCCCATGATGTGGATCGCGAAGATCGCGAAGTCCATGCCCGGGCCCATCTGCGTCGACAGCGGCGCATACAGCGTCCAGCCCGCGGCGGTCGCGCCGCCCGGTGCGAAGAACGAGCCGACCAGCAGCACCGCGGCAACCGGCAGCAGCCAGAAGCTGAAGTTGTTCATCCGCGCGAAGGCCATGTCCGACGCGCCGATCTGCAGCGGGATCATCCAGTTCGCGAAACCGACGAACGCCGGCATGATCGCGCCGAACACCATGATCAGCCCGTGCATCGTGGTGAGCTGGTTGAAGAACTCAGGCCGCATGATCTGCAGACCAGGCTCGAACAGCTCGGAGCGGATCATCAGCGCCATCACGCCCCCGGACAGGAACATGATGAACGAGAACAACAGGTACAGCGTCCCGATGTCCTTATGGTTGGTCGCGAACAGCCAGCGACGCCAGCCGTACGGCAACTCGTGCGCATGCTCGCCGTGCGCGTGGTCGTCGTGCTCGTGGTCCGCGGCTACATCGTGTCCGATGCTAGACATGACAATCTCCTAAAACGAATACTGCTGCGGCTGTCTGCAAACGCATCATGCAGCCGGACTGATCTCGACACGGCGGGCTTCTTTCGCATCGCTGCCGCCCGTGATGGTTTCCGGCTTCTTCAAGACGATGTGGTCTTCGGCGATGCCCGCCGCCTTCAGTGCGTCGCGCACGGCCTGCGCGCGACGCTTCGCGAGTTCGGCGTTGACGCTGGCCGAACCGGTCGTGTCGGTGAAACCGGACAGCGCGAACTTCGCGTCCGGATGCGCCTTCGCGTAAGCCGAGGCTGCGTCGATCGCGGCCTGCGCGTCGCCGGGCAGCGTGCTCTTGCCGGTTTCGAAGTAGATCGTCGCCGGCAGCGCGGCTTGCGGAGCCGATGCGCTATCCGATGCCGCCGCTGCGCCGCTCGATGCCGCCGCGCCCGAAGCCGACGCATCCGCGCCGCTTGCCGCAGCCGCGTCGCTCGCCGCGGCCGAACTGCTCGCGAGATGGTCGCCGCCTTCCGGCAGCTTGCCGTTGCGTGCATCGGCCACCTGCTTCGGCTGCAGCACGTCGCCGGTCTGATTGCCCCACGAGTTGCGTTCGTACGTGATCACCGAGGCAATCTCGACGTCGTTGAGCGTGTTCCCCCACACCGGCATCGCGCCCTTGCCGTGCAGCACGATGCTCACGTGTTGCGCGATCGGACCGTTGGCGATCTTGCTGCCGTCGAGCGCCGGGAATGCGCCCGCGCCCTTGCCGTTCGGCTGGTGGCAGACCGCGCAGTTCGCCGTGTAGACCTTGGCGCCGCGCTCCATCAACTCGGCAAGCGTGTAAGTCTTGTTCGGATCGTCAGCAGCAGCGGCCATCAGCTTTTTCTGGTCGTCGACCCACTTCGCGTAGTCGGCGTCGGACAGCACTTCGACGACGACCGGCATGAACGCGTGTTCCTTGCCGCACAGTTCGGTACAGAAGCCGCGGAACGTGCCGGTCTTGTCGGCCTTGAACCATGTGTCGCGCACGAAGCCCGGAATCGCATCCTGCTTCACGCCGAACGCAGGCACGTACCACGAGTGAACGACGTCGTTCGCGGTGGTGATGATGCGGATCTTCTTGTTGACCGGCACGACGAGCGGGTGATCGACTTCCTGCAGATAGGTGTCGGTCTTCGGCATCGTGCCATCGATCTCGGCGCGCGGCGTGCTGAGCGTGGACAGGAAGCTGATGCCCTCGCCCGGACCCTTCACGTAGTCGTAGCCCCACTTCCATTGATAGCCGGTGACCTTGACCGTGAGATCGGCGTTGCTCGTGTCCTTCATCGCGACGACGGTCTTGGTGGCGGGCAGCGCCATCAGCACGACGATGACGAACGGAACGATCGTCCAGATGATTTCGACGGTGGTGCTTTCGTGGAAATTGGCGGCCTTGTGACCCTTCGACTTGCGATGCGCAAAGACCGAATAGAACATCACGCCGAACACAGCGACGAAGATCACCGTGCAGAGGATCAGCATGAATGTATGGAGGCCGTAGAGCTCCTCGGCGATCTTCGAAGCGGGCGCCTGGAGATTGATCTCGTTGACGCGGGGACCGCCAGGACTGTCGCCGACCGCCAGGGCCACACCGGCGAAGAGCAACCCGCTGCACGCCAGCACGCCCGACAGGAGGGCTCGCTTGATTGTTTTCATAGCTTCCTTACCCAAAATTTCCATTCAAACCCTCGACCCCGCAGGAAGGTTGTTGTGCCGCGCCTCCTCGCTACGACACACGGCTCGCCGCACGACTTGCCGCCTCAGCACCGCCCGAGCCACATGCGCAGTTCGGCGGCGAACTGCGCGCGCCGGTACTGCGCAAGGTGCAGCCCGATCGTGATCGCTTCTCCTCGCGACACCAGCCTGATCCGGTCGCGTGGTGTCGCGCCCGGCTCGACCCGCACCCAGCGCGGATTGAATTCGAACTGCGTGACCCGCTCGGCACTGACCTGTTCGACGACGAGCCGGTTGGGAAACAGCCGGATGCGTTCGTAATCGACAGCATGGCGCGCGTAGATGGCAAACGCGACACCGACCACCAGCAAATCGATACCGGTAAATGGCAGCACCAGCCAGGCGCCACGTAAAACCAGCAGCAGTGCAATCAACAGCGAGAACGCAGCAAGCGACATATAGAAACACACGAACTGCCGTGGCGACACCGAACAGTTGCGCTTCATGACCCAGTCTCTCAGGACCGGCTCAGACTCCGTCAGCAGATCAGTTGCTTCCATCGCTGCCTCCCGCGAACGGCGCCGATGGTCGCGACGCACCGCTCGTCGCGCGGTGTACCGCCCTTCGGCGCTTCGGGCCCGTCGCTGCGGATGTGGGACCCCGAGCGACAAACTGACGCATTATAGGCGGGTTCAATGGCATCCACAAGCAAGCGTCTATCGGCCCGCAAGCCAGGCGCGACAAGCCTCTGCGCCGTTCTGACGCAGCCTCGCCAGGGCTTCTTCGCTGCGAATTCCAGACATAACGGATGCCCTCTTTACCGCGTCACGGATTCCTCGTCGGACCTCGTCCGATGTCCTCGAGACGCACGATGCCGTGCCCTTCCGCGGTCGTGCGCGGCACCGCTTTCCATGCATGGCCGTAGATCACTTCGAAGGTCAGCGCGATCGTGCCGTCGGGCTGCCGGCGCGCATCGAGCGCGGCGAGCAGCGCGCGATGAAGCCGGCGTGCGGCCTGCGGTGCGGCATCGCGCTCGAACGGATAGGCGCCCCAGCGGCGCACGTCCGCGAGCAGCGATTCGGGCGACCGGTACGTGATCGTGAGCGTCTCCTGGTCCATCACCGGAATCTCAAAGCCGCTCTCGACGAGCATGTCGCCGAGGTCGTGCATGTCGACGAAATCGATCACATGCGCATGCGAGCCGATGCCGTGCGCCGCGTCGACCTGCGCATACGCGCCGCGCAGTTCCTTCAGCGTGTCGGGACCGAGCGTGCTGAACATCAGCAGTCCGTTCACCTTGAGCACGCGCTGCCATTCGGGAAACACGAGGTCGGGACGGGAATGCCAGTGCAGCGCGAGATTGGACCAGACGAATTCGAATGCGCCTGCGGCGAACGGCAGCGCGGAGAAGTCCGACTGCGCAAAACGCGGACCGCGGGTGCCGAGCGCCTTGCCGATCGACGCGGGCAGGAAGCGGCGCCAGCTGGTGTCGCCCGCATCGTGACGCAGCGCGCGGGTCAGCATCGCGTGCGACAGGTCGGTGCCGAACACCGGCGCCTCGGGAAAACGCTCACGCAGCGACGGCAGATCGTCGCCTGCGCCGCAGCCCGCATCGAGCACGCTGGTCGGGTTCACCTTGATGTAGTCGAGACGCTCGCGCATGCGCTGCGCGATTTCGCGAGGAAGGAACGACACGTCGTCGAAGGTCGCGGCGCGGCGGTCGAAAATCCGCCGCAGGCGCCGGGAATCGTAGGCCGGACGGCTAGATTTTGCGGGAGCTGGGGACATGGGAGTCGTACGGGCGAAGTGTGCGAAGTATACTCGTTCGCTCCTATCCGTTCAGCGTGGGACGCCTTCGCGGGCGGTCCAGTCATGTCATTGCCGGCTTTGTCGTCACTCCGTTCGTCGCTGACAATCTGTCTCACGATTCGTCTCGCCGATGCAAAACGTCGGTTCGACACGGCGCTGCCGGTCATCGCTCAAGCGTTACTGCCGCAGACGTGCGCGTTATGCGGCAATTTGTCGCAGCACACGCTGTGCGCCGGCTGCGATGCCGCGTACTGGAACGAGCACCGCCTGCGCTGTCGCGTCTGCGCGATGCCGCTCGGCGGTTTCCGGCGCGCGGCGACCAGCGGCTATCGCTGTGCCGAATGCATCGCGCAGCCGCCGCCATTCGATGCAACCTTCGCGCTCGCCGACTACCGGCCGCCGCTCGATGCGCTCGCGCTCGGGCTGAAATTCCGCGCGCGGCTGGCGCTTGCGAAAGAGTTCGCGCGGCGTCTCGCACAGCTAGCCCACGACGCGCCGGACAGATCGCCACGACTCGACGTCGTCGCACCGGTACCACTCGCGCGGCGCCGGCTCGTCGAGCGCGGCTACAACCAGGCGTGGGAAATCGCGCGGCCGTTTGCCCGCGCGCTGCGCGTGCCTGCCGATCCAACACTGCTCGTGCGCACGCTCGACACCGCGCCGCAATCGCGGCTGGATCGCGCGGCGCGAAGTCATAACGTGGGTGCGGCGTTCGCGGTCGCGAAACCGGTGCGCGGCCTGCACGTCGGTATCGTCGACGATGTGATGACGAGCGGCGCGACGCTCGATGCGCTCGCGCGCACGCTAAAAGCGGCGGGCGCGCGACGTGTGACCGGCTTCGTCGCGCTGCGCACGCCTAAAGACTAGCTCAACCCGGTTCAACGTTTTCTATCCGATTCCATCATGTTCAACGTCGTCCTCGTCGAACCCGAAATTCCGCCGAACACGGGCAACGTGATCCGCCTGTGCGCGAACACCGGTGCGCGACTGCATCTGATCGAGCCGCTCGGCTTCCCGCTCGACGACGCCAAGATGCGTCGCGCGGGCCTCGACTATCACGAGTACGCGCAGATGCACGTGCATGCGGACTGGTCCGCGTTCGTTACCGCCGAAGCGCCGGACCCCACGCGCATGTTCGCATTCACGACGCGCGGCTCGGGGCGCTTTCATGCGCATGCATTCCAGCCCGGCGACTGGTTCGTATTCGGCGCGGAAACGCGCGGACTACCCGAAGCGGTGCTCGACCGCTTCGCGCCCGACCAGCGCGTGCGGCTGCCGATGCGGCCGGGCAACCGCAGTCTGAACCTGTCGAATACGGTGGCGATCGTGGTGTTCGAGGCGTGGCGTCAGGCCGGCTTCGACGGCGGCGACTGACAACGCATGAGTTCCGCTTCGTAGCGCGCGAACATCGCGTCGTCGAAGCACGAGAAGATCGCGCGAAACGCGGCCAACGGCGAGGAAGGTGCGTTCGACGCGCAGGGCGAGCCGAACGACCAACGTCGGCCGCTATTCCGCTTTCGAGTCGCGCCGCAGCAGCGCGCTCACCGCATCGCGCGGTGCAACGCCTTCGAACAGCACCGCGCAGACCGCCTGTGTGATCGGCATATCGATACCGTGCGTGCGCGCAATCGAGAGAACCGCCTGCGCGCAGCGCACACCTTCGGCGACGTGGCCGAGCGTGCCGAGAATGTCGTAGAGCCTGCGGCCGGCGGCAAGCTGCACGCCGACCGTGCGGTTACGCGACAGGTCGCCCGTCGCGGTGAGGATCAGATCGCCGAGGCCGGTGAGGCCGGTGAAGGTTTCGGTCCGCCCGCCGAGCGTCGCGCCGAGGCGCGACATTTCGGCGAGGCCGCGCGTGATCAGCGCCGCGCGCGCGTTCAGGCCGAGGCCCAGGCCGTCGGCAATGCCGGTCGCGATCGCCAGCACGTTCTTGACCGCGCCGCCGACTTCGACGCCGACGACGTCGTCGCCTGTATAGATGCGCATCGCGCCGTGGTGGAACGCGGCGACGGCCCGTTCGCGGCACGTCGCCGACGTGCTCGCGACAGTCAACGCGACCGGCAACCCCTGCGCGACTTCACGCGCGAAGCTAGGGCCGGACAGCACACCGTTGCTGCGATGTCCGCCGAGTTCCTCCGCGACGACCTGATGCGGCAGACACTGCGTGTCCGCATCGAAGCCCTTGCACAGCCAGACGATATGCGCGGGTACGGTCGACGCGTCGCGCATCGCCCGCAACAGCCCGCGCAGTCCCGCGACCGGAGTCGCGACGACGCACAGCGCGTCGTCCGCGGCACCGTGTGCGAGCGCGGCGGCCAGATCGGTTTCGTAGCGCAATGCGGGCGGCAGCCCGACGCCCGGCAGATAGCGGGCGTTTTGACGGGACGCGGCGAGTTCGGCAGCGAGCGCGCCGTCGCGCGCCCACAGTACCGCGTCGTGGCGCGCGGCCAGATGACCGGCGAGTGCGGTGCCCCATGCACCGGCGCCGAGAACGGCAACCTTCATACCCGGCACCGTGCGTTCACGTCAGTGGGTCGCGGTGCTTTGCGCGCCGTCCGACGACAACTGCGAGAGGCGCTGCTCGTAGAGCGCCTGGAAGTTGATTTCGGCGAGATGGATCGGCGGAAAGCCGGCACGCGTGATCGCGTCGGCGATGTTCGAGCGCAGGTACGGGAACAGGATGGTCGGGCAGGCGATGCCGACGAGCGGATCGATCTGTTCCGCCGGGATATTGCGGATATCGAAAATACCGGCCTGCTTCGCTTCGATCAGGAACGCGACCTTGTCCGACACCTTCGCCGTGACCGTGCCCGTGACGATGATCTCGAACACGCTGTCCGCGAGGCGTTCGGCCTTCACGTCGACTTCGACTTCGACCGACGGCATTTCCTGCTCGAGGAAGATGCCCGGCGAGTTCGGCTGCTCGAGCGACATGTCCTTCAGATAGACGCGCTGGATATTGAAGAACGGCTGGTTGTTCTCGTCAGACATGATGGAGTGGTTCCGTGAATGTAGTTACGGCGGGCCATGTCGCCATGGTCCGCCAGTTTGGGTGCTATGCGCCGCCGACAGGACCAGTCCGCGCACCGGCCGGACACGCCTGTCGCAGCGTGCAGCCTAAACAGCTGCGGCTTCGAGCAGCGGCATCAGACCACCCTTGCGGTCGAGCGCGGAGAGATCGTCGTAGCCGCCAACGTGCGTGTCGCCGATGAACACCTGCGGCACCGTGCGGCGGCCGGTACGCGTCATCATTTCTTCACGCCGGGCCGGATCCTTGTCGATGAGCACCTTTTCAACGTGCTCGACGCCGCGCGACTTTAAAAGACGTTCGGCCATCTGGCAATACGGGCACACCTGCGTGCTGTACATGATCACTTTGTTCATCATCTGGCTGCTCCTTGCTTCACGACCGGCATACCGGCCTGCTGCCACGCGTTAAGGCCGCCTTGCAGCACATGGACTTCGGCATAACCCGCATCCTGCACGACGCGGACCGCCTTGTTCGACTGCTGGCCAGTCTGGCACACCAGCAGCACCGGATTGCTCTTGTTCTTCACGAGCTGGCCGATCTTCGCCTGCAGTTCGGCGAACTCGAGATGCCGCGCCGACGGCAGATGACCCTTCGCGAAATCTTCCGCAGACCGGAGATCGACGACCACGGCGTTGCGCCGGTTGATCAGTTGCGTGGCTTCCGCGGAGGACAGGCCGCCGCGGCCGCGGCGGCTGATCGTCGGCCACAGGAGCAATGCTCCAGAGATGAGGGCGACAGCGATGAGTACAAGGTTTGTGTAATCGGTGAAAAACTTCACGAAAAACCGCCAGAAAAGAGAGAAATCGGAAATGGCAATCCGCGCATTATAAAATAACCGTCAGCTGCGATGCTGCCGCCTCTTTTCGCCCCCCCGGCGGCGCAACGCTTTACCGCTTCCTTACTACCGACCGGCACCATGTACAAACTCGTTCTCATCCGCCACGGCGAATCGACGTGGAACAAGGAAAACCGCTTCACCGGCTGGGTCGACGTCGACCTGACCGAACAGGGTAACCGCGAAGCGCAGCAAGCGGGCATCCTGCTGAAGGAGTCGGGCTACACGTTCGACATCGCGTACACGTCGGTGCTGAAGCGCGCGGTCCGCACGCTGTGGCACGTGCAGGACCAGATGGACCTGATGTACCTCCCGGTCGTGCATTCATGGCGTCTCAACGAGCGTCACTACGGCGCGCTGTCGGGGCTCAACAAGGCCGAGACCGCGACGAAGTACGGCGACGAGCAGGTACTGGTCTGGCGCCGCAGCTACGATACGCCGCCACCCGCGCTCGATCCGTCCGACGAGCGCACCGCGTACAACGACCCGCGCTACGCGAAAGTCCCGCGCGCGGAACTGCCGCTCACCGAGTGCCTGAAAGACACCGTCGCGCGCGTGCTGCCGGTCTGGAACGAATCGATCGCGCCGGCGATCAAGTCGGGCCGCAAGGTGCTGATCGCCGCGCATGGCAATTCGATGCGCGCGCTGGTCAAGTATCTCGACGACGTGTCGGACAGCGACATCGTCGGCCTGAACATCCCGAACGGCATCCCGCTCGTCTACGAACTCGATGAAAACCTGAAACCGATCCAGCACTACTACCTCGGCGACCAGGAAGCGATCGCGCGGGCGCAGGCAGCCGTTGCGAAGCAGGGCAAGGCCGGCTGACACCGGCAGCGGCGTACGCGTGTCTTGCGTGCGCCGTGCCGTATGGCCGGGATACCTGCTCTCCTGAATACGCCACTTCGGCGCCTCATTACCGGACATTTCTTTCGCGCCGCCCGCGCGGAAGCCCGAACCCACCTCGACAAACGCTGTCGAATGCCGATTGCGCCCTCGCCCACAGCCGGGCAGGTGTGCAGTTATACTTGTCCGTCGCTTTCTACCTGACGCTGCCACGCGCTTCCGACCGCCCCACTCTATGCGAAAGAATCTGAAAAACATCGGCCTGATCGCCGCGGGCCTTGCCACCGGCGTATTTGCAACCTTGCAGTTATCCGCATCGGCCCAGCAAGCCGCTTCCGCTCCGTTACCGCTCGACCAGCTGCGCCTTTTCGCCGAAGTGTTCGGGCAGATCAAGCATGAGTACGTCGAGCCGGTGGACGACAAGAAACTGCTCACCGCCGCGATCAAGGGCATGGTGGCGAGCCTCGACCCGCACTCTTCCTATCTCGACAAGACCGATTACGAAGAACTGCAGGAACAGACCAAGGGCCGCTTCGCGGGTCTCGGTATCGAGATCTCGTCGGAAGACGGGCTCATCAAGGTGATCTCGCCGATCGAAGACACGCCCGCGTTCCGCGCCGGCATCCGTCCGGGCGACCTCATCACGCGAATCAACGACAAGCCGGTGCGCGGCATGACGCTCGACCAGGCGGTCAAGCAGATGCGCGGCGACCCGGGCACGAAAGTCACGCTGACCCTCTTCCGCAAGACCGACGATCGCACGTTCCCGCTGACGGTGACGCGCGCGATCATCAACGTCAAGAGCGTGAAGATGAAGATCCTCGCGCCGGGCTACGGCTACATCCGCATCACGAGCTTCCAGGAGCGCACGACGCCTGACCTCGCCGCGAGTCTGCAGGACATCGCGCGCCAGCAGCCGAACCTGAAGGGCCTGATCCTCGATCTGCGCAACAACGGTGGCGGTCTGCTGCAAAGCGCGGTCGGCGTCGCCGGCGCGTTCCTGCCGCCGGATTCGGTGGTCGTGTCGACCAACGGCCAGATTCCGGATTCGAAGCAGGTGTACCGCGACACCTACGACAACTACCGTCTGCCGTCCTTCGACAGCGATCCGCTGAAGAACCTGCCGCCGATCTTCAAGACCGTGCCGATGATCGTGCTGACCAACGCGTACTCCGCGTCAGCGTCGGAAATCGTCGCGGGCGCGCTGCAGGATCAGCACCGTGCGCTGATCGTCGGCAAGACGACGTTCGGCAAGGGCTCGGTGCAGACCGTCCGGCCGATGACCGCCGACACCGCGCTGCGCCTCACCACCGCGTACTACTACACGCCGAGCGGCCGTTCGATCCAGAACAAGGGCATCCGTCCTGACATCCCGGTCGATCAGTACGCCGAGGGCGATCCGGACGACGCGCTCGTCACGCGCGAAGTCGACTACTCGAACCACCTCGCGAACACGCAGGATCCGAACGAGAAGAAGGAGCAGGAACAGCGCGAGAAGGAGCGCATGGACCAGTTGCGTGCACTCGAAGAGCAGAACGACAAGAAGACGCCGGAACAGCGCCAGAAGGAACGCGACCGCAAGCCAATCGAGTTCGGTTCTGCCGACGACTTCATGATGCAACAGGCGCTGAACAAGCTCGAAGGCAAGCCGGTGCAGGAATCGAAGTCGGCGATGGAGCGTCGGCTCGCGCAGGACAAGCCGGCCCAATCGGCATCGGCACCGGTCGCGGTGAAGCCGGCCCTGCCGGTCACACCGGGCGCCTCCGGCCCGGCTCCCGCGTCGGCACCGATGCCGGCGTCGCAGGGCAAGTAACCCTCCGCCTGACGTGTCTTCGCAGCCGTGCTGCGAAGACACGCTCCCCCGCGCGACTAGAATAACGATAAAGACGACGCGCCCCGCCATGAACGACGATCAACTTCTCCGCTATTCCCGTCACATCCTCGTCGATGAACTCGGCATCGAGGCGCAGCAGCGCTTTCTCGACGCGCATGCGATCGTCGTCGGCGCGGGTGGGTTAGGGTCGCCGGCGGCGATGTATCTCGCGGCCTCGGGTGTCGGGCGGCTTACGCTGGTCGATGCCGATACGGTCGATCTGACGAACCTGCAGCGGCAGATCCTGCACGTGACGGCGTCGGTCGGACGCAGCAAGGTCGAGTCGGGCCGCGACGCGATCGCGCAGTTGAATCCCGACGTCGTAGTGAACGCGGTCGCCGAACGCGTCGACGATGCATGGCTCGATGCCGCGGTGCCCACGGCGACCGTCGTGCTCGACTGCACCGACAACTTCGCGACGCGCCACGCGATCAACCGCGCGTGCGTCGCGCACGGTGTGCCGCTCGTGTCGGGTGCCGCGCTGCGTTTCGACGGCCAGATCAGTACGTTCGATTTCCGCGACGACGCATCGCCGTGCTACGCGTGCATCTTTCCGGAAGACCAGCCGTTCGAGGAAGTGGCGTGCTCGACGATGGGTGTGTTTGCGCCGACGGTCGGCATCATCGGATCGATGCAGGCCGCCGAAGCGTTGCGCGTGATCGCCGATGTGGGTACGACGCTCGTCGGCAGGCTGATGATGCTCGACTCGCTGCGGATGGAATGGAACACGATGCGCGTCGCGCGCCAGCCGGATTGCCCGGTGTGCGGCGCGCGACACGGTACAACACGCTAGCTGGGCGCCTGCGTCAGATCTCGGCGACGCGCTTCAACGCCGCCTGCACCTCTTCCGGTTCGAACGACGCGAGCACGTCGGCGACCGGCTTCTCCAGTGTCTTCAGATGCGAGCGCAGGACCTCCTGCTTGACGACCAGCAGCTGGCTCGGATGCATCGAGAACTCGGTGAGCCCCATGCCGAGCAGCAGACGCGTCAGCGCCGGGTCACCGGCCATCTCCCCGCACACGGACACCGGCACGCCGGCGCGCTTCGCCTCGCGCAGCGTGAACGCGATCAGATGCAGCACCGCCGGATGCAGCGGGTCGTACAGATGCGCGACCGCGTTGTCCGCGCGGTCGATCGCGAGCGTGTACTGGATCAGATCGTTGGTGCCGATCGACAGGAAGTCGAGCCGCTTCAGGAACAGTGGCAATGCAATCGCCGCCGCAGGAATCTCGATCATCGCGCCGATGCGCACGTTCGGATCGTACGTGAGGCCAGCGTCGTCGAGCTGGCGCTTCGCCTCGCGGATCAGGTCGAGCGTCTGGTCGATTTCCTGCGCATGCGCGAGCATCGGGATCAGGATCTTCACCGAACCGAACGACGACGCGCGCAGGATCGCACGCAACTGCGTGAGAAACATCTGCGGCTCCGACAGGCTCCAGCGGATCGCCCGCAGCCCCAGCGCCGGGTTCGCGGCAGTCTCGTAGCCGTCACCGCCGCTGATCGATTCGAGCGGCTTGTCAGCGCCGACGTCGATCGTGCGGATCGTCACCGGCAGACCGTTCATCAACTCGACCGCACGACGATATGCGGCGAACTGCTCCTCCTCTTCCGGCAGATGGTCCTTCGTGTTCATGAAGAGGAATTCCGTGCGGAACAGGCCGACGCCCATCGCGCCCGCATCGACGGCTGCGCGCGCGTCGTCCGGCAGCTCGATGTTCGCGCACAGCTCGATGCGCGTGCCGCACAGCGTCTGCGTCGGCGAGAACTTCAGGCGCTGCAACTTGCGCTGCTCGAGCGCCTTCTCGCTCTGCCGGTACGAGTATTCCTCGAGCACGATCGGCGCGGGATCGACGATCACGATGCCGTGGTCTCCGTCGACGATGATCAGATCGTCCTGGCGAATCAGCGCGCTCGCCTGCTGCACGCCGACCGCAGCCGGGATGCCGAGACTGCGCGCGACGATCGCGGTATGCGACGTGCGCCCGCCGAGATCCGTGACGAAACCCTGGAAGGTTTGCGTCTTGAACTGCATCATGTCGGCGGGCGCGATGTCGTGCGCGACGACGATCATCTCGTCGCAGCTGCCGTGCACGCCGTCGAGCGGCGACGGCGATGCGCCCGCAAGCGCCTTCAGCACCCGCTCGACCACCTGCTGGATGTCGGCCTTGCGTTCGCGCAGGTATTCGTCTTCGATGTCGTCGAAATGGCGCGACAGGCGCTCGAGCTGTTCGGTCAGCGCCCATTCGACGTTGTAGCGGCGCGTACGCACGAGATCGATGGTTTCCTGCACGAGCATGGCGTCGTTCAGGATCATCGAATGAACATTGATGAACGCGCCCATTTCGCTGGGCGCGTCGGCGGCCAGATCCGCACGCAGCGCGTCGAGTTCGAGATGCACGCGCTGCTGTGCCGAGCGGAAACGCTCGATCTCGCCCTCGATCTGGGCGTGTTCGATCAGGTAGTGGTCGACGTCGAGTGCAGCCGGGGCGATCAGGTAGGCCCGCCCGATGGCGATACCGCGTGACACGGGAATTCCATGCAGCGTGAACGACACGCGCACCTCCTCTAGTTGTGTGATGCCGCGGCAAACCGCTGCAATGCTCTCAGACCCCGGCGATCATTATAAATTCCGCAGCGCACTCGCGCGTAAGAGGACTATGTGCGACGCAACATCGCAGCGTTCGCAGAACAGCGTAGCGCGAAAATAAAAAACGCCGCGGCGAAGCGCGGCGTTTCGTGCGTCGACCGGTGCGGCCGGACGACTTACTGGCCTTCGCCGAACTTGTTGGCGATCAGCTTGAGCAGTGCGTCCATCGCGTCTTTTTCGTCCGTGCCTTCGGTTTCGATCAGCACCGTACTGCCGATCCCCGCGGCCAGCATCATCACCCCCATGATGCTCTTCGCATTGATGCGCCGGCCGTTGCGGCTCATCCAGATTTCCGCCTGATAGTTGCCAGCAAGTTGCGTCAGTTTGGCCGACGCACGCGCGTGCAGCCCCAGCTTGTTCACGATGGTCGTTTCCTGTTGCAGCATGTATGGGCCCGAGGCGCGGTTTGTGTTGTCGAAGATGAAACGGTAACGGTCTTACGAGTGGAATTTCTGCGCGATCGCGGCCTCGGGCTGCGCGGACGCGAGGCAATCGCTCGCACATGCGACTGTGGTCGGGGCCGGTGTGTTCGCGTTGATCGAATGAATGCCTTTGGTCGCGCCGGCGAGCGCCTTGTCGACGAGGGTGTCGAGTGGCGTCGCGCGATAGCACACCGCGCGCACCAGCATCGGCAGATTCACGCCGGCGAGCACGCGCACGTCCGGCAGCGTCGCGAGCCGCCCCGCGATGTTCGACGGCGTCGCGCCGAACATGTCGGTTAGCACGAGCGCGCCGTTCTCTTCCTTCAGACGATCGATCTCGCTGTGAGCGAGCGCGACGATCTGCACGGGATCGCAATCGGGCGTGACGTCGATTGCGCCGATGCGGGCCGGTAGCCCGCCGTAAATGTGAGCAATACACTCGCGAAGCGCGGTAGCGAACGGAGCGTGCGCAATAATCAGAATGCCTGCCATGTCAGTCTTGCAGCTAAACGGCCTGATTCGCGGTCTGGGCGTGGCACGCGACCGCGTGCCAGTTCGCCTGCGACAACCCTTTCGATCGGCCGATGGTCGAAAGGGCCGGAATGCGCCGATCCAGGAGTGCTTCATGGATGACGGTGCAGCGACCGTGCGCGGCATCCGGTAACGGAAGCGTCGTCAGCATTTCGTTAGACGAGGCTCGCTTCCGGGAGCCGGCATTGTACCAGTCCATTTTCGCGCTTCCCGGCGGTTTGCGCCCGCCGGTGTTGCGGTGTGTTGCAATGTCCGCAACCCGGCGTCCAGCGCAATTGCCGTTTCTTATGTGCTTCATTGTGCACTTCAGCCGGCCGCGCGCTCCAGCGCGTCGATAAACATCGCCGCGACGTCGAAGCCCGTCTGATCCATGATTTCGCGGAAGCATGTCGGGCTGGTGACGTTCACTTCGGTCAGCCAGTCGCCGATCGCGTCGAGCCCGACCAGCAGCAGGCCGCGCGCGGCGAGCACGGGACCGAGCGCCGCGGCGATCTCGCGGTCATGCGGCGTCAGCGGCTGCGCGACACCGAGGCCGCCGGCAGCCAGGTTGCCGCGCACTTCGTTGCCCTGCGGAATCCGCGCGAGCGAATACGGCACCGGCTCGCCGCCGATCAGCAGGATGCGCTTGTCGCCGGCCTTGATCTCGGGGATGAACTTCTGCGCCATCACCGAACGCGCGCCGTCGTGACTCAGCATCTCGACGATCGAGCCGAGATTCATCCCGTCGGCCTTCACGCGAAACACGCCCATGCCGCCCATTCCGTCGAGCGGCTTCAGGATCACGTCGCCGTGCTCCGCGTGGAACGCGCGCAGACGCGCAGCGTCGCGCGTGACGAGCGTCGGCGCGACGAACTGCGGAAACTCGCCGATCGCGAGCTTCTCCGAGTGATCGCGGATCGCCTGCGGCTTGTTGAAGATGCGCGCGCCGCCGCGCTCGGCCAGTTCGAGCAGCCAGGTCGACGTCACGTATTCCATGTCGAACGGCGGATCCTTGCGCATCAGCACCGCGCCGAAGCTCTTCAGCGACCGTACCGCTGCTGCTTGCGCCTCGTACCACGGCGAACGGTGCCCGTCTGCCTCGTCGCCGACGATCGCAAAACGCCGTGCATTCGCCTCGACGTCGCTGCCCGTCCACGCGAGATCTTCCGGCTCGCACGCGTACAGCGTGTGGCCACGCCGCGCGGCTTCCGCCATCATCGCGTAGGTGGAGTCCTTGTAGATCTTGAAGCGGTCCAGCGGGTCCGCGATAAAGAGAATGTCCATGAAGTCCCTGATGCGCCCTCGCGGGCTTCGCTTTTGATGGTCGATCCAACGCGCGGGCGGCCGCCTGTTACCGTTGGCCGCCGTGTGCGTCAGACCTGGATGGCTTCCGGGTCCGTTCTTTCCAGTTCAACCGACGCCGCCAGCAACCCGAGGCGCGCGACCACGCCGTACATGTAGAAGCGGTTCGGCGGCGCGGCGCCGGGCTTCGCATGCGCGTCCGGCAACGCGGTGTGCTCGAAGCCGAGCGGTACGAAATGCATGCCGGGCGCGTTCAGGTTCTGATCGCGTTCGCGGCTCCCGTGCACACGATAGAAACCGCCGACCACATAGCGGTCGATCATGTACACGACCGGCTCGGCCACTTCTTCGCCGATCCGCTCGAACGTGTAGACGCCTTCCTGCACGATCACGTCGCGAACGTCGAGGCCTTCCTTCGTCGTCGACATCTTTGCGCGTTCGCGCGCGGTCAGCGATGCGACTTCCGAGGCGTCGTGCACCGTCGTCACGCCCATCCCGTACGTGCCCGCATCGGACTTGATGACGACGTACGGCTTCTCGGAGATACCGTACTCGCGATACTTCTTCGCAATCTTCTTCAGCACGCCGTCGATCGCGTCCGCCAGCGGTTGCTCACCGGTACGCGCCTGGAAGTCGACGTCTTCGACGTGCGCGAAATACGGATTGATCATCCACGGATCGATCTCGACCATCTTCGCGAACTTCTTCGCGACTTCGTCGTAGCACGAGAAGTGCGTCGACTTGCGGCGCACTGCCCAGGCCGCATGCAGCGGCGGCAACAGATACTGCTCATGCAGGTTTTCGAGCACCGGCGGGATGCCGCCGGACAGATCGTTATTCAGCAGGATCGAGCACGGATCGAAGTTCTTCAGACCGAGCCGGCGCGTCGAACGCTCGAGCGGTTCGAGCACGAGCTTCTGGCCGTCGGACAGCGCGATCGTGACCGGGCCCGAGATGGTTTCGTCGAGCGTACCGAAGCGGACGTTCAAGCCGGCCTGCCGCATGATCATGGCCAGCCGCGCGACATTCTCCAGATAAAACGCGTTGCGCGTGTGACGCTCCGGAATCACCAGCAGATTTTTTGCGTCCGGGCAGATTTTTTCGATCGATGCCATCGCCGCCTGCACGGCGAGCGGCAGCACTTCCTGCGGCAGATTGTTGAACGCGCCGGGGAACAGGTTCGTGTCGACCGGCGCCAGTTTGAAGCCGGCGTTGCGCAGATCCACCGAACAGTAGAACGGCGGTGTGTGTTCCTGCCATTCGAGCCGGAACCAGCGTTCGATGGCGGGCGTAGCGTCGAGAATCCGTCGCTCGAGTTCGAGCAGCGGACCGTTCAACGCGGTGACAAGGTGCGGAACCATTGAGCACTCACGGGCTTAGATGCAGCGATTGTAGAGGGTAGCGGGGTATTTGCCCCCTGCATGTTGGGATGATCTCGCAACTCGCAAGCCCGCATCCACCCTGCTGTGAGCAAGGTTTTATATCGTTTCGATAGCGAGTGCGTATCAGCGGCAGCCGGTTGGCCGCGCGGGGCGGGGCTGACGCCTGCTCGAGGCTGGGCAGGTGGTGGCGAAAAAGCCTGTGGCGCGGGCTCAGACGGGCGAAAAAAAGCCCGCCGGGTGGCGGGCCAGATCGCTGCGCTTGATTCGTCCGGCAGGGTCTCGCATGCCGGACGTCTCTCCTGTTGCTCTTACGTCCTTATGTTCGTTTATTCGACGTGCTCGCCGTGCAGCGCCACGTCGAGACCTTCGCGTTCCTCTTCTTCCGTCACGCGCAGGCCCATCACCATGTCGATGCCCTTCAGCAGGATGAAGCTCACCACGCCGCTGTAGATCAGCGTCGTCAGCACGCCCTTTGCCTGCAGGATCACGCTGCCGTCCGCGCCGCCGATGTCCTTGACCGCGAACACGCCGGTCAGCAGCGCACCGATGATCCCGCCGATGCAGTGCACGCCGAACGCGTCGAGCGAATCGTCGTAGCCAAGCTTGTGCTTGAGCCACGAGGCCGACCAGAAGCAGACCACGCCGGCGACGAGGCCGATCACCAGTGCACCGATCACGCCGACGAAGCCCGAAGCCGGCGTAATCGCCACCAGACCCGCCACCGCACCCGACACGATGCCGAGCACCGACGGCTTACCCTTCGCGATCCATTCGGCGAACATCCAGCCGAGCGCTGCCATCGCGGTTGCGATCTGCGTCGTCAGCATTGCGAAGCCGGCACGGCCGTCAGCCGCCACTGCCGAACCCGCGTTGAAGCCGAACCAGCCCACCCACAGCATCGATGCACCGACCAGCGTGAGCACGAGGTTGTGCGGTGCCATCACGTCCTTGCCGTAGCCGACGCGCTTGCCGAGCACCAGACAGCACACGAGGCCCGCGATACCGGCGTTGATGTGCACGACCGTGCCGCCCGCGAAGTCCAGGATGCCTGCGCTAGCCAGCCAGCCGGTCGGTTCCCACACCATGTGCGCGATCGGCGAGTAGACGATGATCGACCAGAGCGTCATGAACACGAGCATCGACGAGAACTTCATCCGGTCGGCGAATGCACCGGTGATCAGCGCCGGCGTGATGATCGCGAACGTCATCTGGTAGACGAAATAGACCGACTCCGGAATCGTCGAGGCCAGATGGCTGACGGTCAGTGTCGTGGCCTTGTCACCCTTGATGTAGTTCATGCCCGACAGGAAGACCCGCGAGAAGCCGCCGATGAACGAGCCGCCCGGCGTGAACGCGAGGCTGTAGCCGACCACGGTCCAGACGATCGTCACGACGCAGGTGATCGCGAAGCTTTGCATCAGCGTCGCCAGCACGTTCTTCTTGCGGACCATGCCCGCATAGAACAGCGCGAGGCCCGGAATCGTCATGAACAGCACGAGCGCGGTGGAGGTCAGCATCCACGCGGTGTCGCCCGAGTTGATCTTCGACGAATCGACCGAGAACGGGGCGGTCGGCGCAGCAGGAGCGGCAGCTGCGGCGGCCGAAGCGGCCGATGCGTCGGGCGCAGCGGCGGCGCTCGCCGCAGGCGCGGCGGAAGCGTCGGCGGCAGGCGCCGAAGCGGCGGCGGCGGCCGACGCGTCAGGCGCGCTCGCCGTCGTGTCGGCTGCGGCAGCCGATGCGGCAGCGGGCGCCGAAGCGTCGTCTGCCAGCGCGGCACCGATACCGCCCGCGAGCAGCGAGCCGGCCATCAACAAGGACATCAATAATTTGCGCATCTCTGTTTCCTCTTGTCGCTGTTTTTTTTACAGGGCGTCCGCGCCGGTCTCACCGGTGCGAATCCGAATCACTTGTTCGATCGGCGTAACGAAGATCTTGCCGTCGCCGATTTTCCCGGTGCGCGCCGCACGCTCGAGCGCTTCGATTGCCTGATCGACGATGTCGTCCGAGACCGCGGCCTCGATCTTCACCTTCGGCAGGAAATCGACGACGTACTCGGCGCCCCGATACAGTTCGGTGTGCCCTTTCTGACGCCCGAAGCCTTTGACTTCAGTGACCGTGATCCCCGAGACGCCGATGGCCGACAAGGCTTCGCGCGCCTCATCGAGCTTGAACGGCTTGATGATTGCGGTGATGAGTTTCATGACTACCTCGCTTTTAGTTGCGTAACCTTGCTAACCCGTAACCCCTGCGTAACCTTCTGGTAACCCGTTTGCGTGGTGCGTCGACAGAGCGACCCGTTTGCCGGATCGCTATTGCTGCGCCGTCCGGTCGCCCGGGATGCGCGCGGGGCAGTAACAGCAACTCGCATGCCATGTGTGTGGCAGACTGTCGTCCCGCGGCACGCTGCAGGGCTGTCAGCCGGACCGGCCGAACGGCCAACGTACGCGGCGCACGGTGGCATGCCGCGTGTATCGTTGCTAGAGTGATCGCATGCGTCGGGGATGGGGGCGCGCACCAAACGCGCTCATCCGGCGGCCGCCGCTCACTACCCATGCACCAGCATCGATCACGCGCCGATGTGAGGCACAGCGGCAATGAAACGCGCACAGTTTTTGTGCAATCAAGGGGATTTACGATGAAACAACCGAACGACGTCTTCAACGACTTTCAAGCACGTATCAGCGATCTGCTCAAGAACTCGCCGGCGAAAGATGTCGAGCGCAACGTCAAGGCGATGTTGTCGCAAGGCTTTTCGAAGCTCGACCTCGTGACACGTGAAGAATTCGATACGCAGACCCAGGTGCTGGTGCGCACGCGTTCGCGGCTCGAGGAGCTCGAGCGCCGGGTAGCAGAACTCGAACAGAAGCTTCCCGTCACGCAATCGTCCTGATCTCCCGCTGATCCACGCATCACCGGCAAGCGCGCCGTGACGTCGTCAGCGTTCTAGAGAAAGGTGCGCCCGTGGGGCGCACGGTCCGACGGAGAAAACATGTCGCTTGCCGTGGTGCGCAGTCGCGCGCCGGCCGCTGGCCGCGCGCCTGAAGTGACCGTCGAGGTCCATCTCGCGAACGGGCTGCCGTCTTTTTCGATCGTCGGCTTGCCGGATCTCGAGGTCCGCGAAAGCCGCGAACGCGTCCGTGCAGCGCTGCAGAACTGCGGCCTCGATTTCCCGGTCCGGCGTATCACCGTCAATCTCGCTCCCGCCGATCTCCCGAAGGAATCGGGCCGCTTCGATCTGCCGATCGCGCTCGGCATCCTCGCGGCGAGCGGCCAACTGCCCGCCGAATCGCTACTGCATCGCGAGTTCGCGGGCGAGCTGTCGCTGACAGGCGCGCTGCGTCCGATGCGCGGCGCGTTCGCGATGGCATGCGGCGTCGCGCGCAGCGCGACGCACGGGCACGACGCGCCCGCCGCAGACAGTGCGGTCCCGCCAGAGCTTTATCTACCTGCCGCGAGCGCGCAGGAGGCGGCGCTGGTGCCGGGTGTCGTCGTCTACGGCGCCGCGGATCTGCTGTCGCTCTGCGCGCACCTTGCTGGCTCGGAAGACGGCCGTCTTTCGCCCGCACAGCCACTCGTTCCCGTCGAAAGCGCGGCCTCCGCGCCGCTGCCCGACATGCTCGACGTAATCGGCCAGCGTGCGGCGCGGCGTGCACTGGAAGTCGCCGCCGCCGGCGGGCACCATGTGTTGATGATCGGCCCACCCGGCGCCGGCAAGTCGATGCTCGCGGCACGCCTGCCCGGCCTGCTGCCGCCGATGACCGACGACGAGGCGCTGACCTCCGCCGCGCTGCTGTCTGCGAGCGCGGCCGGTTTCTCGCCGACGCACTGGCGGCGACGCCCGTTCCGCGCGCCGCATCATTCGTCGAGTGCGGGCGCGCTGGTCGGCGGACGCAATCCGCCGCAGCCCGGCGAAATCACGCTCGCGCATCTCGGTGTGCTGTTTCTCGACGAACTACCCGAGTTCGATCGACATGTCCTCGAAACGCTGCGAGAACCGCTGGAAGCCGGACGCATCACGATCTCCCGCGCGGCCTGGCAGACCGACTTCCCCGCCGCATGCCAGCTCATCGCGGCGATGAACCCGTGTCCGTGCGGCTGGCGCGGCGATCCGAACGGCCGTTGCCGCTGCACGCCGGATAACGCGGCCCGCTATCTGCGCAAGCTGTCCGGACCGCTGCTCGATCGCATCGACATCCAGCTCGAAATTCCGGCGCTGTCGCCCGCCGAGTTGTCGGCGCGTTCGTCGACGGTGGGCGAGTCGAGCGCATCGATCGCGAAGCGCGTGCGCGTGGCCCGTGAGCGGCAACTCGTGCGACAAGGCAAAACCAATCGCGAACTGACCGGCCGCGAGGTGGACGAAGTCTGCCGGCCTGATGCCGACGGCGAAGCGCTGCTACGCGACGCGGGCGAACGTTTCGGCTGGTCGGCGCGCGCGTACTACCGGGTGCTGAAAGTCGCCCGGACCATCGCCGATCTGGCCGGGAACGATGTACCGACCGGGGGCCAGGTCGCCGAAGCGGTGCAGTATCGACGCGCGATGGCCGGGCGATGAATGGTCAAGAAAGGGCAAAAAACGGCTGTCAAGACTTGACTTATGCACACAGACACGCCTCAGTCAGATTTCGACACAACTGAAAGGTCCACGTTAACCCGATCTTTAAGATCATTGATTTTATTGATTTTTTTCGATTGCCGAGATCTCAGGCAAACTGATGAGATGCCCATCCGACGGGCATCAGGGCGATGCCCCGAGGAGTTTTCAACAAAGTTATCCACAAGTCCTGTGGGTAACAAAAAAATCCCCATTAAATCCGCCTATTAGAGCGATAAGCTACAGCGGAACTTTCAGTCTGAATCTCGACTCACGGTTTGCCGATCAGCAGGTTTCGCGCCGAAGCCGCCAGTCAAAAAAGTTTGAACGACGAAAAAAACTGGTCGATCTGTTCCTGCGGCGGCTCCTTGCTACCGATAATCGCGGCCTGATACACGTGACGCCCGCGCGCGACGAGCCGCGCATGGATGACCCGCTGCTCCTGGTTTGCACCGGCCTTGCCGCTGTATGTCATCTCGATACCGAGCACCTGGCCGCCGGCCGCCAGCGGAATCTGCGTCGCGTGCGCGTCGGGCGTCGCGCCCACGTTGCGTGCAAGCCCCGAGCGCAGGAATTCGAGCGCGGTCCGCTGCATCTGCGGATCGTCGGAGGGCAGCACCACGGTACCGACCGCGAACACCGAGTGGCCGGCTTCGGCGATCTGCATCTTCATCGTCATCGGTATGCCGCCGATGTCGATCTGCCGCTCGTCGCTGCTCGGCTTGGCCGGCAGGTCGATGGTGTAGCCGTTGTCGTCGTTCATCACGGTGCGCCAGTCGTAAGTCGGCGAGCAGGCCGCAAGCGCGACACCAGCGACGATCACATACAGCGCGGCACAAACAGCACGCCCAGCCGCACGACGACGAAGGAGGGATTGCACGACACCACGAGGAAGCAAACGAGAGAGACGAAAAACGGACCGAAGCATAAGACCTGAAAGCCGAAAGACAGATAAAGACAGAAACCGGGAATCGCATTATCCGCCGATGCCGGCCGCGATGCCGCGTCCCGGGATTGACGCTACAATACGGACGCTATCCCAATGCACCACGCCGTTTCAGCGCCCCGCGCTTTTCGAGGTCTGCTCATGAGCCCTACCCCTGTTTCCCGACGTGCCGGCCCGTTCCGCTATATCGCGGCGGCCGTGGTCGCCGGTGCGATCGCGATTGCCGGCTATTTCACGTTCGGCAGCCAGCAGCACGTTCCGGATGCGACGTTCACGCTGCTGTCCGGCCAGAAAGTGTCGACCGCCGATCTGAAGGGCAAGGTGTATCTGATCAACTTCTGGGCGACGAACTGCGATACCTGCATCAAGGAAATGCCGCAGATGGTCAACACGTACAACCGCTTCAAGGGCAAGGGGCTTGATTTCGTCGCGGTCGCGATGAACTACGACGCGCCGATGTACGTGACGAACTACACACAGACGCGCCAGTTGCCGTTCAAGGTCGCGATGGACGACGGCTCCGCGGCGAAGCAGTTCGGCAACGTCCAGTTGACGCCGACCACGTTCGTCGTCGACAAGAACGGCAAGATCCTGAAGCGCTATGTCGGCGAGCCGCAGTTCGCCGAACTCGACAAGCTGCTCGAAAAAGCGCTGAACGCAGCCTGATTCTGCTGCACACGGCATCGGCGTTCCACGTCGATGCCGTCTCTCACGAACGCGATCGCGTTCCTCACCGCTCCCCATCTCCACGCGCCGCCAGGCCGTATCGCCTGATCTTCTCGTAGAGTGTCGCCTTGCCGAGCTGCAGCCGGTCGGCCGCCACCGCAACCGCGCCGCCCGCCTGATCCAGCGCCTCTGCGATCACCGCCCGTTCGAACTGCTCGACCCGCTCTTTTAGCGGCTGCAGCGCATTGTCGTCCGGCACCGCCGTCGCGCCCTCGTCCGGCACACCGAGCACCAGACGGTCGGCCGCGTTGCGCAGCTCGCGCACGTTGCCCGGCCAGTCGCGCTGCATCAGCGCGGTTCGCTGCCGGTCGGTGAGAAGCGGCGCGGGCCGGTCGTAGCGGACGGCGGCATCGAGCAGAAAATGTTCGAACAACGGCACGATGTCCTCGCGACGCTCCGCCAGCGGCGGCAACGCGATCGTCACGACGTTCAGCCGATACAGCAGGTCGCGCCGAAACGTGCCGGCCGCCACGTGATCCGTCATGTCGCCCTTGGCCGCGGCCACGATGCGGCAGTTCACGCGGATCGGCTGATTCGAACCCAGCCGCTCGAGCACGCCGTCCTGCAGCACACGCAGCAGCTTCACCTGGAGCGCGAGCGGCATGCTCTCGATCTCGTCGAGAAACAGCGTGCCGCCGGACGCATGCTCGAGCCTGCCGATGCGGCGTTTCGCCGCACCGGTGAAAGCGCCTGGCTCGTAGCCGAACATCTCCGACTCGAACATCGTCTCCGGCATCGCGCCGCAATTGACCGCGATGAACGGCTTGTCGCGACGTGGCGACAGCTCGTGCAGACTGCGCGCGATCAGTTCCTTGCCTGCGCCCGTGTCGCCGTTGATCAGCACCGACGCATCGGTCGGCGCGACGTTCGCGATCAGACGCCGCACCTGTTCGATCGCGGCACTGCGGCCGATGATGCGCGGCGCCACCGAACTCTGTCCCGCAAGTTCACGGCGCAGTGCGAGGTTTTCCAGCACCAACTTGCGGCGCTCGAGCGCACGCCGCACCGTTTCGATCAGCCGCTCGGAGGCAAACGGCTTTTCGATGAAGTCATAGGCGCCGTCGCGCATCGCCTGTACGGCCATCGAGATGTCGCCGTGACCGGTGACGAGAATCACCGGCACGTCGGGTGCACGCTCGCGGCACTGCGCGAGCAGATCGAGCCCGCTCGCGCCCGGTAGCCGGATGTCGCTGACGACCACGCCCGCGAAATCCGACCCGATCGCGCGCGCCGCCGTCTCCGCCGACGCGTGCCCGACGACGTCGAAGCCCGCCAGTTGCAAACTCTGCACGCTGGCGCGCCGCACGAGCTCGTCGTCTTCGACGTACAGCACCTGCAAACCGTTATTGACCATGATCGTTGTCACCCGAAATCAGGAGCCCGCGACGAGCGGATCCGCGACCGTCGCACGCGCGCGGCGTAGCGTCAGCACGAACACCGCGCCGCCGTCGGGCGCATTGCGCGCGGTCAGCGAGCCACCGCAGTCGCGCGCGATCGACGACGAAATCGCGAGCCCAAGGCCCAGCCCCTGACCCATCTCCTTCGTCGTGAAGAACGGTTCGAAGAGTCGCGGCAGCACGTCGTCCGGAATCCCCGGACCGTTGTCGCGCACCGCGATCGACAGCGTGCCGTCCGACGCGTCGATCTCGATCGCAATGTGTGGCGACGGCGTGCCGGCCGTTGCATCGAGCGCGTTGCCGAGCAGATTGATCAGCACCTGTTCGAGTCGCAGCTCGTCGCAATGCGCGACCAGTTGCGCGCTGTCATCGTGAATGTCGAACGGCGTGCGACTCTGCGTATAGACATCCACCGAGGCGATCTCGATCGCGACACCCTGCAGACGCTTCTGCAGCAGCGCGAGCACGTTGCGCAACGCGCGCGCCACCGGTGCGCGCGCACTGCGTGGCCGCGCGCGCCCGACGAACAACTTCAGCTGGTTCGTGATCTTGCCCATGCGCTCGGTCAGCGCGGCGATCGCTTCGAGGTTCTCGCGCGCCGACGCGTGATCGCCACGTTCGAGCAGCACGCGCGTGTTGTCGGAGAATCCGCGCAGCGCCGCGAGCGGCTGGTTCAGCTCGTGCGTGATGCCGGCCGCCATCTGGCCGAGCGCGGCGAGTTTGCTCGCCTGCACGAGTTCGTCGTGCGCGGCGCGTAGTTCCTGCTCGGCACGCGTGCGTTCGCCGACTTCTTTCGTCAGTTGCTCGTTGGCCTGCGACAAATCAGCCGTGCGCTCGGCGACGCGCTGGTTCAACTCCGCATAGGCCTTCTGCAGCAGCGCGCGGCTGCGGATCATCTCGCGCACGCGCGCGCGGCGCATCCGCCAGTAGAACGCGAACAGGCACAGCGACACATAGCCGAAGGCGGTCACGACGGTCGCGTTGCGCGCATCGCGATCGACCGGATCGACGGACGCCATCGTGATCAGGTGCCAGTCGGGTCCGCCGAGCGCCCGACGCGACGCGAGATAACGCGGCGCATAGCGGCCACCGCCGACGCGCACGATCTGCGCGCCGCCCTCGAGCGTGCGCTCGATCGTCACCGGCAGCGGTGCGATCTGCTGCTGCGCGTACTGGCGCGTCTGGTAGATCGATTCGGCGACCGGTCCCGACAACGGCCGCACCGTGTGGTATTTCCACGCCGGCACCGACGACAGAAACACGACGCCGTGATCGTCGGTGACGATCAGCGGCTCGGATGCATCGGCGCCCTGAAACCATTCGAGATTGAGCTTCACCACCGCGACGCCGACGATCGCGCCTTCGCGATACACCGGTTGCGAGATGTAGTAGCCGGGGTCATGCGAAATCGTGCCGATGCCAAAGAAGCGGCCGACACCGCCCTTCACCGCATCGTCGAAATACGGACGGAACCGGTATTCGACGCCGACGAAACTCTCCGTGTCGTGCCAGTTGCTCGCCGCAACGCAGATGCCGTTCGCCTTGATGATGTAGGTCGCGGTCGCGCGCGCGTGGCGGTTCAGGTCTTCGAGATAGCGGTTCGCGCGGTCGACGCGCTGCGGGTTCGGCTCGGCGAGCACGTCCTGCACGAGCGGATGCTCGGCGAGCAGGTACGGCAGCGACTCATAGCGCTCGAGCGTGTTCTTGAGCGCGTTGGTCGTGCGGTCGGCGCGCACGGCGGCGTTGCGCCGCAGACTGTCGATACCGCGCTGCCACGTGATATTCCACGTGAGCGCACTCGCCGCCACGAGCCCGGCGACGAGCGCGAAGAAAATCAGCAGGCGGCGCGTCACGGTAGCGGTGTCCGGTCGATGGAAGTCAACCATTGTGGCATAGCCCGGCACCGCACCCGCGCCGCTTGCGCCGCCCGCATGGACGAGCGGGCGGGACGGCGCGGGCGCCGTGGGCCCGTGCCGTCCCGTGGTACTCATCGCGTCAGGCGCCGGCCGTTTCGCTTTCGCTGACCGGAGCGCCGCCGCGCAGCGCAGCGCGCAGCTTCGAACGGTCCAGCTCCTTCTCCCACGCCGAGATGACGACCGTCGCGACACCGTTGCCGACGATGTTCGTCAGCGCGCGGCACTCGCTCATGAAGCGGTCGATGCCGAGAATCAGCACCATGCCCGACAGCGGAATCGTCGGCACCACCGCGAGCGTCGCCGCCAGCGTGATGAAGCCCGCGCCGGTCACCCCGCTCGCACCCTTCGACGTCAGCATCGTCACCGCGAGCAGCGTCAGTTGCTGCGTCCACGTGAGGTCCGTGTTGGTGGCCTGCGCGATGAACAGCACCGCCATCGTCATGTAGATGTTCGTGCCGTCGAGGTTGAACGAATAGCCGGTCGGCACCACGAGGCCCACCACCGAGCGCGAGCAGCCGAGCTTCTCCAGCTTCAGCATCAGTTGCGGCAGCGCCGCTTCCGACGAGCTCGTGCCGAGCACGATCAGCATTTCTTCCTTGATGTACGCGACGAAGCGCAGGATGTTGAAACCGACCGCGCGCGCGATGATGCCGAGCACGACGACCACGAACACGATCGACGTCAGATAGAACGTGCCGATCAGCTTCAGCATCGGCACCAGCGAACCGATGCCGTATTTGCCGATCGTGAACGCCATCGCGCCGAACGCGCCGATCGGCGCGAGCTTCGTGATGATGCGCACGACGCCGAACAGCACGTGCGAGATCCCTTCGATGAAGTCCGTCACCACCTTGCCACGGTCGCCGAGCGTCGCGAGCACGCTGCCGAACAGCATCGCGACCAGCAGGATCTGCAGGATTTCGCCTTGCGCGAATGCCGACGAGATCGTGTCCGGGATGATGTGCATCAGGAACTCGACGGTGCTCTGGCCGTGCGCCTTCGCCGCGAACGATGCGACCGCCTTGGCGTCGAGCGTCGCCGGATCGACGTTGAAGCCGACACCCGGTTTCAGCACGTGCGTCGCGATCAGGCCGAGCACCAGTGCGAACGTCGACACGATTTCGAAGTAGAGGAGCGCCTTGCCGCCCACCCGACCCACTTTCTTCATGTCCTGCATCCCGGCAATGCCGGTCACGACCGTACAGAAGATGATCGGGCCGATCACCATCTTGATCAGCTTGATGAACGCGTCGCCGAGCGGCTTCATGTCGACGGCGAACGCCGGCGAGTAATGACCGAGCACGACGCCGATGATGATCGCGGCGATCACCTGGACGTAGAGGATTTTATAAAAGGGTTTCTTCACGATATTTCCTGCGATGTGGATGAGCCGGAGCAGATGGCCTGCCACGCTGCGCATCACGCGAACGAACGAGCGTCACGCCTGTGCACGGCAGTCGGGCCGCGACAAGACGATGCGTTCAGGAATACCGGGTGGGAAATTCGGACATCGGTTGTCTCCTTGCTGTAGTTGTCGGCCTTTGAGGCCGCGATGCATTTCGCAAGGGTGATGCCAGCATGCAGGCGCGATTCGGCCTTTGATTTTTATGGAGTTTTTTGGAGCGATACGGGTGTGTCGTCCGGGATTCCGGAAATCCGGACGATTCGCGTCGTGGAATCCGGACGCAGAGCGATGGGGTAAACACCAACCAGACGCCGGCGCCCCACCCGCTTAAACACCCTCCTCAAGCACCAGCAGATTGTCGTGCGAAAAACCAAGCGCGACCGGCTGGCCACGTTCGGGCAGCCGGCGATTCGGATCGTTGAACACATCAAGCGAAATCACCGCGTCCTTCACACGCGTCCGGATCCGCACCACAGCACCGAGGAAATTCACTTCCTCGACGGTCGCCATCAGCGAATTGCGTCCCGCCGCCGGCGCTTCGAGCACGATCGCCTCGGGCCGCAGTGCGAGCAGACGCTGCTTGCCGGCATCGTCGGCGGGCAATTCGCGCGACGTCACGAGTTCCTGTCCATCGACGGCCATCCTGCCGCTCGCCGGATCGACCACGTGCCCCGACAGGATGTTCAGCGTGCCGACGAACGACGCGACGAAGCGCGTGCGCGGATAGTTGTAGATCTCCGACGGATTACCGACCTGTTCGACGCGCCCTTCGTTCATCACGACGATGCGGTCGGAGATCGACAGCGCTTCTTCCTGATCGTGCGTGACGAAGATCGATGTGATGCCGAGTTCGCGTTGCAATGCGCGGATGTCCTGCCGGAGCGAAACGCGGATCTTCGCGTCGAGCGCCGACAGCGGCTCGTCGAGCAGCAGCACCTGCGGCTTGCCGGCAAGCGCACGCGCCAGCGCGATGCGCTGCTGCTGACCGCCCGATAGCTGCCACGGGTAGCGCTCGCCGAGCGACGGCAGCTTGATCAGCTGCAGCATCTCGTCGACGCGCGCGCGGATCTCTTCCTGCGGACGACGCGCGACGCGCAGCCCGAAACCGATGTTGTCGGCCACCGTCATGTTCGGAAACAGCGCATACGACTGGAACACCATGCCGACCTTGCGCTGCCGCGTGCGCAGATGCGTGACGTCGCGACCGTCGAGGCGGATCGTGCCGCGCGTCGGGCTTTCGAAGCCCGCGATCATCCGCAGCACAGTCGTCTTGCCACAGCCCGACGGTCCGAGAAACGTGACGAATTCGCCGCGCTCGATCTTCATGTCGAAGTGATGCAGCGCGGTGTTCGCGCCGAAGGCCTTGTGCAGATTTTCGATTTCGAGAAATGCCATGACTCGCCGCCTCAGTTCCAGTTCGTCAGGTTTTCTGTCCGGACAGCGCGCGCGCCGAACCGAACACCTGGATCAGCCCCATCGAGGCCCACGTGACGACGAACGCGATGATCGCGAGCGCCGACGGTTCATACGCGCGGTTCGCGCCGATCAGTTGCAGGTATGGCCCAAACGCCGGCCGGTCGAGCAGGCTCGCCAGCGTGAATTCGCCGATCACCACCGCGAACGTGAGAAACGCGCCGGACAGGATGCCCGAGCGGATGTTCGGAAAAATCACCTTGAAGAGGATCGTCGTCCAGTGCGCGCCGAGACACTCGGCCGCTTCGGTCAGCGAACGGATGTCGACCGCACGCAGCCCCGCGTCGACCGCGCGGTACATGTACGGCAGCGACAGCGTCACGTAGCCGAGCACGAGCAGCACATCGGTCGAGCGCTCGTTGCCGGTCAACGGCAGGATCGAGCTGCTGTTGTAGATGCGCAGATAGCCGAACACAATCACGATCGCCGGAATCACCAGCGGCAGCAACGTGATGAACTCGACCAGCGGTCGCAGCTTCGGCAGCCGCAGTTGCACCCAGTACGCGGTCGGCACGACGAGCAGGATGCCGACGACGATCGTCAGCAGCGCCATCAGCATCGAGTAGCCGAACGACGCCTGGAAGCGCGGATCGGACAGCACGACCTTGTACGCGTCGAAGCTGTACGTGCCGCGACGCATCTTCAGGCTGAACTCGAAGGTCGCGATCAGCGGAATCAGAAAGTACAGCGAACCGACGATCATCGCGGTCCATGCGCCCACACGCGACTGATTTTTCATCGACGCCCCCTTTCCGCGCGCGCACGCAGCCAGATATAGCCGCCGTTCGACAGACCGGTGACGAGGATCATCCCGAGCGCGAGCGCGTAGCCGAGGTTCTGGTTGTGCAGCACGTCCCCGCGAATCTGCGCATACAGCAGGATCGTCACGATGTTCAGCGAACTGCCGGTCAGCGCATACGCGGTCGCGACCGCGCCGAACGAATTCGCGAACAGCAGCAGCGTCGCGCCGAGCACGCTCGGCCACAGCACCGGCAACGCGACGTAACGCCAGTACTGCGTCGCCGTGCCGCCGAGACAGTCGCATGCCTCGCGCCATTCGCGCTTCAGGCCGTCGAGCGCCGGCGTGACGATCAGCACCATCAGCGGAATCTGGAAGTACAGGTAAGTGAGCGTGAGGCCCCAGAAGCTCAGGATGCTGAAGCCGGTCGAATACAGATTGAAGTCGAGGTACTTCTTCAGCAGCATCGTGACGAGACCGACGCGGCCGAGCGTGCAGAGAAACGCGAACGCGAGCGGCACGCCCGCGAAATTCGATGCGACGCCGGAGAAGGTCATCAGCGTCGGACGGATCCAGCCTGGCAGCTTGCCCTGCACCGCGGCCCACGCAAGCAGCGAGCCGATCACCGCACCGCCCAGCGCCGACGCGGCGCTCACCTTCATGCTGATCCAGTACGCGTCGAGCACGCCTTCCTGGAACAGCTGGCGCAGGTTATCGAGCGTGAAATGCCCCTGTGCATCCTGGAACGCACCGACGATCAGGAAGCCGGTCGGCAAGATCAGGAACAGCACGGCGAACAGGAAGAACGGCATCACGCCGATCCACGTCCACAGCGATCCGCGCGCCGCGCCGTTCGCTTGCGGCGTCGGTGCCGGCACGGGCGGAACCAGCAGGTCGGCCTGCTCCACGCGAGCCTCCGATGAAGCGCTCATCACTCACCTCAAAAGCGCGGCGAGCTGTGACAACAGCCCGCTTTTGCACGACAGGCCGATGCATTCGTGCATCGGTGGAACAGACGCACGGCGGCGGGCAGGATGTGCCCGCCGCGCGGCGCTTACTTCACGTTTGCGCCGACAGCCGTATCCCATTGCTTCGTGATCGTGTCCTTGTACGCGTCCTGCTGCGACAGCGTCGGGAACACGGCGCTCTTGTACGCGGCGGCCGGCGGCAGCTTGTCGAGCAGCGCCTGCGGCACCTTCTTGCCTGCGACCAGCTCGTTGTAGCGGATCGGGTGGCAGTAGCCCGCGAGCCAGCCAATCTGGCCTTCGTCCGAGTACAGGTATTCCATCCACAGCTTCGCGGCATTCGGATGCGGCGCGTATGCGCTGATCGCCTGCGCGTACACGCCCGCGACGACGCCCGTCTTCGGCACGACGACCTGCACCTTCGGATTGCCCTTCAGCGTGTCGCGATCGGCCAGCGCGTTGTAGTCCCAGCGCACGATGATCGGCGTCGTCCCCTGCGCGAGCGATGCGGCCTTGCCGATCACCGGCACGAAGTTGCCGCGCTTGTTCAGCTCGGCGAAGAACTTGAGGCCGGCATCGGCCGCCTTCGAAGCGTCGTTCTTCGTCTGCGACAGACCGGACGCGTAGATACTCTGGATGGCCTGGTTCGCCGCGCGCGGATCGCCGGCGAGCGCCACCGCGTTCTTGTACTCGGGCTTCAGCAGATCGGACCAGTCGGCCGGCGCCTTGTCGATCATGTCGGCGTTCACTTCGAACGACAGCACACCGTAGTAATCGCCGTACCAGTAGCCCTCCGCATCCTTCGATTCGGCGGGGATCGAATTCCACGTCGAGACCTTGTACGGCTGCAGCAGACCCTGCGCTTTCGCGGTCGGTCCGAACGACAGGCCGACGTCGATCACGTCCGGTGCCTGCGGTCCCTTGTTGCCCTTGTTCGCCTTGATCGCCTCGACTTCGTCGCCCGAGCCCGCATCCGGATTCAGCTCGTTGATCTTGATGCCGTACTTCTTCTGGAATGCACTGATCACCGCACCGTAGCCGCACCAGTCGTGCGGCAGCGCGATCACGGTCAGCTGGCCTTCCTGCTTCGCTGCAGCGACCAGCGCATCGGGCGGAGCGGCGAACGCCGCGCTCATGCCCCCGGCCGCGACACCGGCGACGGCCGACATCGAAAGTAAACGGCTTAACGTCGTGCGGTTCATGGTGTTCCCATCCTCTGCCGAAAATAGCTACGTTGATGAATGATCGGGCGTGGCCCTGCTTCGAGGCGAACGCGTTATGGCGCAGTGGGTGCGATCGGCACGCCGCCGGCGATGATATCGATGCGGTCGGTACAAATCATGTCAACGCCCCAGCGGGCGAGTTCTTCCGCTCTTGCGGGATCGTTCACGGTGTAGGTCAGCACGCGCAGGCCGGCCGCGTGAATATCGGCGACGCGTTGCGCCGTGATGTCCTTATGGTTCGTATGCACGGACACGCAGCCCAGTTCGCGTGCGATCGCGAGCCAGTCGTCGGGCAGCGCGTCGAACAGCATGCCGCGCGGCAGTCCCGGCACGGCATCGCGCGCAGCGGCGAGCGCTTCAGCGGAAAACGACGACAGCAACGGAGGTGTTTGCGGTTGTGCGTGCATGCCCCACAGCGAGCGTGCCGCCTGTGCGACGAGCGTGCCCGTCTGCGCATCGCGACCAGGGCACGGCTTGATTTCGATGTTCGCGGCGATGCCCTCGCGCGCGCAGCGGGCCGCGACATCGGCGAGGGTCGGCAGACGTGTGCCGGCAAAAGCCGGGCCGTACCACGCACCCGCATCGAGCGCGGCGAGCTGTGCCCACGTGTGCTGCGCGGCAGCGCCGTGGCCATTCGTCGTGCGGTCGACCAGATCGTCGTGCAGCAGGAAAACTTCGTTGTCGGCGGAGAGCTTCGCGTCGAACTCGATCATCCGGTAGCCGTAGCGGATGCACGCGTCGAAGCCGGCCAGCGTATTCTCAGGCGCAAGCGATCCGCCGATGCGATGCGCGACGTGCGCCGGATAGGGCCATGCGCCCTCCGTCGCCGCTGCTCCACCGATCCCCGTCTCCAGTTCCACGTTCAGCCTTCCTTTTCAAATAACCGACAGGCCGGCGCACGAATCGCCCCGCCCGTATCATCTCTATCCGAAACGACGCGCAGTGTGTCGAAAGCGACGTCGACTGTTCGAAAGCGGACATTTTCATTCTTTTTCGAACATCCGCTTTTCGAAATCGGCGCCGTCGATTGATGTGCGAAGGCTAAATTCAAATACACAACTATGCAAGCTGCCAAAAAAATACAACACGCGGCGGATAAAATAGTACGCTCGACATGTACGTGACACACCTGCATGGCAGTGGTATTTATGCGGTACACACCCCTTTCAATATTTTGCGCCGGGACTCATTGGCAATGTGGCAGAAAGACCGTCATCAACGAATCCGCGCGCTGCTGTCTACGTTGCAGCGCGTCTCCACCGAACGCATCATGGCGGACCTCGGCGTGTCGCGCGAGACCGTGCGGCGTGACCTGCTCGACCTCGAAGCGGTCGGCGAACTGCGGCGCGTGCACGGCGGCGCGGTGCGGCCCGGCGACGAAGCGCCGATCGCCGAGCGCGCGCATACGCATGTGAAGTCGAAGACCGCGATTGCGAAGGCGGCGACCGGCGTGATCGCGAGCGGCCAGACGCTGTTCATCGACGCGGGCACGACCACTGCGCTCCTTGCCGAGGAACTGGCGAAGCTCGCCAACCTGACCATCGTCACCAACTCGATCGACGTCGCGCTGAAACTGCGCGGCACGTCGGAGCCCGCGGAGATGTCGAACGAAGTGATCCTGCTGGGCGGCTCGATCAGCGATCGCGCGTTCGCGACCACCGGCGCGACGACGATTCTCGACATCCGCCGCTACCGCGCTGATGTTGCGCTGCTGTCGCCGGTCGGCATCGACATACGCGGCGGCGCGACCAACTTCGATCACGCGGAAACCGAGGTCGCCCGCGCGATGGTGGATGCCTCGGACAAGATCGTGATCCTCGCGGATCACAGCAAGATCGGTCAGCGCAGCCGCATTTCATATTGCCCGATCGAACGCATCGATATCCTCATCACCAACAGCAAGGCCGTCGACGTCGCGGATTTCCCGTCGCTCAAACGCAAGCTGCGCAAAGTCGTGCTCGCGTAAGCCCCGCGCGTCACTCCTTCACGTGCCTCGTGTCGAGCACGCGCTTGCGCAGCCGCGTCTGGCGCAGCGCACCGGCTGCGTCGAGCACCGGGTACGCGGTCGAGCAGAACAGCGAGTTTAGCCGCTTCATGTCGCTGATCAGGTCGAGGTGCAGCGCGCTGGTCTCGATGCTGCGCAGCGTCTGCCCGGCGAGGCGATCGACGTGCGCATACGAGTACGCGCGCTCCAGATCGCGGAAGCGCTCCTTCTCCGCCAGCAGTTGCTCCGCGCAGCGCAGATCGTTGTTCAGGAACACCGACAGCCCCAGTTGCAGATTGCTGATCAGCCGCGCGTGCAGATCTTCGAGTTCGCCGAGCCCTTCGTCGGAAAACGCGAGGCGATGCGAAATCTTCTTCTCTTCGATATCGCCGACGATGCGCTCGATGATGTCACCCGCATGCTCGAGGTTGATCGTCAGCGCGATGATGTCGGTCCAGCGGCGACTATCGGTTTCGTCGAGCTGCTCGCGGGAAATCTGCGCGAGGTAGGTCTTCACGGCCGCGTACAGATGATCGACGTCGTCGTCCATGCGGGCTGTGTCGCGCGCCTTCTGCAGATCGTTGTGATGCAGTAGCTCCGCGACGTTGTCGAGCATCGAGCGCACGATGTCGCCGATGCGCAGCACCTCGCGTGCGGCGTTCGCGAGCGCGAGCGTCGGCGTGGTCAGCGCCCCGGCGTCGAGATGCAGCGGCCGGATCTCGCCGTTCGGTACCGCGCGATCGGGCAGCAGGCGCTCGCACACGCGGGCGACCGGATCGATCAGCAGCAGGCACGCGCAGCAGCGCAGCGTGTTGTAGATCAGGTGAAAGGCGACCGTCGCCTCGCGCGGATTCTCGATCAGCACCGGCAGACCGCGTGCGAGCAGCGGCGCGAATGGCAGGATCAGCAGCGCGCCGGCAAGCTTGAACGCGAGGCTGCCGAGCGCGAGCCGCCGCGCCGCTGCATTCTGCGCAAGCGTGCCGATCAATGCGAGCATGCCGCTGCCGAGGTTCGCGCCGATCACGAGGCACAGCGCGACCTTTAGCGAGATCACGCCCGACGATGCCAGCGTCGCGGTCAGCAGCACCGCCGCGAGGCTCGAGTACGAAATCATCGCGAATGCGGCGCCGACGAGCGCATCGAGCATCGTGTCGCCGGTCAGCGCGCCGAACATCACGCGCACGCCGGCGCCATGCATCATCGGCTGCACCGCTTCGACGATCAGATGCAGCGCGAGCAGGATCAACCCCAGCCCGATCGCCGTGCGGCCCGCCTGGCCGAGCCGCGTCTGCTTGCGCGACAGGAACACCGGCACGCCGAACAGCACGAGAAGCGGCGACAGCCAGGACAGATCCAGCGTCAGCAGCCGCGCCATCAGCGCCGTGCCGACGTCCGCGCCGAGCATGATCGCGAGGCCGGCCGCGAGCGGCAGGAGCCCCTGCGCGGCGAACGACGTGACGATCACCGCGGTCGCGTTGCTGCTCTGGACCAGACTCGTCACACCGATGCCGGCGACGAACGCCTTGAAGCGGCCGTTGGTGCTGCGCCCGAGCACGCGACGCAGGTCCGCGCCGAGCACCCGCAGGATGCCCGTGCGCACGATGTGCGAGCCCCACACGAGCAATGCGACACCGGACAGCAGATTAAGAAGAATCAACATGTCGGACTACGCTTCCAGTACCTTCGGCCACAACGGCCGCCGGCTGCCGGCCCATCCCGTTCCGGCGTTTATGACAGTAGTGTTGCACATTTCTGCCATATTGTAATTTTGTGCGTTTAAATATAGGATCGCCCGGCGTGCGATCGCGCATGCCGGGCGCGCCGTTGGTCGGCGCCGTGCCGACGAACCACCGCGAGGAAAAACCGATGGGCCGCAATCTGGCGCTGTTCGATCTGGATCACACGCTGCTACCGCTCGATAGCGATCAGGCGTGGGCGCATTTCCTGGCTGGGCTGGGGATCGACGGGGCGCGGCAGCACGCCGCCGAGATCGACGGATACTACCGGCAATACTCGGCTGGCACGCTCGATATGAACGATTACCTGCGCTACACGCTCGCGCCGCTTGCGCGCTATTCGCGCGAACAGCTCGATGCATGGCATGCGCAGTTCATGGAGCAGGTGATCGTGCCGGCGATCCGGCCCGCCGCGCTCGCGCTGCTGCGCCGGCATCGGGATGCGGACGACCTGTGCTGCATCGTCACCGCGACGAACGTGTTCGTCACCGCACCGATCGTGAAGGCACTCGGCGTCGAGCATCTGCTCGGCATCGAACTCGGTACCGAAGGCGACGATCCGGCCGCGCGCTACACCGGCCATGCGACGGGCGTGCCGAGTTTTCGCGAAGGCAAGATCGTACGCACCGACGCATGGCTCGCATCACTCGGCACGACGTTCGGCGATTTTCCGAAGAGTTACTTCTACAGCGATTCGATCAACGACGTGCCGCTGCTCGAACGCGTCACCGATCCGGTCGCGACCAATCCCGACGACCGGCTGCGCGCGGTCGCGACGCAACGAGGCTGGCCGGTGCTCGATCTGTTCGACGCGGGTTGAATCAGTCCGCTTAGGAACCGGTTCATCTGGAAGCCCTATGTGAGTCTGATGTCGAAAAGGCTTCCAGCTATAGGGAGTTTGGCGGCACCGGGCGGACGGGCACCGCGTGCATGCGCTGCAGGAACCTGCCGCAGAAACGACAAAGCCCGCGATAACGCGGGCTTTGTGCTGCTGCATCGTGCTGCGTGCTACAGGCGAGAACTGCGCGTTACACGACACCCGCGCCATGCGCCTGCAGGTCCGCGTGATAGCTCGAGCGCACCATCGCGCCAACGGCCGCGTGCGTGAAGCCCATCTTGTACGCTTCTTCCTCGTACATCTTGAACGTATCCGGATGCACGTAGGCGCGCACCGGCAGATGGTGCTCCGACGGCTGCAGGTACTGACCGATCGTCAGCATGTCGACGTCGTGCGCGCGCAGATCGCGCATCACCTGAAGAATTTCCTCTTCGGTTTCGCCGAGACCGACCATCAGGCCGGATTTCGTCGCGACGTCCGGATGCAGCGCCTTGAAGTCCTTCAGCAGCTTCAGCGAGTGCGCGTAGTCCGAACCCGGACGCGCTTCCTTGTACAGACGCGGCACCGTTTCGAGGTTGTGGTTCATCACGTCGGGCGGTGCGGCGTTCAGGATCGACAGCGCACGGTCCAGACGGCCGCGGAAATCGGGTGTGAGAATCTCGATACGCGTTTCCGGCGACAGCTCGCGCACCTGGCGGATGCACTCGACGAAGTGGCCCGCGCCGCCGTCGCGCAGATCGTCGCGATCGACGCTCGTGATCACCACGTACTTCAGCTTCAGCGCGGCGATCGTGCGGGCGAGATTGAGCGGCTCGTCGGTATCGAGCGGATCGGGACGGCCGTGGCCGACGTCGCAGAACGGACAGCGGCGCGTGCACTTGTCGCCCATGATCATGAACGTCGCGGTGCCCTTGCCGAAGCATTCGCCGATGTTCGGGCAGCTCGCTTCCTCGCACACGGTGTGCAGGTTGTGCTCGCGCAGGATCTGCTTGATCTCCGAAAAACGCGAACTGCCGGTCGCCGCCTTCACGCGGATCCACTCGGGCTTCTTCAGTTTTTCGATCGGGATGATCTTGATCGGGATGCGCGCGGTCTTGGCCTGCGCCTTCTGTTTCGCGGTCGCGTCGTACGCGGCGGGAGCGGGTGCCGGTGCGGCGTCGGTGGTGGCAGCGAGGTTCGCGGTAACGTCAGTCATTCGTTCGATCCAGTCAGGCAGCAACGACGCCGGCCTGCGGTTGGGCGACGGCCGCGGAATCGCCGTCGATGTTTGCGGTGAGGCGGGCAGCCAGGGTACCGGCTACGTCGTTCCAGCCGGCGGCGACGCCAAGCGTCGCCATGTCGATCGTTTCGAGGCCGGCGTAACCACACGGATTGATGGCCAGAAACGGTTGCAGGTCCATGTCCACGTTCAGGCTGACGCCGTGATAGCTGCAGCCGTTGCGGATTTTCAACCCAAGCGCGCCGATCTTCGCCCCGCCGTGCAAGCCTGCCTGCGGGCCGGGCGCGATGTAGATGCCGGGCGCGCCTGCCTTGCGTTCTCCGGCGAGATTATACGCTGCGAGGGTATCGATCACGGCCTGCTCGATCCGCTTGACGAGTTCGCGCACCATCAGTTTGCGGCGCCGCAGATCTAGCAGCAGATAGGCGACCACCTGCCCCGGCCCGTGGTACGTGATCTGACCACCACGGTCTACTTTCACGAGCGGAATGTCGCTGTCAGCCGCGAGCAGGTGGGCCGGATCGCCGGCCTGGCCGAGCGTGAAAACGGGGAGATGTTCGACGAGCCAGATTTCGTCGGGGGTATCGGCGGTGCGGGCATCGGTGAACGCGCGCATCGCCGCAAAGCTGGTTTCATACGACTCGACGCCGCGCCAGCGCAGCTCGACACCCGGCGAACGGACCGTTGCGGGCATGACCTCGGCGGGTATCGGAGAGGACGGCGAAGGAGATGGAAAAGCCGGCGAAGCGCACATAGTTCCGGCAGTTTACCGAAAACCGTCGCACCTCGCCGGCCACTGGCCGATGTGACCACCATCGGCCACCCTGTACCTCACCACGATCAGACCGCGCGCCAGCCGTCCCGGAAATGCAGACCGAAGCGCTCGCCGATGCGTCCGAGCCAGTTGAAGAACTTCTGGTCCGCCCGCGCAGGCACCGCGAACGCGACTCGCGCAGTCGGCCCGCCCTCGGCGCTCAGCCACAGCCGCTCGCCGCGCCGCAGATGCAGCGTGTGACCCGGTTCGAGCCAGTAGTCTTCCGTATCGTCGCTGCGCGTGACCCAGATCGGATTGCACGACACGGCGAGCCGGGTGCTGCGCGCAACCTTCATCGGCACCGTTTCGCCAGGCCGGATTTCGAACGTGATACTAGAGGAAATTTCCCGCATGACAGCCTCCGCAAATACCTGTTTGACGCTTACAATCGTAGGCGCAGCAAGGGTTTACGCAAAACGATGAATTTTCACCGCTATGTGAGCTAAATTGCGATGGATCTGCGACAACTCCCCGCACTGAACGCGATCAAGGCGTTCGAGGCAGCCGCCCGCCACGAGAGTTTTTCGCGCGCCGCCGACGAGCTCTTCGTCACCCACGGCGCGGTCAGCCATCAGATCCGCGCGCTCGAGGCCGAACTCGGCGTCGCGCTGTTCGCGCGCGACGGCAAGCGCGTACGGCTCACCGATACGGGCCGCCGCTACGCGACCCAGGTCCGCGCCGCACTCGAAACGCTCGCCGAAGCCACCCAGGCCATCCGCGCCGGCGACCGCGAGCGGCGCCTCGTCGTATCGATGCTGACGTCGTTCGCGGCGCGCTGGGTCACGCCGCGCATCGGCAGCTTCATCGAGGCGAATCCGCAGTGGGACCTCGAACTGCTATCCACCAACGCACTCGCCGATTTCGCACGTGACGACATCGATATCGCGATCCGCTTCGGCTACGGCAAATATCCGGGCCTGCATGCGGAGCTGCTGCTGGAGGAGATTTTCTTTCCCGCGTGTTCGCCGGACTTCAACGGCGGCAAGCTGCCGAAAACGCCCGCGGATCTCGCGAACGTGCCGCTGCTGCGCTCAGACGACGAGCTGTGGCGTCTGTGGTTCGATGCGGCCGGATTGAACGCGTGGCCGGAGCCGAAGCGTGGCGTGCTGTATACGGATTCGTCGAATCTGCTGCAGGCCGCAATCGACTGCCAGGGCGTCGCGCTCACACGGCGTTCGCTCGCAATGCCCGAGATCGCGGCAGGCCGGCTGGTGCGGCTGTTCGACATCGACGGGCCGAGCCCATGGCAATACTACTTTCTGTGCCCGCAGCAGACGCTGCACACGGCGCGCGTGCAGGCGTTTCGCCAGTGGGTGTTCGACGAGGTGGGGCGATTCCGGCAACTGTTCGAACGGGCCTGCGCGGAAGGGCCGACCATCACCGCGACCCGCGTCGCGAAAGCGTCATTGCAGGCGGGACGCTAAACGCAGACTGCGTTCAAAGCACGATCTTCACCATCGGGTGCCCAGTGAGCGCGCGATAGATATCGTCCAGATGCTCGCGGTTCAGCGCGCGCACCGTCACCGTGAGGCCGGTGTAGTTACCGCCGCTCGACGGCCGCGTTTCGATGCGAGCCGCGTCGAAGCCGCCGTCGAACCCGCGGAGTACCGTCGCGATCGTGTCGGCGAATTCGGGATGCGACTTGCCCATCACCTTGATCGGAAAGTCGCACGGATATTCAATGAGTGATTCGTTCTCGGGGTTCATCCCTCGCTCCCTGAATCGATGACGCCGCGCGAAACGACGCGCGGCGATCGCAGGCCTGACGGCGTTACTTCTTCTTGTTGAACATCAGCATCAGCGAATCCCACACGCGACCCACGACGCCCGCCTGCGGCACCGCCCGCAGCGCGACGACCGGGAACTGCGCGAGCGTCTTGCCGTCCGCGACGAGCTGCACGCTGCCCACCGTTTGACCGTCCGCGAGCGGCGCGACGAGCGGCGTATTCAGTGTGACCTGCGGCTTCGCCTTGTCGCTCGCGCCCTTCGGCAGCGTGATGTATTGATCGCTCTTCACGCCGACCTTCACCGTATCTTCCGCGCCCTTATAGACACGCGGCGTTTCGATCGTCTGGCCGGCCTTGTACAGGCGCACCGTGTCGTACGCGCTGTAGCCGTAGTTGAGCATCTTCAGGCTGTCCTGCACGCGGTCGTGTTCCTTCACCTCGCCCATCATCACGGTGACGAGACGGCGCGATGCATCCGGTGTGCCCGGCAACGGGCGCTTCGCAGTCGCGATCAGGCAGTAGCCGGCGGCCTGCGTGTGGCCGGTCTTCAGGCCGTCGACGGTCGGATCGAGCCACAGCAGACGGTTGCGGTTCGGCTGCTTGATCTTGTTATAGGTGAATTCCTTCACCGAAAAGATGCTGTAGTAGTCGGGGAAATCGCGGATCAGACGTGTGGACAGCCGTGCGAGATCGCCCGCCGTCGTGTAGTGCTGCGCATCGGGCATGCCGTTCACATCCGCAAAATGCGTACCCTTCATGCCGAGGCGCTGCGCTTCCGTGTTCATCATCGCGACGAACTGCGATTCGCTGCCGCCGACCAGTTCCGCGAGTGCGATCGCTGCGTCGTTACCCGACTGCACGATCATCCCGTAGACGAGGTCATGCACGGTCACCGGCTTGTTCGCCTCGATGAACATCCGTGACTCGTCGTTGCCTACGCGGCGCACCGCTTCGCTCGGCATCACGGTCTGGTCCATCGTGATCTTCTTCGTCTGCAGCGCTTCGAACACGAGGTACGCCGTCATCAGCTTCGTGAGCGACGCGGGCTCGACGCGTTCGTCGGGGTTACCCGACGCGAGGATCTGGTTACTGGTCGCATCGACGAGCACCCACGAACGCGCGTTCACCACCGGCGGCGGCAGCTGGCCGCCAGGGGTCAGGGTGGCGACGGGCGCAGCGGGAACCGCGGCTGCTTTTGCCTCGGCGGCCTTAGCCGAGGCTGTCTTTGCAGCGAACGCGGGATTCGCGACGAGCATGGCCGGCACCAGCACGCCGAGCGTCACGACACGGCTTACGAAAGAGGAAGGGAATGACAGAAAACCAGCAGTGGAAAAACGCATAGGATCGAGTCGGGCAGAAAAGTGTGTCGTGCACACGGACGTACACGCGGCGCATGAATGGGAAGAGCCGGCCGGCGAGCGCTTCGCCGCGAAAAGCGGTACGGCGCTCATTGGACTTGCGGCCACGCGATCGGTTCGCGCGGTGCCGCGCGCCCGGTGTATTGCGTACGACGTAACGTGACGTAGTACGACGCAAACAACCAGACGGGCCGCACTGCGCCCCAAAAAAGAGCGCTCATTATACGCGTCGCGTGAAGGCCGTTTTTCGCCGACCGTGAGAAAAGCGGCTACATGTCGCGTAAAAGTCGCTGCATGTGCCGCATGGGTCGGTGCGAATATCGGTACGACTCAGCGCCGGGTCATCGCCACGCTTCGACGATGATGCGCTTCAGGATGTGCAGCTTGCGATGCAGAAAGTGTTCGGCGCCGGGGATCACGACCACCGGCAGTTCCTGCGGACGTGCCCAGTCGAACACCGATTGAAGGGGCACCGTGTCGTCGATCTCGCCGTGAATCACAAGCGTATTTTCCGGCACCGGCACGACGTCCCAGCGGCTCGCGGCCGTCCCGACCAGCACCATTCTTTCGATTGTCTTGCCCGCATCGCGCAGTTGCTGCGCGACGTGCGACAGCACGAACGTGCCGAACGAAAAGCCCGCGAGCACGAGCGGCAACGCGTCGTGGCCCGGCTGCGCGCGCATGTGTTCGAGCAGCGCGAGCAGGTCGTCGCGTTCGCCGTGGCCGTTGTCGTGTTCGCCCTGCGTCTCTCCGACGCCGCGAAAATTCGACCGGTACGTGACGTAGCCGAGCTGCACCAGCGTGCGCGCGAGCGTCTGTGCGACCTTGTTGTCCATCGTGCCGCCGAACAGCGGATGCGGATGTGCGACGAGCGCGAGGCCGCGCGGCGCGGCGCCTGCGTCGCGGACCGCGTCGGGCAGATCGAGCGCGACTTCGATCTTGCCGACCGGCCCGTCGATCAGGAATTTCTGTGTGTGAACGTTCATGCGGTCTCTAGTGGTCGATCAACGGTCGATCAGCAGCCGTTCGACGATCTTGCCGTTCACGAGATGCGAGTCGACGATCTCATCGATGTCGCTTTCGTCGACGTACGTGTACCACGTGCCTTCCGGATACACGACGATCGTCGGCCCCTCCTCGCAACGGTCGAGGCAACCGGACTTGTTGATCCGCACCTGGCCCGGCCCCGCGAGACCGAGCTGCTTCACGCGCTTTTTCGCGTACTCCTGCATCGCCTGTGCGTTGCAGTTCGCGCAGCTTGGTCGATCGGCGCCGGGATCGCGCTGGTTCAGGCAGAAGAACACGTGATATTTGAAGAACGAATCCATGATGGGCGAGCGCGAACGCTGGAGTCAGTGTGGGGGGCGGCGCGGCAACGTGTCGCAGTGCGGCTCGCCTTCTTGCATAGGCTTGCACGCGCTTGCGGAAGGCTTGCGATCGTCTGCCGTCAGTACCGTTCGATGTCCGGTCGATTATAACGAGCGCGCCGGCCTGCCGCAGCGGCATGGCACCACCGGGTTCAGCCCGCGCCGCGCCGTCGCGTGAGCCACGCGCGCTCCGCGGAGAACGCGAGCCACACGAGCATCGCGTACGGCCACGTCCACGCGAGCCAGCGCGCGAGCCCGTTGAAGTGCAGATAGCGGCCCTGGCGCCAGTCGGCAAGCAGGACGTCGAAGTACGGATTCACCGGCAGCAGGTTCACGCAGATCAGCGACACCGCGAGCGCGGCCGCCGCGAACGTCGCGCGCCACGCGGCCGGCAGCACGAGCGAGCACAGCGCAGCCGCCGTGCCGGCAGCGAGACCTGCTAGCGCACCGGGTGTCGCCCAGTCGAATGCGAGACCGGACTGCGATTGCAGGAACGTCGCGCCGGCCTTCACGAACAGCGTCAGCACGACCAGCAAGAGCAGCAGCCGGATGCGCGGCGCGCGCGGTCGGATCGGCAGCGACGCGAGCGCACACGCGGCGAACAGGTTCAGCCCGGTGACGATCGCTTCCCACACGTCGTCGGGCAGCGCCGCGCCGAGCATCGCGGGCCACGACGCAACATGCCACGCTGCGGGCGTCCATGCGAGCAGCGCGTCCTGCATCGTCGAATCGAAACTCAGCCACAGTGCACGCGGCCAGCCGCCCAGGCCGAACAGCAGCGGCGCGGGGAACATCGTCGCGAACGGCCACAGCCCGGTGAGCCCGACGAGCGCGGCGGCATCGCGCTCGAGCCACAGGAAACGCATCCGGCGCAGCGCGCCGCGGTCGAGCAGCGCGCCGGTCGCGGGCGACATCAGCGCGGCGCCGAGCAATGCGCCAAGCGCATTCGCCGCGAGATCGAGATTGGATGCGACGCGTGTCGGCAGATAGGTCTGCACGGCCTCCATCACCGACGACAGCAGCGTGCCGAGCACGAACGCGAGCGCAATCGCCGATGCGCCGCGCCGCCGCGGATACACCGCGAGCACGCACAGCGCGCCGAACGGCATGTAGCCGAGCACGTTCGTCACGACGTCGAATGCGGTCAGGTATTGCGGCAGCGGATCGTTCAGGTAGTCGAACGGACCGAGGCCGAGTGAACGCCAGCCCGTGAACGGATACCACGACCCGTAGACGATCAGCGCCGCGTACAGCCACAGCGCCTGCCGCGCGAGCGCGGATGGCCGGCGCTGCCAGGGCTTGTCGCTCATCGGGGGCTCCGTGGCCACTGAGGCGCGCGCTTCATCGCGCGGCGCTCACGACGAGGGCGCGGTTTCCACGCTCATCGCGCCACGCTCATTTCGACGCGACTAGCGGCTGCACGCCGAGCCACGCGACGATCTGCGCGATCAGGTCGTTGCTCGCGGCGGCCAGCGCGGCCGCGCCGCCGGCGGCGTCCGGCGAACTCGCAGGCGCGCGCGCGACGAACGTATGCTGGCCGACCACCTTGCCGCTCTGGATCAGCGTCGCGCGCGCGGTGACCGCGCCGTGGCTCTCGGACTGCCCGTCGAACACCTGCTCGAACTCTTCGAGGTCGACCTTCAGCACCGGTGCCCGCACGCCGTCCGCGCCCGTAAGCACGGTGCCGCGCGACGACAGCGCGTTGCGCAGCCGCTGCGTGAGCAGTTGCGCGGGCGCCATCGTCCAGTGACTGTTCGCATACGACGCGAGCCGCTGCTGGTCGGCGTAACCGAGCCGGTAGACGAGGTGGTCGGAATCGAGCGTCTCGGGTGCGCCGATGTCGAGCACCTTGACGGCAGGCAGGGTACCGACCGATGTCGGCGGCGATGCGGGGCCGAGGTCGTAGCGGAAATCGGCGATCGCGGCGGGCGTGCCCGCGCAGCCCGCGAGTACCGCCGCGGTCAGCACGGCGGCAAGCAGCGCGCCGGACGGAAGAAAACGGGAGAAGATGCGTGGCATCGCAAAGGTCCTATGAAATCATTTCGCCGCGGCCCCGGGCCAGGCGAAGCCCGGCTCGCCGGGGCCAGGAGCTGCGCGCGGCGCGCCGAACAGCACGCTGCGGGGGTTGTTGCTGAACGTGTCGGCGGCACGGTCCACCGAGCGCGCCGCCGAACGCACGTCCTCCGACAGCGCGTTGACGCGCGGCAGCGTGTCGTAGCTCACGCGCGAGGACAGCTCCTGCAGCGTCGAATCCATCGCGCCGAGCGCGTCGCCCGCCTGCTGCGCCGCCGTGCCGACCTTGTTCAGGTTCATCTCGAACGGACCGTCGGGACGGTTCAGGCTCGTGATCAACTGGTTGGTCGACGCGAGCGTGCTGTCCAGCTGGTTCAGCGTCGCGGGCAGCTTGCCGACCGTCGGACCCATCTGCTGTGACAGCGTCGTCACGCCGTCGGCCGCGTGCTGCAGGCTCGTCGCGGTCGCGAGCAGTTGCCGTCGCATGTCCTCGGAGAGCAGCGCATCGACGTCGCTCGCGACTTTCTCGAGCTTCCGCAGCAGATCGTCGCCGCGCTCCTGCAACTGGTCGAGCAGACCGGGATGCATCGGCAACTGCGCGACGTTCTTCAGCGACGAGGGCAGCGGCTCCGGATCGTGGCCGTTATCGTCGAGCTGGATGAACGCGATCCCCGTCACGCCCTGGAAGCCGAGACTGCCGAACGTGGAGTGCGTGATCGGCGCGTGGCTGTCGACCAGGATCCGGATCACGATCTGCCCCGGGTGCGAACGGTCGAAATGGATCGTCTGCACCTTGCCGACGTCGAGCCCGCGATAGCGCACCGCGGCGTCGGTGTAGAGCCCCGTCACGTTGGTGCGCGCGATCAGGTCGTACGGCACGCGCACCGAGCGGTCGACGTTGAACAGGAACGCCGCAAGCGCGATCGCGACCAGCAGGCCCACCGTGAAGATACCCGCCCAGAAGGCATGCGATTTGTTTTCCATGGTCAGGTTCCCTGGTTCACAGCGGCAACTCGGACGAAGCCGGTTCGAGCGCGGCCGGCGGCAGCTTCGCACGGCGCTCGGGCGGCAACGCCAGGAGCGCGAGGCGGCCGCGCAGGCCGAGAAAATATTCGCGGATGAACGGATGATCGACGTTCGCCGCCTCTTCGACCGGCGCGGCGACGAGCACCTTGCGATCCGCGAGCACCGCGACGCGAGTCGACAGTGCGACCATCGTATCGAGATCGTGCGTCACCATCACCACCGTCAGACCGAGCGCGCGATGCAGCGTGCCGATCAGCTCGACGAATTCGTCGGATGCCTGCGGATCGAGCCCGGCGGTGGGTTCGTCCAGAAACAGCAGCTCGGGTTCCAGCGCGATCGCGCGCGCGATGCCGACCCGCTTGATCATCCCGCCCGACAGCGCGGCCGGCATCTTCGACGCGTTCTTGCATGGCAGCCCGACCATCTCGAGCTTGAGCATCACGATGTCGCGCAGCAGGTCCTCGGGAATCTTGCCGAGCTCGCGCAGCGGCTGCGCGACGTTGTCGAACACCGACAGCGACGAGAACAGCGCGCCGTGCTGGAACAGCATGCCGGAGCGGCTGCGCATCAGGTGCGCGGTGTCCTCGTCCATCGCCGCCCAGTCTTCGCCGAGCACGCGAATCGTGCCCGACGACGGCCGTTCGAGCCCGAGAATCTGCCGCACCAGCGTCGTCTTGCCGGACCCCGAACCGCCGACGATCGACACGATCTCGCCGCGCCGCACCTCGAGGTTCAGATGCTGGTGCACGATGTTGCGGCCGTAGCGCTTGGTCAGGTTGTGCACCTCGATCACCGGCTCGGCGATCTCGGGCAGTGGCTGGCCGCGCACGGCGGTCGTGAGCGGCGAGATCATCCGAGCCCCACGTTCTGGAACAGGATCGCGAACACGGCGTCCGCGAGAATCACGACGGTGATCGACGTCACCACCGATGTCGTCGTGCCCTCGCCGAGACTCTGCGAATTCGCCTTGATCCGGAAGCCGAAATGGCAACCGACGATCGCGATTAGCATGCCGAACGCCACGCCCTTGCCGAGCCCGATCCACAGGTTCGCGACCGGCACGACGCCTGGCAGCGCACGCGCGAAATACGACAGATCGATGCCGAGCACGATCTTCGCCGCAAGCGCGCCGCCCGCGAGCGCGACGATGTTGGTCCACATCACGAGCAGCGGCATCGCGACGCCGAGCGCGACGACCCGTGGCAGGATCAGCCGCAGCCCGTGGGGGATGCCCATCACGCGCATCGCGTCGAGTTCCTCGGTGACGCGCATCACGCCGATCTGCGCGGTGATCGCCGAGCCCGAGCGGCCGGCCACGAGAATCGCGGATAGCACTGGCCCGAGTTCGCGGATCACCGATAGCCCGAGAATATTCACGATGTACTGGTTCGCGCCGAACAGCCGCAGTTGCTGCGCGGACAGGTAACTCAGCACGATGCCGATCAGGAACGCGACGAGCGCGGTGATCGGCAGCGCCTTGGTGCCCGCGTTGTAAATGTTCGACGAAATCTCGGTCCACGGCGCGATCTTCGGTTTCCGTGCGATCGCGACCAGGTCGAGCATCACGCGGCCGAACATCGCGATGCCGCCGTACAGGTGTTCGAAAAACGCAAAGATGGACAGGCCGAGGCGCGTGAACAGATCGACGTGCGGTACGGCCTCGGCCGGCTCGCGGCCGGCGTCGAGCAGCGCGATGCGCTCGAAGATGTCGCGCTGCGTGTCGTTGAGCGCGACGAGTTCGGCCGGCAGTTGATGGCCCCACACGCGCCACAGCGCCTGGCCGCCGACGTGATCGAGCCGCTCGACCCGCGACAGGTCCCATTGCGTGACCCGCTCCCTGGCGCCGACGAGCGAGCGCAGGCGCGGCACCACGTGGCCGCGCCGACGGTCGCGCGCGAGTGCGAGCGCCGTCCACTGGCCGGAAAGCCTTACGATCTTGCCCTGGTTGCCCGCCGTGATGTCGAGGCCAGGCGGAGTGTCGAAGTTCAAGGCGCGCGGGGGTGGGTTGTCCGTGAGCGGCCATTGTAACGAACGCGGCGTGTCGATCAGAGTTAGCTAACCCTCGTGGCCACCCCTGTCGCTACAATAGCCACCATGAACGACCCTCGCACCTCCACCGGCGCCGAGCCCGCCGACGACTGGCGCATCGACCGGGCCCGCGCCGTCGCGCTGTTCGGCGCGCATGCGCAGGACTGGCCGATCGAAATCGTCGAAGAGACCGGCTCGACGAACGCCGACCTGATGGCCCGCGTCAAGGCACTGCCGCGCAAACCCGGCGCGCTCGCACGGCCGATCGTGCGCGTTGCGTATCTGCAGACCGCAGGCCGCGGACGACGCGGCCGCCCCTGGTACGCCGAGCCGGGCAATGCGCTGCTGTTCTCGGTCGCGTGCGTGCTGCCGCGCCCGCTCGAAGGGCTCGCGGGCTTGAGCCTCGCGGTCGGCGTCGCGCTCGTCGATGGCCTGCGCTCGCTGCCGCTCACCGGCTCCGGGCCTGGTCAGATCGCGTTGAAGTGGCCGAACGACGTGCTGTTCGAAGGCGACAAGCTGGCCGGTATCCTGATCGAAACCGCGTGGAGCACCGCCGACGCGAGCGCGGTCGTGATCGGCATCGGTACCAACGTGAAGGGCGCGGACGCACTCGCTGAAAAGATCGGCGCGCTGCAGGCCAGCGTGCCCGCGCAGGCGCGCGGCGCGGCGCCGACGGCGCTGTCGCGTGCGCTGCCAACGGCGAATCTCACCGACACGCTCGCCGCCGAGCTGAACGCACTCGAACCCGCGCTGCAGCGTTTTGCAGTCGAAGGCTTCGCGCCGTTCCGGCAACGCTGGAACGGTTGCCACGCGTACGCGGGCCGCGACGTGGTGCTGATCGAGCAAGGTGTGGAAGTGGCGCGCGGCGTGGCGGCCGGCGTCGACGAAAGCGGACAGTTGCTGCTCGATACGGCAAGCGGCCGCGAGACGATCGCCACCGGCGACGTGTCGCTGCGGCTCGCGAGTGCTGCCGAGGGTGCTGCATGAGCGGCACGCCGTTCCTGCTGATCGATGCGGGCAACAGTCGCGTGAAATGGGCGCTTACCTACGACGCGCACGGCGGTAAGCCGACGCGCAGCGGCGCGTTCGCGCATCCCGCCGACGACGCACCGCCCATCCCCCCTGCCGACTGGTTGACCCTGCCAGTGCCCATCGGTGCATGGGTATCGAACGTCGCGGGCGAGACCGTCGCGCGGCGCATCGACGCGTTGCTCGACGCGCGCTGGCCCGGCCTGCCGCGCACGACGATCCGCGCGACCGCCCGGCAGTGCGGCGTGACCAACGCGTACACGACGCCGTCCGCGCTCGGCAGCGACCGCTGGGCCGGCCTGATCGGCGCGCATGCGGCGTTCCCCGGCGAACATCTGCTGATCGCGACGTTCGGCACCGCGACGACGCTCGAAGCGCTACGCGCGGACGGCACGTTCACGGGCGGTCTGATCGCGCCGGGCTGGTCGCTGATGATGCGCTCGCTCGGCGAACACACGGCGCAGTTGCCGACGCTCGATGCGCACGCGGCGCGTGGATTGCTCGGCAAGGCTGACTCGATTTCTTCGGGTGCCTTTGCTACCGACACACCGCGCTCGCTGTCGGCCGGTTGCATGCTCGCGCAGGCGGGGCTCGTCGAACGCGGCTGGCGTGATCTGCAGGCGGCATGGCAGGTGCCGGTGCGGCTGGTGATCGGTGGCGGCGCGGCGGACGAAGTCGCCGGTGCGCTGCAGGTGCCGTACACGCGTCACGACGCGCTCGTGCTGTCGGGACTCGCGCTGATCGCCGCCGACAGCCCCGCGCCTTCGTCATCCGCGCATCCATGATGAACGCAGCCTCATCCCCTCGACGGAGACCCCGACCATGCTGCGCTGGCTGATCGCCATCCTGTTTCTCGCCAACATGCTTGCGTTCGTCGCGATGCGCGGAGTCTTCGGACCGCTGCCGTCGGCCGGCACGCGCGAGCCGAATCATCTGAACCGGCAGATTCGTCCGGAGTGGCTGAAGGTGACGCCGCTGTCGGCGGCGGATGCCGCGGATCTTGCGGTAGTGGGTGGGCCGGCGCCCGAGCCGGCGATTGCCGCGTCGGCGCTCGCGCAATAAGATCGGCGCGCGTTAGCCCAGCGCGCGAACCTTCTTCAGCAGCGCGGTAGTCGAGCGATCGTGCTCGAACGGAATAGCCAGCGCACGGCCGCCCCAGCTACGCACCAGCGCGGATTCGGGCAGCGTGTCCATGTCGTAGTCGCCGCCCTTCACGAGCACGTCCGGGCGCAGCGCTTCGATCAGCTCGACCGGCGTCTTCTCGTCAAAACGCACGACCCAGTCGACGCTCTCCAGTGCCGCGAGCAACGCCATGCGGTCGGCGTCGGTATTGATCGGCCGGTCGTCGCCCTTGCCGAGCATCCGCACCGACGCATCGCTGTTCACGCCGACGATCAGACACGCGCCGAGGGCCTTCGCATCGGCGAGGTACGTGACGTGCCCGCGATGCAGGATGTCGAAGACACCGTTGGTGAACACCACGGGGCCCGTCAGCGACGGACGGCGTTGCGCGAGGGCGTCGCGGGTCGTGAGCTTGCGTTCGAAATGGACGGCCATAGGATCGGAGCGAATAGATAGCGAAGAGGATTAAAAAAACCGGTCGAAAAAAACGGCCCGGCAGGTTGCGCGCCTGTCGGGCCGTGTTGCTTTTCGTTTGCGTGGCGCTCAGCGTAACGCCGCGTCGCGGCGTCAGCTCAGGCCGGCTGCTGTTGTGCGGAGCCCTGCTCGGCCTGCAGGCGCTGCACCACTTCCTTGCGATAGCGGTTCAGTTCCTGCGCGGTGTTGAACGAGCGCTCGAACAGGATCGACAGGTTGTGCAGGATGCGCTCGATCACCTTCTTTTCCCAGCCGTCGTCGAAGCGGATCTGTTCGTCGAGCCAGCGTTCGAGCCATTCCGGATCGGGCAGGCGCGACTGGATGGTATCGCGCGGGAAGAGCGCCTGATTCACGTGCAGGTTGGTCGGGTGCAGCGGCTTTTCGGTGCGGCGCGCCGATGCCATCAGTACGCCGATCTTCGCGAACGCCGCACGCGCGACGTCACCGAAATTCGTCAGCGCCTTCTTCATGTAGCGCAGATACGCGCCGCCGTGGCGCGCTTCGTCACGCGAGATGGTTTCGTAGATCTGCTTGATGACCGGCTCGGTGTGCCATTCGGCCGCACGGCGATACCAGTGATTCAGGCGGATTTCGCCGCAGAAGTGGAGCATCAGCGTTTCGAGCGGCGGCGCCGGATCGAACGTGAACCGCACCGCGTGCAGTTCTTCTTCAGTCGGCACGAGTTCCGGCTTGAAGCGGCGCAGATACTCCATCAGCACCAGCGAGTGCTTCTGCTCCTCGAAAAACCACACGCTCATGAACGCGGAGAAATCGCTGTCGTGGTGGTTGTCGCGCAGGAACATTTCCGTGGCGGGCAGTGCGGACCATTCGGTGATCGCGTTCATCTTGATCGTCGCGGCCTGCTCGTCGGTGAGCAACGACGCGTCGAACTTGTCCCATGGGATGTCCTTCTCCATGTCCCATCGAACGGACTCGAGCGATTTATAAAGTTCCGGATAAAGCATGGTGTTCATATTCCCACCCCTGTTCTGCGCGTTGCGACGTCTTGATGTGGCTGGCTACTGTTGCGGCTAACGAGCAAAAAACGCACGTTCGCGTGCTCAATGTTCAATTTTACGCGGTAATCGGGTGCCCAGATGCAAGGGTGTCGCAAAGAAGCGTCTGCATTCGATGTGCACTTGCGAAAACCGGAGTTCTTGTGCGGGGCGGCGACCGCCACGCGGTCAGCCGTGGGTGGAAGGAAGTCCTTTGCCTGGGCCGACGAACGGGCGGTTCGTGGGTTGTTATGGTGCGCCCGAGGATACTGAAAGCTCATTGCATGATAGCACGCGAATATGACGCTTCCGCCCGTTCGGCGGGCCGCGAGCAGGACCTTACGTCGACCTGCGGCAGGATCGGCGCAGATGTCGTGCAAAGGGCTGTGACGCGTCCGTGTCATGCGGTGCCGGGGCCGTGCTGGCCATGGTGTCCATGAGGACCGCTGGTGTCGTGGGTGTTACGGTCGGCGCGCTCGATCCATGCGGCCAGTTCGTCGCGGCGAGCCAGCGCGTCGCGGCGGCCGAGGTCGATCAGTTCACGCGTGAATTCGCTTTCGAACAGCAGATAGCTCGCGAACGACGCGCCCGACGCGCGATTCCCGCCCACCGCGCCGAGCAGCCCGCGCACCGTCAGCGGCAGGCGCTTCAGATGCCGTGCGGCGATCAGCTCGATGCGCTCGCTCGGCGCGATCGCGAGCACCTCGACGTGACGCCAGCCGCTTTCCGGTTCGACCACGTGCGGCAACTGCAGCACCATCCGGTTCACGTGCTCCATCCGCTCGATGTCCGCGCCGATCGAATCGAGAAACACACTCGCGAGCACCTGCTGACCGATCTGCGCGAGCGACGGATAGCCGTTTTCCGGTGCGGTCGCCGGCACTTCGGGGCGCGCCGCGGCTGCGCCGATCACGACGATGCGGTCGGCGCCGAAGTGGATCGCCGGACTGAGCGGCGCGATCTGGCGGATCGAGCCGTCGCCGAAATACTCGTGACGACCGTCGACTTCAAGACGCACGGCCGGAAAGATGAATGGAATCGCAGACGAAGCAAGCAGATGCGCGGGCGTCAGCTCGACCATCCGCGCGGTGCGCTGCGCGCGCCGCCACGCGTGAATCGGCTCGCTCGCCTGATAGAACGTCAGATGCCGCCCCGACGAATAGCTGAGCGCCGTCACCGATAGCGCATGCAGCGCGCGCGACTCGAGCATCTGGTCGATCCGGTGGAAGCTGAGCGCCTCGTGCAGCAACCCCGCGAGCGGCGTGTTGTCGAACAACGCGCGCGGCGAGCGGCGCGCCGCCCAGCCGACCGTCATCGCCGCGAGCCAGCGCACGCCTGCGCCGACGACGCCCGGCCAGTCCGTGCGATACACGCGATTGGCGCGCATCGCCGACCACACGTCGACCAACCGGTCGGCGCCACGCAGGAAGTCGTCGGCGTGGCTCGCAATCGACGTCGCGTTGATCGCCCCCGCCGACGTGCCGCAAACGACGCTGAACGGCGACGCCCGATGCGCAGGCGCCACTTCGCGCGCGATCTGCGCGAGCGCGGCGAGTGCGCCGGCCTGGTAGGCCGCACGCGCGCCGCCACCCATCAGCACGAGCGCGAGCCGCATGCGTCACGCTCCGCCGTCGTCGCGCGGTTTCATTCGGGCTGCGGCGGCGCTTTCTTCGCGCTGCGTGTTGTGCCGGTTGCTCCGGTTCCGCCGGTCGCACTGGATTGCTTGCCGGGCGCCGCGCGCTTCGCGGCCGGACGCTTTGCCGCCGCAGGCTTTGCGTCAGCCTTCGACGACGCCGCGCCCGGTGCAGCGGTCGTACCCGCAGCGCCGGCAGCACCCGCTGCACCGGGTTGCGTCATCGCGAATTGCGCAAGCTGGTTGAACTGCGATTGCAGCAGGTTCCACCAGCCCGATGTATCGAATGCCGGCCCGGTCTGCACGCCACCTTCGGCGCCTTCGCTGCTTTCACTGGCTTTGGCCGATGCGCTGCTTTCAGTCGAAGCCGCAGGCTCGCTCTCTTTCTTCGCAAACGGCGACCCGCTCGCAGGCGACGACCATGGAGAAGGCGAAGGCGCAGCACCCGCCCCCGCCGGCGACTGCGCAAACGACGCACCGAACGCCCGCAACGTAGCGAGCGTCGCGCGCTGCACTTCGAGCGCCTGAATCGCCGATTGCAGCATGTTCAGATTCAGCTTCAGCCATTGCTCGACGGCGCGCATGTCGGTGATGCGTTTGTCGAGTTCTTCGACGTTCGTGAGCGGCGCCATCATGTCGGACATCATCGACAGCGACGGTCCGAGGCCTTGCGCCGCCCCAGGCTGCCCGCCCGGAAACGACGAGCCGAACGGCGTGAGACGCATCATGTCCCACATCCGGTCGACCATCTCGGCAGGAGGAAACCCCGGGAAACCGGGAAAGGGCGGCGTAACGCCGGGTCTATCGGTCATGCATTTCTCCTCGCACCGAATACAGATGAAACGATTGAAGCATTGCGCTCGTTCTCGCGCATTGTTTGTGTGTCGCGTCCGATCATACCGTGCGGGCGTCGGGGCGCGGCGTATGGGCCCCGGTCGCACGACGTATCGTGCGCCGTGCATCGCGTGCGCTGCGCGGCGAAGCACACCGCACCACCTGCAACCTCAAAACGGCTCACCGCCCGGAAAATCCGGCGCGCGCCGCTCGCGCAGCGATTTCACACCTTCATGGACATCAGGCCCCGCGAAGCCCATGAATTCGAGCGCCAGCGACGTGTCGAACGCCGGCCCGGCCGAGCGCAGCCAGTTGTTCAGCGCGTACTTGGTCCAGCGGATTGCGGTCTGCGAACCGTGCGCGAGTTTCTCCGCGACCTCGAACGCTTTCGGCACGACGTCGGCGTCGTCGACGGCGAGCGACACGAGGCCGATCCGCTCCGCCTCCTCGCCGCTCACCGGCTCGCACAGCAGCAGGTAGTACTTCGCCTTCGCCATCCCGCACAGCAGCGGCCACACGATCGCCGCGTGATCGCCGGCCGCGACGCCAAGGCGCGTATGGCCGTCGATGATCCGCGCCGACTTCGCCGCGATCGAAATGTCGGCCAGCAACCCCGCGACGAGTCCCGCGCCGACAGCCGGTCCATGCATCGCCGACACGATCGGCTTGCTGCAGTTGATCACGTTGTAGACGAGGTCACGTGCTTCGCGCCATACGCGGGTGCGCACGTCGAAGTCGGTCGCCATCTCTTCGACCAGATGCAGGTCGCCGCCCGCCGAAAACCCTTTGCCTTCGCCGCGGATCACCGCGACGCGGGTTTCGTCGTCGCGGTCGACGTCGCGCCAGATCTCCGCAAGCTCGCGATGCGTCTGCGCGTCGGCGGTCGCGAGACCACTGCGGTTCGCGCCCGCGCCGTTCATCACGATCTCGAGAATTCCATGCGGATGACGCCGCAACTGCAGCGACGTGTAGCGCTCATACGGCGCGGGATTGCCCGCAGGCGAGGCCGATGAAGGCGATCCAGATGAAGCAGACGGTTCTTGCGACATAACGTTCTTCCGTGAGTCGAGAGGATGCGGCAGGTGTCACCCGTTTCGCGTCAGCGCGGCTGGTAGACCCACTTCGCGTCGCGGATCTGCACCATCACGCGGGCACGTTGATCGAGCCCAAGATGATCGGTCGGGCTCATGTTGACGAGCCCGTTTGTATCGGCAAGGCCGCGCGTCGCTTCGAGCGCGTCGCGCAATGCACGGCGAAACGCTGGCGTACCCGGCGCGGCGCTCGTCAACGCGATCGGCACCGCGTTCCCGAGAAGCAGGTTCGCATCCCACGCATACGAGCCGAACGCCGATACGCTGCCGGGTCCGCGCAACGCCTCGAAGCGCGCGATGTAGTCGAGCGCGAGCCGCTTCGCCGGGTGATCCTGCGGCAGCTGCGCGGCGACGAGCACCGGGCTCGCGGGCAGGAACGTGCCGTTGCAGTCGGTGCCGCAGACGCGCAGGAAGTCGTTACTGCCGACCCCGTGGTTATGATAGATCTTGCCTTTGTAGCCGCGCGCAACGAGCGTTTTTGGCGGCAGCGCGGCCGGCGTGCCAGCCGCGCCGACGACGACCGCATCCGGATTCGCCGCAAGAATTTTCAGCACCTGACCCGTGACGCTCGTGTCCGTGCGATTGAAGCGCTCGTTCGCGACCACGCGGATGTGATGCAGCTCCGCGAATTTCGCGACCTCCGCGTAGAACGTCTCGCCGAGCGCATCCGCCTGGCCGATGTACGCGATCGTCTTCACGCCGTGCCCGCTCGCGTGTTCGGCGATCGCGGACGCCATCATCGCGTCGGTCTGCGGCGTCTTGAACATCCAGTAGCGCTTCGCGTCGACCGGTTCGATGATCTTCGCGGACGACGCAAGCGAGATCGCCGGCGTCTCGCCCTCGGCGACGACGTCGAGCATCGCCAGCGAGTTCGGCGTGATCGACGAGCCGATGATCGCGTCCACGTGATTTTCGGAGATCAGCTTGCGCGTGTCCTGCACCGCGAGCGTCGTGTCTGAGGCGTCGTCGAGCACGATGTACTCGACCTTCTGACCGGCAATCTCTTTCGGGAACAGCGTCGACGTGTCGCGTGCGGGAATGCCGAGCGATGCAGCGGGGCCAGTCAGCGACAGCACCAGTCCGATCTTCACCTGTGCGAATGCAAGCGCAGGCAGACTGCCCAGCATCAACACGCCGATCCTCCGCCAATGCGCTGACCATCGCGTCGTTCCCGTTGTTCGTGCCGACGCACTCCTCGCCCCGCGCAATCGCAGCATGCCTGTCTCCTCGCGTGTCTGTTATCGATGCCGGTTGCCCACTACACGGATACACAGGCTGTCGTGCGAGGCGGACGGACCGGCGCGCGTCCCGTGTCGCGCGTCAGCCAGTGTAGCGGGCGCCCGCTGGACCGGCATCGGGCGAAACCCTTTCGACGATCGGGTTTGTGGCTGGCTTGTGGTTGACCCTCGGCCGGCCTGGCGGCCGCCGCACGCGATGAGCCGCGCGTGTGCTCAGTGCGCCGGATCGAGCGGCGCGATCGCCTGTTCGATCGCACCGAAGATCGACTTACCGGCTTCGTCGAACATCTCGATCTTCACGGTGTCGCCGTACTTCATGAACTCGGTCTGCGGCGCGCCGTGCTCGATGGTTTCGAGACAGCGCTTCTCGGCGATGCAGCAGTAACCGCGCTTCGCGTCCTTGTTCGACACGGTGCCCGACCCGACGATCGAACCGGCCCGCAGGTTACGCGTCTTCGCCGCATGCGCGATCAACTGGCCGAAGTGGAACACCATGTCGGTGCCGGCATCGGGCTGGCCAACCTTCTTGCCGTTCCAGTGAACGATCATCGGACGATGCACGCGACCGCCGCGCCAGTGCTCGCCGAGTTCATCGGGCGTGACGGCGACCGGCGCGAACGATGTCGCGGGCTTGCTCTGGAAGAAGCCGAAGCCCTTCGCGAGTTCGGCCGGAATCAGGTTGCGCAGCGACACGTCGTTGACGAGCGTCACGAGCCGCACGCCCTTCAGCGCCTGGTCGGGCGTTGCCGTCATCGACACGTCGCCGGTAATCACCGCGACCTCGGCCTCGAAGTCGATGCCGTAGTCCTCGGACGCGCACACGACGTCGTCGCGCGGCCCGATGAAGTCGTCGCTGCCGCCTTGGTACATCAGCGGGTCGGTCCAGAACTCGGGCGGCATCTCGGCGCCGCGCGCGCGGCGCACGAGTTCGACGTGATTCACGTACGACGAGCCGTCGGCCCATTGGAACGCGCGCGGCAGCGGCGCCATGCAGTCTTTCGCGTCGAACGGGAACATGTTGCGCGCGCGGCCCTGGTTCAATGCGTCGGACAGGTCGTGCAGTTGCGGCGCGTAGAAGGTCCAGTCGTCGAGCGCGCGCTGCAGCGTCGGCACGATCGCGTCGGCGATCGCCGCGGTGTGCAGGTCGCGGGACACGACGATCAGTTGACCGTCGCGCGTGCCGTCCTTCAGCGAAGCGAGTTTCATAGGGGAATAAGCGGTAGGGATGACGGTAGAAGGAATCTATTCTACGATGGTGAATCGACGCGCCCCAAGCGCGCCTTCTTTCACCGCTGTTTATCGCGTGCCTTTGCGGCTCGCGCCACCTTCCGCTCATGCCGTCACCCGCCCGTCCCCGCGCCGCCCGCCATCCGTCTGCCGATGATGCCGCTGCACCATCGACAGCCGCTCCGTTCGATGCCGACGACGAAGCCGACGCCCGCGATCCCGCCGACGGCAGCGAAAACAGCGAAGAGAAACTGCGCTCGGGCATCCAGTCGATCGAGGTCGGCTTCCGGCTGCTCGACGTGCTCACGCACGAACCGCGCGCGATGATGCTGCGCGACCTCGCGCAACGCGCGGGCATGAGCCCGGCGAAAGCGCATCGCTATCTGGTGAGCTTCGCGCGACTCGGCGTGGTCGCACAAGACCCGCTGTCCGGGCGCTACGAACTCGGCGGTTTCGCGCTGCAACTGGGACTGGCGCGGCTCGCGCGCGTCGACGGCGTGAAGCTCGCGCGTGTCGCGCTCGCGGAATTGCACGACCGGCTTGACCTGACGGTCGGCATCGCGGTGTGGGGCAACCAGGGGCCGACTGTCGTTCACTGGATGGAATCGAGCCATCCCGCGAAGGCATCGCTGAAACTCGGCGACGTGATGCCGCTGCTCGGCTCCGCCACCGGCCTGCTGTTCGCCGCCTATCTGCCGCGCAGCAAGACCGCGGCGATGATCGAGCGCGAACTAGCGGTGGTGCATCGCTCTGCCCGCACCGACACGCCGCGCACGCCCGAAGACGTCGAGCGCACGCTCGCGGACGTGCGTGCGCATGAAGCGGCGCGCGTCGAAGGGATGCTGCTCGCGACGATCCACGCGTTCTGCATGCCGGTCTTCGATGCGACCGGCGATCTCGCACTCGGCCTGATCGCACTCGGTCACGAAGGCTCGTTCGACATCCGCTGGGACGGCGAGATCGATACGGCGATGCGCGAATGCGCGCGCAGGCTGTCGTACGAACTGGGTAATAGTCCGACGCCGCGTTGAGGCGTATAGCTGGCGTGGCTTTCCGCGCCGGTATCTTGCCGCAGGAACATCGGGCGCCGGCATGCGGTCGAACCTCCGTTCCGCTGTTTCACCCATCGCACCGCTTCGATCCGATCCGCCGCTTCGCATGTCGTCATCCACGCTTAACCATCGCCCGACTACGCCGCCCAACGCGGGGCGGTCGCGTGCGCGCACGGTGCGCTGGATCGCGGTGCTCGTGGCGGTGCTGGGCCTGCACTGGATTGCCGCGGAGTGGATCGAGCGACATCGCGAGACGTTCCAGCCTGTCGATGCCGCGCATGCGCCAGTCGAAATCGCGTTGCTGAAACCGGAGCGCATCGAGCAGCAGCCAGCCGCCCAGCCGCAGGCGGCCGCACCTAAACGGGCGCCCGCTCCGTCACGTGCGCCCCGTGCACCGAGTGAGCATGTGCTGACGGCGACGCGTTCCGAGCCGGCCGCTCCCACGCCCGCCGTCCCCGACACGGCATCGGCACCACAGGCCGCGTCTGCATCCGGCGCGGCAAGCACGTCAGCAAGCGGAGCAACGAGCGCATCGGCACCCGCTGCTGCAAGCGCACCGCACGCGGCGTCCGGCGTGAAGTTCTCAGTGCCGCCTTCCAGCGAGATGCAATACGACACGTTCTACAACGGCGTGCGCAACCAGCCAGGCACGATCCACTGGGCGAGCGACGGCCAGCATTACGAGATGATCGTCTCGATGCCGGTGCCGTTCGTCGGTACGTTCAGCTACTCGAGTCACGGGCGCGTCGACGCGTTCGGTCTCGCGCCGGATCAATACATCGAGAAACGCGGCCGGCGCGCAGAAGACGTGACGATCTTCAATCGCACCGACAAACAGATCGCGTTCACGCGCACGCCCACGACGCTCGCGCTGCCCGACGGCGCGCAGGACCGCTTCAGCATGGTGATGCAGCTCGCGAGCCTCGTGCGCGGCGATCCCGATGCGTACAAGCCGGGCGTCACGCGGCAGTTCTACGTCGCGGACAACGACAGCGGCGAGATCTGGCCGATCGAAACCATCGGCGACGAGACGGTGCGCACCGCGCAAGGCTTCATCGATGCGCGGCACTTCATGCGGCTGCCACGTCACGCAGGCGATGCGCGACGGATCGACGTGTGGCTCGCGCCGTCGCTCGGCTGGCTGCCGGCACGGATCGTACAGACCGAACCGAACGGCACGCAGATCGAACTCGTATGGCGCGGCAAGCTCGCGGCACCCGATGCGAATGGTGTAGCCGGTGTGAACGGTGCGACAGGTAACACGTCAGGCAACCCCAGCGGCAACGCAGACAATCCTTCTGCACCCGCGCCTCAACCCACACCAGACACCCCGCCAGAAAGCGAAAAGCCCTGACCCTGAACGGGTCTTCGGTCGATCGCGGAAACTTCGTAGCGCGACAGCGTTCGCATGAGGAAAGCCCCCGCCGCACGAAGGTTCTTCAAGTCTTACCAGTTCTTACGCAGCCCCCCTTTTTCGTGCGACGGTTCCCGTTCACCGCACCTTTTCGAGATGGAGTCCGCACGCAACTGAACCTCGACGGCGTCGACACGCGTTATGTCCTCAGCAACGAAGGCGGTGGCTCCTGGCTGACGTTCGTTCATCAACCAGGCGGCGATCTTTCGATCTGGGATCAGCTGGCCGGCTATTTTCGCGATGACCATACGGTGCTGCGCTACGACGTCTGCGGCCACGGTCGGACCGTTGTCGCCACTCAGGCCATCGCGAACGCCATTCAAGGCGCACAATACGAACTGCTCGATGCCGCACATCTCGCGCCCATTGAGCAGTCGCATCGATTTGCCGGGTTGCTTGAAACGTTTCTGGAAAGCCCTGTCTAACCTTCAGGTCCGGAAATTTTTACTAGCGTTGCTTCGGACCCACCCCTTGAATTCCACACCACACGCTCCATGTATGGCGCAGGAATGGCCAGGAGCCAACGGAAAGAAGGAGTGTCGCCATGCAAATGATCTACAACAGTCCCAACTACTGTGTTGTCGAGTTCCCGCCGGAAGACGGCCATCTCGCGATGAAGTCCGGTGGTTACGAGATCGTCGATAAAAATATGCAACGCGAGATCTATATCGATGGCGCAATGGCGGCGCGTTTCCGCGAGCACGTGCAGAAGCTGATCCAGGAAGAACCGTCTCTCGATGAAGTCGACGAATTCCTCGGTCAATTCGACAGTCTGATGAATCAACCGGTGGTGCTGCACTAAAGCTCGCACGGCACCTACTCGACTCCCGCTCCGGCGGCACTCCCTGAAAGCCCTGTCCGGCGTGCCGGACAGGGCTTTTTGTTGGCGCTCCGCCGACGGCCGCACGCGGAGCGCCATGGTCCGGCTGCGGCTACAATGCACGTTTCCCGACTGATCCGGCGCAAGGCCTTAGCCCGCGCGTCCTTTTAGTACGCTTACTAGCGCCCATTGCCATGAACCAGCCCGCCTCTTCCGCCGTCTCCGCCCGACCGGGTGCGCCCGCCACGGCCTACACGCGCGGCGCGACGCTGCCCGCGCTACTCGAGTCGCGCATCCTGATTCTCGACGGCGCGATGGGCACGATGATCCAGCGCTACAAGCTCGACGAAGCGGCTTATCGCGGCGAGCGCTTCAAGGACTTCGGGCGCGACATCAAAGGCAACAACGAACTGCTGTCGATCACACAGCCGCAGGTGATCCGCGAAATTCACGACCAGTACCTGGCCGCCGGCGCGGATATCCTCGAGACCAACACATTCGGTGCGACCACCGTCGCACAGGCCGACTACGGCATGGAAAACCTCGCGGTCGAGATGAACCTCGAATCCGCGAAGCTCGCGCGCGCCGCGTGCGACGCGTACTCGACACCCGACAAGCCGCGCTTCGTCGCCGGCGCCATCGGACCGACGCCGAAGACCGCGAGCATCTCGCCGGACGTCAACGATCCGGCTGCACGCAATGTCACGTTCGACGAGTTGCGCACGGCCTACTACGAGCAGGCGAAGGCGCTGCTCGACGGCGGCGTCGACCTGTTCCTCGTCGAAACGATCTTCGATACGCTGAACGCGAAGGCCGCGCTGTTCGCGCTCGACGAACTCTTCGACAACACCGGCGAGTGCCTGCCGATCATGATCTCGGGCACCGTCACCGACGCGTCCGGCCGCATTCTGTCCGGCCAGACTGTCGAAGCATTCTGGAATTCGCTGCGGCACGCGCGGCCGCTCACGTTCGGCCTCAACTGCGCGCTCGGTGCGGCGTTGATGCGCCCGTACATCGCCGAACTGTCGAAGCTGTGCGACACCTACGTGTCGTGCTATCCGAACGCGGGCCTGCCGAACCCGATGAGCGACACGGGCTTCGACGAAACCCCGGCCGACACGTCGAGCCTGCTGAAGGAGTTCGCGCAAGCCGGTCTCGTGAACATCGCGGGCGGCTGCTGCGGCACGACGCCCGAGCACATCGCCGCGATCGCGAAAGCGCTCTCAGACATCAAGCCGCGCCGCTGGCCGAACCACTACCGCGACGCCGCGTGAGCCTTGCCGCCTCGCCTACGCTCCGATCATAAAAAACACGACGCCATGACCGATCACACCCTGCGCCTTTCCGGCCTCGAGCCGTTCAACGTCACGCCCGGCACGCTCTTCATCAACGTCGGCGAACGGACCAACGTCACCGGCTCGAAAGCGTTCGCGCGGATGATCCTCAACAACCAGTTCGACGAAGCGCTCGCGGTCGCGCGGCAGCAGGTCGAGAACGGCGCGCAGGTGATCGACATCAACATGGACGAAGCGATGCTCGATTCGAAAGCGGCGATGGTCCGCTTCATGAATCTGATCGCGTCGGAGCCGGACATCTCGCGGGTGCCGGTGATGATCGATTCGTCGAAGTGGGAAGTGATCGAAGCAGGCCTGAAGTGCGTGCAGGGCAAGGCGATCGTCAATTCGATCTCGCTGAAGGAAGGCGAGGACGCGTTCCGCCATCATGCGAAGCTGATCCGCCGCTACGGCGCCGCTGCCGTCGTGATGGCCTTCGACGAAAAAGGCCAGGCCGATACCTACGAACGCAAGACACAGATCTGCAAGCGCTCGTACGATTTCCTCGTCAACGAAGTCGGCTTTCCGCCGGAAGACATCATCTTCGACCCGAACATCTTCGCGGTCGCGACCGGCATCGAAGAGCACAACAACTACGCGGTCGACTTCATCGAGGCGACCCGCTGGATCAAGCAGAACCTGCCGCACGCGAAGATCAGCGGCGGCGTGTCGAACGTGTCGTTCTCGTTTCGCGGCAACGATCCGGTGCGCGAGGCGATCCACACCGTGTTCCTGTATCACGCGATCCAGGCCGGCATGGACATGGGCATCGTCAACGCGGGGCAGCTGGGCGTCTACGCGGACCTGAACCCGGAACTGCGCGAGCGTGTCGAGGACGTCGTGCTGAACCGCCGCCCCGACTCGACGGACCGGCTGCTCGAAATCGCCGACCAGTTCAAGACGGGCGCTGCGAAGAAGGAAGAAAACCTGGAGTGGCGCAACCAGCCCGTCGAGAAACGCCTCGCGCATGCCCTCGTGCACGGCATCACGAACTTCATCGTCGAAGACACGGAAGAGGTGCGCGCGAAGATCGACGCGGCCGGCGGCCGCCCGATCAACGTGATCGAAGGGCCGTTGATGGACGGTATGAACATCGTCGGCGACCTGTTCGGCCAGGGCAAGATGTTCCTGCCGCAGGTCGTGAAGTCGGCGCGCGTGATGAAGCAGGCGGTCGCGCATCTGATCCCGTTCATCGAGGAAGAAAAGCGCCTGCTCGCCGAAGCCGGCGCCGACGTCCGCGCGAAGGGCAAGATCGTCATCGCGACCGTGAAGGGCGACGTGCACGACATCGGCAAGAACATCGTGACGGTCGTGCTCCAGTGCAATAACTTCGAAGTGGTCAACATGGGCGTGATGGTCCCGTGCAACGAGATTCTCGCGAGAGCGAAGGTCGAAGGAGCGGACATCGTCGGGCTGTCGGGGCTCATTACGCCGAGCCTCGAGGAAATGGCCTACGTCGCGTCCGAAATGCAGCGCGACGACTATTTCCGCATCAAGAAGATTCCGCTGCTGATCGGCGGGGCGACGACGTCACGCGTGCATACCGCCGTGAAGATCGCGCCGCATTACGAAGGCCCGGTCGTGTACGTGCCGGACGCATCGCGTTCGGTATCGGTCGCGTCGAACCTGCTGTCGGACGAAGGCGCCGCGAAGTATCTCGACGAACTGAAGGCCGACTACGATCGCATCCGCGACCAGCACGCGAACCGGAAGGTACAGCCGATGGTGACGCTCGCCGAAGCGCGCGCGAACCGCACGAAGATCTACTGGGCGAACTACCAGCCGGTGAAGCCGAAGTTCATCGGCCGCCGCGTATTCAAGAACTACGACCTGAGCGAGCTGGCTAACTACATCGACTGGGCCCCGTTCTTCCAGACGTGGGATCTCGCGGGTCCGTATCCGGCGATCCTGAACGACGAGATCGTCGGCGAATCGGCGCGGCGCGTGTTCTCCGACGCGAAGTCGATGCTCGCGCGGCTGATCCAGGGCCGCTGGCTCACCGCGAACGGTGTGATCGCACTGCTGCCCGCGAACACCGTGAACGACGACGATATCGAGATCTATACCGACGAATCGCGCTCCGAAGTCGCGCTCACGTGGCGCAACCTGCGTCAGCAGAGCGTGCGTCCGGTGGTCGACGGCGTGATGCGGCCGAATCGCTCGCTCGCCGATTTCATCGCGCCAAAAGACTCGGGCGTCGCCGACTACATCGGCCTGTTCGCGGTGACGGCCGGCCTCGGCGTCGACGTGAAGGAAAAGCAGTTCGAAAAGGATCACGACGACTACAGCGCGATCATGCTGAAGGCGCTCGCCGACCGCTTCGCCGAAGCGTTCGCCGAAGCGATGCACGCGCGTGTACGGCGCGACCTGTGGGGCTACGCGGCCGCCGAGTCGCTGTCGAATGACGACCTGATCGGCGAGAAGTACCGCGGCATCCGCCCGGCGCCGGGCTACCCCGCGTGCCCGGACCATCTCGTGAAGCAGGACATGTTCGACGTGCTGCGCGCGAACGAGATCGGCATGAGCGTCACCGAATCGCTCGCGATGCTGCCGGCCGCAAGCGTGTCCGGCTTCTATCTCGCGCATCCGGACAGCACGTATTTCTCGGTCGGCAAGATCGCTCAGGACCAGCTGGAAGACTTCGCGCAGCGGATGTCGCTGTCGAAGGCGGACGCGGCGCGGGCACTCGCGCCGCTGCTGTAGCCGCTGTTGCTATATCGGGCCACGAAATCCGAATATTTCACTCGACACGATTTTCGGTTTTGTAAACTGAAGTGGCTGTACCCGCCAGACGCGACGTGCATAACGCGTCGGCTCAACGACTAGCAACCGACCCGGAGAAAAATCGTATGAAGAAGCTGACGCTGGTACTCACCGCCCTGTCGCTCGCCGCGGGATCGTCGCTCGCGCTCGCACAGACTGCCGCACCCGCCGACGCGAGCACAGTCAGTTCGTACTCGCCGCCCACGCAAAAACACGTGAAGAAGGCGAAGAAGAAAAAGCATAAGAAGGGCGCATCGGCGCCGGCCGCGACACCGGAAGCGGCCAGCCAGTAACGCGAACGCTGCCAGGCTACCCCTGAAACAACGAAGCCCGCTTTACGCGGGCTCCGTTTTTTTCATGCTCAGCTTTCGTCGCCCTTGCGGTCTTCGCGCCAGACACACGACGCGCCTGCGCGCAACGCAGCGCGCCCTACCGCAAAGCACTCGTCACCGCGATCAGACGCCCCACAGCACGTCGGTGTTTTCCTTCTGCGCGAGGCGCAGCATGTCGAGGAACGGGAACGCGCGTTGCGCGAGGCCGATCGGAATCTCGTGGTGCTCACGGCCTTCTTCCCCTTCGTGGAAGTGACCGTCGTGTTCGGCGCGTTCCTGCTTGTCGGTGACGATGGCCGCCTCGAGCTTCGTGATCGCCTCGTCGAGTTCGTCATGCGCGATGACGCCGCGTTCGCCGAGCCGCTTGCCGACGATCCCGACCAGGTACTGCGCGAGGTTCTCCAGCATCATGACGTCTGGTGCGGAGCGGCATTTGAAAGTAACCAGCATGGCAATTCCCTTTTCGTTATGTGGATTCGCGCACGAACCACCGGACTGCAATGGGCTCGCGCGAGTTTCGTTGGCTTGCCGACTTATGCCGGCCGCCACGGCCCTTTGACCGGGCATCCTGTCTGAACACTCATTGGACATATTAGCACCTGCTAAAATCCGTCTACACCCGAAAACGCACCCCGGGGCGCCGGCCCGGCGCCGTGCGCCCGCTCCCGCCTCGCCGATTGCCGCCGCGCGGCCACGCGGCCACGCGGCCACGGCGCAGGCTGCGAGCCGGCGTACCGCCGGCGCCTCGATCGCCTGACCGCACTGCCTCACTGGACTCGCAACAAGCATGCTGCCCGCACAAAAACAGACTCTCGAAACCCTGCTCGCCGACACCGTCAAGCAGGTCGTCCAGACCACCCAGGGCGCGGCCGAAGCCGCGTTCGTCACGCCGTCGATCGCCCTCGAACGACCGAAGGTCGCCGCGCACGGCGACGTCGCGTGCAACGTGGCGATGCAGCTCGCAAAGCCGCTGCGCGCCAATCCGCGCCAGCTCGCCCAGCAGATCGTCGATGCGCTGCTCGCGCATCCGCAGGCGCAAGGTCTGGTGGATGGTGCGGAAGTCGCCGGTCCCGGCTTCATCAACCTGCGCCTCGCACAGGCCGCGAAGCAGGCCGTGATCGCCGCGGTGTTCGCCGAACAGGCCGCGTTCGGCCAGTCGCAGCGCGACGCGGGCAAGCGCGTGCTGATCGAATTCGTGTCGGCCAACCCGACCGGTCCGCTGCACGTCGGCCACGGCCGTCAGGCGGCGCTCGGCGATGCGCTCGCGAACGTGCTCACGTCGCAGGGCTACGCCGTGCATCGCGAGTTCTACTACAACGACGCGGGCGTGCAGATCCACACGCTCGCGACGTCGACCCAGGCGCGCGCGCGCGGCCTGAAGCCGGGCGACGCTGACTGGCCCGAAGCCGCGTACAACGGCGACTACATCGCCGACATCGCGCGCGACTACCTGGCCGGCGAGACCGTCGCGGCGAAGGACGGCGAGCCGGTGAAGGGCAAGGGCGACATCGAGGATCTCGATGCGATCCGCCGCTTCGCGGTCGCGTATCTGCGCCACGAACAGGACATGGACCTGCAGGCGTTCGGCGTGATCTTCGACCAGTACTATCTGGAGTCGTCGCTGTACAAGGAAGGGCGCGTCGAAAAAACCGTCGACTCACTGATCGCCGCCGGCAAGACCTACGAGCAGGAAGGCGCGCTGTGGCTGCGCACCACCGACGACGGCGACGACAAAGACCGCGTGATGCGCAAGACCGACGGCACGTATACGTACTTCGTGCCGGACGTCGCATATCACGTCGCCAAATGGGAGCGCGGTTTCACGAAAGTGATCAACGTGCAGGGCTCGGACCACCACGGCACGATCGCGCGCGTTCGCGCCGGCCTGCAGGGTCTCGGCATCGGCATTCCGCAGGGCTACCCCGACTTCATCCTGCACAAGATGGTCACCGTGATGCGCGACGGCCAGGAAGTGAAGATCTCGAAGCGGGCTGGCAGCTACGTAACGGTGCGCGACCTGATCGAATGGTCGGGTGGCGCGACGCAGGGCGCCGAGACCTCGCCCGATCTGCTCGACGAAGCGACGATTCGCCGCGGCCGCGACGCGGTGCGTTTCTTCCTGATCTCGCGCAAGGCCGACACCGAGTTCGTCTTCGACATCGACCTCGCGCTGAAGCAGAACGATGAAAATCCGGTGTACTACGTGCAGTACGCGCATGCGCGGATCTGCTCGGTGATCGCCGAATGGAAGACGCGCTTCAACGCCGACGAGGCCGCGCTGCCGTCGTTCGACGTGACGCCGCTCACGAGCGAACGTGCAATGGCACTGCTGCAGAAGCTCGCCGAATACCCGGACATCCTCGCGCACGCGGCCGACGAGCTCGCGCCGCACGTGGTCGCGTTCTATCTGCGCGACCTCGCCGGTGAATTCCACTCGTTCTACAATGCCGAACGCGTGCTCGTCGACGACGAAGCGCTACGCAACGCGCGCATCGCGCTGCTGGCCGCAACGCGCCAGGTGCTGGCCAACGGCCTCGCGGCGATCGGCGTATCGGCGCCCGCCAAGATGTAGGCTCGCAAGGGCGATGCGTGCGGCCGTCGTTATAATCGACGGTCGTTCCACGATTCTTTTCGCAGGTGATTCAAACGATGGCAAAACCGCGCCGCACTTCGAAGCAGTCGAAACAAACCGGGGGCACTTTTCTCGGTATCGTGCTGGGCCTGATCGTCGGCCTGGCGATCGCGGTAGTGGTGGCGCTCTATATCACGCGCGCGCCGACGCCTTTCGTCGCGAAGGTCGCGCCGCCATCGGCATCGGACGCGAGCGCGAGCCAGCCTCAATACGATCCGAACCGTCCGCTGCAGGGCAAGACGCCGGGCGTCGCGGTGCCGCAGGCCGCACAGCCGGCGCCGCCGAACACCGCGCCGGGCCAGTCGACCAACCAGACGCAGTCGTCGGGGATGCTCGAAGAGCCGCAGATCGTCGAAGTGCCGCCGACGAACCAGAACGGCGTCGCGGTCGGCTCGAAGCCCGCCGACAACACCACGCAGAAGAAACCGCAGGGCGCTTCCACTCCAGCGACGGGCAGCGCGGCCACCACCGCGAAGCCCGGCTCGACCGCCACGGCAGCAGCGAAGCCGGGCGCCTCGGCTGCCGCTGGCGACGCGAACACCGGTTACTTCCTGCAGGTCGGCGCCTACAAGACGTCCGCCGATGCCGAGCAGCAGCGCGCACGCCTCGCGTTCCAGGGTTTCGAGTCGAAGGTGACGCAGCGCGATGCGGGCGGTGTGACGTACTATCGCGTGCGCATCGGGCCATTCGCGAAGTTCGACGACATGAATTCGTCGCGTCAGCGGCTGTCGGACGCGGGCGTCGATACCGCGGTCATCCGCTTCAGTAAACAGTAAGCCGGACAGCCTGCGCGGCCGCTGAACCTTCAGTGTGCCGTGCGGGTCTGATCACGGCAAAGCCGTGCGCGGGCGAAAATGCCGGCGCGGGCACAGGGGCTGTCCGTCATATCGCTTTCGCCGCAGCGGCGCATGATCTGCCGGCGATGCCGCGCGCGGCGTAATGCCGCCCGGGTCGCCGCTGCACGCCGCCGTTCCTTCCGTCTCATGGGTCACATGACATGAAAAAACTGTTCAGCATTCTTTTCGTCTCTCTCGGTATCGTCGCGGGCGCCGCGCAGGCTTCGCCGTCCGCGCCGGTCGCCGGCAAGGACTACACCGTGCTGTCCACGCCGCAGCCCGTCGACGTGCCGGCCGGCAAGATCGAGGTCACCGAGTTCTTCTGGTACGGCTGCCCGCACTGCAACGAGTTCGATCCGTACCTCGAAGCATGGATCAAGAAGCAGGGTCCGGACGTCGTGTTCAAGCGCGTACCGGTTGCGTTCCGCGACGACTTCATCCCGCACTCCAAGCTCTATCACGCGGTCGACGCGCTCGGCCTCGCACAGCAGCTCACGCCGACGATCTTCAACGAGATCCACGTGAACAAGGACTACCTGCTGACGCCGGAGGATCAGGCCAAATTCCTCGCAACGAAGGGTGTCGATCCGAAGAAGTTCATGGAAGCGTACAACTCGTTCTCGACGCAGACGGCCATCCAGCGCGACAAGAAGCTGCTCGACGACTACAAGATCGACGGCGTGCCGACGCTTGCGGTACAGGGCAAGTATGAAACCGGCCCGGCCGCGACGAACAGCCTGCCGGGTACGCTCCAGGTACTCGACTACCTGGTGTCGCAGGTTCGCGCGAAAAAGATGTAATCCCCCGGGTGCCGGAATGACTACGCCGCTGAAGGTCTTCATTACCGGCGCCTCGAGCGGAATCGGCCTGGCGCTCGCCGCCGAATATGCGCGGCGCGGCGCCATCCTCGGCCTCGTTGCCCGCCGTGCCGACGCCCTCACCGCCTTCCAGCAAGCCCACCCCGATGCCACCGTCTCGATCTATCCCGCCGACGTGCGCGATGCCGAGACGCTCGCCGATGCCGCCCAGCAGTTCATCGGCCAGTACGGCTGCCCGGACGTCGTGATCGCCAACGCGGGCGTGAGCCGCGGCGCGGTCACCGGCCGCGGCGACCTGCGGACCTTCCGCGAGGTGATGGACATCAACTACTACGGGATGATCGCGACGTTCGAGCCATTCGCAGCGGCGATGATCGCCGGGCGCGCCGGCACGCTGGTCGGCGTCGCGAGCGTCGCCGGTGTGCGCGGTCTGCCGGGCTCCGGTGCGTACAGCGCGTCGAAGGCCGCGGCGCTGCGCTATCTCGAATCGCTGCGCGTCGAGATGCGCCCGCACCGCATCGCCGTCGTGACGATCGCGCCGGGCTACATCCGTACGCCGATGACCGAAGACAACCCGTACCGGATGCCGTTCCTGATGGACGCCGACCGCTTCGCCGCGAAAGTGGCCGATGCGGTCGCGCGCAAGGTGTCGTTCGCGGTGTTCCCGTGGCAGATGCGGATCGTCGCGATGCTGCTGCACGCCGCGCCACGCTGGCTCTACGATCGCGCGTTCGAAAAGGCGCCGCGCAAGCCGCGCGTCGACGACTGACACGGCTCGCGCGCGATCAGCGGCATCGGTTTATCCGCAGCGCCACGCGGGCACAGAGTGAGAGCCGACTGAACGGACAGCGGCCCGCCACCCATATACATATGCGGTATAAGTGGTTGTCGGCGCTACGGCCCACGGATAAGCTTTCCCCCGGGCGGGGAGCACCGACAGGCACAGAGTGGCACGATAGACCCCGCATTCGCACCGCGCTCCGTGGTTCACGATCGGAACGCCCGGCCGCCGCAGCCGGAACGAAGACGAACTGCCTGATACCACGACTGTTTTGGGAGATCCTATGCGCTTCACTCTGCTCGCCGCCGTGCTAGCCGTCGCGTTCGTTGCCACACCCGCGCTCGTCGCCGCCAAACCGCTGACGGTCTGCACGGAATCGAGCCCGGACGGCTTCGACGTCGTCCAGTTCAACTCGCTGGTCACGACCAACGCGTCGGCCGACGTGATCTTCAATTCGCTCGTCTCTTACGACGAAGCCGTGAAGAAGGTCGTGCCCGCACTCGCCGACAAGTGGGACGTGAGCGCCGACGGCCTCACGTACACGTTCCATCTGCGGCCCGACGTGAAGTTCCAGACCACCGATTACTTCAAGCCCACGCGCGCGCTGGACGCCGACGACGTCGTGTTCACGTTCAGCCGGATGCTCGACGACAGCAATCCGTGGCACAAGGTGGCAGGCGCGAGCGGCTTTCCGCATGCGCAGTCGATGGGACTCGTGAAGCTGATCAAGAGCGTGTCGAAGGTCGACGACAGCACGGTCAAATTCGAGCTGAACGAACCGAACGCCACCTTCGTATCGATCCTGACGATGGGCTTTGCATCGATCTATCCGGCCGAATACGCGGATCAATTGCTGAAGGCCGGCAAGCAGACCGACCTGAACGCGAAGCCGATCGGCACCGGTCCGTTCGTGCTGAAGAGCTACACGAAGGACGCGGTCATCCGCTACGACGTGAATCCGACGTACTGGGGACCGAAGCCGAAGATCGACCGGCTGATCTACGCGATCACGCCCGACGCCACCGTGCGTGCGCAGAAGGTGAAGGCGGGCGAATGCCAGATCGCGCTGTCGCCGAAGCCGCAGGACGTGGCCGAAGCGAAAAACGACAAGGCGCTGAAGATCGAACAGACGCCGGCGTTCATGACCGCATTCGTCGCGCTGAACACGCAGAAGAAGCCGCTCGACAACCCGAAGGTGCGTGAAGCGCTGAACCTCGCGTTCGACCGCACGACGTATCTGAAGACCGTGTTCGACAACACGGCAACACCGGCGACCAATCCGTACCCGCCGAACACGTGGAGCTACGACAAGGCGATCCAGCCGTGGCCGTACGACCCCGCGCAGGCGAAGAAGCTGCTCGCCGACGCGGGCCTGCCGAACGGCTTCGAGACGACCATCTGGGTGCGTCCGAACGGCAGCGTGCTGAACCCGAATCCGAAGGCGGGCGCGGAACTGCTGCAGGCCGACTTCGCGAAGATCGGCGTGAAGGCGGACGTGAAGGTGATCGAGTGGGGCGAGCTGATCAAGGAGGCGAAGCAGGGGCAGCACGATACGCTGTTCATGGGCTGGGCCGGCGACAACGGCGACCCCGACAACTATCTGTCGCCGCTCTTCAGCTGCAACGCGGTGAAGTCGGGCATCAACTTCGCGCGCTATTGCGACCCGCAGCTCGACAAGCTGATCGCCGACGGCAAGTCGACGCCCGATCAGGCGAAGCGCACGAAGGCGTATGAAGCGGCGCAGAAGATCATCCACGATCAGGCGCTGTGGATTCCGCTCGGCTACCCGACCGCCGCCGCGATCACGCGCACGAACGTGAGCGGTTATCACGTGAGTCCGTTTGGGCGGCAGAATTTTGGGGCGGTCAGCGTGCAGTAACGTCGCTGCGATCTGTTCGCACGGGATGTCGATTCGTGGAGAGGGCCGGTTGCGCAGCGACTGGCCCTTTGCTTTTTTACCGGGCTTTTCCCGCACATCGGCGGAACCGATGCGTGACAAAAGTGGACATTGAATGCGATTACCCGTGAGTACAATTTGTGGCCTTGCAACTCGATGGCCGCATCATGCACATCATAAATTCCCGCGTACTTTTGACACTTGCATGCTCACTGAGCGTAGCGTCTCATATCGCCGTCGCTCGGGAGAGCACCGCAACTTCTTCGCGAAGCGACACGCCTCGCTACCGGTTTGTCAGCCCGACACAAAATAACGTTGCCCACCCGCCTGGCCCGTCGGACGATCCGCAATGCAAGAAACTTTTGATTGAAATCGACAAAGCTGTCTCATCGCCGGAAAGAAAACGGGTGGAGGTCACCGAATTCAGATCCAACGGCACAACATACCGTGAGGCTGAAGAAGTAGATCCGCGTAGGGACCTTGAGGCCGAATACCTTCAGCATCATTGCCGATAGCGATCTGCGCTGTCTTCACGCAACAAACCGGATCACCCCATCCGCATCGTGCGTCCGCTTCAACTCCTCCGCGAGCCACAGCAGATGCAGATGCGCGAGCGCTTCGCCCATCGCGAAGGTCATCTGGTGAATGTCGAGTTCGCGTTTGAACATCAGCGGCACGATGTCCGCTGCGCTATGCGGCTTCGCAGCGCACGCTTCGCGCACTTCGGCGAGTCGCGCGTCGTGGTGCGCGCGTAGCTGCGCGATGCGTGTGTGCACGCCGCGAAACGGTTTGCCGTGCGACGGCAGCGCCAGCGTGTCGGCGGGCATCGTTTCATATCGGCCGAGCGAATCCAGGTACAGCGCGAGCGGATTGCCCTCGGGCTCGATGTCGAACACCGACACGTTCGTCGAAATGCGCGGCAGCACCATGTCGCCGGAAATCAGTACGCCAGCCGCTTCGCAATGCAACGCGCAGTGCTCCGGCGAATGGCCAAAGCCGGTGACGATGCGCCACGTCCGGCCGCCGATCGCGAGCGCATCGCCCTCGCGCAACCGGCGATATTGCGATGGCACCGACGGCACGAGGTTCGCGTAATAGCTCTTGCGGTTGCGCAATGCGTCGAGCGACGCGCTGTCCTTCATGCCATGCAGCGCGAAGTGGCGCGCGGCACCCTCGCCACCCGCGTTCGAGCCGTCGCCCGCCGCCATCACGCGGCCGAGCATGTATTCGCCGAGCGAGATCCACAACCGCACGTTCCAGCGCTGCCTGTCGCCGCCTTCGCATAGCCAGTGCGCAAGGCCCAGGTGGTCGGGGTGACAGTGCGTGACGATCACGCGCAGGATCGGCAGGCCTTCCAGCACGGTGTCGAACACCTGCTCCCAGTTCGCCTTGATCGTGTCGGACGCGATCCCGCAATCGACCGCGGTCCAGCCCGCCTGCCCGTCGATCTCGTCGCGCAGCAACCAGAGATTGATGTGATCGAGCGCGAACGGCAGCGGCATCCGGATCCACCGCACACCGGGTGCGACTTCGTACGCGTGGCCAGGCTCCGGCAGCGTGTCGCCGAACGGATAGTCGAGTTGGTGTTCCAGCGCGTTCATTGCGGGTGTCTTCCTCTTGGTTCTTCGGGTTTGCCGCGGCCTGGTTGCATCAGGCTCAAGTTGACGATAACGTAAACGTCGATTCTATCGTCCAATCCGGATCTGTGTCCGGCAGAGAACTTTCGATGCATCCGATCAATACCCACAATACCCAGTACACGATCACCGAGCTCGCCCGCGAATTCGACGTGACGCCGCGCGCGATCCGCTTCTACGAAGACCAGGGTTTACTCTCGCCGAGCCGTGAAGGATCGGGCGGTCTGCGCCGCGTGTATTCGGGCCGCGACCGCACGCGGCTGAAGCTGACGCTGCGTGGCAAGCGCCTCGGCTTCACGCTGTCGGAGATTCGCGACCTGCTCGACCTGTACGAGTCGCCCACCGACACGGTGCCGCAACTGCACGCGTTTCTCGCGACGGTCGCGCGGCATCGCGAGGTGCTCGAGCGTCAGCGCGAAGACCTGAACGCGACGCTCGAAGACCTCGCGCAATACGAAGCGCAGGGGCGCGCGTTGCTCGAAGGCGGCCGCACGGACAATGCTTCGCGGAATGCGGAGCCGGCAAAAGCCGCACGTGAACGCGCCTGACGCGATGCACGACAAGGTTTTAGAGCCCGGCGTTAAGCGCACGACTCGCGATTAACCCGCGCTTTGCAGGAAGATGAGCGAAACCGCGTCGAACGCCGCGCAACGTAACCGCACGCAACCGCGTGCGATCGGCCGCGGCCTCAGCGAACGGCACGTCGCAGCGCGAACCGGACGCTACAATCCAGAGCGGCTCCCGACATTGGATCAAACGCACGGCCACCATGAATCACTTTCCTAAACTGCTGTCGTCGCAGATCGGTTTCGACGTCGCGCAGACGATGCTCGAAGGATTCGACCGGCACTACCGGATCTTTCGCGAAGCCGCGATCCACGCGAAAACGCTGTTCGAGGCGGCGGACTGGCACGGCCTGCAGCGGCTCGCGCGCGAGCGCATCACGTCGTACGACGAACGCGTGAAGGAATGCGTCGAGCTGCTCGAAGACGAATACGACGCGGAGAACATCGACGACGGAATCTGGCAGCAGATCAAGCTGCACTACATCGGTCTGCTGACCACGCACCGGCAACCCGAGTGCGCGGAGACGTTTTTCAATTCGGTGTGCTGCCAGATCCTGCATCGCTCGTACTTCAACAACGATTTCATCTTCGTGCGGCCAGCGATCTCGACCGACTACATCGAGAACGACGAGCCCGCTGCGAAGCCGACATACCGCGCGTACTACCCGGGCAAGGACGGTCTCGAAGCGACGCTCGAGCGGATCGTCACGAACTTCCAGCTCGATCCGCCGTTCGAGGATCTGACGCGCGACGTCGGCTGCGTGATGCAGGCGATCCGCGACGCGTTCGGCGAATTCGACGAAGCCGCCAATTTCCAGATTCACGTGCTGTCGTCGCTGTTCTACCGGAACAAGGCCGCGTACATCATCGGGCGGATCATCAACGGCGACGCGGTGCTGCCGTTCGCGGTACCGGTCCATCACGTGTCACCCGGCATACTCGCGCTCGACACCGTGCTGCTCAAACGCGACCAATTGCTGATCATCTTCAGCTTCTCGCATTCGTATTTTCTGGTCGACATGGAAGTGCCGTCCGCGTGCGTCGAGTTTCTCGGCTCGATCATGCCGGGCAAGCCGAAAGCGGAAATCTACACGTCGGTTGGGTTGCAGAAGCAGGGCAAGAACCTGTTCTATCGCGACCTGCTGCGTCACCTGTCGCATTCGAGCGATCAGTTCATCATCGCGCCCGGCATCAAGGGCCTCGTAATGCTGGTGTTCACGCTGCCGTCGTTTCCGTACGTGTTCAAGCTGATCAAGGACAGCTTCCCGCCGCCGAAGGAAACCACGCGCGAGAAGATCCAGGAGAAATATCAACTGGTGAAGCGCCACGACCGCCTGGGGCGGATGGCCGATACGCTCGAATATTCGAGCGTCGCGCTGCCGCTGTCGCGGCTCGACGATGCGCTCGTACGCGAATTGAAGAAAGAAGCGCCATCGATGATCGAATACGAGGGCGACAACCTCGTGATCCGCCATCTGTACATCGAGCGCCGCATGGTGCCGCTCAACCTGTTCCTGCAGAACGGCAGCGACGAGGACGTCGAGCACGGCATCAAGGAATACGGCGACGCGGTGAAGGAGCTGATGCAGGCGAACATCTTCCCCGGCGACATGCTGTACAAGAACTTCGGCGTCACGCGCCATGGCCGCGTGGTGTTCTATGACTACGACGAGATTGAATACCTGACCGACTGCAACGTGCGCGCGGTGCCGGCGCCGCGCAACGAGGAAGACGAGATGTCCGGCGAGCCGTGGTATTCGGTCGGCCCGCACGACATCTTCCCGGAAACCTACGGCACATTCCTGCTCGGCGATCCGCGCGTGCGCCGCTATTTCCTGCAGCATCACGCGGATTTCTTCAAGCCCGAACTGTGGCAGCGGCACAAGGAGCATCTGATGAAAGGCGAACTGCCCGACTTCTTTCCGTACGACCGCCGCATCCGTTTCCAGGTCCGCTATCCGGAGCGCTTCATCGCGACGACAGCGGCTACGACGGCAACGTCAGCAACCGCGCGCGCCGCCTGAGCCCGAACATGCCCGAACACGATTCGACCGGCCCCGCCGGTCCTCATTGCAAAGAAGCACCATGAACCCAAAGTCCTCCACGCCCCATCCGCTCGCGCATCTGTTCGCCAACAACGATGCGTGGGTCGAGCGCAAGCTCGCCGAAGACCCCGATTTTTTCTCGCGACTCGCCGACCAGCAGACGCCCGAATACCTGTGGATCGGCTGCTCGGATTCGCGCGTGCCGGCGAACCAGATCATCGGCCTGCCGCCTGGCGAAGTGTTCGTGCATCGGAACATCGCGAACGTCGTCGTGCATACGGATCTGAACTGTCTGTCGGTGATCCAGTTCGCCGTCGATCTGCTGAAGGTGAAGCACATCATGGTGGTCGGTCACTACGGTTGCTCTGGTGTCGGTGCCGCGCTGCACGGACGCCGTATCGGTCTCGCGGATAACTGGCTGCATCACGTGCAGGACGTGCGAGCGAAGCACGCGGCGCTGCTCGAGGAGTGGCCGATGGGCGAAGCCCGGCATCGCCGGCTCGTCGAGCTGAATACGATCGAACAGGTCGTCAATGTTTGCCGCACCACGATCGTCAACGATGCGTGGGCGCGCGGCCAGGAACTGACGGTGCACGGCTGGGTGTACGGCGTGCACGACGGGCGCGTGCGTAACCTGGGTATGACCATCGCGAGCATCGACGATCTCGATGTCGCGTATCAACACTGCGTGGCGGCCGCAACCGCGAGCCGCGCGCATTCGACCGACAACGACGTTGTCGCCGCCGATGCGGCAAGGCTCGGCGACGTGCCGACTGTCGTCGCAGGTGTGATCAAGGAGCTGAAACATGAGTGAGACAACCGACATAACCCGCGATCCGGTCGTGATCGTGTCCGCCGCGCGCACACCGATGGGCGCGTTCCAGGGCGACTTCGCGGCGCTGACCGCGCCGCAGCTGGGCGCGGTTGCGATCGCGGCGGCGCTCGAACGCGCGGGCATGAAACCCGGGCAGATCGACGAAGTCGTGATGGGCTGCGTGCTGCCCGCGGGCCAGGGCCAGGCGCCCGCGCGCCAGGCCGCGCTCGCGGCCGGGTTGCCGCTTGCCACCGGCAGCACGACGGTCAACAAGATGTGCGGCTCCGGCATGCGCGCGGCGATGTTCGCTCACGACATGCTGATCGCCGGCTCAGTCGACACGATCGTCGCGGGCGGCATGGAGAGCATGACCAACGCGCCGTATCTGCTGCCGAAAGCACGCGGCGGAATGCGCATGGGCCACGGTCAGGTGATCGATCACATGTTCTATGACGGCCTCGAGGACGCGTACGAAAAAGGCCGCCTGATGGGCTCGTTCGCCGAAGAATGTGCGGCGTCGTTCGACTTCACGCGACAGGCGCAGGATGCGTTCGCGATCGAATCGCTGCAGCGCGCGAAACGCGCGAACGAGGATGGCACGTTCGCGTGGGAAATCGCGCCGGTGAAAGTCGAGAGCCGCAAGGGTGAAGTCACGGTGGACCGCGACGAGCAGCCGTTCAAGGCGAACCTCGACAAGATCCCGACGCTCAAGCCCGCGTTCAGCAAGACTGGCACGGTGACGGCCGCGAACTCGTCGTCGATCTCCGACGGCGCCGCCGCGCTCGTGATGATGCGCGAATCGACCGCGCGACGCCTCGGTGCGACGCCGCTTGCGCGCGTCGTCGGCCACTCGACGTTCGCGCAGGAGCCGGCGAAGTTCACCACCGCACCGGTCGGCGCGCTGCGCAAACTGTTCGCGAAAAACGGCTGGCGCGCGGACGACGTCGATCTGTTCGAGATCAACGAAGCGTTCGCGGTGGTCGCGATGGCGGCGATGAAGGAACACGGTCTGCCGCACGACAAGGTCAACGTGAACGGCGGCGCGTGCGCGCTCGGCCATCCGATCGGCGCATCGGGCGCGCGCATTCTCGTCACGCTGATCGGCGCGCTGAAGCAGCGTGGCGGACGACGCGGCGTCGCGAGCCTGTGCATCGGCGGCGGCGAAGCGACTGCAATGGGCATCGAGCTGCTGTGACTACCGACGCCGCTCCCCACGAGCGCGACGCGAGGTGACGACATGAAAACCGCGTTGATCGTAGGCGCGTCGCGCGGCATCGGCCGCGAGTTCGTGCGCCAGTACCGCCGCGCCGGCTGGCGCGTGCTCGCCACCGCGCGCGACGACGCCGCGCTCGATGCGCTCGCGGATCTCGGCGCGCAGACGTTTCCGCTCGACGTCGCCGAGCCCGACGAGATCGCGATATTCGGCGAACGGCTCGGCGGCGAAGCGCTCGACGTGGCGATCATCGTGTCCGGTGTCTACGGACCGCGCACCGAAGGCGTCGAAGCGATCAGCGCCGACGACTTCGATCACGTGATGATTACCAACGTGCGGGGCCCGATGCAGTTGCTGCCGATACTGCTGCCGCTCGTCGAGGACGCGCACGGCGTACTCGCGGTGCTGTCGAGCAAGATGGGCAGCATCGCCGAGGCGACCGGCACGACCGGCTGGCTGTATCGCGCGAGCAAGGCTGCGCTCAACGACGCGCTGAAGGTCGCGTCGCTGCAGACACGCCGCGCCGCGTGCGTCGCGCTACATCCCGGCTGGGTCCGCACGGACATGGGTGGTTCCCAGGCCGCGATCGATCCCGAACACAGCGTCACGGGAATGCGCAACGTGCTCGCGCAGGCTGCGGGTGCGCATGCGGCGTTTAATGGACGCTTCTATCAATACGATGGCACGGCGCTTGAGTGGTGAGACCGAACGAACGATGAACGCTTCGTCACTTGCGGCCCGGCCCGCTGTCTGTCCATGCGGCGGCGCCACGCCGAATCAGCGCGCCGACGCGAAAACACCGGCTTACCTGCAATGTTGCGGCCGCTTCATTGACGGCAGCGACACCGCATCGACCGCGCTCGAACTGATGCGCTCGCGCTACACGGCGTACGTGCTCGGCGCGACCGCCTATCTGCGCGCGACGTGGGCGCCGCACACCTGCCCCGTCGATCTCGACGCAGACCCCGCCGCCGACGACGCGCCGCGCTGGCTTGGTCTGCAGATCAAACGCTTCGACACACTCGACGCAACACATGCCGAAGTCGAATTCGTCGCACGATATAAAGTCGGCGGACGCGCGCACCGGCTGCACGAACTGAGCCGCTTCACGCGAGATGCGGACGGCTGGCGCTACGTCGACGGCGACATTCGCGAATGATTCAATGAGACGCGTCACGATGTGATGGCGTCGCTGCCGGCCCGGCCCGCTGTTGGCCTCACACCACAACCTTTCTTTCAACCCGTTACTGTCGTACTCCCTTCATTGGCGCCAGGCCCTTGTCGCGCCGTCGCATGGCCGGCCCGCGCCCCCGCCCGGCCAGCGGCAATTTTTGCGCTGCGGGGTTCCCCTGAATTGCACAAACCAAAATTGTCGTGCCAGTATCGACACACAGGTTGTGTAGCGTCACGTCGCGAGGTGCGGCTCACACCGTCCCGCGAGATGCCGGAGCGTTCGTCCGGCGTCGCGTGCCGCTCAATTCGGCGCGTGGGGTCGCGTCGGCCAGCAGTCGGTTCATGTATTGCGATCTCGAGCGGCATGCGGGTGCCCACGCCCCCGCATGTAAGTGGCTTGTTGTCGCCATGCGGACGGCCCACACAACCGGAGCAATCGTTTCAATGCTGCGCAGGAAGGCAGCGCGTCGAACCAGAACATCAATGCGGGTGCAGCGGATGGTATTCAGAAGGGTCAAGGCGGGATGTGCGGCAGTGTGTGCGTGTGCGGCGTTGGCCGCAACGTCCGCGCACGCCGATCCGCTCGCCCAGACAGCCGGCCCGCTAGCGAGCGCACACGTCCCGCGCCTCGCGCTCGAAGACGACGCATGGCTGCCCACGGCCCGTCTGAACGAGCAGGTCATCCGCATCCCCGTCGACACCTCCGGCGACGTCACGCTCGAAACCACCGTCTACAAACCCGACGGCGCGGGCCCGTTCCCGATGGTCGTGTTCAATCACGGCAAGATGCCGGGCGACCCGCGTAACCAGGCGCGCAGCGATCCGCTGCCGTTCGCACGCGAATTCGTGCGTCGCGGCTATGTCGTCGTCGCACCGAATCGCCGCGGCTTCGCGCAATCGGGTGGCACCTACGAACAGGACGGCTGCGATGTCGAGCGCAACGGCGTCGGCCAGGCCGCCGATGTCGCCGCGACGATCGACTACATGTCGAAGCAGCCATACGTCGACGCGCAGCACATCGTCGTCGCCGGCACATCGCACGGCGGCCTCGCGACGATCGCGTACGGCGCGCAGGCGGCACCCGGCGTGCGTGCGCTGATCAATTTCTCGGGCGGCCTGCGGCAGGACGCGTGCTCCGACTGGCAGGGCAACCTCACGCGTGCGTTCGGCACCTACGGCGAAAAGACGAACGTGCCGTCGCTGTGGCTGTACGGCGATAACGATTCGATCTGGCCGGCCTCGCTGATCGCGAAGATGTACGCGACCTACGTTGGCGCGCTCGCACCCGACGTGCGGCGCAACGTCGGCGCGACGATGGTCGATTTCGGCAGTTACAAGGACGACGCGCACCGGCTCGTCGGCGATCGCGACGGCGTGCGGGTCTGGTGGCCCGCAGTCGAATCGTTCCTCGCGCGAGTCGGCATGCCGACGGGCGTCCAGTACCGCGTCGAAGAACCGGCCGCACCGAAGGCCAGCGGCTTCGCGTCGGTCGAATCGGCCGATGCCGTACCGTTCGTCGACGAAGCGGGCCGCGCCGGTTATCGCAACTTCCTGCATCAGTTTCCGAGCCGCGCGTTCGCGGTCTCCGATTCGGGCGCGTGGTCGTGGGCCGAAGGCGGCGACAATCCGATGGCGGTCGCGGTCTCGAACTGCCAGAAGCACAGCAGCGACCCGTGCCGGCTGTACGCGGTGAACGAGGCCGTGGTGTGGAAGGACACGTCGACGGCCACGGCAGCGGTGCCTGCTGCCGCCGGGCCGGCTGTTACGGCTGCTGAACCGGCCGGTAAGCCGGCGCTGGCGAGCCGTTAGATTCAGGTACTTTCCTCGCGTTTTTCCTGGCTTTTCCTCGCTTCCTCCTCCCGTTTTCCTCCGTGGCGTCGCGCGTTTTTACGTGCGGTGCGCCGTGCATTCGCTCGGGACCACACCTGCCTCTCCATTTTCTCCCCGCCTGCCGCCTGATTTTTTTCACTCACCCCCCAACACTTTGCCGTCGTCATCTACGCGCATTTTCCCCCTTCTGGCGGCATCGGTTCCGACCTGTCGAAAACCGCCTCGAACTCCGCTGGAGCCTTGCTGGGCGGGGGTTTTGTCGATAGTGCATCGCCCCGGATAACACGCTAATCTCCGCCTGCAATGGTGAATGGGCGAATGGGTGATTGAGGCGGTACCCCCGCGCCCTTCGCCTGCTTTCGATTTCGGAGTACCAGTGAATCTTTCCGCATCCCCCGCAGCGGCCACGGACGACTGGGTGGCCCGCAGCCTGCGCGCCGTCTGGCATCCGTGCACGCAGATGAAACACCACGAGCGTCTGCCGCTCGTGCCGGTTGCGCGTGGCTCAGGCCCATGGCTCTACGACCGCGCCGGCCATCGTTACCTCGACGCGATCAGCTCGTGGTGGGTCAACCTGTTCGGCCACGCGAATCCGCGCATCAACGCCGCGCTGAAAACACAGCTCGACACGCTCGAACACGCGATGCTCGCGGGCTGCACACACGAGCCCGCCGTCGAACTCGCGGAGCGGCTCGGCGCATTGACGAACCACACGCTCGGCCACGCGTTTTTCGCGTCGGACGGCGCATCGGCCGTCGAAATCGCACTGAAGATGAGCTTCCACGCCTGGCGCAACCGCGGCTTCGCCGACAAGTGTGAATTCGTCTGCGTCGCGAACGGCTACCACGGCGAGACGATCGGTGCGCTCGGTGTGACCGACGTCGCGTTGTTCAAGGACGCCTACGATCCGCTGATCCGTCACGCGCACGTCGTCGCGTCGCCCGATGCGCGTCACGCACAACCTGGTGAGACCGCTGCGGATGTCGCCCGGCGCGCGCTCGACAGCGTGCAGGCGCTGTTCGAAGCGCGCGCGCCGCGCATCGCCGCGCTGATCGTCGAGCCGCTCGTACAGTGCGCGGCCGGCATGGCGATGCACGACGCGTCGTACGTCGCCGGACTGCGCGCGCTGTGCGACCGCTACGGCGTGCATCTGATCGCCGACGAAATCGCGGTCGGCTGCGGACGCACCGGCACGTTCTTCGCGAGCGAACAGGCGAACGTGTGGCCCGATTTCCTGTGTCTGTCGAAGGGCATCAGCGGCGGCTATCTGCCGCTGTCGATCGTGCTGTCGCGCGACGACATCTACGCCGCGTTCTACGACGACGACACCGCACGCGGCTTCCTGCATTCGCATTCGTACACGGGCAATCCGCTTGCGTGCCGCGCCGCGCTCGCGACGCTCGACCTGTTCGCAAGTGACGACGTCCTCGCGGCGAACGCGCGCCGGTCGGTGACGCTGCGCGCCGCGCTCGAACCGCTCGCCGCGCATCCTCAGGTGCGTCATCTACGCCAGTGCGGCACGATCTTCGCGTTCGACGCCGTAGTCGACGAGGCCGCGGCCGCGAAGACGTTCTCGCGCCGCTTCTTCGAACACGCGTTGCAGCGCGAGCTGCTGCTGCGCCCGATCGGCACGACGGTCTACCTGATGCCGCCATACATCCTCGACGACGACGAACTCGGCTGGCTCGCCGCGCGCACACGCGAAACGTTCGACGCCACCCTGACGGAGGTGCGCTGATGCATCTGCTGGACACACTCGAACAAGGCTTGCGGGATCTCGATGCGCGCGGTCTGCGCCGTCGTCGTCGCATCGCGGACACGCCGTGCGCCGCGCACATGACGGTCGACGGCCGTGAGATCGTCGGCTTCGCGAGCAACGACTATCTCGGCCTCGCCGCGCATCCGCTGCTCGTACAGGCACTGGCCGAAGGTGCGCTACGCTACGGCGCGGGAAGCGGCGGCTCGCATCTGCTCGGCGGCCACTCGCGCGCGCACGCGCAACTCGAAGACGATCTCGCGGCGTTCGCCGGCGGCTTCGTCGATGCGCCGCGCGCGCTGTACTTCAGCACGGGCTACATGGCGAACCTCGCGACGCTCACGGCGCTTGCAGGCCGCGGCACGACGATCTTCTCCGACGCGCTGAATCACGCGTCGCTGATCGACGGAGCGCGGCTCTCGCGTGCGGACGTGCAGGTCTATCCGCACGCCGACACCGCCGCATTGAGCGCGATGCTCGACGCGTCCGCGGACGGACCCAAGCTGATCGTCACCGACAGCGTGTTCAGCATGGACGGCGACGTCGCGCCACTACCGGCGCTGCTCGCGCTGGCAGAGCGGCACGGGGCGTGGCTCGTCGTCGACGATGCGCATGGTTTCGGCGTGCTCGGTCCGCAGGGACGCGGCGCGCTCGCGCAGGCCGCGCTGCGTTCGCCGCAACTCGTATCGATCGGCACGCTCGGCAAGGCGGCCGGCGTAGCGGGCGCGTTCGTCGCCGCGCATGCGACGGTGATCGAATGGCTCGTGCAGCGCGCGCGGCCGTACATCTTCACGACCGCTTCGACGCCGGCCTCCGCGTATGCGGTATCGGCGAGCCTGCGCATCATCGAGGGCGCCGAGGGCGATGCACGACGCGCGCATCTCGGCCAGTTGATCGAGCGCACGCGCGCGATGCTCGCGCGCACACCGTGGCAGCCGGTCGATTCGCATACCGCCGTGCAGCCGCTCGTCATCGGTTCGAACGAGGACGCGCTTGCCGCGGCTGCGTCGCTCGATCGCGCGGGGCTGTGGGTGCCGGCGATCCGTCCGCCGACCGTGCCCGAAGGTACGTCGCGGCTGCGCATCTCGTTGTCGGCTGCGCATTCGCACGAGGATCTCGATCGGCTGGATGCTGCATTTTCTGAGCTCACGGCGCTCGCGGAGCTCGCATGAACGCGCCGCTGTCGCTGTTCGTCACCGGCACCGATACCGAGATCGGCAAGACGCTGGTCTCCGCGGCACTGCTGCGCGGCTTCGCGGGTGAAGGGCTGCGTGCGGCGGCGATGAAGCCGATCGCGGCCGGCGCGTTCGAAGCGAACGGCGTGTGGCACAACGAGGACGCGGATCAACTCGACGCAGCCGCGAACGTGCAACTGCCGCCCGCGATACGCACGCCGTTCCTGCTGAAAGAACCTGCGGCCCCGCACATCGCAGCCGCACTCGAAGGCGTGACGCTCGACGTCGCGCGCATCGTCGAGTGCCATGCGCAGGCACGGCAGATGGCGGATGTCGTGGTCGTCGAAGGAGTCGGTGGCTTTTGCGTACCGCTCAATGACACGAACGACACCGCCGATCTCGTTCAGCAGCTAGCCGTGCCGGTCGTGCTGGTGGTCGGCGTGCGGCTCGGCTGCATCAGCCACGCGCTGCTTACCGCCGAAGCGATCGCCGCGCGCGGTCTGCGTCTCGCGGGCTGGGTTGCGAATCGCGTCGACCCCGCGATGCGTTTCGCCGACGACAACATCGCGACGATCGAAAGCCGGCTCAAGCGGTTGTACCGCGCGCCGCTGCTCGGCACCGTGCCCTATCTGAACCCGCCATCGGCTGACGTCGCCGCCACGCATCTCGACGTCGCGCGGCTTTTGCAGACGCTGCGCGACTCAGTACCGAACCCGACCCGCTCCCCTTCCTTCATATGAGGATCGACGACATGACTTCTCTTCACGCTGGCTCGAACGCCGCATCGGCAACCGCCCCGGAAAACACTCAGGCCATCGCGCGCTGGCGCGTCGCCGACATCGTCGCACTGTACGAGCTGCCGATGAACGATCTGCTGTTCCGCGCGCAACAGACGCATCGCGAGCACTTCGACGCGAACACCGTGCAGCTGTCGACGCTGCTGTCGATCAAGACCGGCGGCTGCGAGGAAGACTGCGCGTACTGCCCGCAGTCGTCGCATTACGACACCGGTCTGAAGGCCGACAAGCTGATGGACGTCGACGACGTGCTCGCCGCCGCGAAGGTCGCGAAGGACAACGGCGCGACGCGATTCTGCATGGGCGCGGCATGGCGCAATCCGAAGGACCGCCATCTCGAGCCGATCAAGGACATGATCCGCGGCGTGAAGGCGATGGGCCTCGAAACCTGCGTGACGCTCGGCATGCTCGAGCCGCATCAGGCACAAGGGCTGCGCGACGCAGGACTCGACTACTACAACCACAACCTCGACACGTCGCCGGAATTCTACGGACAGATCATCTCGACGCGCACCTACCAGGACCGGCTCGACACGCTCGAGCGCGTGCGCGACGCGGGCATCAACGTGTGCTGCGGCGGGATCGTCGGGCTCGGCGAATCGCGCCGTGAACGCGCGGGGCTGATCGCGCAGCTTGCGAACATGGACCCATACCCGGAGTCGGTACCGATCAACAATCTCGTGCAGGTGAAGGGCACGCCGCTGACCGGTACCGAAGCGCTCGATCCGTTCGAGTTCGTGCGGACGATCGCGATCGCGCGCATCACGATGCCGCGCGCGATGGTGCGGCTGTCTGCCGGCCGCGAGCAGATGAACGAGGCGCTGCAGGCGATGTGTTTCCTTGCTGGCGCGAATTCGATTTTCTACGGGGATCAGCTGCTTACGACGGGTAACCCGCAGGCTGAGGCGGACCGGCAACTGCTCGCGCGGCTGGGTATTCGGGCGGATAGTGCACAGCAGTCGGTGCAGCATGCGCACGCTCAACACGGTGAGCACGGTTGCGATGGGCACGCGAAGGGCGCTGCCCCTGCGCACGCTGTCGCGAACTGAACGAACCGCCTCGCAATGAAAAGAGAAAGTACGATTACCCGGGTATTGGCATGACAATACCGACAGGGTGACTACCTGAGTCACGAAATGCATGCAATGCTTGCACTCACCCCCGAAAGTGCTAGCGTTGCATGCATATATTGCGGGAGTACGAGTGTGGCCAATTTGACGGTAAGGAACCTGGACGACGATCTCGTTCAGGCGTTGAAGGAACGGGCGGCTGTGCACGGTCGTAGCGTGGCGGCTGAGCATCGCGAAATACTCGCGAAAGCGCTTCGACAGCCTCAGCGCAAGACATTTGCGCAAGTGCTGATGAGCATGCCGAACGTGGGACTGGAAGCCGATTTCGCTCGGATGGAAGACAGCGAGCCGGTGCATGTATCTGGTTGACACGAACGTCGTCAGCGAGATCCGTAAGAGGGACAAGGCGAACAAGGGGGCGTGGCGTTTTTCCGGCAGGCCGCTCAGAATGATGTGGGTCTGTACCTATCGGTCGTGACCGTTGGAGAGCTACGCCGCGGCGTCGAGCTGATCCGGCATCGCGGCGACAAGGCGCAGGCGACCAGACTGGAAAGCTGGCTGACTCGGGTGCTAAAGGAATTCGGGAATCACATTCTGGCGATCGACGAAGAGATCGGGCAGGTGTGGGGGCGGTTGAGGGTGCCGCGTCACGAGCATGCGCTCGACAAACTGATCGCGGCCACGGCACTGATTCATGACCTGACCGTGGTGACGCGGAATGTCGACGACTTCGTTGGGACGGGGGTTCGACTACTGAATCCCTTTGAGTAGGGCAACGAGGCAAATGGCGAAACGTACCCGCCCATTGGACCGATATTTCGGTCATATCGACGGGGTCGAGGTTCGATAGCACGATCTCTTACACCTGACACCGGCTTCCACACGACGTGATCAGCTATGCGATGCTCTCTTTCTTGCAACCCGCACCACATCACTTCCTGTCGACGACAATCTGATCGAACGTCCCGCCGTCCGAGAAGTGCGTCTGCTGGGCCTTCTGCCAGCCGCCGAAAATCTGTTCGACTGTGAACGTCTTCAGTGGCTTGAACTCGTTCGCATGCCGAGCCAGCACCGCGGCGTCGCGTGGCCGCAGATGATGCCGCGCGATGATCTCCTGCCCGGCCGGCGTGTACAGGTAGTCGAGATACGCCTGCGCGACCTTGCGCGTGCCGCGCTTGTCGACCACCTTGTCGACGATCGCGACCGGCGGCTCAGCGAGCAGACTCATCGACGGATACACCGCCTCGAAATTGCCCGCACCGACGCCGCCGTCGATCAGCGCGACTTCGTTTTCGAAGGTCACGAGCACGTCGCCGATGCCGCGCTGCGTGAACGTCGTCGTCGCGCCGCGGCCTCCGGTGTCGAGCACCGGCACGTTGCGGAAGATCGCCTTCTCGAAGTCGGTCGCCTGCGCATCGGTTCCGCCGTGCTGCTTGCTGTAGCCCCATGCCGCGAGATACGCGTAGCGGCCGTTGCCCGACGTCTTCGGATTCGCGATCACGACTTGCACACCCGGCTTCGCGAGATCGTCCCAGTCCTTGATGTGCTTCGGATTGCCCTTGCGCACGAGGAACACCATCGTCGTCGTGTACGGCGCGCTGGCGTCCGGCAGCCGCGTGCGCCAGTTGGCGGGCACAAGATGGCCGCGTTCGGCGAGCAGGTCGATGTCGTTCGGCTGGTTCATCGTCACGACGTCGGCCTGCAAGCCCTGCAGCACCGACAGTGCCTGCGCGCTCGATGCGCCGTGTGACTGGCGGATCGACACGGTCTCACCGGTCTTCTGCTTATAGTCGGCGATGAATGCCGCGTTGATGTCCTTGTACAGCTCGCGCGTGACGTCGTACGAAACGTTCAGCAGCGACGTGTCGGCGTGCGCGTTTGCGATACCGCCGAGCGTCAGCGTCAATGACGCCGTCAATGCAACAATACCCGCCGCGAGCCGGCGCCGGGTCCCCGAATTGCCTGTCATGTTGTGCCCACTCTTCGATGTCGATGGCCGATGCCGCCGTTGCGCGACGCGAAGCCGGATTCTAGCGGATCGGCCATGCGTCCCGGTGAGGTGAGGCGACGCAGCACACGCGTCGACAACGGAAACAGCAGCGCAAGGCCAGCTTAGACGAACGCGTGCGTCCCTGGCTCGATCGCTTCGTCGCGAAAGCGCAGCGGCGCCGCGCAATGCACGAGCGTATCGACGAAATATTTGGCGCGCGGCCACGGCCCGTAGCCCGCCGCAGTATTGATGTGCCCCGCGTCGCCGAGATTCACAAACGCGCTGCCGAAGCGCTGCGCGAGTTCGCGCGCGCCGGCGAGCGGCATCCACGGATCGGTCTCGCTGCCGATCAGGATCGACGGCACACCGATACGACGCGCGTCGAATCCGCCGGCAAATGCAAATTTCGCGGGGCTCGCGGGCGCGACGAACAGCACGCCGGCGACATCGGCCACATACGATGCCTGTTGCAACGCATGTGCCGCCGCGAGGCAGCCGAAGCTATGCGCGACCAGCACGAACGGCCCACGCTCGCGCGCGAGCAGATCGCGCACGGACTGCGCCCATAGCGCGAGATCCGGTGCATCCCAGTCGGCCTGCTCGACGCGCAGCGAACGCGCGAACTGCCGCTCGAGCCACGTCTGCCAGTGCGCGCCTTCGCTGCCGTGCAAGCCCGGCACCGTCACGATGCGCGGCGGCCATGTCGATTTGCTGCATGGGAACATGATTCTCCTCGCTGACGGAATCCGCTGAGCCAGTGAACCATTGTGGGTCACCGATGCGCGCGGCCGAACCAATTTTTCGTGCTTTGTTTATGGGTCGATTCCGGGTCGATTCGGTATGGCCGCGCGGGCTGGGCGGCAAAAAAGTAGAATGAAGCCTGCCCGTCGAGGAGAGGAGCCCATGTCGTCCCTGCAGTCCACACCGTTCGTCAGGCCGCGTGCGCGGCAGCCGTTTCATCCCGAGATCTGATGGCGCAGCCCGTGAAAATTCTTTTCTACACGCCGCAGGCCGATGCAGTTGCGTGGCTGCACGATTTTGCGCAGGCGCTACCCGGCGCGGAACTGCGCGAATGGCAGCCTGGCGACAACGCCCCCGCCGATTTCGCGATCGTCTGGCGTCCGCCGCGCGAACTGTTCGCGCCGCGTGCCGGACTGCGTGCGGTGTTCAATCTCGGCGCGGGCGTCGATGCGATTCTCGCGCTGGAAAACGAACAGCCGGGCACGCTGCCGCGCGACGCACTGCTCGTGCGCCTCGAAGACGGCGGCATGGCCCAGCAGATGGTCGAGTACACGACGCACGCGGTGCTGCGCTATTTGCGTCGCTTCGACGAATACGCCGAGCTGCAGACAAAACGCCGCTGGGAACCGCTCGAACCACATCCGCGCCGCACGTTCACAGTCGGCGTGCTCGGCCTCGGCGTGCTGGGCACACAGGTCGCGCGTGCGATCGCGTCGCTCGGCGTACCAGTGCGCGGCTATAGCATGAACCCAAAGCAGATCGAAGGCGTGAAGACGTACGCAGGCGCCGCGCAGTTCGACGCGTTTCTCACGGACGCGAAGATGATCGTGAACCTGCTGCCGCATACGCCCGACACACACGACGTGCTGAACGCGCGCGTATTCTCGAAGCTCGCGCGCGGCGCCTATCTGGTCAACGTCGCGCGCGGCCCGCATCTGGTCGAAGCGGACCTGCTCGATGCGCTCGCGAGCGGCCAGATCGCCGCAGCGACGCTCGACGTGTTCCGCCAGGAACCGCTGCCCGCAGATCACCCCTTCTGGACGCATCCGCGCATCACGATCACGCCGCATACGTCGGCGGAGACGCTGCGCGATGAAAGCGTCGCGCAGATCGCGGAGAAGATCGCCGCACTGTCGCGCGGCGAAACGATCGGCGGCGTGATCGAGATCGAGCGCGGCTACTGATACTGATATCCGTCATACCCGAGGAGCCGTTAAACGCGGCGAGGAGACAACCATCATGACTAGTGTGACCATGACCTTACCCCGTGCAGTAAAGATCGTCGAAGTCGGGCCGCGCGACGGCCTGCAGAACGAGAAGGAATTCGTATCGACGGCGATGAAGATCGAGCTGATCGACCGGCTGTCGGCGGCGGGTTTCCGCAATGTCGAAGCCGCGTCGTTCGTGTCGCCGAAATGGGTGCCGCAGATGGCCGACGGCGCCGAGGTGATGGCCGGCATCGCGCGCCGCCCCGGCACGATCTATTCGGTGCTGACGCCGAACTTGCGCGGCCTCGATGGCGCGATCGCCGGCCATGCCGACGAAATCGTGATCTTCGGCGCCGCGAGCGAGGCGTTCTCGCAGAAGAACATCAACTGCAGCATCGCTGAGAGCATCGAGCGCTTCGTGCCGGTCGCGCGCGCCGCGAAGGAGCAGGGCCTGCGCGTGCGCGGCAGCATCTCGTGTTCGCTCGGCTGCCCGTATCAGGGCGACGTGCCGGTTGCATCGGTGGTCGACGTCGTCGCGCGCTTCGCGGCGCTCGGCTGTGAAGAGATCGACATCGCCGACACGATCGGCGTTGGCACGCCGAAACGCACGCGCGAAGTGTTCGACGCGGTGACGAAGGTGTTTCCGCGCGAACGGCTGTCGGGCCACTTCCACGATACGTACGGCCAGGCGCTCGCGAACATCTACGCAGCGCTGCAGGAAGGCATCGAGATTTTTCATGCATCTGTCGCGGGGCTCGGTGGTTGTCCGTATGCGAAGGGCGCGACTGGCAATGTCGCGACCGAAGACGTGCTGTACCTGATGAACGGCCTCGGCATCGATACCGGCATCGACCTCGCGCAGGTGGTCGCGATCGGCGATTTCATCTCGACGTCGATCGGCCGGCCGAACGTGTCGCGCGCCGGCAAGGCGCTGCTCGCGAAAGCGCGCAGCGAACAACAAGACTGCGTTTAACACGCGCAACGCGTAACGTGAACAGGCATCTCATGGCAGACGACACCACGCTTCCATCCTCTCTCCCCACCGCGTTCGACGCGCTGCCCGACTCCGCGCGCCGCGTCGCGTCGCTGCTGCGCGAGCGCGGCCATTCCGGCGACGTGGTGATGCTCGCCGAGACCGGCAAGACGTCGGCCGAAGCGGCCGCCGGGCTCGGCTGCACGGTCGCGCAGATCGCGAAGTCGATTCTGTTCCGCAGGAAGCACGACGACGCGCCGGTGCTCGTCGTCGCGAGCGGCGCGAACCGTGTCGACGAACACAAGGTCGCTGCGCACGTCGGCGAGGTCGGGCGCGCCGATGCGAAGTTCGTGCGCGAGCAGACCGGCTACGCGATCGGTGGCGTGTGCCCGATCGGTCACGCGACGCCACCGGTCACGTTGATCGATGCCGACCTGCTCGCGCTCGGCAGTCTGTGGGCCGCCGCCGGCCATCCGCATGCAGTGTTCAACCTGTCGCCGCAACAGTTGGTCGAGCTGACCGGCGCGCCGGTTGTCGATGTCGCGCTGCGCGAATCCGTATGACCGATAAGCCGCGTCCCGATCCGCGCGACGTCGCGCCGGTGCCGTCGCCATGCATCGACGTGTGCCGGATGAATCCGGCGACCGGCTGGTGCGACGGCTGCCTGCGCACGATCGACGAGATCGCGGGCTGGTCGTCGTTCGACGACGAACGCAAGCGAACGGTGTGGGACGCGATCGAACATCGGCACGCGGGGGAAATCGCGCGACTGCGGGAGCACACATGAACCTGCCGCCGCGCGTCGTCACGATCGGCGAGACGTTCAACGCGACGCTCGTGTTGTCGGTGGAATCGATCAAGTCGTTCGCCACCGAGGTCAACGATCTGAACCCGCTGCATCACGACGACGCGTACGCGGTACAGAGCCGCTTCGGCGGTCTGATCGCGTCGGGCACGCAGCCCACCGCGCATTTCATGGCGATGCTCGCGACGCACTTCTCGCAGTACGCGCAACCGCTCGGCCTTGAGTTCGACATGAAGCTGAAGAAAGCGGCACACGCGAACGACACACTGACGATGACGTGGCGCGTCACCGATGCATGGTGGAAGCCAGGCCTGAATGGCGACCTCGTGCAGCTCGGCGGAGAAGTGCGGAGTCAGCGCGGCGAAACAGTGGTGATCGGTCGGGCCACGATTCTCGTGATGCCACGCGTTGACACGGCATCCGCCTCACCTAAGCCTCAAACGGACACGCGATGATCGAACTCCCCGCATCGATACGCGTGTTCGAGCGCGGCTGGCTGTCGTCGAACAACGTGCTGCTCGTCGACGATGCCTCCGCCACGCTCATCGATACCGGCTACGCGACGCACGCGCCGCAGACGCTTGCCCTCGTGCGTGCAGCACTCGGCACGCGGCCACTCGACCGGATCGTCAACACGCATCTGCATTCGGATCATTGCGGCGGCAATGCGCTGCTGCAATCGGTGTGGTCCTGTGCAACCGATATCCCCGAGCCGGATGCCGACGCCGTACGCGCGTGGGACGAGACACGTCTCACCTATCGCGCGACCGGCCAGACCTGCGAGCGTTTTGCGTTCACCGGGACGCTCGTGCCCGGCATGCGGCTCACGCTCGGTGCGCTGGACTGGTCGGTACTCGGCGCACCGGGCCACGATCCGCATTCGCTGATGCTCTACTGCGAGGACGCACGCGTGCTGATCAGCGCGGACGCGTTGTGGGAGAACGGCTTCGGTGTGATCTTTCCGGAACTGGAAGGCGACAGTGGTTTTGCGGAACAGCAGGCGGTGCTCGAACTGATCGCGACGCTCGACGTGAAGACGGTGATACCCGGTCACGGTGCGCCGTTCAGCGATGTCGACGCAGCGCTGGAGCGTGCGTTCTCGCGCATCGCGTGGCTGCGCGCGGATCCTGCGCGTAACGCGAAGAATGCGCTGAAGGTGTTGATCGTGTTCAAGCTGCTCGACGTGCGTACATTGTCGTTCGATACGCTCGTCGCGATGCTCGACGATGCGACCGCGATGCGCGCCGCGGCGGCGGCGCTCAGGCCGCGCAGCGAGTGGCCCGCGCTGTTGCGCGAACTGGTCGGTGAGCTGGCGCGAGGCGATGGGCCGTTGAAGGTGGAAGGCGATGTCGTGCATGCGCGTGAGGCGCAAGCGTAGCGTGGTGCAGTAAAAAGCCCAGCACAAAAAAAGAAAGCCGCTCGCCACCAAGGGCGAACGGCGTAATTTTCTCGACGTGATCAGCGTCGATTCGGATCATACTCGCGCGTACCTTTCGGACGCATCGGTGATTTCCCTACAGAACCTTGACGATCGCAGCGAAACACGCTTACGCGCCTGTAATACGCTCGTCATTCGTTGCTTCCCGGTTCGGAATCCATAACAACGTAACAACGACCCACGTCACGACGCGAGGCGCCGCTGCGGCACGATGCGCCAGCCCAGATTCACACCAGCGGCCGCAAGCAGGATCAGCACGGCGCCGAGCAGCTGCACCCACGCGAGCCTCTGCCCAAACGCGACGCGGTCGACCACGATCGCGACCACCGGATAGATAAACGACAGCGCGCCGGTCATCGCAGTCGGCAGCTTCTGGATTGCGCCGTACAGCAGCACGTACATCACGCCCGTGTTGACGACACCGAGCGTTACGAGTTCGAGCCAGTGCGCACCGGTCGTCGGCAGGTTGTCGAAGTGTACGAACGGTGCGAGCGCGAGCACGCCGAGCGAAGCCTGGATCAGCGCGAGCAGGTGCGGCGGCGTGCCCTTCAGATGCTTCGTGATGATCGACGACACCGCATACAGGAACGCCGCACCGACCGCATACGCGACGCCTTCCAGATACTGGCCCGGCACTGCAAGCACCGCCGGCTCCACCTTGACGACGAACACGAGCCCGATGAACGCGACCACGAGCCATGCGATCGTCGATGCGGTCACGCGTTCGCGGAACACCACCGCGCCGAGCGCGACCAGCATGAACGGCTGCGTGTTGTAGACCGCGGTCGCCATCGAGATCGACGCGCGCGAGTACGCGGCGAACAGCAGCGCCCAGTTCGCGATGATCGCCACGCTTGCGAGCACCGCCAGCCCGAACATGCGCCACGAAAAGAGCCCGCGCCGAAACAGCCCGAGCGCGCCGCACACGAGCGCCATCGTCGCGGCGCCGAACAGGCAGCGGAAGAACACGACGTTGGACACGGGCTGCTGCGACGAGACGACGAGCCAGCCGATCGTCCCCGACATCAGCATCGCGACGCTCATCTCGACAGCGCCGCGACGGATTTCACTGGTAGCCATGTTTCGATCCTTTTGCAGGTGAATTCATGGAAACAGTTTAAGTACTGCAATCGTCGATTGACATGGCTAAACTACGGAGCATCGGCAGATTAACTTAAGAAATGAAGGCTGAAATGAACAAACGCCTTGCTTCTCGCGTTGCCCCCGTTACCCCGCCCGCTGCGCTGGACGAAACGGACCGCGCCCTCCTCGCCGCGCTCGCGGAGGACGCGCGCCAGCCGGTCAGCGAGCTTGCGAAACGTGTTGGCCTGTCGGCGCCGAGCACCGCTGAGCGCGTGCGCCGGCTCGAAGCACAAGGTGTGATCGAGCGCTTCACGGTGCAACTCGATCCGCGGGCGCTCGGCTACACGCTGCAGGCGATCGTGCGCGTGAAGCCGCTGCCCGGCCAGTTGCATCTGGTGGAGGACGTGCTGCGGCGCATTCCCGAATTCGTCGAATGCGACAAGGTGACGGGCGACGACTGCTTCATCTGCCGGCTGGTTCTGCGCTCGATCGATCAGCTCGACGAGATTCTCTCGAAGGTGACCGAGCGCGCGGAGACCAGCACGGCGATCGTCAAGTCGACGCCCGTGCCGCGCCGGCTGCCGCCGCTCGGCTGATCGCGCCTTTACGCGCTACGCGGCGCTACTGCGGCACCGTCTCGAAGAACGCGAGCATCTCCGCGACGAGCGCGTCCGGCGCTTCTTCGGGAATGTAGTGGCCGCACGGCAGCGAGCGGCCGCTCACGTCACGCGCGACGCGACGCCATTCGGCGAGCGGCTCGAAGCACTGTTCGATCACACCGTGCTCACCCCACAGCACACGTAGCGGGCACGCGATCTTGTTGCCGCGCTCGAGGTCGGCGCGATCGTGTTCGAGATCGATCGTCGCGGACGCGCGGTAGTCCTCGCACATCGCGTGCACCGCACCCGGCGCGCGCAACGCGGCGCGATACGCGGCAAGCGCGGCCGGCTCAAACGGCTCGAGCCCTGCATGACGACTGCCCATCACGCGATCGACGTAGACGTCCGGGTTCCCGCCGATCAGCGTTTCGGGCAGCGGCTCGGGCTGGATCAGCAAGAACCAGTGGAAGTACAGCGTCGCGAACCTGCGGTCAGTGGCTTCGTACATCGCGAGCGTCGGCGCGATGTCGAGCAGCATCAGGCGCTCGACCGCATCCGGATGATCGAGCGCCATCCGGTGCGCGACGCGCGCGCCGCGATCGTGTGCGCAGACGAGAAAGCGCTCGAAGCCGAAGTGGCGCATCACCGCGACCTGATCGGCGGCCATCGTGCGCTTCGAGTATGGCGCGTGCGTCTCGTCGCTCGGCGGCTTCGACGACGCACCGTAGCCGCGCAGATCGGTGGCAATCACCGTGAAGTGCTGCGCGAGCTTCGCCGCGCAGCGTGCCCAGATCAACCGGGTTTGCGGATGACCGTGCAGCAGCAGCAAAGGCGGCCCATCGCCGCCCTTCACCCCGTGTATGTCGACGTCGCCGACGGCGACGCTAAAGGGCACAAAATCCTCGAAGGACATATCCGGTCTCTTGTCGTTGTCGGTCAACGCATTGTAGGAGCGCCGCATGACGCGGCAACGTTGCGCACCCCACCAGACCGTAGAAACTGAACACTCCTTCCAGCGCGAAGCCGCGCACGCGGCCCCGGCGGTTCGCCTATAATCGAACGATCGTTCTTAAATAAGGGCGACGCTGAATGGACCGGTCTCTCTGGCCACGTCCTTTGCGCCGCACCGCTACACTCACCTTACGCGCCGCCGACGCGGCCATGCCCTTCAGGAGACTCGCATCATGGCTCTGCCCGCCGTTCTGCAAAACCTTGCGTTGCCCGTCGTCGCCTCGCCGATGTTCATCGTCAGCTACCCCGAACTCGTGCTCGCGCAGTGCAAGGCCGGCATTGTCGGTTCGTTTCCCGCGCTGAACGCGCGGCCGGCCGAACTGCTCGACGAATGGCTCACGCAGATCCAGGCATCGCTCGCTGAGCACAAGGCCGCGCATCCCGATGCGGTCATCGGGCCGATCGCGGTGAACCAGATCGTGCATCAGTCGAACACGCGGCTCGAACACGACGTGCGTGTCTGCGTCGAGCACAAGATTCCGATCTTCATCACGAGCCTGCGCGCGCCCGCACAGGAAATGGTCGACGCGGTGCACAGCTACGGCGGCATCGTGCTGCACGACGTGATCAACATTCGCCATGCGCAGAAGGCGCTCGAAGCAGGCGTCGACGGTTTGATCCTGGTCGCGGCGGGCGCCGGCGGCCACGCGGGCACGACGTCGCCGTTCGCGCTGGTGGGCGAAGTGCGGCGCATGTTCGACGGTCCGATCGTGCTGTCGGGCGCGATCGCGAACGGCGGCTCGATCCTCGCCGCGCAGGCGATGGGCGCGGACCTCGCCTATATGGGCACGCGCTTCATCGCAACGAAGGAAGCACACGCGGTGGACAGCTACAAGCACGCGATCGTCAGCTCAAGCGCATCCGACATCATCTACACGAACCTGTTCACTGGCGTGCACGGCAATTACATTCGCGAAAGCATCGTCAACGCCGGGCTCGATCCGGAAGCGCTGCCCGAGTCGGACAAGACGAAGATGAACTTCGGCGGCGACAAGGCGAAGGCGTGGAAGGACATCTGGGGCGCAGGCCAGGGCGTCGGTCTGATGGACGACGTGCCGGCGGTCGGCGAACTGGTTGCGCGTCTGAAGCAGGAATACGACGAAGCGTGCAAGCGTCTGTCGATCGGACGCTAACCCGCCCGCGTCAGCGTGCCGCCAGCGCGCGGATCTGTTCGACCGACGGCCACAGCGTCTCGCTGCCGAACCGCTCCGCGAGGAAATCGACGAACGAGCGCACTTTCGCCGACAGATGCCGGCGGCTCGCATACACGACGTGGATGGGCAGCTCGCGCGGCGGCAGTTCGTCGACGAGCAGCGGCACGAGCCGGCCCGCCGCGAGGTCCTCGCCGATCACTTCGGTGCCGAGCAGCGCGATGCCCGCGCCCTGCAGCACGACGACCCGCTGCGCTTCGAGGTGGTTCACGACCATGTTGCCCGTCAGCCTTACGCGCGCGCCGTTCGCGCTGGTCCATGCGGTCAGCTCCTGAGCCGGCATGCCGGCGTACTGGATGAAGTTGTGCCGTTCGAGATCGGCGGCGCTGACCGGCGTGCCGTGCGTGCGCAGATAGTCCGGCGACGCGCACAGCACGATGTGCGCGGTAGCGATCTGCCGCGCGATCAGTGACGACGACTTCAGCCCCGACGGCGACGCGCGGATCGCCACGTCGAAGCCCTCGTCGATCAATTCGACCACGCGGTCCGACAACGTGATCTCGACGGTCACCTCCGGGTACTGCGCCGCGTAGTCGGCGACGGCGCTCATCACGTGACGCAGACCGAACGCCGATAGCGACGACACACGCAGCCGTCCCTGCGGCACGACGCTCGCGGCCCCGACGACCTGCCCGGCTTCTTCGAGTTCGGTGAGCGCCTGGCTCAGGCGCTCGTAGTATTCGCGGCCGGCCTCGGTCGGCGCGACGCGCCGCGTCGTGCGGTTCAGCAGACGCGCGCCAAGCTGCTGCTCGAGATGCATCACGTGCTTGCTCGCCATCGCCGCGGACATCTCCATCCGCTCGGCCGCGCCGACGAAGCTCCCCACTTCGACCACGTGGCGAAACACTTTCATGCTGACGAGGGTGTCCATCGGAATCGCTCGCGAAAAGAATCAATCGATCGGGTTTTCGCGACTTTATCAAAGAGCGATAAACAGAGCAGGGCGATCGCGCGGCGCCCCGCAGGAAATCCCCCTGGAGGCCACAAACGAAAACGCCCCGCCTTCGATAACCGAAGGCGGGGCGTGTGGACTGCAGTCAGGCCAGAAGCGCGAACCTCAGAACTTCGCGCGGATGCCGACGCCGAACGTGTCGCCGGTCGACTGGCTGCTGATGTGGTCGTACATATAGGCCGCGTAGATGTCCGTGCGCTTGGACAGCGGGTAGTCGTAACCGAGCGCGGCCGTCTGACGGGTCTGGTCGAAACCGCCACCGTCGCGCGAGTAAGCGTACGACGCCATCACCGTGCCGGTGCCGAGCGGCACGCTGACGCCGCCCTGCGCGGTGTTCACGTGCCAGCTGGTGATCTGCTGGTCGTTGTACGTGTACATGTACTGGGCGAAGAACTTCACGAACTTCATGTCGTACGACGCGCCGAGCTGCGCGACGCTCTGGCTCTTCAGGCCCGGCACGCCCGACGTGCTGAAGCTGCCGAGGTCGAGCGGCACGTTGTTGAAGTTCACGTACTGGTAGACGGCCGTCGCCGCGAACGGGCCGTGGAAGTACAGCACCTGACCGCTCCACTTCTTCGCGCTGTTCTGGCCGGCCGTGTTGCCGAGCCCGTACATCACGCTGCCGCTCAGGCCGCCGAAGTTCGGCGTCGAATACTGCACCGCGTTGTTCCAGCCGGAGTCGCCGGTCACGCCCTGATCGGTCGAGTACGTCGGGAACGTGCCGAGCCCGAGGTACACGTGAGCCACCATCGGCGAAAACACATACGAGTCGATGAACGGGTTGAACAGGATCGTCGACACGAACAGATGCGTCGTCAGACGGCCCGCCGTGACCGTACCGTACGGCGATTCGATACCGACGTACGCGTTGCGCGAGAAGAACGAGTCACCCGAGAAGCGCCCGTATTGCCCGTTTTGCGCGAGGAAGAAGTCTTCCAGGGTGAAGATCGCCTTGTAGCCGTTGCCCAGATCCTCCGCCCCCTTCAAGCCCCAGTACGATGTCGACATGCCGCCGCCGGACACCTGCGCCGACGCCTTGTTGCCCGGAAATTTCTGCGAGCCGACCCATTCGTCGACCTGTCCATACAATTGCACGCTCGATTGCGCGAATGCCGACGACGCGCCTGCCAGCAGACCGGCCGCGACGATTGTTTTCAGGGTCGTTTTCAGCACATCGCTCACCGCTGTGTTCATGGGTTGGTTCTCCTGTCTTTGTCAAAAAGGTAAGGCTGTGCGGCGGGCTCGCTCGAATCGTTGTTTTTAAATCCGTTCGATCGTCGAGCCGCTTGGGGGCTGGTTAATCGGGCAGGGCGGAACCATCTTTGCGGACCATTTTTATGAACAAAAATATGTGCGCTTATTGCCGGTATAGCGGCCCGATTAGTTTTTACGGATATCGGCTTGATATTGCTTGGGGATGAGTCGTCGGGAGCACAACGCGGTGAACAGCTCCGGCGGCCTGTGAGGCCCGCCGCGACTAGGGTTCAAGAATTGGCGAGCCGGTGAACCGGCTGCGGATCGTGCTCAACAGGACTCGCGCGTATGTTCGATGACAAGCGCGTGCGAGGACCAGTTCGATTTCAGGGAAGTGTGGTGTGCATACGTCACTTATATGCGACTTGCGTCAGCACGAGTGAGTTGCGGGAGCTGAGGGACGATCAACGGACCGCGCGGCTCGCGCGGCAATGCCAGTCAGTTGCGGTAGGGCGACGCGCCAGGGCGCGGCATGTCTTCCTGCGGCCGGGGAACCGGACGACCGAAGCCGCGTTCTTCGTTGTAGCGCGCCACGTCTTCGCGAATCGAGCCGGAGCGGATCAACGTCGAATTGCTGGGCGGACGCGGAACGGGCCGCCCTTCGGTGCTGACCGGCGTGATGCCGCCCGCGTACTGCTGGGCGACGTGCGGCATCATCCGCGGACCGCCTCGATAGGCCGGCATGCCTGCTGGCAACGCGTTGCGGCCCGGTGCGACGTTCATCGCACTCATCCTGCGGTCGGCATGCGCCGGACCACCGCCGAAGCCGAACCCACGCGCATTGCCTCTCGCGCCGAACGGGCTGCCGGCAAAGTGACCCGCACCGGCACCGCCATGAAAGCCGCCATGCGGCATCTCCGATCTCGCGTGGGCGAACGAAGCCAGCACGATGAGAATCGCGCCAGTGATCCACTGCTTCGTTTTCGACGACACTCCGTCCACGTTAATCTGCCTGCCCGATAATCCGCCCGGGCCCATTGCCTGGGCTGCGACGAACACCTGCTTCGATCTGCGCCACGATGCGTTATTCACCGCACCGATATGCCGGCCGGAAGACCCGAGCCAGATGGCCCAGGCCGATGGCCCTAGCAGTAATTTATGGGTGCCTCCAAAACGTGTCGAGCCAAAAAGTGTTATGCCCGCCGAAGGGTTGTAACACCGTGTTACTGCGTGCTTTTCGCGAATAATTTGCGCGAATGCGAAAGCAAAAAAATCGGCCTTCGATAATGCCCAATCAACAACGAATCTTTTAAGCGAAGCGCTTCCAGTCAATGTTGTCAGGTTGCGAGAGCGGAACAGAACTTCTAAAAAGTGCGAAGTCGATAAGCGGTTTAAAACGGCGACGAACGCACCCATCCGAACGAGGCCGCTGCCAGACCGCTACCAGGCCACTACCAGGCACGGCGCTCATGCCCGTGACGCATCAATCGATGCCTCAAATGAATTTGCATTTTCAATCGCTTTGCCGGGACAATAGCCCTATCTGACGGAGACGTGGCGCAGCCGAAGCGTGCCGCGCGCTCCCGCACCACCCGTTTCGAGTATCGAGATTCCAAAGATGGCCCGTCCCAAACTGCTACCCGACAACTTCACGCTGTGCCTGATCGGCACCGTGATCTTTGCGAGCTTCGTGCCCGTGCACGGCCAGCCGGCTGTCGCGTTCAACGGCGTAACGGACGTCGCGATCGGGCTGCTGTTCTTCCTGCACGGCGCGAAGCTCTCACGCGAAGCGATCGTGGCGGGCGCGACGCACTGGCGTCTGCACGTGGTCGTCCTGCTCAGTACGTTCGCGCTGTTTCCGCTGCTCGGCGTCGCGCTGAAACCTCTCCTTTCGCCGCTCGTTACGCCGGCGCTCTACGCGGGGGTCCTCTTCCTCTGCACGCTGCCATCGACGGTCCAGTCGTCCATCGCGTTCACGTCGATCGCCAAGGGCAACGTGCCCGCGGCGGTCTGCAGCGCATCCGCGTCGAGCCTGCTCGGCATTTTCATCACGCCCGCGCTGGTCGGGATCGTCGTGACGAATCAGTCCGCCGGCGGCGCATCGCCATGGCATACGGTCTGGAGCATCGTGCTGCAGCTGCTCGTGCCGTTCGTCGCCGGGCAACTGCTGCGACCGCTGATCGGTGGGTGGATCGAGCGCAATCGCAGCGTGCTGAAATTCGTCGACCAGGGTTCGATCCTGCTCGTGGTCTACGCGGCGTTCAGCGAAGCGGTCAACGAAGGCCTGTGGCATCACATTCCGCTCAGCGCGCTGGCCGGGCTCGTGGTGGTCAACATCGTGCTGCTCGTGCTCGCCCTTGCGCTGACGATGTTCGTCGGCAAGCGGCTCGGCTTCAATCGCGCGGATCAGATCACGATCGTTTTCTGCGGCTCGAAGAAGAGCCTCGCGGCCGGCGTGCCGATGGCGAAGGTGATCTTCGCGTCGCATGCGGTGGGCGCGGTCGTGTTGCCGTTGATGCTGTTTCACCAGATCCAGCTGATGGTCTGCGCCGCCCTCGCTCAGCGCTGGGGCGCGCGCGACATCAGCGACGAAGCGCGCGCCGCCGCGCAAAAACGCCGACCGGCCGCGGTGGCCCGACGCTGATCCCGCGCCGGGTGCGAAGCAAAGATTCATGAGCGCACTCCTTGCCGTGCATGACGAACGAACGCCGCCCCGTGCGGCTTTTCTTTTTGTCCGTGCGTCATTTCGCCAGCAAAACGGCACGGTGTCGCTTCAGCCAGATGGCATAGGACGATCCCCCCAGTTCGCATAACCCCGCGCACCACCCCGGTGCCATGCGTCACCAAAGATTCACTTAATTCAGCGCAATCGCCGCCGATAAGCTGGACGTCCTCCGTTTTTGGCCGCTTGCCATGTCTCTGCGCCTGCCGTCCCGTTCAGTCGCGTCGAATGTCGAAGACCTGATCGCGCGCCGCGCGCTCTCCGCTGTGTTCCAGCCCATCGTCGATTTCAACGACGGCCGCATTCTCGGCTACGAAGGCCTGATTCGCGGACCGCTCGGCAGCGCGCTCGAAACGCCGTCCGCGCTGTTCGCGCAAGCCGCGGTCGAAGGCTGCTCGATCGCGCTCGAGCACGCGGCCGCGCGCACCTGCGTCGAAGCGTTCGCGCGCCTCGACTGCGAAGGCAAGCTGTTCCTCAACTTCAGCGCGGGCGCGATCCGTCCGCTCGCCGACGCACACGCCGACACGCTTGCGCTGCTGCGCGACAGCGGCATCGATCCGGGCCGGATCGTGATCGAACTCACCGAGCAGAGCGCGATTCCCGATCCCGGCAACTTCCTGCCGGTGATCGCGACGCTGCGCACGGTCGGCGCGCAATTCGCACTCGACGACTACGGCACCGCGAACGCGAGCATGAATCTGTGGGTGCGCCTGCAGCCCGACGTCGTCAAGATCGATCGCTTCTTCATTCACGACATCGCGAGCGATCCGCTGAAGTTCGAAGCAGTCAAGGCGATGCAGCATTTCGCGAACGCGAGCGGCGCGCGACTCGTCGCCGAAGGGATCGAGAACGAAGCCGATCTGACCGTCGTGCGCGATATGGGAATCGGCTGCGGCCAGGGATTTTTCTTTGGCCGGCCGCTCGCACAGCCGCTGCGCTTCGTCACCGACGACGCGAAGCAGGCGATCCGCGCGGGCCACATCGCCGTGTTTCCTGGTGCGACACGTCACGCGGGTAGCTCGCCGTCGGGCGGCATGGCGTCGGAGAAGATGCTCGTGCCCGCGCCCGCGCTGCCACGCAAGGCAACGAACAACGACGTGCTCAACCTGTTCAACCGCTTGCCCGAACTGCACGCGGTTGCCGTCGTCGAGCACGACGTGCCGGTCGCGCTGATCAACCGGCGCAGTTTCATGGACCGCTACGCGCTGCCGTATCACCGCGAGCTGTTCGGCAAGCGTCCGTGTCTGCAGTTTGCGAATGCGTCGCCGGTCGTGATCGAGAAATCGATGACCGTCGAACAGATGGCGAAGCTGCTCGCGAGCGACGACCAGCGCTATCTCGCCGACGGTTTCGTGATCACCGAGCGCGGCAAATACGCGGGCCTCGGCACCGGCGAAAGTCTGGTGCGCGCCGTCACCGAAGTGCGCATCGAAGCGGCGCGCTACGCGAACCCGCTGACGTTCCTGCCCGGCAACATTCCGATCAGCTCGCACATCGCGCGGCTGATCGGTAACGACGCCGGCTTCTACGCGTGCTACGTCGACCTGAATCACTTCAAGCCGTTCAACGATCAGTACGGCTACTGGCAGGGCGACGAAGTGCTGAAGTTCGCGGCGGTCGTGCTCGCCGACGTCTGCGAACCGACCCGCGATTTTCTCGGCCACGTCGGCGGCGACGATTTTCTGATCCTGTTCCAGAGCGACGACTGGCAACGTCGCGTGCACCAGGCGATCCGCACGTTCAACGAAGGCGCGCAGCGTTTCTATGCGCCTGCCGATCGCGTGGCCGGCGGCATTCACGGCGAGGACCGGCGCGGCAATCCGACCTTCTTCCGCTTCGTCACGATGGCGATCGGCTGCGTGCACGTGCCGCCGGATGCGGCCGCGATGCGCTACGGCAGCGAGGAAATCGCGTCGGTCGCCGCACTCGCGAAACGGCGTGCGAAGCAGAACGAGTCCGGCTTCGAGCTGATCGGCGACAGCGAAGGCTCGGCGCTGCTGCGCAGCCGCAACGACGTCGCGCACGTCGGCGCCGATTGATTTAGCACCCGGTGAGCACGCACCCCACCGCACGCCACCCAGGCTCATAGAGCCGCCGGGTCTCCCCCCGTTTCCCGTGGCGCACTTCCCGGTGCGCTGCCGACCGCGTTCCAACCCTGCGCATGAACACGAACCGTCTGACCGTTAAAACCCGGCGGCATCGGCGGCCGGCGCGCTCGTCGACGAAGCGTCGGCGTTGCGCCAGGCGGCCGCGATTTTCCGCGTGGACGGCACCGTGTAAACGCCCGTCATCGCGCGAGTTTAGCAACTTTTACTAAACAAATATAAAAGCGCCAGACGGCCTGAATACGGGTATCTACGGGGGTATCCAGGCCATACGGAAGGGTTTGCCGGAAACGTTTTACTATACAATTCACCGGACCTGAAACCCGTCCGGCGCGTTCGCGCGCCCCCCCCCCGATGGCCACTACCATCCGCGATGTCGCCCGTGAGGCGAGCGTGTCGATTGGCACCGTCTCACGTGCGCTGAAGAACCAGCCGGGTCTGTCGGACGCGACGCGCCGTCGCGTCGTCGAGACCGCGCGACGCCTCGGCTACGACGCCGCGCAACTGCGTCCGCGGATCCGTCGGCTCACGTTTCTGCTGCATCGTCAGCACAACAACTTCACGACCACACCGTTCTTCTCGCACGTGCTGCACGGCGTCGAGGACGCATGCCGTGAACGCGGCATCGTGCCGTCGCTGCTCACCGCGGGTCCGACCGAGGACGTAATCCAGCAGATGCGTGTGCACGCCCCCGATGCGATCGCGATCGCCGGCTTCGTCGAGCCGGAAACACTCGCGACGCTCGTCACGATGCAGCGGCCACTCGTGCTGATCGACCTGTGGTCGCCGGGTCTGCGTTCGGTGAACCTCGACAACGCGACCGGCGCCGCGCTCGCGATGCAGCATCTGTTCGCGCTGAAGCGCAAACGCATCGCGTTCATCGGCGGTTCGCTCGCGCACTTCAGCATCGCGGAGCGTGCGCTCGGCTACCGTCGCGCATTCTTCGAGGCGGGGCTGCTGTTCGATCCGTCGCTCGAAGTGACGATCGACGCGGGCCTCGATCCGGACACCGGCGCCGCGCGCGCAATGCATCGATTGCTCGACGCGCCCGGCCCGCACCCCGACGGGCTGTTCGCGTACAACGACGCCGCCGCGCTCGCCGCGTTGCGCGTGTGCCTTGCACGCGGATTGCGCGTGCCGGAAGACATCGCGATCGTCGGCTTCGACGATATTCCCGCCGCCGCGCACGCCACACCACCGCTGTCGACCATCGCCGTCGACAAGGAAGCGCTCGGCCGCCTCGGCGTCGAGCTGCTGCTCGCGGACACGCCGGCCGAACTGGAAATCCGCGTACCCGTCCATCTGATTACCCGTGCCAGCACTTCGGTGAACAAGCCATGACGCAAACCGACACGCCCCATTCGACCCGATCCGCCGACACGCCCGCGGGCGTCCCTCCCGTTCCGCACGTTGCGAACTTCCGCGACCGCGCGTTCCTGCTGTCGCACATCGACGACACGCTGCGCTTCTACGCGCCGAACGTGTTCGATCCGAGCGGCGGCTTCTTCCATTTCTTCCGCGACGACGGTTCGATCTACGACCGCACCACACGCCACCTCGTCAGCAGTTGCCGCTACGTGTTCAACTACGCGATGGCGTACCGGCAGTCCGGCGATCCGCAGCATCAGGAATACGCTCGTCACGGCCTGCGTTTCCTGCGCGACGTGCATTGGGACCCGCAGCACGAAGGCTACGACTGGGAATTCGAGTGGCGCGACGGCACGAAGCGCACGCTCGACGCGACGCGCCACTGCTACGGCCTCGCGTTCGTACTGCTCGCCTATGCGCATGCGGCGATGGCCGGCATCGATGAAGCGAAACCGATGATCGCGGCGACCTTCGAACTGATGGAGCACCGCTTCTGGGACGCTGCCGCGGGCCTCTACGCCGACGAGGCGACCGCCGACTGGCGCGTGAGTTCGTACCGCGGACAGAACGCGAACATGCACACCACCGAGGCGCTGCTCGCCGCCTACGAGGCGACCGGCCATCTCGTCTACCTCGACCGCGCGGAGCGCGTCGCATCGAACATCACGCTGCGTCAGGCGAAGCTGTCGCAGGGGCTCGTGTGGGAGCACTTTCACGCGGACTGGTCGGTGGACTGGCATTACAACGAGGAAGACAGCTCGAACATCTTCCGGCCGTGGGGCTTTCAGCCGGGTCACCAGACCGAATGGGCGAAGCTGCTGCTGATCCTCGAACGGCACCGGCCGCTGCCGTGGCTGCTGCCGCGCGCAATCGAACTCTTCGACGCCGCGATGTCGCGCGCGTGGGACAACGATCACGGCGGCCTGTACTACGGCTTCGGACCGGACGGCACGGTCTGCGATCACGACAAGTATTTCTGGGTGCAGGCCGAAACCTTCGCGACCGCCGCACTGCTCGGCAAACGCACTGGCAACGAGCGCTTCTGGGATTGGTACGACGAACTGTGGCGCTATAGCTGGGGCTGTTTCGTCGACCATCAATACGGCGCGTGGTATCGCATACTCACATGCGACAACCGCAAGTACAGCGACGAAAAGAGCCCCGCCGGCAAGACCGATTACCACACGATGGGCGCCTGCTACGAAGTGCTCATGCACGCGCTCGCCGAAAGCGAATCTGCCACGACCGCGGCCCCGGCCACGGCCGCCCTGTCCTCTTCTGCACGGTGAGCACGATGACCGATTCGACTCCCCTGCCGCAGTTCGTTTCCGCCGGCGATATCCTGACCGACCTCGTGCGCACCGACACGTCGCGCTGGCTGTCGGTGCCCGGCGGCGCGGGCTGGAACGTCGCACGCGCGGTCGCGCGTCTCGGTGTGCCGACTGCCTGCGCCGGCGCAGTGGGCACTGACTATTTCTCCGACGCGATCTGGAACGCGAGCGTCGCCGGCGGTCTCGACATGCGCTTCATGCAGCGCATCGACCGCGCGCCGCTGCTCGCAGTGGTCCACGAGACGCATCCGCCGACTTATTTCTTCATGGGCGACAACAGCGCCGACCTCGCGTTCGATCCCGCGTTGCTGCCGGCAGGCTGGACGAACGAGGTGAAGTGGGCGCACTTCGGCTGCATCAGTCTCGTGCGTCAGCCGCTCGGCGAAACGCTGGCGACACTCGCGGCCGAACTGCGCGCGAACGGCGTGAAAATCAGCTTCGACCCGAACTACCGCAACCTGATGGCGCACGGCTACGAGCCGACGTTGCACCGGATGGCGGCGCTCGCCGATCTGATCAAGGTGTCCGACGAGGATTTGCGTCTGCTGTTCAAGACCGATGACGAAGCCGCCGCGCTCGCGCAGCTGCGTGCGCTGAATCCCACCGCGACCGTGCTCGTCACGCGCGGGCCGGAACCGGCGACGCTGATCGACGGCGACAATATCGTCAAAGCGCAGCCGCCGCGCGTCGAGGTGGTGGACACCGTCGGTGCCGGCGACGCGTCGATCGGCGGGCTGCTGTTCAGCCTGATGACGGCACCGCAACGCGCGTGGAGCGAGCACCTGTCGTTCGCCCTCGCCGCGGGTGCGGCGGCGTGCCGTCACGCAGGCGCGCATTCGCCGTCGCTCGACGAAATCGTGGCGCTGCTGGGCCCGTAAAACCGGCGCAATAGCTGCATTACCCGCGTCACGCGGCTCACGTCGCGCGACGCGAAACTCACACGCGCCTCGTGCGATCACGCACCAAAAATACGCACCGGTGCGCATCGAATCGTCGTGCTAGGATGGAATCTCCCGTGCGACACGCACCGTTCGCTCACGTTACGAGCATCGACTATCAAACCCACTGTTCTTTGGGGGTTTGGGGGATCTATATCCCTACCTTCTGTGTGAGTGCATAAACCCGTAAGGGCACATGCCATGTATTGATCCGATTACCGTCGGATTCCGCCCCGTCAGCGGCACTACTACCGCTGACCAAGCGGAGTAGCGTCTACTATTTGACCCTTCTGCTCAGAGGGTCTCTCACCTCGATGCGAGCGACAAGCTCGATCTGTCATTGTTCAACCCGGTCCTGCTACACGGATGACTCTATCCGCTAACACGACCGTGGTAGTGAACCTGCTATGCGACTGGCAGTAGCCCAAGAAGACATGCGTCACTGGTAACGGTGGGGTGTGAAGCTCTTCTGAAAATGCAGCCCCCGGATACCCCGGGCAGGTGGTTGCCGTGAGGCAATCATCTGGAGACTCCTAGCAGAAAAGGGGTTGAGGTGCGGGCTGGCTGATACGGTCAACATATGTGAACTGCTGATAAACCTCGTCACCATCAGTGAGCCAAAGCTGCTGACTGGCTCTAACCAAAACGGTGTGCGGTCGGATAACCCCTTGGGAGTACGGGTTACGTCGCCACTATGACCGCCGGGGAAGAGGCAGGACCTAAATCAGTCGTGTGATAGATCGGGAACGTGGTAAGCCCGTATGGTTGCCTGTGCTGTTGACGGGCAGGCGAACCGCAAGGAACGCTGTTAACTGTGCGGGTATGGGAGGACGGAAAAAGCGAATGGTGTCCTGTAATGGGATGCATAGGGGTTGGGACATTACCCCACGCGAAAGCGGGCAGACTTCCGTCTGGTCTACCGTCGCAAGACGGCTGACTGACCTTTAGCTGGAACTGGTGATTGCTGGCGGTTTCCCTAGCCGTCAGCGTATGTATTTAACCCCCTTGCGGGAGCAGATCGCTCCCGCAAGGGGCGATCTGTTCTCCGTTCGGGATTCACTTCTTCGAGCAGGAGAGCAGCATGAAAGTATCTGGCCGAAAGACTGGATCTGCGCTCCCCCACGCGCCTGACAGCTGGCACGCCGTCGATTGGCGTCGGGTTGAACGGAACGTGAGAGGGATGCAGATTCGAATTGCGAAGGCGACGCGGGAAGGTGACTGGCGCAGGGTGAAAGCCCTGCAACGGATGCTGACCCGCACGTTGTCCGCAAAGCTGCACGCGGTACGACGTGTTACGCAGAACCAGGGTGCGCGAACGGCGGGAGTCGATCGCGAGCTATGGGATTCGCCTGAGAGTCGACGGCAGGCCGTCAAC
>NZ_JBOIGG010000010.1:0-255883 GCF_050742655.1 Paraburkholderia sp. | reverse complement strand
CGGTCGTCAACACCGATCACGACGAGCGCTATCGCGATTTCTGGCAGACGTATCACAAGATGATGGCGCGCAAGGGCATCAGCGAGCAGATGGCAAAGCTCGAAATGCGCCGCCGTACGACGCTGATTGGCTCGATGATGGTGAAGAAGGGTGAAGCCGACGGGATGATCTGCGGCACGATCAGCACGACGCATCGGCATCTGCACTTCGTCGATCAGGTGATCGGCAAGCGCGACGGCTGCAGCGTCTACGCCGCGATGAACGCGCTGGTGCTGCCGGGCCGGCAGATCTTCATCGTCGACACGCACGTGAACGTCGATCCGACGCCCGAACAGCTCGCCGAAATCACCATCATGGCCGCCGAAGAAGTGCGCCGCTTCGGCATCGAACCGAAGATTGCGCTGGTGTCGCATTCGAACTTCGGCACGAGTCACGCGCCGTCCGCGCAAAAGATGCGTGACACGCTCGAGCTGCTGCGTGAGCGCGCACCGGACCTGCAAGTGGACGGCGAAATGCATGGCGACGTCGCGCTCGACGCGAACCTGCGCCGCGAAGTGCTGCCGGAATCGACGCTGGAAGGCGACGCGAACCTGCTCGTGCTGCCGAACATCGACGCCGCGAACATTTCGTACAACCTGCTGAAGACCGCGGCCGGCAACAACATCGCGATCGGCCCGATGCTGCTCGGCGCAGCGAAGCCGGTGCACGTGCTGACGGCGTCGGCAACGGTGCGCCGGATCGTCAACATGACGGCGCTGCTCGTCGCGGATGTGAGCGCCGCGCGCTAGGCCAGACTTGCCCCGGCCGCACGCGCGGCCGGTCTGGAATAAAAAAAGACGTGCCTATGATGGGCACGCCTTGGACGAACTGGGGAATGTCGTCCAGAAAGAGCCCGATGCGATGAAACCGACCAGAACCGCATCCAGCACGGCAGAGCGCCAAAAAACAGGTTTCTGCGCGTCGACAAGGGAATTTTATCCTCACCAAGATAAAATTCTGTAAAGACTTGTCAAAATCGCCGGATGACAGCGCTTTTCGACGCTTTCCAGACCTTTCCCGCGGCGCACGAACATTGATTCCAAAGGCCATTAGCGATACCCTTACGGCTTTCGTGCGACACGCACGCTCGTGTCCGTTAGCTCACGTTACGAGCATCGACTGCAGTAGATAGCACTACATACCCCTTCGGGGGTACTTTCTTGTAGCTGAGAGTGTGGCCCTCGGGCTCCACCCCATTTTTCTTGTGAAGTGGTCTTCAAGCTGGTTCAGCCTGAAACCACATTGTATGGGCCTGATTACCGTCAGGTCCCGCCCGGTCAGCGGCTTCATCTCCGCCGACAGGGCGAGATGATGTATGCAACTCCTGCGCCGTCATCGGCAACGGATTCGCAAAACGATACGAGCGATAAGCTCGGCGTGTCATTGTTCGATCACACCTGTTGTCCAAGGTGGGAGAGTGAACCTGTTATGCGACTAGCAGTAGCCTAGGAGGACATGCGCCACTGGCAACGGTGGGGTGTGAAGCTCCTCTGACAATGAAGCCCCCGGATGTTTCGGGCACATAAATGCTGTGAGGCATTCATGTGGCGATCCCTAGCAGCGTGGGGTCAAGGAGCTAGGCTGGCTGATATGGTTAATGTAAGTGAACTGCTGATAAACCTCGTGATAAGGATGCGTGCCAAAGCTGCTGACAGGCATCAACCAAAAGGTGGGCGGTCGGCTAACCCGTTGAAAGTTCGGGTTACGTCGTCATCAGACCGCCGGGGAATAGGCAGAACCTAAGTCAGTCGTGTGATATGCCGGGAACGTGGTAAGCCTGTATGGTTGCCAGCGCAATAGGGCTGGCAGGCGGACCGCAAGGAACGCTGTTGATTGTGCAGGTATGGGAGGACGGAAAAAGCGAAGGCCGGGCTGTAATGGTCCGGATAGGGGTTGGAACATCACCCTACGCGAAAGCGGGCAGACTTCCGTCTGGTCTACCGTCGCGAGACGGCTGACTAGCCCTTTAGCTGGAATTGGTGATTGCTGGCGGTTTCTTAGCCGTCAGCGTATGTATTTAACCCCCTTGCGGGAGCAGATCGCTCCCGCAAGGGGTGGTTTGCTCTCCGCTCGGGATTCACTTCTTCGAGTAGGAGAGCAGCATGAAAGTATCTGGTCGAAAGACTGGATCTGCGCTTTCCCACGCGCCGGACAACTGGTACGCCGTAGATTGGCGACGAGTCGAACGGAACGTGAGAGGGATGCAGATTCGAATTGCGAAGGCGACGCGGGAAGGCAAATGGCGCAGGGTGAAAGCCTTGCAACGGATGTTGACCCGCACGTTGTCCGCGAAGCTGTATGCGGTACGACGTGTTACACAAAACCAGGGTGCGCGAACGGCGGGAGTCGATCGCGAACTATGGGATTCGCCTGAAAGCCGATGGCTTGCTGTCGGCCGGTTGAAGCGGCGCGGATACAGACCCCTGCCTTTACGGAGAGTCTTTATCCCCAAGGCCAATGGAAAGGAACGCCCTCTGGGCATTCCGACCATGCGGGACAGGGCGATGCAAGCCTTGTATCTGCTGGCTTTGGAGCCGGTGTCGGAGTCGACGAGCGACCCGAACTCGTATGGGTTCAGGCTAAACCGCTCGACGGCTGACGCCATGTCTCAGATTTTCGTTGTCATGTGCCGTCGCAGTTCATCGCAATGGGTACTGGAAGCGGATATCAAAGGATGCTTTGACCACATCAATCATGACTGGCTGGAAAACCATGTCCTGATGGACAGGGAAATCCTCCGGAAGTGGTTGAAGGCTGGCCTGATTTATAAGGGGCAGCTACAGGTGACTGAGGCCGGTACGCCACAGGGAGGGATCATCTCCCCGACGTTGGCAAATGTGACGCTGAACGGGCTAGAGCGTGAACTGGTTGCGCACCTCGGTGCGAAATTCGGGATCGTGAAAGCGAAGAAGCTGAAAGTGAATGTGGTGCGGTACGCGGATGACTTCGTGATCACCGGTGACTCGAAAGAGATGCTGGAAAACGAAATCCGACCTTGGGTGGCGGCATTCCTTGCGGTTCGGGGACTGCAACTGTCTGAGGAGAAAACGCGAATTACCCACATCGACCAAGGCTTCGACTTCCTTGGGTGGAATTTCCGGAAGTACTCGGGAAAGCTACTCATCAAGCCGGGCAAGAAGAACGTGCAGACGTTCTATCGCAAGGTGGCGGATACGATCAGCGGCAATAAGGCGGCAACGCAGGAAGGACTTATTCTCCTGCTGAACCCGATGCTACGAGGCTGGGCGCAATATCACAGCCCCGTAGTAGCCAAGCAGGCGTACACCCGCATGGAGCATCTGGTTTTCCAGAGGCTGTGGCGGTGGTCGAGGCGGAGGCATCCAAACAAGAATGCCGACTGGGTGAAAGCGAAGTATTTTCACACTGTCGACAAACGGAATTGGGTGTTTGGCGCTCCCGTAGTGACGGACGATGGTAGTAAGTGGCTGCTGGAAATGTACCGGATGAGTGGTACTCCCATCCAGCGTCACAAGAAGATCAAGGGAGATTTCAACCCCTTTGATCCTTTGTGGGAAGAGTATGGCGAGCAATTGCGACAGGAGCGCATGTGGGTTTCCACACGCTACCGGAAGCAATGGGCAAAGCTATATATGTCCCAGGGCGGGCTCTGCGCGCACTGTGGATGTGCTCTGACAGACGAAACGGGCTGGCATGACCACCATTTGGAGTACCGAATGCATGGTGGCTCGGACGCAGTGTCTAACAGAGTTTTGTTGCACCCGCACTGCCACCAGCAAGTGCACGCTGCTAAACTTGTTGTAACTAAGCCGGTCCTGTCGTAGATAGGGTTTTGTAAGTAGGCTTGAGCTGTATGCGGGGAAACTCGCACGTACAGTTCTTAGGGGGCCCCTCTTCCACAAGGAAGAGGGGCTACCCTACATGGTCGTCAAACTCGTGATCCAACAACGGGAATCCTGATTCATGGCACGCAAGTGGCTCCGCAATGGCGTGCTCGCCGCCGCATTGACGGTCGGCAGTCTCTGCGGAGGGCTGGTCCCGAACGCTTTCGCGCGAGACTATGCAGCTGCAGGGAATATTCAGGCGCAGGGCACCGTCGCGGCGGCACAATTGCCTCGCGAAGCAGTCAATACATTGAACTTGATTGCGGCTGGCGGGCCTTACCCGTATGAGAAGGACGGCATCGTATTCGGCAATCGCGAGCGATTGCTGGCGTCGCATCGGCGCGGCTACTACCACGAATACACCGTTCCTACACCTCGCGCGCGTAACCGCGGCGCACGGCGTATCGTCTGCGGCGGACCGCTGCAACAAACCGATAATTGTTATTACTCCGACGACCACTACACCAGCTTTAAACGTATTGTTGAATGATATTGGGATGAACGGCATGAGCGACAACGTCTACGCGCACGACACCGGAGTCGCGAGGGATCTTTTCGCGGCCGGCGACGGCAACCTGTTCCAGCGCGTCATGCAGATGCGCGCCGCCGGTCACGACCGGGACAACCAGAGCGAAGCCAGCACAGTGCTTTCATCGAATGAGGGAGCCATGACTCTTTTCAAGACCGTACGACCGAACATCGTACAGTCGATCCGTGCGTTTCGCGTACAGGATCTGGCCGACGAAGCACAGCAACTCGGCCAGCATTTCCTGTATGCCCAATGCGCGTGTGCGCAATCGAAACAGGAAGTGCTCGAAACGATCGCGACATCGTTTTTGTTTCCGAAGCATTTCGGTAAGAACTACGATGCACTTTTTGACTGCCTGACCGACCTCGTCCATAAGGCCGGCGCGCAGCCAGGTTTCGTGATCGTGCTCGAGGCACTGCCGGTCGCACAGAAATTCGACAAGGAAGGGCGCGAAACGCTGCTCGACGTGTTCCGCGAAGCGGCTGAATTCTGGGCCGAACGCAAGGTCGCGTTCCGCGTTTTCTATTCGTTTGCCTGAGCGTCTAAGAAGCTTTTCAGCAGGAAAACAGCAAGGCCCGCTTTTTAGCGGGCCTTGCTGTTTTTGGGCGTGACTAGATTCCGGGTTGCGTGGATTTCACCAGCCACCCCAGCGCGCGGCAAGCGCCGCCAGTACCGCGATGCCCGCGGTCTCGGTGCGCAGCACGCGAGGTCCAAGCGCGACGGCGGTGAATCCCCGCTCGATCGCCGCGGCCTCCTCATCGGTGGAGAGGCCGCCTTCCGGGCCGATCAGCAGCGTGATCCCCCCTCGCGGCGGCTCGGCCGGTAGTGCGGCGAAATCGAGTGTGGCGCGCGGCGACAGCAGCAGCCGCAGTTCATCGCTGACGGGCTTCGACGGCAGCGCATCGAGCCATGTCGAGAAATCGCGGATCGCGTCGACCTCGGGCACGCGATTGCGTCCGCACTGCTCACACGATGCGCGCACGATGCCTTGCCAGTGCGCCTGCCGTCGCTGCGCGCGCTCGCCGGAGAGACGCACGACGCAGCGGGCCGTCATCAGGGGGATAAAACCCGACGCCCCGAGTTCGACGGCTTTTTCGATCAGCCAGTCCATCTTGTCACCGCCGGCCACGCCCTGCGCGAGCGTCAGCCGGTAAGGCGGCTCCGTTTCCGATGCGCTGAATTCACCGATCCTCACAGTCACCGACCGGCGCTCCACTTCCACGAGTTCCGCGCGAAACTCGCCGCCTTCGCCGTTGAACAGCGCGAGCGAGTCGCCAGGCTGCAGGCGCAGTACCTGCACGTGACGCATCACGTCGTCGGGGAGGGGCAGCACATCGTCCGGGTGGAGAGGCTGGCCGACAAAAAAACGGGGTATTGAAGCAGCGCTCATGCAATCCGGCGCGCGAGCGCCCAGCGGTAGCCGTCGAGGTCTTCGATCTGCGCGAAACGGTCGCCCCAGAACTGGTCCTGCGGCTCGCTCAGCGACTTCGCGCCCGCGGCCAACGCGCGCGCATAGACCGCGTCGACGTCGTCCACGTAAAGATAGAACGACTGCGGCGCGACGGTGTCGGCGCTCTTCGGCGTTCTCGCGGTCGAGCCGAACGCGCCCTCGGGCGCGAACATCACGATCAACTGATCCTGATACGTCATCTCGACGTGCATCACCGCGCCGTCGTCCTGCACGCTGTCGCGCACGGCGAAGCCGAACGCCGCCTCGAAGAACGCAGTCGACGAGCGCGCGTCGCGCACCGTCATGTAAGGGGTCAACCAGGGCACACCGGTTGGGCGAGAGGCGGTCATCAATTTCTCCGGAACCAGGGGCGTCGAAGCGGTTCGCGGGCTGCATGCCACGGTTCGACGGTCGTGGGACCGGTCGAACGGCGGCATGCGCCGACGTCACCGCAAGGGCGGTAAGACTCCGGTTAGTTTATCGCGCACCGCGTAAGGTTCAGCAAATAATGCGGAGTGAAGTGTCGCGTCATACCATCGCAGGCCGTCGATGCGGCGCTCGTGCAGCCGTTGCTTCGCCTGTGTCACGGTGAGCGTGGCGGGATCGAGCGTGTCGCTTGCAGTCGCCATCAGCCATAGCGAGCCGTATAGCGGCACGAAGGCGGCCATCGTGCGCACTACTGCAAACGACGCGCGCAGATCGGCGAGCAGCGCGGCGATTCGTGACGCATGAAAATACGGCGCACCCAGATGCATCGACAGCGCCGCGCCCGGCGCCATCACGCGTTTCAGCGCTGTGTAGAACGACGGCGTGTAAAGCCCAGCGGCCGGCGAATCAGGTGGAGTCAGGTCGAATACGACAAGGTCGAACTGTTCGCGCGACTGCTCGACGAAGTGCGCCGCATCGCCGATCGTCAGTTCGACACGTGGATCGTCCCACGCGCCGCCGTGCACGTCCGGTAGATGCTCGCGCGTGAGGCGAACCACGTCGGGATCGAGTTCCGCGACGACGATCCGCGCGATCCTGGGATGTTTCAGCAGTTGCTTTGCCGCGCCGCCGTCGCCGCCTCCCAGCACGAGCGCCGCAAGCGGTGCGGCATGTGCGAGCGCGGTCGGGTGAACCATGCATTCGTGGTAGATGAACTCGTCGCCGGCCGACGTCATCGGACGGCCGTCCAGCGTGAACAGACGGCCGAGCTGCGCCGTGTCCCAGACCTCGATGTGCTGGTAACGCGAGTCGACGCTCGCGATGCGGGTCGCGTCTGGAAAGCCGTAGACGAAGTCCGGCGCGGGCCGGAAAAGAAGCGTGGGAGTCACGGCGGCGAGCACATGGTGCGTGGGGGGCAATGGCCGGATTATAGTGGCCGGCCGCGCATCCGCGGGCGCGTGCGAAGGGCCTCATAAATGGCTTCACGAACCGCCCCGCGAACGCCCCCGCTAGCGGCCCGCAGCCGACGATCTGCTAGAATGACACGCTTTGCAGCCCCGTCCGTTTGCTCTGCCCGTTTCGCGTCTTCAGACGCCGCATCGCGCGCGTCAGCGGACCGGCCGTCGAGCTTCGGACCTCCGCCCGCGCCCCGCTTTTTGGACCCGTTCTCCGGACTCGACATGACGACCTCGTCTCCCGCTCCCACCTCCCTGATGGCCAACGCGATCCGCGCGCTGGCGATGGACGCCGTTCAACAGGCGAATTCCGGCCACCCTGGCATGCCGATGGGCATGGCAGAGATCGGCGTGGCGCTGTGGTCGCGCCATCTGCGCCACAACCCCACGAACCCGCAATGGGCCGATCGCGACCGCTTCGTGCTGTCGAATGGTCATGGTTCGATGCTGCTGTACTCGCTGCTGCATCTCACTGGCTACGATCTGCCGATCAGCGAGCTGAAGAATTTCCGTCAAATGCATTCCAAGACGCCGGGTCACCCCGAATACGGCATCACGCCGGGCGTCGAAACCACCACGGGTCCGCTCGGCCAGGGTCTCGCGAACTCGGTCGGCATGGCGCTCGCTGAAGCGCTGCTCGCCGGCGAATTCAACAAGCCGGACGCGAAGATCGTCGACCACCACACGTACGTGTTCGTCGGCGACGGCTGCCTGATGGAAGGCATTTCGCACGAGGCGTGTTCGCTCGCCGGCACGCTGAAGCTGAACAAGCTGATCGCGTTCTACGACGACAACGGCATCTCGATCGACGGCGAAGTCGTGAACTGGTTCCACGACGACACGCCGAAGCGCTTCGAAGCATACGGCTGGAACGTGATCCCGCACGTGAACGGTCATGACGTCGACGCGGTCGATGCCGCGATCGTCGCAGCGAAGAAGTCGGACAAGCCGACGCTGATCTGCTGCAAGACCGTGATCGGCGAAGGCGCGCCAACCAAGGCGGGCAGCCATGATGCGCACGGCGCACCGCTTGGCGCCGAAGAAATCGCGAAGACGCGTGCGGCGATCGGCTGGAAGTGGGAGCCGTTCGTGATCCCGCAAGAGGTCTACGCGGCGTGGGACGCGAAGGAATCCGGTGCACGTTTCGAATCCACATGGAACGACGTGTTCGCGCAATACAAGGCGAAATACCCGCAGGAAGCGGCCGAGTTCGAGCGCCGCAGCGGGAAGCATCTGCCGGCCGACTGGGCCGGAAAGGCGCAGGCGATCATCGCCGCCGCGAACGAGCGCGCGGAAACCGTCGCGACCCGCAAGGCTTCACAGCAAACCATCGAAGGCCTCGCCGCGGTACTGCCGGAACTGCTCGGCGGTTCGGCCGACCTGACCGGCTCGAACCTCACGAACTGGAAGGCATCGAAGGCGGTACGCGCGTCGCGCGACGGCGAGAGCGGCGTCCAGTGGGGCAATTACATAAGCTACGGCGTGCGCGAGTTCGGCATGAGCGCGGCGCTGAACGGCATCACGCTGCACGGCGGCTACAAGGCGTTCGGCGGCACCTTCCTGACGTTCTCCGACTACAGCCGCAACGCGCTGCGCATGGCCGCGCTGATGAAAGCGCCGTCGATCTTCGTGTTCACGCACGACTCGATCGGCCTCGGCGAAGACGGCCCGACGCACCAGTCGATCGAACACGTCTCGAGCCTGCGGCTGATTCCGCATCTGGACGTGTGGCGCCCGGCCGATACGGTCGAAACCGCGGTCGCCTGGACGCAGGCAGTCGAGCATCACGGTCCGTCGTGCCTGATCTTCAGCCGGCAGAATCTTGTGTTCTCGGCGCGCAGCGATGCGCAGATCGCGAACGTCGCGAAGGGCGGCTACGTGTTGCGCGACTGGAACGACGAAATCGTCGCGCGCAAGGTAATCCTGATGGCGACCGGCTCGGAAGTCGAACTCGCGCTGAAGGCGGTCGAACCGCTCGCGCGCGAAGGGATCTCGGCGCGCGTCGTGTCGATGCCGGCCACGACCGTGTTCGACCGGCAGGACGCCGAATATCGCGAGCGCGTGTTGCCGAAGGGCGTGCGCCGCGTCGCGATCGAAGCAGGCGTGACGGATTTCTGGCGCAAGTACGTGGGTCTGGAAGGCGGCGTGGTCGGCATCGACACGTTCGGCGAATCGGCCCCGGCTGGCGTGCTGTTCAAGCATTTCGGCTTTACCGTCGAGCACGTGGTGGAGACGGCGAAGACCGCACTGGGCTAACCCGGCAGCGGCGTGCGCAGGCGGCGTGTCGCACGCCGCGGCGCAGCGCCCGCCGGACGGATCGAATTTTTTCAGCCATCAGGAGATAGACCATGACGATTCGCGTCGCAATCAACGGCTACGGCCGGATCGGCCGCAACACGCTGCGTGCCTTCTACGAAAACGGCAAGAAGCACGACATCCAGTTCGTGGCGATCAACGACCTCGGTGATGCGAAGACCAATGCTCACCTGACGCAATACGACACCGCGCACGGCAAGTTCCCCGGCGAAGTGTCGGTGGACGGCGAGAACCTCGTCGTGAACGGCGACAGGATCCGCGTGCTCGCAAACCGCAACCCGGCCGAACTGCCGTGGGGCGAACTGGGCGTCGACGTCGTGATGGAATGCACGGGCTTTTTCACGACCAAGGAAAAGGCGAGCGCACACATCAAGGGCGGCGCGAAGAAGGTGATCATCTCGGCGCCGGGCGGTAAGGACGTCGACGCGACGATCGTCTACGGCGTGAACCATCACGTGCTGAAGGCATCGGACACGGTCATCTCGAACGCATCGTGCACGACCAACTGCCTCGCGCCGCTGGTCAAGCCGCTGAACGACAAGATCGGCCTCGAAAACGGCCTGATGACGACGATTCACGCATACACCAACGACCAGGTACTGACCGACGTCTATCACGAAGACCTGCGCCGCGCGCGTTCGGCCACGCACAGCCAGATCCCGACGAAGACGGGCGCGGCATCGGCGGTTGGCCTCGTGCTGCCGGAACTGAACGGCAAGCTCGACGGCTACGCAATCCGTGTCCCGACGATCAACGTGTCGATCGTGGATCTGTCGTTCATCGCGAAGCGCGACACGACGGTCGACGAAGTGAACGCGATCATGAAGGAAGCGTCGGAAGGGTCGTTGAAGGGCATCCTCGGCTACAACACCGCGCCGCTGGTGTCGATCGACTTCAACCACAACCCGGCGTCGTCGACGTTCGACGCGACGCTGACGAAGGTGTCGGGCCGTCTCGTGAAGGTGTCGAGCTGGTACGACAACGAATGGGGCTTCTCGAACCGGATGCTCGATACCGCCGTCGCACTCGCGCACGCGAAGTAATCGCGGATTGCAGCAGGTTGAAAAAACCGCTCTTCGGAGCGGTTTTTTTATGGACGTTTTATCGCGCGCAGCAATGCGCGAGCGCTGCGTCTACGACTGCGGCGTCGGAAAATATACCCCTGCACGCTGTGCCGCATTCTTGATGTGCGTCTCGATCGCATGCCCCGCGGCGACGCAATCGCGCGCCTTCAGCGCATCGAGGATCTCGCGGTGCTCGTGGAACGTCGACAGCACGAGTTCGCGCCGGTAGAACGGCATCCGCTGGCTTTCCTTCATGATGTCCGCGCTGCTGCGCAGAATCGACTCGATGGACGCATTGCCGGCAATGCCGACGATGCGCATATGAAAGTCGAAATCGAGCTGCGCCGCTTCGTCGAGTTCGTTGTTCGACAGCGCGATCTGTAGCGCGGCGAGATTCTCCTCGAGCCATTCGATGTCCGCGTCGCTGATCGCGAGCGCCGCCATCCGTGCGATGAAGCCTTCAAGCGCGAAGCGCATCTGATACGTGTCCGGCGGCGACGACTGCTCTGCGAAACGCCACGCGTGCGCGCTCGACACCTGCGCGCTTTGCACATACACGCCTTTGCCCGGACGGATCGTCAGCAGGCCGAGTGCCTCGAGCGTCGTCAGCGCCTCGCGCAACGACGCGCGGCTGATCTCCAGTTCCTCGGACAGCTGGCGCTGTGCGGGCAACAGACTGTCGACCGGATATACGCCGGCCTCGATCCGTTCCTGGATCTTCGCGACGGCGGCGTCGGTCACGGTATGTGGGGCGTTCTTCATCATAGTGATGGATTTTACTGGTCTGACCGGCATTGTAGTGCGCATTTGCGCCGAGCCCATACAGTCGCTCTGCAAAGATGACAGGCGACCCACGAATCGCCCGGGTAAACGCTATTACTTTCATCCTTGACGCGACTATATCGGCTTCCTACTATCCGTCATAACAGGTCTGGTCAGACCAGTATGAACAGATGAATCCGGAACCGGGAGAAGGCCGTGTTGAAGTTTTTCAATTCGCTGTTTGGCCGGGTCGTGATCGCGCTCGTCGCGGGCATCGTGATCGGCGCGCTGTTCCCTCACTTCGCGCAATCGTTGCGGCCGCTCGGCGACGGTTTCCTGAAGCTCATCAAGATGGTGATCGGGCCGATCGTTTTCTGCGTGGTGGTGAGCGGGATGGCGCACGCCGGCGATCTGAAGAAAGTGGGGCGGGTCGGTCTGAAGGCGGTCGTGTACTTCGAGGCCATGACGACGATCGCGCTCCTGATCGGCGCCGTGCTCGCGTACGCGACGCGGCCGGGCGCGGGCATGAACATCGACCTTCATTCGCTCGATGCCGCGTCGCTCGCCACCTATACCGAGCACGCCAAGAGCCTGAAGGACACCGCGGCCTTCCTGCTGAAGATTATCCCCGACACGGCAACCGACGCGTTCGCGAAAGGCGACATCCTGCAGATTCTCGTGTTCTCCGTGCTGTTCGGTTCGGCGCTGTCGCTGCTCGGTCCGAAGGCGCAGCGCGTCAACCAGCTGATCGACGAACTGGCGCAGGTGTTCTTCCGCGTGATGGGTTTCATCATCAAGCTGGCGCCGCTCGGCGTGCTCGGCGCGATCGCGTTCACGACCGGCACATACGGTGTCGCGTCGCTGAAGCAGCTCGGCATGCTGGTCATCGTGTTCTACGCGAGCTGTATCGTGTTCGTTGCCGTGGTGCTCGGCGTCGTGATGCGTCTCGCGGGGTTCAGCGTCTTCAAGCTGATCCGCTATCTGCGCGAGGAACTGTCGATCGTGCTCGGCACGGCTTCGTCCGATGCGGTGCTGCCGCAGATCATGCGCAAGCTCGAATGGATGGGCGTGAAAGACTCGACGGTCGGCCTCGTGATCCCCACCGGCTATTCGTTCAATCTCGACGGTTTTTCGATCTATCTGACGCTCGCGGTGATCTTTATCGCGCAGGCGACGAACACGCCGCTCTCCGTTCACGATCTGATCGTGGTCGTGCTGGTGTCGCTGGTGACGTCGAAGGGCGCGCACGGCATTCCCGGCTCGGCGATCGTGATTCTCGCCGCGACGCTCTCCGCGATTCCGGCGATCCCGGTGCTCGGCCTGGTCCTGATCCTGCCGGTCGACTGGTTTGTCGGCATCGCGCGTGCGGTCACGAACCTGATCGGCAACTGCGTCGCGACCGTCGTGGTCGCCGTGTGGGAAAGAGACATCGACACGGCGCGTGCGCGCCGCGTGCTGAACCAGGACCCGGCACTCCGTTACGTACCCGCTGGCGACGAGCCGGGCGACGAGCGTCTCGCGGGTCAGCACGCTCCGGTGCTGTAACGCTCGCCCGCCGCAGTTCTGTACAAGCTTCGGCAGGCCCGTGGCCTGCCTTTTTCACTCACCGGAAAAGACATCATGGCGACTCCGACTCTCGATCCTAATGCTCCGGCCTTTACGCGCCGCTACATGAATCTCGCCGATCCGCGGCTCGGCGCGAAAGCGCTGTTCGCCAGCGACGAATTCTTCGCGCCGAAGGAGCGCATGCTCGATCCCCAGCCCGCGGTGTTCATCCCCGGCAAGTACGACGAGCATGGCAAATGGATGGACGGCTGGGAGACACGCCGCAAGCGCACGACAGGACACGACCACTGTGTGGTGCGGCTCGCGCGTCCGGGCATTGTGCATGGCGTCGATCTCGATACCAGTCACTTCACCGGTAACTTCCCGCCCGCCGCATCGATCGACGCGTGCCATAGCACCGACGATGTACCGTCCGACGACGCGCAGTGGCACGTCCTCGTGCCCGCGACGACGCTGCAGGGCAATCAGCATCACTACGTCGAAGTGAACGATGCGCGTGCGTTCACCCACCTGCGCGTGAATCTGTATCCGGATGGCGGGCTCGCGCGCCTGCGCGTGTACGGGCAGCCAAAGCGTGAATGGGACAGCGTCGAGCGCGGCGGTCTCGTGGATCTCGCGGCTGTCGAGAACGGTGCGTATCTCGTGGCTGCGAACAATCAGCATTTCGGACCGGCGTCGCAAATGCTGATGCCCGGCCGCGGCGTCGACATGGGTGACGGCTGGGAGACCCGGCGGCGGCGCGAGCCGGGCAACGACTGGGCGATCGTCGCGCTCGCGAGGCCGGGCACGATTCGCCGGATCGAAGTCGATACCGCGCATTTCAAGGGCAATTTCCCGGATCGCTGCTCGTTGCAGGCGGCGTCGGTCGCGGGCGGCACCGACGAGTCTCTGGTCACGCAGGCGATGTTCTGGCCGGTGCTGCTCTCCGAACAGAAGCTGCAAATGGATCATGTGCATACGTTCGCGGCGGAACTCGCGTCGCTCGGACCCGTGACGCACGTGCGCTTCAACATTTACCCGGACGGCGGCGTATCGCGATTGCGTCTGTGGGGCGAACTCGCGTAACGGGGAGCCGGCGGTGAAGACCTTGCGAGTGGAGCGTCTGACGCGCGCGGCGTTCGCGCCGTTCGGCGACGTGATCGAACGGGCGGGTGCCCGGCACTTTCCGATCAACGGTGGCACGACCGAGCGCTATCACGATCTCGCGAACGTCGACGTCTGCATGGACGGCGGTCGTCCGCTGATCAACCTGTTTCGTGCGCAGCCGCGGGCGTTACCGGTCGAGATCGACATGATGGAGCGGCATCCGCATGGCAGCCAGGCATTCGTTCCGCTTGCGGACGTCCGCTACCTTGTCGTCGTCGCGCCTGCCGGCGAACTCGATCCCGCCCGGATGCGCGCATTCGTCAGCGACGGCTGGCAGGGCGTGAACTATGCGCGCGGCGTGTGGCATCACCCGCTGCTCGCGCTCGAGCGCGTCAGCGATTTCGTCGTCGTGGATCGCGGCGGCGTTCAGCCGAACTGCGATGAAATTGTGCTGTCTGAGCCGCTACGGCTCGAGCTGGAATCCGAGTTGATAGTGAATGCGTCGCATTGAGATTGAGGCCGCGCTTTGTGCATTCGCGTTGCCGCGATCAGATGAAAAAACGGCCGACAGATGTCGGCCATTTTCGTCTGAAGCGATGCGGCGCAGCGCGCGTCAGTGCTTGCGATGCGGGCAGTTTTCCTTCGTACAGGCCCCGTACAGTGCGAGCGCGTGTTCCTGCAGCTTGAAGCCGCGTTCCTTCGCGATGGACTGTTGCCGGCTTTCGATTTCGCCGTCGAAAAATTCTTCGACGAGACCGCAGTCGAGGCACACCAGGTGATCGTGGTGCGTACCTTCATTCAGCTCGAACACCGCTTTGCCCGATTCGAAGTTGCTTCGCGACAGCAGCCCTGCCTGCTCGAACTGCGTGAGCACGCGATAGACCGTCGCGAGCCCGATGTCGAGTTCTTCGTGCAGCAGGTTGCGATAGACGTCTTCTGCGGTCAGATGGCGGACTGGGCTATGCTGGAAAATCTCGAGGATTTTGAGGCGCGGCAGGGTCGCCTTGAGTCCGATGTTCTTGAGATCGGTTGGATTGGTCATGTCAAGGGATCCCTAGAGTACAATGCACGGTTCTAATAGTAATGTGTTTTTGCTGTTCAAGGCCATCTTCGACGGAATGAAACACGCGCGGCTTGTCTCCGAGCCCGCACGGTGAGTGAAATGATTTCTAAATCTTTATCGATCTGGGGGAGCCGCATGCGGGGTACCTTGTTGAGCACGGTTGCGGCGGCTGCGGTGATAACCGTTCTCGGCGGATGTTCTACTTACGACAGCCTGACGCAGCGCATCGCGCAGACCATCACGCCCTATCGTATTACTGTCGTGCAAGGCAACTTCGTCTCGAAGGAAGCCGCGGCGCAGATGCAGGTTGGCATGTCGCGCGCGCAGGTCAAGCAGGTTCTTGGCACGCCGCTTCTCACCGACATGTTCCATGCCGATCGCTGGGACTACGTGTTCTACTTCAAGCGCGGCTCGACGTCGATCGTCCAGCAGCGCGATTTCGTCGTGATCTTCGCGGGCGATCGCGTCGCGAGCTGGTCGGGCGGCGAAGATCTGCCTTCCAATCTCGAATTGCTCGCGGAAATCGACGGCGACCGGACCGGCAAGAAAGCGAAGGTGCCGGCCGCGACCAGCGGGGCATCGGTTGCGGCGGCTGCAAGCAGCGATGCTACGGCGACTCCAGCCCCCGACGCATCGGGTGCTTCCGTGCCGCCTTCCGAGGACACCGACGCCAACGCCCAGGCAGCCCAGGCGGCTAACCGCGCGACGAGCGCAGTGCAGACGCCGTCGGGCACCACGCCGTCGGTGCGCGCGAATACGCCGTCGTCGAACGGCGGCGTGCCGCAGGCCGCGACGCAGCCGGGCCAGCCGCAGTTCCAGTTCCACCGTCCGCCGCCGCCTCAGGTTCAGGGTCCGCAGGACAATCCGGTCGGTCCGACGGGATCGTCGCAAAGCAACAGCGGTCCGACGTACAACGCGCCGCTCACGTCGCCTTCCAGCACGGGAACGAGCGAGTAAACGCGCTGTCCATCTGCATGAGGCTGGGTGCGCAATGCGCGCGCCCAGCTACGGATTTCCGCGCGGGTTCCGGTTTCACGCGGCGGTTTTACGTGGCGGGTTTTACGTAGAAACGCCCACACGTTTTCGCATCGACATCACGAGTTGTCCATGAAGATTGCAATTGCCGGTGCATCGGGCCGTATGGGCCGGATGCTCATCGAAACGGTCCTTGCCGATCCCGCCGCGACGCTGTCCGGCGCACTCGATCGCGAGGGTTCGCCGCAGCTCGGTCAGGACGCCGGTGCGTTTCTCGGCAAACAGACCGGCGTCGTGCTGACCGATGATCTCGACCGCGTGTTCGCGGAATCCGATTACCTGATCGACTTCACGCGCCCCGAGGGCACGATGACGCACATCGAGGCCGCGCTGCGCCACGATGTGAAGCTCGTGATCGGCACGACCGGTTTCGACAACGATCAGAAAGCGCGGCTGCGTGCGGCGTCGGAGCGTATAGGCATCGTGTTCGCGGCGAACATGAGCGTCGGCGTGAACGTCACGTTGAAGCTGCTCGAATTCGCGGCACAGCATTTCGCGACCGGCTACGACATCGAAATCATCGAGGCGCATCACCGTCACAAGGTCGACGCACCGTCCGGCACCGCGCTGATGATGGGCGAAGCAATCGCTGGCGCGCTCGGCCGCGATCTGGACAGCTGCGCGGTGTACGGCCGCGAAGGCGTGACCGGTGAACGCGATCCTTCCACGATCGGCTTCTCCGCGATTCGTGGCGGCGACATCGTCGGCGATCACACGGTGCTGTTCGCGGGCATCGGCGAGCGCATCGAAATTACGCACAAATCCGCGAGCCGTCTGTCATATGCACAGGGCGCGCTGCGCGCAGTGCGCTTCCTCGAAGGCCAGAAGGCCGGCCTGTACGACATGCAGGACGTGCTCGGCCTGCGCTGAGTCCTTTCACCGCGAGTTCCCCGCGAGGTCCGATGGCAAGCACCGGCATCATCCATTACCTGCAAACGAGCGACGCGATCACCCATGCGGTCGCCTACGTGCTGCTGGCCATGTCGGTTGCGAGCTGGTGCTTTCTGATCGTCAAGGCGTGGATGCTGAGCCGCGCGAAGCGTCAGGCACCGCGTGCGATTGCGCAGTTCTGGCAGGCATCCACCTTGTCCGACGGTGTCGACGTGCTGCGTCGCAGGGATCGCGAGCGGGTCTTCGCGCCGCTTGCCGAAGCCGCGCTGCATGCCGCCGAAGCCGATATTCCCGGTGTGCTGCTCGCGCGCGTCGAGCGTAGCGAACGCGTGCTGCGCGCGCTGCGACAGGCGCTCAACGCATCGCAACGGCGGCTCGAATTCGGTCAGGTACTACTGGCGTCGGTGGGCAGTACTGCGCCGTTCGTCGGACTGCTAGGCACCGTGTGGGGCATCTATCACGCGCTAGGCAGCATCGCCGCGAGCGGTCAGGCGATGATCGAGAACGTCGCGGGGCCGGTGGGCGAAGCGCTCATCATGACCGCGTTCGGCCTCGTCGTCGCGATCCCGGCGGTGCTCGCGTACAACGTGCTCGGACGGATGGTGCGGCAGCTGTCGGAAGAACTCGACGGCTTCGCGCACGACCTGCACGCGTACGTGTGCGCGCCGGCCGGCTGACGCACCGTCACCACCTGTACCGGCGTTCGGGCGGAGAAACGACATGGCATTCGGCGGACTCGAAAAGAAGCAGCAGGCCGCGCCGATGGCGGACATCAACATGACGCCGCTGATCGACGTGATGCTCGTGCTGCTGGTCATCTTCATCATCACCGCGCCGCTCTTCACGCACGCGATCCGGCTCGATCTGCCGCGCGTCGCGTCCGAGCCGGCCCGGCAGACGCCGCAGACCATCACGCTGTCGATCGACGCCGCGGGCAAGATCTACTGGGACGGCAGCACCCTGACGCTCGACCAGCTGCGCACCCGTCTGACCGATGCGGGGCATCGCGCGGAACAGCCTGAAATTCATTTGAGAGCCGCGCGCGACACGCGCTACGAGATCGTCGCGCAGGTGATGGGCGCGGCGCAGCAGGCGGGTCTCGAGCGCCTCGGCTTCGTCACCGATCCGCCGCCCGCGTCTGTCCCGGCGCACTGACGAACCGTCGGCCATGGTCGGGCAGAGCCCGCTCGCCCAAGCCGTGCCACGAACGTCGCGGCCGCCGCGAACGCCTCGCGCAACCCACGGCGCACGGACCGCCGGACGGTATAATCGGCGCTTTCCCTTCGTCGAAGGGAAGCGTGACCGTCGGATTGCCCGATTGTCCGTCAAGCAGAGCACCACGCCCGGTGCGAAAGCACCGAACCCAGCGATCCATCAGACCATGCAAGAAAAATACGTTTCCTCCGACGTCGAATCCGCCGCCCAGACCGAATGGCGCGCGAGCGACGTGTACAAGACGACGGAAACCGCCGGCAAGCCGAAGTTCTATTGCGTCTCGATGCTGCCGTACCCGTCGGGCAAGCTGCACATGGGCCACGTGCGCAACTACACGATCAACGACGTGATGTACCGCTACCTGCGGATGAACGGCTACAACGTGCTGATGCCGATGGGCTGGGACGCGTTCGGCATGCCCGCCGAAAACGCCGCGATGGCGAACGGCGTGCCGCCCGCGCGCTGGACCTACGACAACATCGCGTACATGAAGAAGCAGATGCAGTCGATCGGTCTCGCGATCGACTGGTCGCGCGAAGTCGCCACCTGCAGCCCCGATTACTACCGCTGGAACCAGTGGCTGTTCCTGAAGATGCTCGAGAAGGGCATCGCGTACAAGAAGACCGGCACCGTGAACTGGGACCCGGTCGACCAGACCGTGCTCGCGAACGAACAGGTGATCGACGGGCGCGGCTGGCGTTCGGGCGCGCTTGTCGAAAAGCGCGAAATCCCGATGTACTACATGCGCATCACGCAGTACGCGGACGAACTGCTGAAGGATCTGGAAGGGCTCGGCTGGCCCGAGCGCGTGAAGATCATGCAGCAGAACTGGATCGGCAAGAGCTATGGCGTGAACTTCGGTTTCCCGTACGAGCTCGACGGCGAGCAGAAGCTGCTGCGCGTGTTCACGACGCGCGCCGACACGATCATGGGCGTCACGTTCTGCGCGGTCGCCGCCGAGCATCCGCTCGCCACGCGTCTCGCACAGGATCGGCCCGATCTGCAGGCATTCATCGAGGAATGCAAGCAGGGCGGCGTCGCCGAAGCCGACATGGCGACGATGGAAAAGAAGGGCATGGCAACCGGCTTCCACGTCACGCATCCGCTCACGCAGGAAAGCGTGCCGGTGTGGATCGGCAACTACGTGCTGATGAGCTACGGCGAAGGCGCGGTGATGGGCGTGCCAGCGCATGACGAGCGCGACTTCGCGTTCGTGAAGAAGTACGGCATTCCGGTCACCCAGGTGGTCGCGGTGGAAGGGCAGTCGTTCGCAACCGATGCATGGCAGGAGTGGTACGCCGACAAGGAGCACGGCGTGCTCGTGAACAGCGGCAAGTACGACGGTATGGCGTACGGCGCGGCGGTCGATGCGATCGCCAGCGATCTGAAAGCGCTCGGCCTCGGCGACAAGCAGGTCACATGGCGCCTGCGCGACTGGGGCGTTTCACGCCAGCGCTACTGGGGCACGCCGATCCCGATCATCCACTGCGACACGTGCGGCGATGTGCCGGTGCCCGAGCAGGATCTGCCGGTCATATTGCCGGAGGATCTGGTGCCGGACGGTACGGGCAATCCGCTCGCGAAGTCGGAAGCATTCGTGAACTGCACGTGCCCGACCTGCGGCGCGCCCGCGAAGCGCGAGACCGACACGATGGACACCTTCGTCGATTCGGCGTGGTACTTCTACCGCTACGCGTCGCCGGACGCGAAGACGATGGTCGATGCGCGCACCGACTACTGGATGCCGATGGACCAGTACATCGGCGGCATCGAGCACGCGATCCTGCACCTGTTGTACTCGCGCTTCTGGGCGAAGGTGTGCCGCGATCTCGGTCTCGTCGATTTCAGCGAGCCCGCGAAGAACCTGCTCACGCAGGGGATGGTGCTGAACGAAACCTACTACCGCGAAAACGACGCGGGCAAGAAGACCTGGTACAACCCCGCCGACGTCACCGTCACGTACGACGACAAGGGTCGCCCGATCGGCGCGACACTGAACTCGGATGGCCAGTCGGTTGTGCTCGGCGGCGTCGAGAAGATGTCGAAGTCGAAGAACAACGGCGTCGATCCGCAGTTGCTGATCGACCAGTACGGCGCGGACACCGCGCGTCTGTTCACGATGTTCGCCGCGCCGCCGGAGCAACAGCTCGAGTGGTCGGGTTCGGGCGTCGAGGGTGCGAGCCGCTTCCTGCGTCGGGTGTGGAGCTTCGGCCACGCGAACGAGGCGCTGTTGAAGCAGCACGCGCCGGCCACCGCGTTGAGCGACATCGATCGCACCGCGCGCCGAGAGATCTACACCGTGCTGAAGCAGGCCGATTTCGACTATCAGCGGCTGCAGTACAACACGGTCGTGTCGGCGGCAATGAAGATGCTGAACGCGCTCGAAGGCGCGAAGGGTGCGCAGCCGGCCGTGCTGCGCGAAACGTATGGCGTGCTGTTGCGCGTGCTGTATCCGGTGGTCCCGCACGTCACGTTCCAGTTGTGGCGCGAACTCGGCTACGCGGACGAATCCGGTTCGCTGCTCGATGCGTCGTGGCCGAAGGTCGACGAACAGGCGCTCGAACAGGCTGAAATCGAACTCGTGCTGCAGGTGAACGGCAAGGTGCGCGGTGCTGTGACGGTTGCGAAGGACGCGCCGCGCGAAGCCATCGAAGCAGCTGCGCTCGAGCACGAGATGTTCGCGAAGTTCAGCGAAGGCAAGCCCGCGAAGAAGATCGTCGTCGTGCCGGGACGGCTGGTGAATATCGTCGTTTGATGTCGAAGCGGCGGCAGGCGGCGCGGCCCGTATGAAGGTGCTGCCTGTCCGCCGCGGATTGACTGCGAACCAGGAGCCAATGTGACTCGCAGATCGTTTGTGACGCTCGTATGCAGCGTATTGATGCTGTCGGCGTGCGGCTTCCAGCTGCGCGGCCAGCAGGACTACGCGTTCAAGCGCCTCGCGCTCACGGGCGCGAATGCGGCTGCGGCCGCTCGTCTCACGCGGATGGTCGAAGGCGGCAGCGACACCGTCGTAGTGAACTCGGCCGCGAATGCCGACGCAACACTGCGCATGTCCGAGTCGTCGGGCACGAGCGTGCTGACGCTGAATTCTCTCGGCGTGGTCGAGGAATATCAGATCAACTACACGCTGAACTATTCGCTGGTCGGCACGGACGGCACGTTGCTGATCCCGCCGAGTTCGATCGCGCTGAACCGCGCGATGACCTATAGCGACCAGTACTCGCAGGCGAAGGCATCGGAAATGGATCTGCTGGTGGCCGACATGCGCAGCGACGCAGTCGATCAGCTCACACGCCGGCTCGCCGCCGTGCGGTCGCTGCATCCGGCACCGGGCCAGGAAGTGCCGGCCGTCGCGCCGCGCGCACCGCTGCCGCCGCCGCCGCTGTGACCGGTACGCATTTCTCGTCATGCAGCTAAGACTCGACGCGCTCGAACCGCATCTCGCGAAGGGACTCGCGGGACTGTACGTCGTGTACGGCGACGAGCATCTGCTCGCGCAGGAAGCGTGCGACCGCATTCGTGCTTCAGCGCGCGCGGCCGGCTTCACGGATCGCTCGGTGTTCACCGTGGAGCGCGGGTTCGACTGGAGTTCGCTGCTCGGCGCGAGCCAGTCGATGTCGCTGTTCGGCGACCGGCAACTGGTCGAGTTGCGGATTCCGTCGGGCAAGCCCGGCAAGGAAGGCGCGGACGCGCTGAAGTCGCTGGCCGCGGCCGCCAATCCCGACGTGCTGACGCTCGTGACGCTGCCGCGCCTCGATGCCGCGACCCAAAAGTCGGCGTGGTTCACCGCGCTCGCGGATGCGGGCGTAGCACTGAAGGTCGATTCGATCGAGCGCGCACAACTGCCGAACTGGATCGGTCAGCGGCTCGCGCTGCAGAACCAGCGGATGGCACCCGGCGAAGACGGACGGCGCGCGCTGCAGTTCATTGCGGAGCGCGTCGAGGGCAATCTGCTCGCGGCGCACCAGGAAATCCAGAAGCTCGGGCTGCTCTATCCGGCCGGCGTGCTGACGTTCGAGCAGGTGCACGACGCGGTGCTCAACGTTGCGCGCTACGACGTGTTCAAGCTGAACGAAGCGATGCTGGCCGGCGACGTCGGACGCCTTTCACGAATGCTCGACGGGTTGCACGGCGAAGGCGAGGCCGCGGTTCTCGTGCTGTGGGCGGTGGTCGAGGAAGTGCGCACGCTGCTGCGCATCAAGCGTGGCGTCGAGGCAGGCAAGCCGCTCGCAATGCTGCTGCGCGAGAACCGCGTGTGGGGTCCGCGCGAACGGCTCGTCGGGCCGGCGCTGTCGCGCGTCACCGAGGCCGCGCTGGAAAAAGGGCTGGCGCTCGCGGCGCGGCTGGACCGGCAGGTGAAAGGGCTGTCGGGCAACGTGCCCGGCCGGCCCCGCGACAATCCGCCGCCGGACCCATGGGACGGCCTGTTCGAACTCGCGATGATGGTTGCCGCGCCGCGTCCGGCCCCATCGCGGACCCCAGCGCGCCGCGCGGGCTGACGGCCAGGCCGCACCGTCGCCAGCTACGCAACGGCGGGCGAGCAAACCGGCGTCGCTGGACTTACAATCTACGCATCTCCTGCTTAACTCCGCAGTACACCGCGCCGGCGCCGTCTTCGGTCCGCACGGGCATCCGAGAATCACAACGGTGGATATCGACCAGTACATGACCGACCTCGGTCGCCGCGCCCGTCACGCATCGCGTGCGATGGCGCGTGCGTCGACGGCGGCGAAGAACGCCGCGCTCGACGCAATCGCGCACGCGGTCGAGCGCGATGCGGCGCAGCTGAAAGCGGCGAATGCACGCGACGTCGCGAAGGCGCGCGAGCGCGGGCTCGACGCTGCGTTCATCGACCGGCTCACGCTGTCCGACAAGACGTTGAAGACGATGGTCGAAGGCTTGCGGCAGGTCGCCGCGCTGCCCGATCCGATCGGCGAGATCAGCAATCTCAAGTACCGGCCGAGCGGCATCCAGGTCGGCCAGATGCGCGTGCCGCTCGGCGTGATCGGCATCATCTACGAATCGCGGCCGAACGTGACGATCGACGCGGCCGCGCTGTGCCTGAAGTCCGGCAACGCGACGATCCTGCGCGGCGGTTCCGAAGCGCTCGAATGCAATACGGCGCTGGCGAAGCTGATCGGCGAAGGCCTTGAAGCGGCCGGGCTGCCGCAGGACGCGGTGCAGGTCGTCGCGACGTCGGATCGCGCGGCGGTCGGTGTGCTGATCACGATGACCGAATACGTCGACGTGATCGTGCCGCGCGGCGGCAAGAGCCTGATCGCGCGGCTGATGGAAGAAGCGCGCGTGCCGATGATCAAGCACCTCGACGGCATCTGCCACGTGTACGTAGACGATCGCGCGGATCTCACGAAGGCGCTGACCGTCTGCGACAACGCGAAGACGCATCGCTACGGCACCTGCAATACGATGGAGACGCTGCTGGTCGCGCGCGGTATCGCGGGCGACGTGCTGCCGCTGCTCGGCAGGCTATATCGCGACAAGGACGTCGAGCTGCGCGTCGATCCGGCGGCGCGCGCTGTGCTCGAAGCGGCGAAAGTCGGGCCGCTCGTCGATGCGACCGAAGAAGACTGGCGCACCGAATACCTCGCGCCGGTGCTCGCGATCAAGATCGTCGACGGACTCGACGCGGCGATCGATCACATCAACACGTACAGCTCGGCGCACACCGATGCGATCGTCACCGAAGACCACGACCGCGCGATGCGCTTCCTGCGCGAAGTCGATTCGGCGAGCGTGATGGTCAACGCGTCGACACGTTTCGCCGATGGCTTCGAGTTCGGTCTCGGTGCGGAGATCGGCATTTCGAACGACAAGCTGCACGCGCGCGGTCCGGTTGGGCTCGACGGGCTCACGTCGCTGAAGTACGTCGTGCTCGGGCACGGCGAAGGCCGGCAGTAACCGCCAGTAATCGCATAACCCACGCCGGGCGGCTCAACGTGGTTGCCCGGTCTCGTTGATCATCCGTCATTGATCGCCACAGGCGACGGATTCTTCGCCGCCGGGCCATGATCTCTTTTCGAGGACCGCCGATGCTTTGGATCAAAACGTTTCACATCGTTCTGGTTGCGGCCTGGTTTGCCGGCCTGTTCTACCTGCCGCGCATTTTCGTGAACCTCGCGATGGAGACTGAGCCTGCCGCGATCAAGCGTCTGCTCATCATGGCGCGCAAGCTGTTCCGCTTCATGACGTTCATCGCGGTGCCCGCGCTGCTGTGCGGATTGTGGTTGTGGCTCGTGATCGGCATCGGGAGCGGGCAGGGCTGGATTCACGCGAAGGTCGGCGTGGTCGTGCTGCTCGTGATCTATCACGCGTACTGCGGCAGGTTGCTCGCGACGTTCGAGCGCGGCGAGAACCGCCGCTCGCACAAGTGGTACCGGATGTACAACGAACTGCCCGTGCTCGGCCTGCTGGCCGCGGTCGCACTGGTGGTGATCAAGCCCTTCTGAGTTCTTTTAGCCTGAGATTCCGTGTGGCGTGTGCCGCGCGGCCATCGTCCGCTATTCGTGAGGACCGATCCGCCGGCGCGTGATCAGGTCCTTCGCTCCCGCCAGTTTCTCCGTCAATTCCGGACCGCGCTGCAGCGCGACGCCGACCGCGAGAATGTCGCCGATCGCGAGATGCGTCGTGCGCGACGTCATCGGCGAGAACACGTCGGTGTCTTCGTCGACGTTCGCATGCAGGCCGATCGTCGCGACCCGCGCGAGCGGCGAGTTGCCATGCGTGACCGCAATCACCTTCGCCCCTTTTTCGAGTGCTGCTTTCGCGGCATCGACGATGTCGCGCGTGCGCCCTGTGTTCGAGATCGCGACGACAACGTCGCCCGCGCCGAGCAGCGCCGCCGACATCAGGAACGTATGCGGGTCCGAGTAGGCGACGCTCGGCATGCCCAGCCGGAAGAACTTGTGCTGCATGTCCTGCGCGGCGATGCCCGAACCGCCCGCGCCGTAGAACTCGATGCGCCGCGCGGCGGCGAGCAGCGCGATCGCCGCGGCGACTGCATCCGACGACAGATTGTTGCGCACCTGGATCAGCGCGCCGATCGTCCGGTCGAGCACCTTCGCCGCGACGCCCGGCACCGGCTCGTCGGGCCGCACGTCGCGATAGACGGCGGGCACGTCGGCGGCGACGCCCTGCGCGAGCCGGATCTTGAATTCACGGAAGCCCGAGAAGCCAAGCGCATGACAGAAGCGCGCAATGGTCGGCTGACTCACGCCAGCACGGCGCGCGACCTCGGTCATCGACAGATCGAGCACTTCGCGCGGCGCCTCGATGACGTAGTCGGCCAGCTTGCGCTCGGACGGGCGCAACTGGTCGCGCATCGCTTCCACCTGGGACAGCATCATCGGAAAACTCGCTCTATGCTGGAAAGAGATGGGTGGACTATAGCGGATTCGTGAAAATGTACAAAAACTACATATCGATGGTAGGTGTATTCCCTGGGTTTTAGCTTGAAGCGGCGAAGGCGCCGTAGATTAAGGGTTTTATGGATGGACAAGAGATGCTGTGACCGCGCCTTTCTGGATTGCCTGCGTGTAGTTTTTCTACTAAGATGCCGAATCAAAGATGCCGGGACCACCCGGCCACGCCGTATCGTGCAACACGTCCCTGCCCGAAGACGAAGGAGATTCGATGGTTTCCCCGCACTCGCATTTGATGAAGGTCACGCGGCGCGTGATCGAGCGCAGCAAGGCTACCCGCGAGGCCTATCTGGCCCGCATCGATGCGGCGCAGGGCCGGTTTCCCGCCCGCGGCGCGCTGTCATGCGCGAACCTCGCCCATGGGTTCGCGGGCCTCGAAGGCAACGACAAGCTCACGATCAAGGCGATCCACGCGCCGAACATCGGTATCGTCTCCTCTTACAACGAAATGCTGTCGGCGCACGCGCCGTACAAGGACTACCCGGACGTCATCAAGCGCGCTGCGCGTGAAAACGGCGGCGTCGCGCAATTCGCCGGCGGCGTGCCCGCGATGTGCGATGGCGTCACGCAGGGCAACGCCGGGATGGAGCTGTCGCTGTTCTCGCGCGAAGTAATCGCGATGAGCACCGCGGTCGCGCTGACCCACAACATGTTCGATGCCGCGCTGTGTCTCGGCATCTGCGACAAGATCGTGCCCGGCCTCCTGATCGGCGCGCTGCAGTTCGGCCATCTGCCGACCATCTTCGTGCCCGCCGGCCCGATGGCAAGCGGCCTCTCCAACGACGACAAGGCGAAGATACGCCAGCAGTTCGCGACCGGCAAAGTCGGCCGCGACGCGCTGCTCGAAGCGGAAGCAGCCGCGTATCACGGTCACGGCACCTGCACGTTCTACGGCACCGCGAACAGCAACCAGATGCTGATGGAAGTGATGGGCCTGCATCTGCCGGGCTCCGCGTTCGTGCATCCGTACACGCCGCTGCGCGAAGCGCTCACCGCCGCCGCCGCGCGCCGCGTGCTCGATCTCACCGTCGATCGTGGTCACTACACGCCGATCGGCCACGTCGTCGACGAGAAAGCAATCATCAACGGCATCGTCGCGCTGCTCGCGACGGGCGGCTCGACCAATCACACGATGCACCTCGTCGCGATCGCGCGCGCAGCCGGCATCCTGATCGACTGGGACGATTTCGACGAACTGTCGCAGGCCGTGCCGCTGCTTGCTAAGGTCTATCCGAACGGCAAGGCCGACGTGAACCACTTCCATGCAGCGGGCGGCGTCGCGTTCCTCGTGCGCAATCTGCTCGAAGGCGGTCTGCTGCACGAAGACGTGAAGACGGTGGCCGGCCACGGGCTCTCGAAGTACACGCAGGAACCGAAGTTGCTGGACGGTACGTTGACGTGGGTCGACGGCGTGCCGGCGAGCCAGGACACGAGCGTGTTGCGCGGCATCGCGGAGCCGTTCCAGCCGGACGGCGGCCTGCGCCTGATGCAGGGCAAGCTCGGCCGTGGCGTGATCAAGATCTCGGCGGTCGCGGCGCAGCATCGCAAGGTGACTGCGCCTGCGATCGTGTTCGATTCGCAGGAAGCGGTGCAGGCCGCGTTCGACAACGACGAGCTGAAGCGCGATTTCGTCGCGATCGTGCGCTTCCAGGGCGCGCGTGCAAACGGCATGCCGGAGCTGCATCGTTTGACGCCGCTGCTCGGCGTGTTGCAGGATCAGGGTTTCCACGTCGCGCTCGTCACCGACGGCCGCATGTCGGGTGCGTCGGGCAAGGTGCCCGCGGTGATTCACCTGTCGCCGGAAGCGCTGCTGCAAGGCCCGCTCGGCAAGGTGCGCACGGGCGACACGATCGTGATCGACGCGGACGCGGGCGTGCTGGACGTCGACATCGACACGGCGGAATGGGCCGCGCGTCCGGTCGCCGAGCCCGAGCATCAGGCTGCGAACGAAGTCGGCTTCGGCCGCGAACTGTTCGGCGTGTTCCGCGCGGCGGCCGCGCCGGCGGAACTGGGCGCATCGATATTCGGACCGTTGATCGGCGAACCGGCGCACGCCACTCAGGCCGGCCACGAACTGCAGAAACAAGGAGCGTAATCATGACGACGAAGACAGTGGGCGACATCGTGCGCCTCGGCCCGGTCATTCCGGTCCTCGCATTCGAATCGGCCGAGCAGGGCGAAAACGTGTCGCGCGCGCTGCACGCGGGCGGTGTGAAGGTGCTCGAAATCACGCTGCGCACTGAAGCCGGCCTGAAGGCGATCGAGCGGGCGAGCGGTCTGGCCGACGACATCGTCGTCGGTGTCGGCACGATCACGCATCCCGAGCAATGCGCGCTCGCGAAGAAGGCCGGCGCCCAGTTCGGCGTATCGCCGGGGCTGACGAAGGAAATGCATCAGGCCGCGCAGGACGCCGGCTTGCCGCTGCTGCCCGGCGTGATGACGCCGACCGACATCATCGCGGCGCTCGAACTCGGTTACGAGATCGTCAAGTTCTTCCCTGCGCAGCCGGCCGGCGGCGTGCCGATGCTGCAGGCGTTCCACGGTCCGTTCCCGACGCTGAAGTTCTGCCCGACGGGCGGTATCAGCGCGGAGACCGCGCCGCATTTCCTCGCGTTGCCGAACGTTGTGTGCGTTGGCGGATCGTGGCTGACGCCGAAGGCCGCGGTCGCCGCGCAGAACTGGGCGGAGGTTACGCGGCTTGCACGTGCCGCGAGCGAACTCGCGCCACCCGCGCACTGATCCACAGAGGTTCTCACGAGCGACACCGGCTGCGCATTGCGCGAAGCAGCCGGGAATGGAACTTGCCCTTCGAGCCTCGCGTAGCAGCTGTCATCGCTGTTGCGCGAGGCTTTTCGTTGTGCGGCGCAAGGCGCGACAAACTCATTCATGTTGCACTTCGGCACGCCTGATCGCGAAACAGACAGTAAAATTCAGCGACCGCGCGACGGCCAGACTGGCGTCGCTCCAGGTTGCGATACAAGACGCGAGCCGCATCGCGTTCAGGCCCATAACGCCCCATCACGAAGAGGAGACGCCCCATGGAAGCAGTCCACGGCAGCATGCTGCTGATTTACGCATTGATCGCCATCGCGCTGCTGATCCTGCTGATCACGCGCTACAAGGTGTATCCGTTCCTCGTCCTGATCATCGTCTCACTGCTGCTCGGGCTCGCGGTCGGTATGCCGATGAGTCAGATCGTGAAGTCGTTCGAGACCGGCAACGGCAATACGCTGGGGCACATCGCGATCGTCGTCGGCCTCGGCACGATGCTCGGCAAGATGATGGCGGAATCGGGCGGCGCCGAGCGCATCGCGACCACGTTGATCGACTGGTTCGGCGAGAAGAACATTCACTGGGCGATGATGTTCGTCGCGATCATCGTCGGCTTGCCGGTGTTCTTCGAAGTGGGCTTCGTGCTGCTGATCCCGATCGCGTTCAACGTTGCGAAGCGCACCGGCAAGTCGCTGCTGCTGATCGGGTTGCCGATGGTCGCGGGGCTGTCGGTCGTGCACGGGCTGATTCCGCCGCACCCGGCCGCGATGCTCGCGGTCCAGGCGTATCACGCCGATATCGGCCGGACGATCGCGTACGGGCTCATCATCGGCATTCCGACGGCGATCGTTGCTGGCCCGCTGTTCGCGCTGCTGGTTCATCGCTACATCAAGCTGCCGGAAAACAATGCGCTCGCCGCGCAGTTCGTCGGCGGGAATGGGGCGACCGGCGAAACGGGTTCGACCGATAAAGACAGCGCCGCGCCCGCTAAGGGGGAGTTGCCGAGCTTCGGCATCACGTTGTTCACGATCCTGTTGCCGGTGATCCTGATGCTGATCGGCAGCTGGGCCGACCTCGTGTCCACGCCGAAGTCGCTGCCTAACGATCTGCTGAAGTTCGTCGGCAACTCCGACGTCGCGCTGCTGATCGCGGTGCTCGTGAGCTTCTGGACGTTCGGCGCGAAGCGCGGCTTCAACCGCGCGCAGATCCAGAAGTTCTGCGGCGACTGTCTCGCGCCGATCGCGGGTATCACGCTGATCGTCGGGGCGGGCGGCGGGTTCGGCCGTGTGCTGATGGACAGCGGTATTTCGAAGGAGATCGTCGAAGTAGCGACGAACGCACATCTGTCGCCGCTGCTGTTCGGCTGGTTCGTTGCCGCGCTGATCCGTCTCGCGACGGGCTCGGCAACGGTCGCGATGACCACGGCCTGCGGCATCGTCGCGCCGATCGCGACGGCGAGCGGCGTGCACGTGAGCGCCGAACTGCTGGTGCTCGCCACCGGCTCCGGTTCGCTGATCTTCTCGCACGTGAACGACGGCGGCTTCTGGCTGGTCAAGGAATACTTCGGCATGACGGTGGGGCAGACCTTCAAGACATGGTCGCTGTGTGAAACCATCATCTCGTTGCTCGGTTTAGGTTTGACGTTCGCACTCGCGACGGTCGTGTAAGTAAGGAGCAGTAGATGATCTTGATAGCGATGGGTGTGTCGGGCGCGGGCAAGACGCGCATCGGCGAAATGCTGGCGGAGCGCCTGCAATGCAGCTTCACCGACGGCGACGCGTTTCACAGCGCGGCCAACAAGGAGAAGATGCATCACGGCATTCCGCTGACCGATGAAGACCGCTGGCCGTGGCTGCGCACGATCCGCGCGGCGATCGAGGAGAAGCAGCACGCGAACGAGACGGCCGTGTTCACGTGCTCGTCGCTGAAGCGCTCCTATCGCGACATCCTGCGTAACGGCAACAGCGATGTGGTGTTCGTGTATCTGCACGGCACGGTGGAAACGTTGCGCGAACGCCTGACGACGCGTACCGGCCACTTCTTCGATCCTTCGCTGCTGCAAAGCCAGCTCGATACGCTCGAAGAACCGGGCGAAGACGAGGCGATCACGGTGAGCATCGACCTGACGCCGGAGCAGATCGTCGACAACGTGTTCGTGCAGTTGAAGGGACGCAGCGGCGTGTGACTTTGCGCCGCTTCAGGCGGCGTGGCGGGTCAAATAAAAAATGGCGCTCAGTTCAGTTGAGCGCCATTTTTTTACAGCGGATGTCGTGCGTGCAGCCTGAAATACAGCCTGAAGCGCGACGCCGACGAATCGATCAAGCGATCCGTTTCGCGAGTTCCACCGCATTGCCGACGTACGACGCCGGCGTCATCGCGAGCAGACGTTCTTTGGCGTCGGCCGGAATCTGCAGGCCGTTGATAAACGTCTGCAGTGCGTCGCGCGTGATGCCCTTGCCGCGCGTCAGCTCCTTCAGCTGCTCGTACGGATTCTCGATGCCGTAGCGGCGCATCACTGTCTGCACCGGCTCGGCGAGCACTTCCCAGCAGTTGTCGAGGTCGTCGTTCAGACGCTGCGGATTCACTTCGAGCTTGTCGAGCCCGCGGATCAGCGCGTCGTACGCGAGCAGCGAATAGCCGAACGCGACGCCCATATTGCGCAGCACCGTCGAGTCGGTCAGGTCGCGCTGCCAGCGCGACACCGGCAGCTTGTCGGAGAGATGGCGCAGCGTCGCGTTCGCGAGGCCGAGGTTGCCTTCCGAGTTCTCGAAGTCGATCGGATTGACCTTGTGCGGCATCGTCGACGAACCGATTTCGCCGGCCTTCGTCCTCTGCTTGAAGTAGCCGAGCGAGATGTAGCCCCACACGTCGCGGTCGAGATCGAGCAGGATCGTGTTCGCGCGCGCAACGGCGTCGAACAGCTCGGCCATGTAGTCGTGCGGCTCGATCTGGATCGTGTACGGGTTGAACTTCAGCTTCAGTCGCGCTTCGACGACTTCGCGCGAAAACGCTTCCCAGTCGAACTCCGGGTACGCGGACAGATGCGCGTTGAAGTTGCCGACCGCGCCGTTCATCTTGCCGAGCAGTTCGACGTTGGCGACGCGCTCGATCGCGCGCGCGAGCCGCGCGGCGACGTTGGCGATTTCCTTGCCGAGCGTGGTCGGGCTGGCCGGCTGGCCGTGCGTGCGCGACAGCATCGGCTGCTCGGCGTGCGTGTGCGCGAGCTTGACGAGCCGTTCGTACACCGAGCGCAGCGCGGGCAGAATCACGTGCTCGCGCGCGCCGGCGAGCATCAGCCCGTGCGACGTGTTGTTGATGTCCTCGGACGTGCACGCGAAGTGGATGAATTCGCTGGCGCGCTCCAGTTCCGGCTGTCCCTTCACCGATTCCTTCAGCCAGTATTCGACGGCCTTCACGTCGTGATTCGTCACGCGCTCGATGTCCTTGATGCGCGCCGCGTCGTGCGCGGTGAAGCGCTCGGCGAGCTGCAGCAGGAACTGCTCGGACGCGTCGGAGAAGCGCGGCACCTCGGCGAAACCGGCACGCGACAGCGCGATCAGCCAGTGGATCTCGACCGTCACGCGATGACGCATGAACGCGGCCTCCGACAGCCATTCGCGCAGGGCTTCGGTTTTCGACGCATAGCGGCCGTCGAGCGGAGAAAGCGCGGTCAGCGCGAAGAGGGTATCGGGACGGGTGTCGGACATGATGGGGCGGACCGGAGGGTGAAGATCGGGAGAACCGCGAATTTTACCACTGCACGGCTGACGTCCCGCGCTGCGTGCGCCCGACCGGCCCCACGTCGGGAACGGCGGCCGGCCGCTAGAATGCTGGCTGCCGGACGCCCGTCGCCACGCTTACCCTGCCTGTTGCCACAAGGTCCCATGGAACTCAAATGGCTTGAAGACTTCGTTTCGCTAGCGGAGACCCACAGTTTCAGCCGTTCGGCGGAACTGCGCCACGTGACGCAGCCCGCGTTCTCGCGACGTATCCAGGCGCTCGAGGCGTGGCTCGGCACTGAATTGATCGATCGTTCGGTTTATCCGACCCGGCTAACGTCGGCCGGCCAGGTGTTCTACGAACAGGCGCTCGCGATGCTGTCGCAGTTCCACGAAGCGCGAACGCTGTTGCGCGGCCATACCGCGACGCCCGCCACGACGATCGAATTCGCGGTGCCGCATACGCTGTCGCTCACGTATTTTCCGAGCTGGCTGCAGCGCATCGAGGCGCGGCTTGGGCCCGTGCACACGCGGCTGCGCGCACTGAACGTGCACGACGCGGTACTGTCGCTGGTCGAAGGCGGCTGCGATCTCGTGATGGGCTACCACCATGCGAGCCATCCGATCGCGCTCGATCCGGCCCGCTACGACATGCTGACGATCGGCATTGAATCGATCAGCCCGTTCTCGGCCGCGACGCGCGCGGGCCGTGCACGCTTCACGCTGCCGGGCACGCCGGAGTCTCCCGCGCCGTATCTGTCGTACACGCCGAACGCGTATCTGGGACGGATGACCGAAGTGATCGTCGCGAACGCGCCGGCGCGCCTCTATCTCGACCGGGTGTACGAAACCGACATGGCCGAAGGCCTGAAGGCGATGGCGCTGGCGGGTCACGGCATCGCGTTCCTGCCGCACAGCGCGGTCGAGGACGCGACCGCCGACGGCCGGCTGATCCGGCTCGATCGCGCGACTCGCGGCGTTGCCGAAGGGCAGTTCACGCTAACGATGGAAATTCGCCTGTACTGCGACAAGCTGGCCGTGCAGGGCGACGATCCGCGGCACCTGCTGGTGCGTCAGCTGTGGGACACGGTGAGTGCCGAACTGCAGACACGCGAGAAGTGACGCGATCAAAATGACATGACTATGATGCACGCTTCGAGGACACATTCATTGCGCCGTTCGCGACAGTCTTTTGCGCCTTTTCGACGTTATGCATGAAAAACATAACGGGATGAACAAACGGCATTGGATTTCGCGGCGGCGTTTTTCGACAATGGCCGGATTCGATCCACCGCTGGAGCGTTCATGTCATCACAACCGCAGTCCGCATCATCGTTGCAGTCCGTCCCGTCCTATCTGAACAGCGACGACCTCGGCCCCTGGGGCAACTATCTGCGTCAGGTCGACCGCGTGGCGCCGTACCTCGGCCCGCTGTCGCGCTGGCTCGAAACGCTGAAGCGCCCGAAGCGCATCCTGATCGTCGACGTACCCATCGAACTCGATAACGGCACCGTCGCGCACTTCGAAGGTTATCGCGTGCAGCACAACGTGTCGCGCGGTCCGGGCAAGGGCGGCGTGCGTTACCACCAGGACGTGACGCTGTCGGAAGTGATGGCGCTGTCGGCGTGGATGTCGGTGAAGAACGCGGCGGTGAACGTGCCGTACGGCGGCGCGAAGGGTGGTATCCGCGTCGACCCGCGCAAGCTGTCGCGCGGCGAACTCGAACGCATGACGCGCCGCTACACCAGCGAAATCGGCATCATCATCGGACCGAACACCGATATCCCCGCGCCGGACGTGAACACGAACGAGCAGATCATGGCGTGGATGATGGACACGTACTCGATGAACCAGGGCCAGACGGCCACGGGCGTCGTGACCGGCAAGCCGATCACGCTCGGCGGTTCGCTCGGCCGTCGCGAGGCAACGGGCCGCGGCGTGTTCGTCGTTGGCTGCGAAGCGGCACGGCGGATCGGCTTCGACATCGAAGGCGCGCGCATCGCGGTGCAGGGCTTCGGCAACGTCGGCGGCATCGCCGCGCGGCTGTTCCAGGAAGCCGGTGCGAAGGTCATCGCGGTGCAGGATCACACGGGCTCGCTGTACAAGGCGTCGGGCATCGACGCCGTTGCGCTGCTCGAGCACGTCGCGAAGACGGGCGGTGTGGGCGGTTTTGCCGGCGCCGATGTGATCGCCGCCGACGAGTTCTGGACCGTGGAATCGGACATCCTGATCCCGGCCGCGCTTGAAAACCAGATTACCGAAAAGAACGCGCACAAGATCCGCACGCGGATCGTCGTCGAAGGCGCGAACGGCCCGACCACCACAGCGGCCGACGACATCCTGCACGACAAGGGCACCCTCGTGATCCCCGACGTCGTCGCGAATGCGGGTGGCGTCACGGTGTCGTACTTCGAATGGGTGCAGGATTTCTCGAGCTTCTTCTGGACCGAAGACGAGATCAACCAGCGGCTCGAACGCGTGATGCGCGAAGCGTTCGCGGCTGTGTGGCAGGTGTCGAGCGAGCAGAAGGTGTCGGTGCGCACGGCGGCGTTCATCGTCGCGTGTAAGCGCATCCTGCAGGCGCGCGAAATGCGCGGCCTGTACCCCTGAGCCTGTATTCCTGATTCACTGGGCAGACATTTTTCGGCGGATCGGCCCCTACCCCCGGGCTGGTCTTTCGACATTCAGACTCGCTCCACAAGAGCGCGTGCAGTATCGGCGGTCGATCTCCCCAAGAGGTCGACCGCCTTTTTGCGCCTGTCCGCCGCGCATCGCCCGACCGCTCCTGGAGCGGCGCCGCAGGCGCAGGCTGTCGCATGGTTAACAAGCATTACTTTCAGAATAATTACTTTGCTAAACTGGCGCCGTTCTTGCCAAGGAGATCACACATGAAGGTTAAAAAAGCTGCGTTGCTGCTCGCAACCCTGGGGCTGTTTACGGTGGGCGCGCACGCGCAGGACGCTGGAACGCTCAAGAAGATCAAGGATACGGGGGTCATCTCGCTGGGTCACCGCGAATCGTCGATTCCGTTCTCGTATTACGACGAAAAGCAGAATGTCATCGGTTACTCGTATGAGTTCCAGATGAAGGTCGTGGAGGCGGTGAAGCAGAAGCTGAACATGCCGAACCTGAAGGTCAAGTTTACGCCGGTCACGTCGCAGAACCGGATTCCGCTGGTGCAGAACGGCACGATCGACATCGAGTGCGGCTCGACGACGAACAACGCCGAGCGTCAGCAGCAGGCCGCGTTCTCGAACACGATTTTCGTGATCGGCACGCGCCTGATGACGCGTAAGGATTCTGGCATCAAGGATTTCCCGGACCTGAAGGGCAAGACCGTCGTGACGACGGCTGGCACCACGTCCGAGCGTCTGCTGCGCAAGATGAACCAGGACAAGAGCATGGGCATGAACATCATCAGCGCGAAGGATCACGGCGAGTCGTTCCAGACGCTGGAAACCGGCCGCGCCGTGGCGTTCATGATGGACGACGCGCTGCTCGCGGGCGAACGCGCGAAGTCGAAGACGCCGAACGATTTCGTGATCACCGGTGCGCCGCAATCGCATGAAGCGTACGGCTGCATGATGCGCAAGAACGATCCGGAGTTCAAGAAGGTGGTCGACGACGCGATCGCGAAGGTCGAAACGTCGGGCGAAGCCGATCAGATCTACAAGAAGTGGTTCGAATCGCCGATTCCGCCGAAGGGCCTCAACCTGAACTTCCCGGAAAGCGATGACATCAAGGCGCTCTTCAAGAGCCCGAACGACAAGGCAATCGATTAACCGTTAGCGGTCTGTTCAACGCTGAACGAAACGGAAGAGGCCACGCGCTTCTTCCGTTTCTTTTTGCTGGAGTCTTGTCATGTCATATCACTGGAACTGGGGCATTCTGCTGAGTCCGGTTTCGACCGGCGAGCCGACGACCTATCTCGGCTGGCTGATGTCCGGCTTCTGGGTGACGATTACCGTGTCGCTTTCGGCATGGGTGATCGCGCTGATTGTCGGGTCGTTCTTCGGCGTGCTGCGCACCGTGCCGAACAAATGGCTCGCGGGCATCGGTACCGTCTACGTCGCGATTTTCCGCAATATTCCGCTGATCGTGCAGTTCTTCATCTGGTATCTGGTGATACCGGAACTGCTGCCCGTTTCGATCGGCACGTGGTTCAAGCAGCTGCCGCCGACCGCGCAGTTCTTCTCGTCGTCGATCATCTGTCTCGGCCTCTTCACCGCCGCGCGGGTGTGCGAGCAGGTGCGCTCGGGCATCAATGCGCTGCCGCGCGGCCAGCGGGCAGCCGGCCTCGCGATGGGCTTCACGCAGTGGCAGACGTACCGCTACGTGCTGCTGCCGGTCGCCTACCGGATCATCGTGCCGCCGCTCACGTCGGAGTTCCTGAACATCTTCAAGAATTCGGCGGTCGCCTCGACGATCGGTCTGCTCGATCTGTCGGCGCAGGCACGCCAGCTGGTCGACTACACCGCGCAAACCTACGAGTCGTTTATTTCGGTGACGCTCGCGTACGTGATCATCAATCTCATCGTGATGCAGTTGATGCGCTGGGTCGAACGCAAGAGCCGCCTGCCCGGCTATATCGGAGGTAAGTGATGCATCATTTCGACTGGAGCGGTATTCCGGGCGCGCTGCCTACGCTGTGGACCGGCGCGATCATCACGGCTGAGATCACGGTGCTCGCGATTATCATCGGCATCGTCTGGGGCACCGTCCTCGCGATCATGCGGCTGTCGTCGTTCAAGCCGTTCGAGTGGTTCGCGAAAGCCTACGTCACGGTATTCCGCTCGATCCCCCTCGTGATGGTCCTGCTGTGGTTCTTCCTGATCGTGCCGCAGGTGCTGCAGAACGTGCTCGGACTATCGCCGGACATCGACATCCGGCTCGCGTCGGCGATGGTCGCGTTCTCGCTGTTCGAAGCGGCGTACTACTCGGAGATCATCCGCGCGGGCATCCAGGCGGTGCCGCGCGGGCAGATCAACGCGTCGTTCGCGCTCGGCATGAGCTACGCGCAGGCGATGCGCCTCGTCGTGCTGCCGCAGGCGTTTCGCGCGATGGTGCCGCTGCTGCTCACCCAGGCCATCGTGCTCTTCCAGGATACGTCGCTCGTCTATGTGATCGGCCTCGCCGATTTCTTCCGCACGGCCACGAATATTGGCGACCGTGACGGTACCAACGTCGAGATGATACTGTTCGCGGGCGCGTGTTATTTCGTGGTTTGCGTGATCGCATCGAGCCTTGTCAAAGGTCTTCAGAAAAAGGTCGCAAGATGATTTCTATCAAGAACGTTTCGAAGTGGTACGGTCAGTTCCAGGTGCTGACCGACTGCACGACGGAAGTCAAAAAAGGTGAGGTGGTCGTCGTGTGCGGACCGTCGGGTTCGGGCAAGTCGACGCTGATCAAGACCGTGAACGGACTCGAGCCGTTCCAGCAGGGCGAGATCACGATCGACGGCAAATCGCTCGGCGACAAAAAGACGAACCTGTCGAAGCTGCGCGCGAAAGTCGGCATGGTGTTCCAGCACTTCGAGCTGTTCCCGCACCTGTCGATCACCGAGAACCTGACGCTTGCGCAGATCAAGGTGCTCGGCCGGTCGAAGGACGAAGCGGCGGCGAAGGGGCTGAAGCTGCTCGATCGCGTGGGCCTGCGCGCGCATGCGGACAAGTACCCGGGGCAACTGTCGGGCGGTCAGCAGCAGCGTGTGGCGATTGCGCGGGCGCTGTCGATGGACCCGATCGCGATGCTGTTCGACGAACCCACGTCCGCGCTCGATCCCGAAATGATCAATGAAGTGCTCGACGTGATGGTCGAACTCGCGCAGGAAGGCATGACGATGATGTGCGTGACGCACGAAATGGGCTTTGCCCGCAAGGTCGCGCATCGCGTGATCTTCATGGACCAGGGCTTGATCGTCGAGGACGACCGCAAGGAAGAATTCTTCGCGAACCCGAAGTCGGATCGCGCGAAGGATTTTCTCGCGAAGATTCTGCACTAGCCGCGTTATCGCTATATCGCGGTTTCGGCTGCGTGCGTCGGCATGCGGCCGGCCGGTGAGAAAAAAGCCGCTTTCCGTGAGGGAAGCGGCTTTTGTTTTTTGCTTTCGCGGGACGTCGCGGCGAGTCACCGCGCGTGGATCAGGATTCGAATGCGGCGGCGTCGTCGGCTTCGAGGTCGAGCGTGGCCGGTTCGCGGACCATCGTCGCGGATGCCGACACGTCGCATGCGGGATTACGCGCTTTTTCGAGCACCGCCGGCGGCACCGGCACATTGGCGCGGCCGATCACCTCGCCATGCTGGAACATCAGCAGATCGCCGGGCTGGAACGCGGTCCACACTTCGTCGTCGGTGAGCGGCTGCGTGGCGATGACCGCGACGCGGTCTTCCGGTGTCGTGTACTTCGCGAAATCGATCGACACGTCCGCGTCGACGAGGTGCGCGGTGGAAAACGGCCAGCGGCGCACGAGGTAGTGCAGGTGTGTCGAGCAGTGCGCGAACAGCGCCTGACCGTTCGACATGAGGAAATTGAACACACCGAAATGGGTGATCTCGCGGGTCAGCGCCTCGAGCGTGGCGAAGAGTTCGTCGAGCGGCGGCTGGGTGCCGGGAAACTGTTTGCGCAGCCCTTGCAGCAGCGCGCAGAACGCGAGTTCGCTGTCGGTCGTGCCGACCGGCTGATAGACGCCGGTGAGAAACGGGCTGTAGTTCTGCAGATCGCCGTTGTGCGCGAAGATCCAGTGACGCCCCCACAGTTCACGCATGAACGGGTGGCAGTTTTCGAGCAGGATGTGCCCTTGCGTGGCCTTGCGGATGTGCGCGATCGTGTTGCGGGATTTGATCGGGTAGCGCTTGACCATCTCGGCGAGCGGCGACGTGGCCGACGATTGATGATCGATGAACAGCCGGCAGGCCTTGTCCTCGAAGAACGCGATCCCCCAGCCGTCGGCGTGGTGATCGGTTACGCCGCCGCGCGCCGCAAAGCCGGTGAAGGAGAACGTGACGTCCGTCGGCGCGGCGCAGTTCATTCCGAGGAGTTGGCACATGGTGCTGAGGCGGAGCAGGTGAACGGAGCGACCCGTTACAATGATGATTTTCCAAGCATATCACCGAGCCAGGCGCGGCAAACAGCAAAATCGGCGGGGATCCATGTCGCCATGTTGCGGTTTATCCACTTCGCGCGGCCGTCCGGTGAACGCCACTTTTCCCGCCATGACTGCTTCCACCGTTTCTATCGATTCCCTGACGCTTGCCCGTCCCGATGACTGGCACCTGCACGTGCGGGACGGCGCGATGCTCGCGGCCGTCTTGCCGCATACGGCAAGGCAGTTCGGCCGCGCGATCATCATGCCGAACCTGAAGCCGCCGGTCACGACTACAGCGCAGGCACGTGCGTATCGCGAGCGGATCGTCGCCGCGATTCCGGCCGGCGTGACGTTCGAGCCGCTGATGACGCTCTACCTGACCGACAACACGCCTGCCGACGAGATCCGCCGCGCGCGCGACAGCGGCCTCGTGCATGGCGTGAAGCTGTACCCGGCCGGCGCGACGACCAATTCGGACGCAGGCGTGACGAGCATCGCGAAATGCGCGAAGGCGCTCGAGGCGATGCAGGAAACCGGTATGCCGCTGCTCGTGCACGGCGAGGTGACAGATGCGTCGATCGATCTGTTCGATCGCGAGAAGGTGTTCATCGATCGCGTGATGATGCCGCTGCGCCGTGATTTTCCGGCGCTCAAGGTCGTGTTCGAACACATCACGACGAAGGATGCGGTCGACTATATCGTCGGCGAGAACGCGGCGCCCGGGCTGCTCGGCGCGACGATCACCGCGCACCATCTGCTGTACAACCGCAACGCGATTTTCCTCGGCGGCATCCGTCCGCATTACTACTGTCTGCCGGTGCTCAAGCGCGAGACGCATCGCGTGGCGCTGGTGCAGGCGGCGACGTCGGGTAATCCGCGCTTCTTCCTCGGCACCGACAGTGCGCCGCATGCGAAGGGACTCAAGGAGCACGCGTGCGGCTGCGCCGGTTGCTACACCGCGCTGCATGCGCTCGAGCTCTACGCGGAAGCGTTCGACAACGCCGGCGCGCTCGATCGTCTCGAGGGGTTTGCGAGCTTCTTCGGTGCGGACTTCTACGGCCTGCCGCGGAGCGCCGAACGGGTCACGCTGCGGCGCGAAGAGTGGACGTTGCCGGCGGAGATCACGGTCGGCGAAACGCCGGTCGTGCCGCTGCGCGGCGGCGAGCCGATGGGCTGGCGTCTGGTCTGACGGCGTTGGAGACGGCCGTGCAGTCGGGTCCGCGCAAACCGGATTTCGCCGCGATCGACTGGATGGCGCCGTGGTTCGCGCCGTGGGCCGCACGCGGGAGGCGCTGGCAGCAGGCTGCGCTCGTCGGCGAAGCCGCGTTGCTCGACGCGATGAACGCCGATGCCGACAAGGCGCGGTACGTCACCGCGAGCAGTTGCCGGCTCGCGTTCGTTCCGCAGAACATGCTTCCTATAGACAGTTCGTACGGCCGGCACATCGCGCGGACCGGTTGCGTACCGACGCGGCACAACCTGCACGATTTCTTCAACGGGCTGTCGTGGTTCCAGTTTCCACGGCTCAAGCTGACGCTGAATGCGCTGGGCGTCGCTGCACTCGAATCGCCTGAAAACGGGAGCGCGTCGATGCGCGGCGGCGTACGCGACGCGCTGACGCACTTCGACGAAAACGCCGTGCTGTTCGCGAGCGCCGACCCGGCGCTCAGCGCCGCGTTGCGCGGCTTCGACTGGCGGACCTTGTTCGTGACGTCGCGCGATGCATGGGCAGTACGCTGCGAGGTGCGCTGCTTCGGGCACGCGCTGCTCGAAAAGCTGTTGACGCCGTTCAACGCGTGCACCGCGCATGCGTGGATCGTCGACGTGCCGACCGAATATTTCGCGTGGCCGGATGAGGCGCGCGATGCGTGGCTGGATCGTGCGGTCAGTGAAGCGCTGTCGGCTGGCGAGTTGTCGGGCAGCCGCGCGTTTGCCCCGTTGCCGGTGCTCGGCATTCCGGGCTGGTGGCCGGCCAATTGCAGTCCATCGTTCTACGACGACGCGTCGGTATTTCGCCGGGGCCGGCGGGAGCGACCCGGCGATGCTAAAATCGCGGCCAGCAAAGTGGGCCAGGCAGTCGCGGCCTTGCCGGCTTCGGCCGGGAAGGGCGAGGAAAGTCCGGACTCCAATGGGCAGGGTGATGGCTAACGGCCATCCGTGGTGACACGCGGAACAGGGCAACAGAAAGCAAACCGCCGATGGCCCGGCGCAAGCCGGGATCAGGTAAGGGTGAAACGGTGCGGTAAGAGCGCACCGCGGCTGCGGCGACGCAGTCCGGCACGGTAACCTCCACCCGGAGCAATTCCAAGTAGGCAGGCGCGCATCTTCGAGATGCAGGACGGTGCCCCCGTCTCGTCTGCGGGTAGGAAGCTCGAGCGCGTCAGTAATGGCGCGCCTAGAGGAATGACTGCCACGCGTTCGTGCCTTCGGGCCGGGCGCGCACAGAATCCGGCTTATCGGCCCGCTTTGCCGCTGAACAAAAAATGCCGGCGTCCGTGGAGGACGCCGGCATTTTTCTTTTGAGCCTTCTTTCGGCCGCGACGCTACTACGCCACTGCGCTCACGTTCAGCCCGCGACGATCTCGAACGAGTGAGTCAGTTCGGCGGTCTTCGCGATCATGATCGACGCGGAGCAGTACTTGTCGTGCGACAGGTTGATCGCGCGCTCGACGGTCGCCGGATTCAGATTCTTGCCGGTCACCGTGAAGTGGAAGTGCACCTTGGTGAACACTTTCGGGTCTTCGCTGGCGCGTTCGGCTTTGAGCGTTACCGAGCAGCCGGCGATTTCCTGGCGACTCTTCTTCAAGATCATCACGACGTCGTAGGCGGTGCAGCCGCCGGTGCCGAGCAGGACCATTTCCATCGGGCGCGGCGCGAGGTTACGGCCACCGCCTTCTGGCGCGCCGTCCATGGTTACCAGATGGCCGCTGCCCGTTTCCGCGGCGAACGCCATACCGTCCGGCCCCATCCAGCTTACTTTGCATTCCATGCCTGTACTCCAGCGTGCGCTTAAATTTGAGACGGCATTGTAGCCCGCCGCTTACGGGTCTGCCCGAGGGTGATGCGGCGGGCATATTCGCTAGACGGGGCCTTGCTTGTTGCATCGCCGCATGGCCGGGCGTTCCGGGATTGCCCGTAGGGGTTTTAGGAGGTTTCCTCTATGAGGCGAATATTTAAAAAGCGCCGGATCGGCTGCGTGGCCTGTTTTTAAAGGGTTTTCGGATTTCTCCTCCGGGCCAGGCATTTCCCAAATTATGAAATCACATTTCGTAATGTAGTTGTTCTTGCGTCGCACAAGGTCGACTCATATAATGCGGTCCATTGGTTGTCGATGTTGGGCAACCTCCGCATGTCTCCTCCACCTCCTCCTTTGGTGGATTAAACCCGAACCGCTCGTTCGGGTTTTTTTTCGCCCTCACTGTCGCCGGCCTCCAGCTTTTGACTCGGCCGCAGGATTTCCTTTATAATTCAGGGCTTTTCCGCATATGCCCGCGGGAGAAGAACGGGGAGAGCCTGCACAGCGCCACGATGCGCGATACACCTAAGCAGGAAAAAACACAGGGCACAGCATTTTTATTTTGGATCGATCATGAAGACGTTTTCCGCAAAAGCCCATGAGGTGACGCGTGAATGGTACGTGATTGACGCGACGGACAAGATTCTCGGACGTGTCGCCAGCGAAGTGGCACGCCGTCTGCGCGGCAAGCACAAGCCCGAGTTCACCCCGCACGTCGACACCGGTGATTTCATCATCGTCATCAACGCCGGCAAGCTCAAGGTCACGGGTAACAAGACCACGGACAAGAAGTACTATCGCCACTCGGGTTACCCGGGCGGTATCTATGAAACGACGTTCGGCAAGATGCAGGAACGCTTCCCGGGCCGCGCGCTCGAGAAAGCGGTCAAAGGCATGCTGCCGAAAGGCCCGCTCGGCTACGCGATGATCAAGAAGCTGAAGGTCTACGCCGAAGCAACGCACCCGCATTCGGCGCAACAGCCGAAAGCGCTCGAGATCTAAGGGGAGCCCAGATGATTGGTAACTGGAATTACGGTACGGGCCGCCGCAAGAGCGCTGTTGCTCGTGTGTTCATCAAGGCAGGCAAGGGCGACATCGTGGTGAACGGCAAGCCCATCGCCGACTACTTCTCGCGCGAAACGTCGCTGATGATCGTGCGTCAGCCGCTGGAACTCACGAACCATACCGGCACGTTCGACATCAAGGTGAACGTGACGGGCGGCGGTGAAACGGGGCAGGCCGGTGCGGTTCGCCACGGCATCACCCGTGCGCTGATGGACTACGACGCGACGCTGAAGCCGGAACTGTCGAAGGCTGGTTTCGTGACGCGCGATGCACGTGAAGTCGAACGTAAGAAGGTCGGCTTCCACAAGGCACGCCGCAGGAAGCAGTTCTCGAAGCGTTAATCCGCTTTGGGCTGCCGGTTCCGCCTCCGGGCCGGGGCCGCTGCAAAAAGCCGTCTGCGTCCGCGCAGACGGCTTTTTTACTTCCGCGAAAGGGTTTTGCAGGGTAGGCCGCGTAATGCCCGCAGGTGGCTTTTTCGCGAAGAACCTGTTGATTTCATGGGCATCGGCACGATATCCGGATCAGCCCTACAATAGCGGTTAGAAGCTTTTTTGGAGAGTTCGTATGAACGCAGTCACCGACACCGCCGTGGCCGAAATGCCGGGTCCCTTCGTCTTCACCGAAGCAGCGGCTGACAAGGTCAAACAACTGATCGACGAGGAAGGCAATCCGGAGCTGAAGCTGCGCGTGTTCGTGCAGGGCGGCGGCTGCTCGGGCTTCCAGTATGGTTTCACCTTCGACGAAACGGTCAACGAAGACGACACCGTGATGGACAAGAGCGGCGTCCAGTTGCTGATCGACTCGATGAGCTACCAGTATCTGGTCGGCGCCGAGATCGACTACAAGGACGACATCAACGGCGCGCAGTTCGTGATCAAGAATCCGAACGCCACGACCACCTGCGGTTGCGGCTCGTCGTTCTCGGTCTGAGCGGACGCATTAGTAAGTAGAAAACGGAGCTTCGGCTCCGTTTTTTATTCGCATCGCCGACTTCGTTCGTGGGCCGAGGTACGCCGGTCGTGACCAGCGTTACCGCGGATAAATCGCGCCAAGCACCCGCTCGCCGGCCGCACCGGTAACGGCCGGCAGATTGCCCGGCTCACGCGCGACACAGCGCATCGCGAGCCACGCGAACGCCAGCGGCTCGACCTGATGCGGCGGCACACCCAGCGCGTCGGTGGTCAGAACCGGCACGCCGCTGACGCCGCTCGCCTCCAGCGCTTCCTGCAACGCCCTCAGCAGTTCCGGATTGCGCGCACCTCCGCCGCAGACATAGACGGCCCGGCTGTCGGGCGCATGGCGTTCGATTTCGCGCGCCACCGTCACCGCAGTGAGCGCCGCGAGCGTCGCCTGCACATCGGCAGGTGCGAGCGCGGCGAACGGCTGCAGCTTTGCATCGAGCCACGTGGGATTGAAGAGATCGCGGCCCGTGCTCTTGGGGGGCTTCTCGGAGAAAAACGGTTCGTCCAGCAGCGCATGCAGCAGCGGACGATCCACCTGGCCGCTCGCAGCGAAATGCCCATTCTCGTCGAACGGTTTGCCCAGATGCCGTTGCGCCCATTCGTCGAGGAGCGCGTTCGCGGGGCCGCAGTCGAAGCCTCGGACATTGCCGGACGCGCCAAGCACGGTGATGTTGCTGATGCCGCCGAGATTGCAGACCACCCGGGTTTCGCCGGGCGCGCCGAAGATCGTCGCGTGGAAGGCGGGGACGAGCGGCGCGCCCTGGCCGCCGGCCGCGACGTCGCGGCTGCGGAAATCGGCGATCACGTCGATGTGCGTCATTTCGGCGAGCAGCGCCGGGTTGTTGATCTGCCGCGTGTAGCCCTTTTCCGGACGATGCCGCACCGTTTGTCCATGCACGCCGATCGCCCGCACGTCGGTGGCGGACAGACTGCCGCCGCGCAGCAGTTCATGGCAGCAGACGGTGTAGCGCGCCGCAAGCGCGTTCGCCGCGAGCGATTCACGCTCGATCTCGTTGTCGCCTGGCTGCTGCAGTTCGAACAGTGCATCGCGCAGGCCGGCCGAAAAGCTCACGAACGCCTCGGCCTTGACGACCGGCGGCTTGCCCTTCGTGAATTCGACGGCGATGCCGTCCACACCGTCCATGCTCGTGCCCGACATCAGCCCGAAATACACGCCGTTCGCCGTGTCTTGCGCCACGTTTTCGCTCCTGTCAGTGGTCGTCCAACCGTTGTAGTTGTAGCAGATTATCCGCGCAAACGAGGGCGCGATTCGCGTTCCGCCGCTTCGGGGCGTGGCGCGCACTATCTATGGGACAATCTCTGCTTTTGCGACCTTCCGTTTCCAGCATGAGCATCGAGCCCACCTCTACGCCCACCCCCGCGTTTCCGATCACTGATGAAGTCCGCCACGCGCTCGCCATCACGAAGTCCCGCGTCGACGAACTGTTGATCGAAGACGAGTTCGCGCAGAAGCTCGCGCGGAGCGCGGCTACGGCCAAGCCGTTGCGCATCAAGCTCGGTCTCGATCCGACCGCGCCCGACATCCACATCGGCCATACCATCGTGCTGAACAAGATGCGTCAGCTGCAGGATCTCGGCCACACGGTGATTTTCCTGATCGGCGATTTCACGTCGCTGATCGGCGATCCGTCGGGCCGCAACGCGACGCGTCCGCCGCTCACGCGCGAGCAGATCGAATCGAACGCGAAGACCTATTTCGAGCAGGCCGCGCTCGTGCTCGACCGCGAGAAGACGGAGATCCGCTACAACAGCGAGTGGTCGATGCCGCTCGGCGCCGACGGGATGATCAAGCTCGCGTCGCGCTACACGGTCGCGCGTATCCTGGAGCGCGAGGATTTCACGAAGCGTTACCAGGGCGGCATGCCGATCTCGATTCACGAACTTCTCTACCCGCTGATGCAGGGCTACGACTCGGTGGCGCTGAACGCCGATCTCGAACTCGGCGGCACCGACCAGAAGTTCAACCTGCTGGTGGGTCGCGAACTGCAGAAGCAGTACGGCCAGGAGCAGCAGTGCATCCTGACGATGCCGCTGCTCGAAGGGCTCGACGGCGTCGAGAAGATGTCGAAGTCGAAGCACAACTACATCGGTATCAGCGAAAAGCCGAACGACATGTTCGGCAAGCTGATGAGCATCTCCGACGTGCTGATGTGGCGTTACTTCGAGCTGCTGTCGTTCCGTCCGATGGACGAGATCGCCGGCTTCAAGAAAGAGATCGAAGCGGGTCGCAATCCGCGCGATTTCAAGGTGCTGCTCGCGCAGGAGATCGTCGCGCGGTTCCACTCGCAGGCCGATGCCGAGCGCGCGCTTGAAGACTTCAATCATCGTGCGAAGGGCGGTGTGCCCGACGATATTCCTTCGGTGACGCTGGCCGGCGCACCGCTCGCGATCGGTGCGCTGCTGAAGCAGGCCGGTCTCGCTCCGTCGACAAGCGACGCGTTGCGCAACGTCGAGCAGGGCGGCGTGAAGATCGACGGTACGACGGTGTCCGACAAGGCGTTGAAGGTCGAAGCCGGCGAGTACGTCGTGCAGGTCGGCAAGCGGCGCTTTGCGCGCGTGACGCTGTCGGCATGATTGCGTTGATCCAGCGGGTCACGCGTGCGGAAGTGCGCGTCGGCGATCGCGTGACGGGCGCGATCGGTGCGGGTTTGCTTGCACTGGTCTGCGCGGAGCGCGGCGATACCGACGCGGCTGCCGACCGGCTGCTCGCGAAACTGCTCGGCTACCGCGTGTTCAGCGACGCTGCCGGCAAGATGAACCTGCCGGTGCAGAAAATCGACGGCGCGGGGACGGCTGGCGGCCTGCTGCTGGTCTCGCAATTCACGCTGGCCGCCGACACGAACAGCGGCCTGCGCCCGAGCTTCACGCCGGCCGCCGCGCCCGACGAAGGGCGTCGATTGTTCGACTACTTCGTCGCGGCCGCGTGGACCAAACACCCCATCGTCGAGACCGGCGAATTCGGCGCGGACATGCAGGTGTCGCTCGTCAACGACGGCCCGGTCACGTTCTGGCTGCAAACGCATGCCTGACGAAGCGCCGCTCATGTCCACACAGATTCTCTTCATCCGGCACGGCGAAACCGAATGGAATCGCATCAAGCGCATCCAGGGCCACATTGATATTCCGCTGGCTGCGAGCGGTGTCGAGCAGGCGCAGCGTCTCGCTCAACGGCTCGCCCATGAGGTGCGCGAAGGCGCCCGTCTCGATGCAATCTATTCGAGCGATCTGCAACGCGCGCAGCAAACAGCGCAGCCGATTGCGACTGCACTGGGTCTGTCGCTGCAGTTGAGCGACGGGCTGCGCGAGCGTTTGTACGGCGCGTTCCAGGGCCACGACAGCAATGAAATCGCGGCCCGTTTTCCTGACGAATACGCACAGTGGCAGACCCGTGACCCCGGCTTCGCGCCGCCCGACGGCGAATCGCAGCGCGCGTTCTATCAGCGCGTGCTGCATGCGCTCGAACCGATCGTCGCGGCGCATCCGGGCGGACGGATCGCCTGTGTCGCGCATGGTGGTGTGCTGGACTGTGTGTATCGGTTCGCGCGCGGGCGGTCGCTCGATGTGCCGCGCGACTACCCGCTGCTGAACACGAGCGTCAATATCGTCGATATGGAAAAGGATCGTGCGACGGTGCTGTCGTGGGGCGACGTCGCGCATCTGGACGGCGCAAGCGACGACGACAATCTGCGCAAGACGCCCACGCGTATCCCGGAATCCAGGCGCTAGGCCTTCGTCGCGGCAGAGCGCCTGCGTGCCCGCTTCGCTGCGCTGTTGACGAGCGCCCAGCGCATCATCGGTGCAACGAGCTTCACACCGGGCCGCGCGAGCGCACGTCGCACACCGGCGAGCCGGTCGAAACCGAACATCCGCTGTGCCCAGTCGGGCAACAGGTCAACACCGGCGTTGAGCATCAGCGCGCCGGCCGGTCGCATCGCGGCGCTCGGCGCGCGAGCGTTCATCAGAATCCGCACGACTTCCTGCGTACGCGGCCCGACTTCGAGTTCCGGCTGCATCTTCAGCAGATACGCTTCGATCGCCGCACGCGAGTGCGGCACGTCGACTGCACCGAGCAGTTCGGCGATGCGTGCGGTCTCCGCGAAATACTGATCCTGCGCCTGTACCGATAGCGCCGGATTCATATAGCGCAGATGAGCGGCGAGGAAACTCGATACCTCGGCGACATGCACCCACGTGAGCAGTGCCGGATCGCTTGCGCGATATGCGCGACCGTCGGGTGCGGTGCCGGTCACGCCGAGGTGAATCGTCTTGACCCGTTCGATCAGCGCGAGCGCGTCGCGACGGTTACCGTACGTCGTCCCGGTGATGAACGTCGCGGTGCGGCGCAGGCGGCCGAGGATATCGGTACGGAAGGTCGAGTGATCCCAGACGCCGGCGAGCGCAAGCGGGTGCAGCGCCTGCAGTAGCAGCGCGCTGATGCCGCCCACCATCATCGACGTGAAATCGCCGTGCACCTGCCAGCACACCGCATCGGGACCGAACAGGCCAGGGTCGCCGGGCGGCGACGAAAGATCGAGTACCGGACCGCTGCCGACGGTGAGATGCGTGACGCTGTCGACCAGCGATGCGCGCACGCGCTGCGCGAGCAGGGTGCCGAGGCTGAAACGATTGTCGTGCCGGGCGGTGCGGGTGGTGCGGTCGGACATCGCTGTGGGCTCCTCGCGGTCCGTGGCCGGCTCAGGATTCGCCGGATTCCCAGAGGCCGGGCAGCGGCGTCGACGCATCCGGCGCGGCGAGGCCGAAGTGCCGGTACGTCAGCTGCGTGGCGACGCGGCCGCGTGGCGTGCGTTGCAAAAAGCCCTGCTGGATCAGGTACGGCTCGAGCACGTCTTCGATCGTGTCGCGTTCTTCACCGATCGCCGCGGCCAGATTGTCGACGCCGACCGGGCCGCCGTCGAACTTGTGCAGGATCGCTTCGAGCAGCTTGCGGTCCATCAGGTCGAAGCCGACCGCATCGACGTCGAGCATCGCGAGCGCTGCGTCGGCGACTTTCGCCGTGATGTTGCCGTCGGCTTTCACTTCGGCGAAATCGCGCACGCGGCGCAGCAGGCGGTTCGCGATACGCGGCGTGCCGCGCGCGCGCTTCGCGATTTCAAAGGCGCCGTCCGGATGGATTTGCGCCTTGAGCAGCGACGCCGAACGGGTGACGATACGCGCCAGTTCCTCCGCGTTGTAGAACTCCAGCCGCGCGACGATACCGAAACGGTCGCGCAGCGGATTCGTCAGCATGCCGGCGCGCGTGGTTGCGCCGACCAGCGTGAACGGCTGCAGGTCCAGTTTCACGCTGCGCGCGGCTGGACCTTCGCCGATCATGATGTCGATCTGGTAGTCCTCGAGCGCGGGGTACAGGATTTCCTCGACGACCGGCGACAGCCGGTGGATTTCGTCGATGAACAGTACGTCGTTGGCTTCGAGATTGGTCAGCAGTGCGGCGAGGTCGCCTGCGCGTTCGAGCACCGGTCCCGATGTCTGCCGCAGGTTCACGCCCATCTCGCGCGCGATGATGTGCGCGAGCGTGGTTTTGCCGAGTCCCGGGGGACCGAACAGCAGCACGTGATCGAGCGATTCGGAGCGGCGCCGGGCCGCTTCGATGAAGATTTCGAGCTGCCCGCGAATCTTCTCCTGCCCGACGTACTCGTCAAGCTGCTTCGGGCGCAGCGCGCGCTCGAACGCCTCTTCATTCGGCGACACGGGCGTGGCGGCGATGATGCGTTCAGCGGCGAGTTTGTCGGTTTCAATCATTCGGGCATTGTACCGCGCACCGCACGATCGCCAAGCCGGCCGATCGGCCAGGGTGCGCCGCGCGCGCCGGCGTGGGAAGCTTCATTCAGGTGCTGCAGTGCGTCCACCTCAAGGCGCGTTGCAGCACGCAACGTCAGGCTTTCGACAGCGCCTTCAGCGCGAGCTTGATCCCTTCGGATACCCCCGTGCCGGCCGGCACATTCTTGATCGCGGCCAGCGCTTCTTTTTCGGAGTACCCCAATGCCAGCAGCGCATTCAGGATGTCGCTCGCGTGATCGGATGCCGACGCCGCACTCGCCATCGCGCCGAGATCCGCACCGAGCTTGCCCTTCAGTTCCAGCAGCAGACGTTCAGCGGTTTTCTTGCCGATCCCAGGCACGCGCGTCAGGCGCGCGGCATCCTGCAGCGTGACGGTTTGCGACAGCTCATGCACGCTCATCCCCGACAGCACCGCCAGCGCCATCCGCGCGCCGATGCCGCTGATCTTCAGCAGCTCGCGGAACGTCATGCGTTCCTGCGTGGTGCCGAATCCATACAGCAGATGCGCGTCCTCGCGCACGATCAGCTGCGTGAGCAGCACGACGCGTTCGCCGGTGGAGGGCAGGTTGTAGAACGTACTCATCGGCACGTCGATTTCGTAGCCGACACCGTTGCAGTCGACCAGCAGGTGCGGCGGATTCTTTTCCAGCAGGACGCCGGCAATGCGACCGATCATGGCGGGTTCAATCGAGTGAGAAGGGGAAGGGAGCCCGAGTGTAGCGCAGCGCGCAGGTTAGCCGACGAGGCGCCCGCGGCGCACGCGCAGGCCTTTTTTGGCGAGGCCCGGTGCGATACCGCCGAGCTTGCTCAACGCGCCGCCGCCGTGTGCGTGGCAGATCGCCATGCCGAGCGCGTCTGCGGCGTCGGTGCCCGGCAGACCCGACAGGTTCAGCAGGCGCACGACCATGTGCTGCATCTGTTCCTTCGTCGCGCGGCCGTAGCCGACGACGGCCTGCTTCAATTGCAGCGCCGTATATTCGGCCACCGGCACGCCGCCCGCCACCAGCCCGCAGATCGCTGCGCCGCGTGCCTGGCCCAGCAGCAGCGTGGACTGCGGATTGACGTTCACGAAGACTTTTTCGACCGCGGACTGATCGGGCGCGTGCTGGCGAATCAGCGTCGAGATGCCTTCGAAAATAGTGCCGAGGCGCGACGGCAGGTCTGCATCCGAGGTCTTGATGACGCCGCTAGCCACGTACGTGAGCTGATGACCGGATTGATCGATGACGCCGAAGCCGGTCACGCGCAAACCTGGGTCGATGCCGAGAATTCTCATGAAAACCGCTGGGGAAGGACTGCCTGCGATACTACAACGAATCGCATGAAAAACGGCCGGCGAGGCATGAAGCCCGGCCGGCCGCTATCGGTACCAGCTGCGGTGTCGCGACGCTTGAAAGCGCGCTCAGTGGCGAAAGTGCCGCACGCCCGTGACCACCATCGCGATGTTGTGCTCGTCGGCGGCGGCGATCACTTCGTCATCGCGCATCGAGCCGCCCGGCTGGATCACGCACGTCGCACCCGCGGCGACCACGACGTCGAGACCGTCGCGGAACGGGAAGAACGCATCCGACGCAACCGCCGAGCCGCTCAGCGACAGCCCCGCGTTCTGCGCCTTGATGCTCGCGATCCGTGCGGAGTCCACGCGGCTCATCTGGCCCGCGCCGACGCCGAGCGTCATGCCGTTACCGCAGAACACGATTGCATTCGACTTCACGTACTTCGCGACGCGCCATGCGAACAGCAGGTCGTCCATTTCCTTCGACGTGGGGTGGCGCTTCGTCACGACGCGCAGTTCGTGCGGCTGCACGTTGCGCGCATCGAGCGACTGCACCAGCAGGCCGCCGCCCACGCGCTTCAGGTCGAACGCGTTGTGGCCGTTGCCCAGCGCGATTTCGAGCAGACGCACGTTCTGCTTCGCGGCGAACACCTGTCTCGCGGCTTCGCTGAACGCCGGCGCGATCAGCACTTCGACGAACTGCTTCGCCACTGCCTGCGCCGCCGTTTCGTCGACTTCGCGATTGAACGCGATGATGCCGCCGAACGCCGACGTCGGGTCGGTCTGGAATGCCTTCGAATACGTGTCGTGCGCATCGTTGCCGACGGCGACGCCGCACGGGTTCGCATGCTTGACGATCACGCACGCGGGCACGTCGAACGTCTTCACGCATTCCCACGCCGCGTCGGAATCGGCGATGTTGTTGTACGACAGTTCCTTGCCCTGCAACTGCCGGTAGTCCGCGAGCGCGCCGGCCGGTGCCGCGAGGTCGCGATAGAACGCGGCGCCCTGGTGCGGATTCTCGCCGTAGCGCAGATCCTGCACCTTCGTGAACGCGAGGTTCAGCGTGGCTGGGTACGCGTTGCGCGACTTGTGCTGCAGTTCGTCGGTGAGGCTCGTCAGATAGTTCGTGATCGCGCCGTCGTATTGCGCGGTGTGCGCGAACACCTTGGTGGCGAGCCGGAAGTTGGTCTTGTAGGCGACGGTGTTCGCGTTCGCGCGCATTTCGTCGAGCACGACCGCGTAGTCCGCCGGGTCGACGACAACCGTCACGTCACGGTGATTCTTTGCGGCCGAGCGCAGCATCGTCGGGCCGCCGATGTCGATGTTCTCGATCGCATCTTCAAGCGAGCACTCTTCCTTCGACACCGTCTGTACGAACGGGTACAGGTTCACGACGAGCAGGTCGATCGTCGGGATGTCGTGCTTTGCCAGCGCGGCCATGTGCTCCGGCAGATCGCGGCGCGCGAGAATCCCGCCGTGCACCTTCGGGTGCAGCGTCTTCACGCGGCCGTCGAGCATCTCGGGAAAGCCGGTGTAGTCAGCCACTTCGGTGACCGCGAGACCGGCATCGGCGAGCAGTTTCGCGGTGCCGCCCGTCGACAGGATCTTCACGCCGAGGCCGGACAGCGCCTTCGCGAAATCGACGATGCCGGACTTGTCGGAAACGGAGATGAGGGCTTGCTTGATCATGATGGGGACGGGAAGCCGAAAGGGAACGAGGCGGGGCGCGAGTCGCTACAGCAGGCCGTGCTGTTGCAGCTTCTTGCGCAGCGTATTGCGGTTGATGCCGAGATATTCGGCTGCGAGCGACTGATTGCCGCCCGCCTGCTGGAGCACCACCTCGAGCAACGGTTTTTCAACACACGAGATCACCATGTCGTAGACGTCGTGCGGGTTGGAGCCGTCGAGATCCTGAAAGTACATCCCCAGGCTGTCGCGGACACATTGTTCGATATTGTGCTTGCTCATGCTGCTAGTCGGTCGGTATGGTCCGGCTCGCCGTTAGTGCGGGTTTCGCTGCTGGCAACGTCGCTGGCTTCGTCCTCAACGTACACGAGGCGGTCTGACAGCGCCTTCTGTGCGTCGAAGAACTGGTTGACGGCGAGCAGTTGTTCGCGCGTCGTGTCCAGCGTATTCATGCGTTGGCGGAACACGCCGGCGCCGGAAAGGCCGCGAGTGTACCAGCCGATGTGCTTGCGCGCAGTACGGACGCCAGTAAATTCACCGTAGAACGCGTAATGATCTTCCAGATGCTCGTTCATGATCCGCTGGATTTCATCGACGCGCGGTGCCTGCAGCAGCTCGCCGGTGTCGAGGAAATGCGCGATTTCGCGGAACAGCCACGGACGACCCTGCGCGGCACGGCCGATCATGATCGCGTCGGCGCCAGTCGCGGCCAGCACCTCACGTGCTTTCTGCGGCGTCGCGATGTCGCCGTTCGCCACCACCGGAATGCGCGCCGCGGCCTTCACCGCGGCGATCGTGTCGTACTCGGCGTCGCCGCGATAGAGATCGGCGCGCGTACGGCCATGCACGGTGAGCATCGAGATGCCGGCTTCCTCGGCGATGCGCGCGACCTTCAGCGCGTTGCGGTTGTCGCGGTCCCAGCCGGTGCGGATCTTCAGCGTGACCGGCACGGCGTCTGGCCCGACGCCCACCGCGCCGACCACCGCCTCGACGATGCGCTGCACGAGCGGCTCGTTCTGCAGCAGCGCGGAACCGGCGGCGACATTGCACACCTTCTTCGCCGGGCAGCCCATGTTGATGTCGATGATCTGCGCGCCGTTCGCGACGTTGTAGCGCGCGGCCTCGGCCATCATCGCCGGATCGGCGCCGGCGATCTGCACCGCGATCGGTTCGACCTCGCCCGTGTGGTTCGCGCGACGCATCGTCTTCTCGCTCTTCCACAGCTGTGCGTTCGACGCGACCATCTCCGACACCGCATAGCCCGCGCCGAGCCGCTTGCACAGCTGACGGAACGGCCGGTCCGTCACGCCGGCCATCGGGGCGACGAACAGGTTGTTGCGCAGATTGTGGGAACCGAGAGTCAGCATCGGGCGTTGTGAAGTGAAAAATGAAGCGAAAAATGAGATGAACGCAAAACGGCAAGCAAGTGCGGCGTTGCTCGCGATATGTCGTGACAAAAGCCGATCACGATTCGCGAGGGAAAACCGCCATTTTACCGTTAACGGATTCTTCGCAAATCACTTGAGCCTGTCGTAACCCTTTAAATCTTCTATGAAAGTGCCCGCACTCATAGAACGTCCGCCGCGTATGGACCCACGCGGTCTCGCGGTCCGTACGTTCAGCGGCGTTGTCCGAACATCATCTGGCGGGCGAGTGCCGTCTTGACCGGCGGCGCGAATTCGAGCGCGGTCAGCGCGAGGCCGCGCAGCACGCCGAGCGGCGCGAAGTCGACCGTGAAGAGGCGGGCGAGCGTGTCGGTGGCGCGGATCGTCATCCGGCGGTCGAGTGCGCGGCGCTGCGCGAACCCGGCGAGCGCGAGCGGCGTCGCGCCGTGCTGCGACAGCGCGTCGGCGAGCGCGTGCGCGTCGCGCAGCCCGAGATTCAGGCCCTGGCCCGCCACCGGATGCAGCGTTTGCGCCGCATTGCCGATCGCGGCGATACGCCCTTTGACGAGCGTGTCCGCCGCGTTGAGCCCAAGCGGAAACGACGCGCGGCCGACGATTCGCGTGAAGCGTCCCATGCGGTCGCCGAACGCGACGCCGAGTTCGCGCAGCAGCGCATCGTCGGGCAATTGCGCGCGACGTGCCGCCTCGTCGGGCGAGCAGCACCACACCAGCGAGAAGTCCGCATCGCGCGCGCCGCCTACCGGCAGCAGCGCGATCGGCCCTTGCGGCGTGAAGCGTTCCCACGCGACGTGTGGCTGCGGCGCCGACACCGTAACGGTACCGACCAGCGCGGTCTGTCCGTAGTCGCGCGAACTGCCGTCCGCATCGGTCCGGTGCGCCTGATCCTGGAACAGGCCACCCTCGGCATTAACGAGCACGCGCGTGCGCAGCGTGCGCACCGCACCGGACGCTCCTGACGTTTCAACCGGCAACGTAACCCCGTCGTCTTCCTGCACAGGCGCCAGCGCCGACGTCGACGTGAGCCAGTGCACGGCAGTCGGGCGCACCGCGTCCGCAAGCGCGCCGACGATCGAGCCGTAGCGCAGCACGTAGCCAAGCGCGGGCAGATCGTGTTCGGTGCGATCGATTAGCGTGCGACCGAAGTGACCGCGCTGCGACACGTGGATCCGGTGAATCGCGGTCGCGTCGGCGGGCCAGCGCAGCGGTTCGAGAATCATCCGGCTGCCGTGCGAGACCGCGATCGCGCGCGGATCGGTCAACGCGTGATCGGGCTCGCGCGCGTCGATCAACGCGATCGACAGCGACTGCGTCGCGCTGCGCCGTGCGAGCCAGCCCGCGAGCGCAAGGCCGACCGGCCCCGCGCCGACGATCGTCACGTCGTAGTCGAACGGGGTTTCGGCCTGGCCGGAGGAAGAGGGGCGTGCAGCTGCGGGCAATGCTTCACTCATAACGTCGGTGGTCTTCGTTGTGCGCACGTCAAGCCAGGTCAAGTCACGTCACGCGCGGCCGGTGCCGCTCTGCGCATCGCGCATCAGCGCTTCGATCTCGTCGGCGGCGACCGGTACGTCGCGCGTCAGCAGTTCACAGCCGTCGGGCGTGACGACCGCGTCGTCCTCGATGCGGATGCCGATGTCCCAGTAGCGCTCGGGCACGTCTTCGGCCGCGCGCACGTAGAGGCCCGGCTCGATCGTGAGTGCCATCGACGGTTGCAGCGTGCGCCACGGCAGCGCGCCGTCGGTGTCGCGCGCGGCGCTGCGTTCGCGATAGTCGCCGCAATCGTGCACGTCCATCCCGATCCAGTGGCCGGTACGATGCATGTAGAAGCGCGCGTACGCGCGCTCGGCGATCACGTCGTCGACCGATGCGAAGCGTTGCCGGTCGACGATACCCGTATCGAGCAGCCCCTGCGCGAGCACTCGCACGGCCGCGTCATGCGGCGCCTCGAAGTTCACACCGGCGCGCGTCGCGTCGACCGCGGCCTGCTGCGCGGCGAGCACGATGTCGTACAGCTCGCGCTGCGCGGGCGAGAAGCGGCCGTTCGCGGGGAACGTGCGGGTGATGTCGGACGCGTAGCCGTCGAGCTCGCACGCGGCATCGATCAGGATCAGGTCGCCGTCCCGCGCGATCGCGTTGCCCGCCGGGTAGTGCAGCACACACGCGTTTGCGCCGGCCGCGACGATCGAGCCGTACGCGGGCGCCTGCGCGCCGTGGCGGCGGAACGTGTAGAGCAGTTCGGCCTCGAGTTCGTATTCGCGGATGCCCGGACGGCACGCGGCCATCGTACGGCAGTGCGCGAGCGCGGAGATCTGCGCGGCGCGGCGCATGATCGACAGTTCGTGTGCGTCCTTGAAAAGGCGCATGTCGTCGAGCAACGGCAGCAGGTCGTGCGCGCCCGACGGCGCCGCGACGCCGCCGCGACTACGCGCGCGGACCGCGTCGAGCCAGCCGCGCACCTTCGTATCGAATTCCGCCGACGCGCCGAGCGCATAGTGCAGCGCGGGCCGGTCGGCGATCAGACGCGGCAGTTCGGTGTCGATGTCGTCGATTGCAAAGGCTGCGTCGAAGCCGAACGCATCGCGCGCGCCTTCGGGACCGAAGCGGAAGCCTTCCCACGTTTCGCGCTCGGCGTTTTTCGTGCGGCAGAACAGGATCGACGCGGGTTCGCCCGATTGCGCGCTCGCATCGAGCACCAGCGTTGCTTCGGGTTCGGTGAAGCCGGTGAGGTAGTAGAAGTAGCTGTCGTGCCGGTACGGATAGTCCGCGTCGCGGTTGCGCAGCACCTCGGGCGCGGTGGGCACGATCGCGATGCCGCCGCCCTGCGCGCGTAACGCCGCGAGCACGCGTTCGCGGCGTGCGCGATAGACGTCGATGGCCGGGGGCGCGGCGGCCGTCAGTTCGCCCGGGAGTTCGGTCGGCTGGTTCATCGTGAGATTGTAGCGCCCAATCCGGATGCGGTTTCGCATGAGCCTCGCACACGCGGCCGGCAATATTCCGGGGGCAGTGGCCGTCCGGCTGTCTGGACGAACGCGGCTCGTCGCGGCAACGTTACAATTCGCCCACGTGCAGGGTGTGGCGCGGATCCGGAAGCTGTGCGGCCGTCGTCTTGATGACCGATATCCAACGTTATACTTTCGGCGGATTCCAGAAAAGGCAGATGTAATGAAACTCATCGGTTCGCTGGGGAGCCCGTTTGTCCGCAAGGCGCGGATCGTGCTCGCCGAAAAGAAGATCGACTACAAGCTGGTGCTCGAAAACGTCTGGGTGCCGGAAACCACCATCCACACCTTCAATCCAATCGGCCAGGTGCCGTGCCTGTTGATGGAAGACGGCGAAGCGGTCTTCGATTCGCGGGTGATCTGCGAATACGTCGATACGCTGTCGCCGGTGGGCAAGCTGATTCCGCAGTCGGGGCGCGAGCGCGTCGAGGTGCGCTGCTGGGAAGCGCTCGCCGACGGCATGCTCGACGCGGCCGTGCTGATCCGCTGCGAAGGCACGCAGCGTCCCGCCGAACAGCGCAACGAGGGCTGGCTCGCGCGCCAGCGGCGCAAGATCGATGAAGGTCTTGTCGCGATGGCGCAGGGGCTCGGCAGCAAGCCGTGGTGCGCCGGCAATCACTACACGCTGGCCGACGTCGCGGTCGGCTGCGCGCTCGGCTACCTCGATTTCCGGATGCCCGAACTCAACTGGCGCGAGCCGTACCCGACCCTCGACAAGCACTTCCAGAAACTGTCGCAACGCCCGTCGTTCGCCGACACCTTCCCTTCAGACTGAGCGCGCCGCCGTGAACGTGACCGTCGCGGTCACGCCGCGGCCACTGCCGGCCGCGGCCGGCAGACCGCCCACCGACAGCGCGATCTCGCCGCGATGCGCATGCACGATCTCACGGGCGATCGCGAGGCCGAGGCCGGTGCCTTCGGTATCGGTGGCCGCGCGATAGAACGGCTCGAACACCCGGCTGCGCGCTTCGGGTGGAATGCCCGGCCCGTTGTCCGACACGACGAGCGTGACTGTCGTGTCGTCGCTGCGCACCGCGACCGTCACGTGACCACCCGGCTGCGTGTAGCGGATCGCGTTTTCCGCGAGGTTCGCGATCAGCGCGGACAGTAACCCGGCATGACCGACGATCCGCGCGGGGCTCTGCAATTCCGCGCCGAGATCGATCGTACGCGCTTGCGCGAGCAGCGCGAGATCCTCGACGACGTCCTTTGCGAGCGCGCCCAGATCGACCGGCTGGCTCGCGAGCTGCGTGTAGTCGGCGGATTCGGCCTGCGCGAGCAGCAGCAGCTTGTTGGTCAGTCCGACCATCGAGCGGTTGCTCCGATGCATCGCTGCGAGCGCTTCGTCGAGCGCCGGTTCGAGGCCGCGATGCTGGCGCGCGAACTGCAACTGCGTGTCGAGCAGCGTCAGCGGCGTGCGTAGCTGATGCGCCGCATCGGCGATGAAGCGCCGCTGCGCGCCGACCTGTAACCCGAGCCGCGCGATGCACTGGTTGATCGCATCGACGATCGGCCGCAATTCGGTGTGCAGACGCTCGATGCGCAGCGGCGCGAGCTGCATCGGATCGCGGTCGGCGACGTCGTCCTTCATCTTCATCAGCGGGCGTAGCTCGAACGTGAGCCCGATGCACGCGAGTGCGACCGCGAGCACGATCATCTCGATCTGCCGCACGAGCTGCGGCCGCCACAACTGCTGCATCATCGCGTCGCGCGAGCCTGCCGTCTTGCCGACCGACACCAGCACGCGCCGCGTCGCGCCGTTGTCGTACATCTGCCGCACGAAGCCGACCGCGCGGATCGGCTGGCCCGCGACCGTCGTATCGTAATAGCGCGGTTCGTCGTAGGACGCATACGTGCCATGCGGGAAATCCGGCGTGCCCGCGAGCAGCCGTCCATCGTCGATGCCGACGCTGTAGAACACCTGATCGCGATACGGCGACGCGAACATTTCGAGCGCGGCCGGCGGCACGTCGACGCGCAGATAGCCGTCGACCCATTCGACTTCGCCGGCGATCATCCGCGCCGACGACAGCAGCGCGTTGTCCTGCACGAGATCGGCGGTGCGCCGCGCGTTGTCGTGTTCGGCGTTGCCGGTGACGAACACGTACAGCGCGAGCGGCACGAGCAGCCACCACAGCAGACGGACGCGCAGGCTATTGGTCATCGTTACTGGTCGTCGTCTTTCTTGCGCAGCAGATAGCCCAGCCCGCGCAGCGTGACGATCGCGGCAGAACTGCCGTCGAGTTTCTTGCGCAGCCGCGACACGTAGATCTCGATGGCGTCTTCGCTCGGCTCGTCGGAGAGCGTGAAGATCGAGTCCATCAACGCCGCTTTCGACACCGTCTTGCCGAGCCGCAGGATCAGCGTTTCGAGCACGGTACGTTCGCGCGGCGTGACGGCGAGCGGCGCGCCTTTCAGCGTGAATTGCCGCGTGTCGATGTCGAACGCAACATCGCCGCAGATCACCTCGCTCGCTTTCGACGGCGACTGCCGGCGGATCAGCACCTTGATGCGCGCGACCAGCTCGCGCACTTCGAATGGCTTCACCAGATAGTCGTCGGCGCCGGCGCCGAGCAGTTCGACCTTTTCGTCGATCGAGCCGCTCGCAGTGAGGATCATGACCGGCGTCGCGTCGCCGCGCTGGCGCAGCCGACGCAGCACGTTCTTGCCGGACAGCTTCGGCAGGTTCAGGTCGAGCAGCACGACGTCGTAGTGATTCGTGCGCAGCAGCTGGTCGGCGGCGTCGCCGTCCTGCACTGCATCGAGCGCAAAGGTTTCCTGCGTGAGCATTTTCGCGAGCCAGTGCGACAGCGTCGGGTTATCTTCGATCAGCAGGAGCTTCATGGCGGGCAGCGGACGACAGGCGAGTGAAGAGTGAAACAAAGGAGTGAAACAAGCGGTACAGGGCCGCTGGGGCTGCGGCGGCCGCCACGAAAATAGCACACGTTGTGCGAGCCGCGCGACGCGGGGTTGTGCGGACAGGACGCGCGTTCAATGGTCCACACGTCCGCTCATTCCGGCTCATTTCGGGTTAACACCCACGTTTGCCCCAACCCTCCGATAGCTCGCAGAAGGTTTCCGATTTTTATAATGCCCGTCACGCGTCGGAATCCGGCGATAGTAAACAACAGTAGTAACCCGTAGCAATCGATAGCAATAAAACGCCGCCGGCAGCATGCAAGGCGGCTCCAATCCAGCACAGGAGACTAGCGGATGCGTACCTTGCGAAACATGATGGCCCTGTCCACGTCGGCCGTCGTCGCGCTGTCGCTCGCGACGGCATCGAGCGCGGCGTTTGCCGATTCGAAGATTTCGATCATGGTCGGCGGCGCGACCAAGATCATCTACCTGCCGGCGAAGCTCACCGAACAGCTCGGCTACTTCAAGGACGAAGGGCTCGACGTCGAGGTCCTGTCGCAGCCAGCCGGCGTCGACGCGGAAAACGAACTGCTGGCCGGCGCGGTCCAGGGCGTGGTCGGCTTCTACGATCACACGATCGATCTGCAGAGCAAGGGCAAGGAAGTCGAGGCGATCGTCGTGTTCGGCCAGGTGCCGGGCGAAGTCGAGATGGTTTCGACGAAGGCCTCCGCCACGTTGAAGAGCATGGCCGACGTGAAGGGCAAGACGCTTGGCGTAACCGGTCTCGGTTCGTCGACCAGCTTCCTCACGCAATACCTCGCGCAACGCGCGGGCATCCCGTCGACGCAGTACACGCTGCTGCCGGTCGGCGCGGACAACAGCTTCATCGCCGCGATCAAGCAGGAGCGCATCGACGCCGGTATGACGACCGAGCCGACCGTGTCGCAGCTGCTGAAGACCGGCGACGCGAAGGTGCTGGTCGACATGCGCACGCTTGAAGGCACGCGCGCCGCGCTTGGCGGCACCTACCCGGCGTCGAGCTTCTACGTGCAGCGCGCGTGGGTCGAATCGCACAAGGTCGAAGCGGGCAAGCTCGCGCACGCATTCGCGCGCACGCTGAATTTCATCGCAACACACAGCGCCGACGAGATCGCGGACAAGATGCCGAAGGACTACTACGGCGCGAACCGCGACCTGTACGTCGGTGCGCTGAAGGCATCGCTGCCGATGTTCACGAAGGACGGCAAGATGCCCGCCGACGGTCCGGACACGGTACTGAAGGTACTGGCCGCGTTCAATCCGTCGGTGAAGGGCAAGCACATCGATCTGACGAAGACCTACACCAACGACTTCGTCGCGCAGTCCAAATAACGCAACGCGAACACACCGCAAACGCGCCGCACGCGGAGCCGGGATCCGCGCACGGCGCCCATGCAACCAGCGAGGCAGCACGCATGAATTCACCTTTATCCCAGGCATCCCAGGGCACGCCGGCGATCGAGCTGCGCAACGTCTCGTGCCGCTTCATCTCGCCGGACGGCAAGGCGACGATCGCGCTGCGCGATTTCAGCATGAGCGTCGCGCGCGGCGAGTTTGTCGCCGTCGTCGGACCGACCGGTTGCGGCAAATCGACCACGCTCAGCATGATCACCGGCCTGCTGAAACCGACCACCGGCGAAGTGCGGGTGATGGGCGCGCCGGTCGACGGTATCGATCCGCGCATCGGCTTCGTGTTCCAGGCGGACGCCGTGTTCCCATGGCGTTCGGTGCTCGACAACGTCGCGGCCGGTCCGCTGTATCGCGGCCGCTCGAAATCCGCGGCCTACGACGAAGCGAACGAATGGCTGCGTCGCGTCGGTCTCGACAAGTTCGGCAAGCACTATCCGCATCAATTGTCGGGCGGCATGAGGAAGCGCGTCGCGCTCGCGCAGACCTTCATCAACAAGCCGGAAATCCTGCTGATGGACGAGCCGTTCTCCGCGCTCGACATGCAGACCCGCACGCTGATGCAGGACGAGCTGCTGCAGCTGTGGTCCGCGAATGCCGGCTCGGTGGTGTTCGTCACGCACGATCTCGAAGAGGCGATCGCGCTCGCCGACCGCGTGTTCGTGCTGACTGCGCGGCCCGCGACGTTGAAGAAGGTCTACGAGATCGATCTGCCGCGTCCGCGCGTCACGTCGGAAATCCGCTACGAGCCGCGCTTCATCGAGATTTCGCGCGATATCTGGCGCGACCTGCGCGAAGAAGTGCAGATCGGTTGATTGCAAACCCGCAAACCCGCAACCCAGCAGCAATGCAGGAACTTCACATGTCTACTACTCATCAACAGGCGCTGCCTTCGGGCATCGATGCCGCGTCGCTCGCGCAGGTCGAGCGCGTCGCGCAGCAACGCATCCGCCGCCGCCGGGCGCTCGTGATCGGGCTGCGGATCGCGGTGCTGGTCGTCGTGCTCGGCGGCTGGGAGCTGTCCGCGCGCCTCAAGTGGATCGATCCGTTCTTCTTCTCGATGCCTTCGGCGATCTTCGACCAGATCGTCGACTGGTTCGTGAACGGTACGTCGCAAGGGCCGCTGCTCACGCAGGTGTGGGTGACGCTCGAGGAAACCGGGCTCGGCTTCATCATCGGTTCGGTAGCTGGCGTGTTCTGCGGGATCGTGCTCGGCCGCAACAAACTGTTGTCCGACGTGTTCAGCCTGTACATCAAGATCGCCAATTCGATTCCGCGTGTCGTGCTCGGCTCGATCTTCGTGATCTCGCTCGGCCTCGGGATGGCGTCGAAGGTCGCGCTCGCCGTCGTGATGGTGTTCTTCGTCGTGTTCGCGAATGCGTTCCAGGGCGTGCGCGAAGCGGACCGCTACATGATCGCGAACGCGCAGATTCTTGGGGCGTCGCGCCGTCAGGTGACGACGTCGGTGGTGATTCCGTCGGCACTCAGCTGGATTCTCGCGAGCTTGCACGTGAGCTTTGGCTTCGCGCTGGTCGGCGCGGTGGTCGGTGAATTTCTCGGCTCGAAGCAGGGCATCGGCCTGCTGATCTCGACCGCGCAGGGCGCGTTCAACGCGAGCGGCGTGTTCGCGGCGATGATCGTACTGGCGGTCGTCGCACTCGCCGCGGACTATTTGCTGACCGCAGTCGAACAACGTTTGCTGAAATGGCGGCCGATGGCGGTATAGCCTGACGGTGCCGCCGGCACTCACCTGGCGATTGCTGCGATAAAAAACGCGCGCTCCGGCTGATGCCGGGCGCGCGTTTTCGTTTTCGCGGGTTATCGCTCGATGCTACGCGGCGGTTCGGGCTGGCTCCGTCGCCGGCGCGAACGAATCGCTTTGCGCGACCGGCCACCAGCGCTCGTACAGCGTATAGCGGTAGTTACCGTTGACCAGGTCGTTCGGCTCCAGATACTTCAGCAGATCCGACATCAGCCGCACCTCGTGCGACGACACGCGCCTCACGATGTGATGCGCGCGCAGGTCCGACGGATCGTGCAGGCCCGCGGCCTGGATGATTTCCTGCAAAGCGTGCAGCGTGTTGTGATGGAAGCTGACGACGCGGTCCGACTTGTCGGGCACGACGAGCGCGCGCTGGCGCACCGGGTCCTGGGTCGCGACGCCGGTCGGGCAACGGCCCGTATGGCACGTCTGCGCCTGGATGCAGCCTACCGCGAACATGAAGCCGCGCGCTGCGTTGACCCAGTCCGCGCCGATCGCGAGTGTCTTCGCGATATCGAACGCGGTGATCATCTTGCCGCTCGCGCCGATGCGGATCTTGTCGCGCAGCCCGATGCCGACCAGCGTGTTGTGCACGAGCAGCAGGCCTTCCTGCAGCGGCACACCGACGTGATCGGTAAATTCGAGCGGCGCCGCGCCCGTGCCGCCTTCCGCACCATCGACGACGATGAAGTCCGGCAGAATGCCCGTTTCGAGCATCGCCTTCGCGATGCCGAAGAATTCCCACGGATGGCCGATGCACAGCTTGAAGCCGGTCGGCTTGCCGCCGGACAGGCGCCGCAGCCGTTCGACGAATTCGAGCAGCCCGCGCGGCGTCGAGAACTCCGAATGCGTGGCGGGCGAGATGCAGTCGCGACCCATCGGCACACCGCGCGTCTCGGCGATCTCCGGTGTGATCTTCGCGGCCGGCAGCACGCCGCCGTGGCCCGGCTTCGCGCCTTGCGACAGCTTCACCTCGATCATCTTCACCTGCGGCTCGTGCGCCTGCTTCGAAAACTTGTCGGGGTTGAAGGTGTCGTCGTCGTTGCGGCATCCGAAGTAACCCGACGCGATCTCCCAGATAATGTCGCCGCCATGCTGACGGTGATACTTCGACATCGAGCCTTCGCCGGTGTCGTGCGCGAAGTTGCCTTTCTTCGCGCCGAGGTTGAGCGCCATGATCGCGTTCGCCGACAGCGAGCCGAAGCTCATCGCCGACACGTTGAAGATCGACATCGAGTACGGCTGCTCGCGCGTCGCGCCGACGAGCACGCGGAAGTCGTGGCTGTCGATCTTCGTTGGAGCTAACGAATGGCTGATCCATTCGTGCCCGACCGCCTTCACGTCGAGTTCGGTGCCGTACGGCCGGCTGTCGACGTCGTTTTTCGCGCGCTGATAGACGATGCTGCGCTGCGCGCGTGAGAACGGCTTTTCGTCGGTGTCGTCTTCGATGAAGTACTGACGGATCTCGGGGCGGATGAATTCGAACAGGAAGCGGAAGTGCCCCCACAGCGGGTAATTGCGCAGGATCGCGTGGCGCTCCTGCGTCAGATCGAAGATGCCGAGCGCGACGAGCAGCACCGGTATGACGATCCAGAACCACGACAGATGATGCAGCGCGGCGAGCGCCGCGCAGGCGGCGAGCAGCAGCACCGCGCACCACATCGCCAGATAGCGTCGATAAAACATGGGGACTCCCTTGCAGTGAATCCCCGCGGCGGGATCGTTACGCTCGGGTGCGGAAGGGATCCGCTGCGGGGGAAACGGACGACTGCGTTGTTATAGAAATGCTGCTTGCCCGGTGCTGCCTGCTATGTGTTGCTGCGGTGCGTAGTGTCCGTAGCGTCAGCGCGCGCCGAGCAGCGCGGCCTGCTGCGGGCGCCGCGTAGCGGGCTGTGAGGTTACCGCATGCTCGATGATGCCGCCACCGAGACAGACGTCGCCATCGTAGAGCACCGCAGATTGCCCTGGTGTGACAGCCCATTGGGCGTCGTCGAAATGCAGTTCGAACGTGCCTGTGCTATTCGCGGTACCGAACGTGCACGCGGCGTCGGCCTGGCGGTAGCGTGTTTTTGCGCCGCACGGGAGGCCGTCGGCGGGCGGTTCGCCGGCGACCCAGCTCGGATTGCCCGCGACGAGCGTGCGGCTCAGCAGCCACGGATGATCGTGGCCCTGCGCGACGTACAGCGTATTCGACGGAATGTCCTTGCCGGCGACGAACCACGGTTCGCCGCTGCCTTCCTTGCTGCCGCCGAGGCCGATACCTTTACGCTGACCGAACGTATAGAACGCGAGACCGATATGCTCGCCGACGAGTTCGCCGTCGGGCGTTTTCATCGGACCAGGCTGGGTCGGCAGATAGCGGTTCAGGAAGTCGCGGAACGGCCGCTCGCCGATGAAGCAGATGCCGGTCGAATCCTTCTTCTTTGCGTTCGGCAGACCGATCTGTTCGGCGATTTCGCGGACCTTCGTCTTCGGGATCTCGCCGAGCGGGAACATCGTGCGCGATAGCTGCGCCTGGTTCAGGCGATGCAGGAAGTACGACTGGTCTTTCGTGTGATCCTTCGCCTTCAGCAGTTCGAAGCGGCCGTCGATTTCGCGGACGCGCGCATAGTGACCGGTCGCGATGGTCTCTGCGCCGAGCGACATGGCGTGATCGAGGAACGCCTTGAACTTGATTTCGGCGTTGCACAGCACGTCCGGATTCGGCGTGCGGCCGGCCGAGTATTCGCGCAGGAATTCGGCGAACACGCGGTCCTTGTATTCGGCGGCGAAGTTGACCGCTTCGACATCGATGCCGATCAGATCGGCGACCGACACGACGTCGATCCAGTCTTCGCGGGTCGAGCAGTATTCGCTGTCGTCGTCGTCTTCCCAGTTCTTCATGAAGAGACCGACGACGTCGTACCCTTGCTCCTTGAGCAGCCACGCGGTCACCGACGAATCGACGCCGCCCGACATGCCTACTACGATTTTCTGCTTGCTCATGAGTTGCCTGACTTGCTTGATGCGGGCGGTGCGACCGCGTGCGTGTGCACGAGATCGAGCGGAAACCGCCGTCCTGCGAGGTAATCGTCGATGCAGCGCATCACGAGCGGCGTGCGATGCCGTTCGGGGCATGCGCGCAGTTCGTCGGCGCTCATCCATAGCGTGCGGACGATGTCCGGATCGAGGGCACGGTTGTTGATCCGTTCGCCGGCTTGTCCGCGGAACGTGAAGCGCAGATAGGTCGTGCCTTGGCCATTGTCGCTGCCGGCGGCCGGCTCGAAGTGCGTCATGTAGATGCCTACGATAGCGTCGGGCTTGAACGGATGTGCCGTTTCTTCGAGCGTCTCGCGGGATGCTGCTTCGATGAGCGATTCGCCTGCTTCCAGATGGCCTGCCGGCTGATTGAGGCGTAGCCCTGCGGGCGTATGCTCCTCGACCAGCAGGAAGCGGCCATCGCGCTCGATGACGGCTGCGACCGTGACGTGGGGAGCCCATGTTTCCATGGGGTGGCATTTTAGCTGGTTTGGGTTTTGCCTGTTTTTTTACTGGATTTTTGGCGGGTTGCTGTGCGCCTCGCGCTTTCTTGCCTGTGCAGGCGGCTGCGATTTGACGCCTCGCGGCGCAGGCGTTGGTTTTGCTTTTTGCCCTGGCAGGCGGGTGCTTATTCGCGCCTCGCGGCGCAGGCGTTGCCCCTGTGCGGGGCGGCACCTCCTTTCTTTGCCGCGGCAAAGAAAGTAGGCAAAGAAAGCCGCTCGAGACGAAACTTCTCGTTTCCGGAGGCTTGCCGTGGTGGCCCTCGCCTAAGCGGGCACCTCGTTCACACAGCATAGTGGTCCGAGACGAGACCGGCCCTCGCACCACTCGCGGTAGTGACACAGCAGTCATCCGTTCCGGCGAGCTTCGCCGCCGATGGGCATAACCCCTCGTTCCCCCTCATTTGATGCGCATGGGTGTTGCAGGCGGGCACCAGGGAATTTCCCCTAGGTCCGTGAGTGCCCAATGGCTTCCGATGCAGACCCGTCCGCGCGCACACCGGTGCGCCGCGGGGTGGGCGGGCCCCTTGCCACTCCGATGTGCAACGCGAGGGACGATCTCGTCTCGGACCACTACCGCATCCCTACGAGGACAACACTTAGGTGCGGGCCATCTCTGGCTACGCGCGGAAAGGACTGGGTAACGTGTCGAGCGGCTTTCTTTGCCTCCTTTCTTTGCCGCGGCAAAGAAAGGAGGTGCCGCCCCGCACAGGGGCAACGCCTGCGCCGCGAGGCGCGAATAAGCACCCGCCTGCAGGGGCAAAAAGCAAAACCAACGCCTGCGCCGCGAGGCGCGAATAAGCACCCGCTTGCAAGGGCAAAAAGCAAAACCAACGCCTGCGCCGCGAGGCGCCAAATCGCAGCCGCCTGCAGGGCAAAAGGCAGGGCAAAAGGCAGAGCAAAAAGCAGGAGCAACACCCACGCCGCGAGGCGCCGATAAGCACCCGCCTGCAAGGCGACGAACACCAAACCGACAAAAACCAACCAGCAAAGAGCACCAGCGCCTTCGCGCCGCAACCCAAATTGAAATTGAAATTGAAAACCAAATCGGAAAACAGTAGCCACTAAAACAGTACTTATTGCTGGGGCCTCCCCAGGCAAACAATCGGTTACAGTGACGCCGTAGCGTAGCCATTGCACCAGCAGGCCAGCGTGCCTCATCGGCAACTCTGCCTATTGCACTAGCAAGCCGGCGTGCCTCGTCGGCAATTCACAAGAAGTCGAGGAGGATTCAACGATGCACATCGGAGTGCCAGCCGAGACGCGCACGCATGAAACCCGCGTCGCCGCGACGCCCGAGACGGTCAAGAAGTACGTCGCCCAAGGTCATCGGGTCACGGTCCAGCAAGGCGCCGGAACCGGCGCCAGCTTTACCGACGAAGCCTTTGCCGCCGCGGGCGCCGAGCTTGTCGACGCGGCTGCCGCGTTCGGCGCCGAACTCGTCCTCAAGGTCCAGACTCCCACCGACGCCGAACTGCCGCTCCTCAAACGCGGCAGCGTGCTCGTCGGGATGCTCGAACCGTTTAATACGGAAAACTCATCAAAGCTGGCTGCCGCAGGCATCATCGCCTTCGCACTCGAAGCCGCGCCGCGTACGTCCCGCGCGCAAAGTCTCGATGTGCTCAGCTCGCAGGCGAACATCGCAGGCTATAAGGCCGTGCTCCTCGCCGCCGATCTCTATCCGCGCTTCATGCCGATGCTGATGACCGCAGCCGGCACCGTGAAGGCCGCGCGCGTGCTGATCCTCGGTGCGGGCGTCGCGGGGCTGCAGGCAATCGCGACCGCGAAGCGCCTCGGGGCCGTGGTCGAAGCGTCCGACGTGCGCCCCGCAGTGAAAGAGCAGATCGAATCGCTCGGGGCAAAGTTTCTCGACGTGCCTTACGAAACCGACGACGAGCGCGAAGCCGCCCAAGGCGTCGGCGGCTATGCACGGCCGATGCCCCCAAGCTGGCTCGCGCGTCAGGCCGCGCTGGTCCACGAACGCGCGAAGCAGGCCGACATCGTGATCTCCACCGCGCTGATCCCGGGGCGCGCGGCGCCGACGCTGATCTCGGTCGAGACCGTGCAGGCGATGAAGCCCGGCTCGGTGCTCGTCGATCTCGCCGCCGGACGCGGGGCCGAATACGAGGGCCAGCGTGGCGGCAACTGTCCGCTCACCGAAGCCGACAAGGTCGTGACGAAACATGGCGTGCAGATCGTGGGCTTTACGAACCTCGCGTCGATGGTTGCTGCCGATGCGTCGTCGCTGTATGCACGCAATCTGCTCGATTTCATGAAGCTCATCGTCACGAAGGAAGGCGCACTCAACATCGATCTCGCAGACGATATCGTCGCGGCCACGCTGCTGGCTCGCGACGGCGCCGTCACGCGCAACGCATAGTAAGGACCGGCGATGGAAATCATCAACCACACCGTGATCGACCTGATCATCTTCGTGCTGGCTATTTACGTCGGCTACCACGTCGTCTGGAACGTCACGCCCGCGCTGCACACGCCGCTGATGGCCGTGACCAACGCGATCTCGGCGATCGTGATCGTCGGCGCAATGCTCGCGGCCGGGCTCACCGTCGGCGGGCCGGGCAAGTTCTTCGGCACGCTCGCGGTGCTGCTCGCAGCGGTCAACGTGTTCGGCGGTTTTCTCGTCACGCGGCGAATGCTGGAGATGTTCCGCAAGAAAGAGCCGAAGAAACTCGCGAGCCCGGCCAAGGAGGGTGCGTAAATGAGCATCAACGTCGTTACGCTGCTGTACCTCATCGCGTCGGTGTGTTTCATCCAGGCGCTGAAGGGACTGTCGAATCCGAAGAGTGCGCGCGCCGGTAACGTGTTCGGCATGGCCGGCATGGCGATCGCGATTCTCACGACGATCGCGCTGATCGTGAAGCAGGCCGCGACGCTCGGCTCGAACCTGACGCTCGGGCTCGGGTTGCTGCTGGGTGCACTCGTCGTCGGCGGGGCGATCGGTGCGTTCGTCGCTGCGCGCGTCGAGATGACGAAGATGCCCGAACTCGTCGCGGCAATGCATTCGCTGATCGGTCTCGCGGCCGTGTGCATCGCGTACGCGGTTGTCTACGAGCCGGCTGCATTCGGGCTGGGCATCGAAGACGCGCCGTACCAGGGCTTCCTGCCGTACGGCAACCGGATCGAGCTGTTCATCGGTACGTTCGTCGGTGCAATCACGTTCAGCGGCTCGGTGATCGCGTTCGGCAAGCTGTCCGGCAAGTACAAGTTCCGGTTGTTCCAGGGCGCGCCGGTGGTCTACGCGGGGCAGCATCTGCTGAACCTGATGCTCGCGATCGCGATGATCGGCTTCGGCGTGATCTTCTTCTTCACGCAGGCATGGCTGCCGTTCATCATCATGACGCTGATCGCGTTCGCGCTAGGTGTGCTGATCATCATCCCGATCGGCGGTGCGGACATGCCGGTGGTCGTGTCGATGCTGAACTCGTACTCGGGCTGGGCAGCTGCCGGGATCGGCTTCTCGCTGAACAACGCGATGCTGATCATCGCGGGCTCGCTGGTCGGTTCGTCGGGCGCGATCCTGTCGTACATCATGTGCCACGCGATGAATCGCTCGTTCTTCAACGTGCTGCTGGGCGGCTTCGGCGCGGAGCCGGGCGCAGCCGCGGCGGGTGGCGCACAGGAGCAGCGGCCGGTGAAATCCGGTTCGGCCGACGACGCGTCGTTCATGCTCGGCAACGCGGAAACGGTCGTGATCGTGCCGGGCTACGGGCTCGCGGTGGCGCGCGCGCAGCATGCGCTGAAGGAGCTGACCGACAAGCTGGTCGAGAAGGGCATCAACGTGCGTTACGCGATCCACCCGGTGGCGGGTCGCATGCCGGGGCATATGAACGTGCTGCTGGCCGAAGCCGAGGTGTCCTACGACATGGTCTTCGAGATGGACGACATCAACAGCGAGTTCGGCCAGGTCGACGTGGTGCTGGTGCTCGGCGCGAACGACGTGGTGAATCCGGCCGCGAAGAACGATCCGAAATCGCCGATCGCCGGGATGCCGATCATCGAGGCGTACAAGGCACGCACGGTGATCGTCAACAAGCGCTCGATGGCGGCCGGCTACGCGGGCCTCGACAACGACCTCTTCTACATGGACAAGACGATGATGGTCTTCGGCGATGCGAAGAAGGTCATCGAGGATATGGTGAAGGCGGTCGAGTAGGCCGCATGGAGTGCGGAAGATGCAGGGCGGTCCGAGCGACCGCCTTGCTTGTTTATGTAGGTGCAGTGAGCGTCAATGCTTCGGCGCCTCGACATGACGCAGATAGTCCGCGAGCCGCCTTTCGGCCATATCCGGAAAGACTTCGTGCAGCGCAACGCTGCCCATCCTGGCGATGTCGAACGTGCGGAAGTTTTCGCGCAGTTCGCACCACGCGCCGACTGTCCAGCGGCCGCCCCAATAGAACAATCCGAGTGGCCACACGCGCCGCTCCGTGTTCGTGCCCAACCGGTCGCAATACGCGAAGCTCGTGATATGACGCGAATCGACTGCGCGATGCAACGCATCCACCTTGACGAAAAAGGCAGGGTCGACGTGAAACGACGGCGCGAATACCGCGAGCCGCTCGAGGGCCGCGCGCTTGTCGGCGGGCATCGCCGACGCGATCTTTGCGAGCGCGCTGCGTGCGCCGCTCGCGAGGCCGGCGCCGCCCCACGTTTCGAGCATCTTCGCGCCGGTCGCGAGCGCGGCGAGTTCGTCGGCGGTGAACGTGAGCGGCGGCAGGCTCGCCGCTCGGCTCAGCCGGTAGCCAATGCCCGCTTCGCCTTCGATCGGCACGCCCGACAGCTGCAGATCGCGCACGTCGCGATAGACGGTGCGCAGCGAAATGCCGAGCCAGTCGGCGAGTTGCTGCGCGGTCGTCAGACGGCGACCGCGCAGCAGTTCGGCGATCTGGAACAGACGGTCGGCACGGCGCGTCATCGTGGCGGGAGTCGGAACTCGACTGGGAACGGGATGCCACGATGATAGCGCCGCGCCACGGACACGACCGGCACGGCGATCACGCGAGCTTCGGCGAATGCAGGCCGATACGGTTGCCTTCGGTATCGATGAAGAAACCGATGTAGCCGAAGTTGTTCGGCAGCTCGATCGCCATGCCTTCCTTCTTGCCGCCCGCGCGTTCGACGCGGTCGAGTGCGGCCTTCACCGACGGCTCCGCGTTCAGGTACACGAGCACGCCGTCCCGCACGGGCTTGATTTCCTGCGGGTTATAGGTGATGCATCCGCCGGTCGCGCCGTCTTCATGGGTGAACACCGCCATCGGCACGCCGCTCATGACTTCGCGTTGCAGCTGGACGTCGAGCGCGGCTTCGTAGAAGCGCGTGGCGCGGTTGAAATCGGTCGACGGAATCTCGAACCACGCGATGACGCGGGCGGGCGTGGCGGTGGCCGTTGCAGTGGTCGCCGTTGCAGTTGCGGTAGTGGACATGACTCTCTCCTGATGATCGCGGTGAGCCGCGCCTCATATGGGAGGAACGGCGACGCCGGATGGCGTGAGAGAGAGTGTGCTGCCGGGCTACTGACAGCGTTCTGTCAGTAGCCTCGGGGAACCGTCACTCTGGCCGATCGGCGGCGGGGCGTTGGCGCACGCTGCCCGCGATCAGGTCGAAGCGGAACAGCCGGCATTCGAGCGCGCCGTTGAAGAGCGGCGTCTTCGTCGATTCGCGCAGCCGCAGCTGACCGGGCAGCTTGCGGTCGGACGTCAGGATGAACGCGTGCCAGCCGGTGAAGCGCTGCTTCAGCGCGTCGCCGAATGCCTTGAAGAACTCGCTGTCGGGCGGCGCGTCGGCGTCGGTGTGCACGCGGCGGAAGCCTTCGTCGGCCTGTAATTCACGATCCTCACGACTTTCACGACGCTCGCGTCCGGTCTCGCGCACTTCGCCGCGCGGGCCTCGGCCACGTACCTCGATCCGTTCGCCATACGGCGGGTTCGCGACGAGAATGCCCGGCGTCGCACCCGGCGCAGCCATGCCGCGGGCGTCCACCTGTTTCAGCGAGATTGCAGGCAGACCGGCGCGCTGGAAATTCGTGCGGGCCTTGTCCAGCATGTCACCGGAGATGTCGCTGCCGAAGATCTGCAGATCGGCACGCGACGCCGCGGCCGAGCGCTTCGCATCCTGCGCGGCGGCCTTCAGGTTGCGCCATGCGGCGGTGTCGTACTGCTTGAGATTTTCGAAACCGAAGCGGCGCTCGGCACCCGGCGCGATGTTCAGCGCGACCTGCGCGGCTTCCGCGAGGAACGTGCCGCTGCCGCACATCGGATCGTAGAGCGGTGTGCCTGGCGTCCAGCCGGTCAGTGCGAGGATGCCGGCCGCGAGGTTTTCGCGCAGCGGCGCCGCGCCCTTGTCGAGCCGCCACCCGCGTTTGAACAGCGGGTCGCCGGACGTGTCGAGGTACAGCGTGCAGTCGGTGGCGGTGAGGAACGCGAACACGCGGACATCGGGGGCGGCCGTGTCGATGCTCGGTCGCTCGCCGCTCACTTCGCGCAGACGGTCGCAGATCGCATCCTTGACGCGCAGCGTCGCGAATTCGAGGCTGCGCAGCGGCGACTTGATCGCCGTCATGTCGACGCGCAGCGTTTCGTTCGCGGAGAACCACTGCTCCCAGCGCTGTTCGAGCGCGAGCGCGTAGATGTCCTGTTCGTTGCGGTACGGGCTGTGCGCGATCTTCAGCAGCACACGGCTCGCGATCCGCGAATGCAGGTTCGCGGCCATGCCGGCCGCCCATCCTCCCCGAAAGTGCACACCGCCCGGCACCTGAGCGCCGGCGGCAAACGGCGCGCCGTTCAGATGACGCGCGGCGATTCCGGCGAGTTCGGCCGCGAGCGCGGCTTCGAGGCCGCGCGGGCAGGGGAGGAAGAAATCGAAGGACATGGAGCGTGCCGGGAGGCGTTGAATAAGGCGCCATTGTACGCGGTCGGGTGTGCGGGCCCGAGGCGCTTCAGCTTGCTAGCCCGCCTCGCGCACCGCTTCCCCCGCTCTCCGCACCGGCCACACCAGATCGAGCGGATGACGCAGCGCCCGTCGCCAGAATGCGCTGCGCAGCGAGCGCATGTCCTTCGGTCGCAGATCGCGCGACCGGGCCGCCATCAGGAACGCGAGCGCGAAGCTCACCGCGACGTTCAGGATCGCCATGCTGAAGGTGCCCGCGAGTGCCCACCACAGTTCCGGCAGATGCAGCGCGTCCTTGCCGAGCACGCCGAGCGCGACGCCGATCGATCCCGAACTCAGCGTCACGTGGCGCACCTCGAAGTGGAACGCGAGCGCACTGACGATCGCCGGCACGACGCCCAGCATCAGCCCAAGCGTGATGTTGCCGACCACGCCCGCGATGTTCGAGCGGCAGAAGGCGGCGAGCCGCGCGGTCCCCGCGGCACCGAGCGTCATCCGCAGACGGCGGTTGTACGCGAGTGCGTCGCCGACCCGATGCAGCACGAACCAGTTGTCGGCCCAGCCGGAGAGCAGGCTCGACGACCACAACAAAACGCCCGTGAGCGCTGCGTAGAACGGCGTCGGGCCGAGCAGCGAGAACGATTGCAGCGTCGCGTGCGCCTTGTCGACGGAGATCAGGTTCGCGCCGAACATCCCGTGCCACAGCAGCTGCGCGGCGAGGCACACCGGAAACACCACCATGACGTTGCCCGCCACCGCCGCCGATTGCGTGCGGATCAGCGCGACCACCGACGAAACGAAGCGGTCCACGCCATCCTGTGTGCCGGTGCCGTCGAGTTCGCGCGCGATCGTCGGCGCGGTCATCGCGGGCTGCTTCGTCGCGAGCGAGAAATGCAGGAAGTGGATCAGCAGAAAGCTCGCCGAGTAATTGATGCCGGCGAGCAGCCCTTCGAGCATCGATTGCAGATGCGCGCCGGTGAGCGCGAACTTCACGCATACCGTGACGACGGTGACGAGTCCTCCGCCCGCGGCCATCCGCAGCATCTTCAGGTATTCGGCGCGGTCGCGGGCGATGTAGTGCTCGCCGGTGTCGGCGCTGTACTCGACCACTTTGCGCGCGAGCAGCGAGAAGTTGCTGCGCAGCAGATGCGACACGCTCTGGCTCGCGTGATTCGCATCGACGAGTTCGGCGACGAGGCGCGCGAGCGCGTGCAGGTCGTCGGAAGCCATCCATGCGTCGAGCAGCAGTTCGGCACGCACGATGCGCATGCGCATCCGCTCCACCTGGAACACGATGTCGACGCTCACGCCGTTGCGGTACAGGTGCGCGAAGACGTCGTCGGTCGCGATCCGGCATTCGTCGAGCAGCACGCGCAGATAGTTGACCTCGTGCAGCAGGCGGTTCGCGCCCGCCCCTTCGGCGTTTTCCTCGATTGCCTGATGCGCGGTCTCGACCGCGAGCATCGCGCGCGTCAGCCGGTAGAACGGCTGCTTGTCGAGCGGGATGCGCGCGTCGGCATCGCCGAGCCGGCTGCGCACGGTCTGCGACAGCCCGGTCGAGCTGATCTGGCAGGTCAGGTTATGCAGCGCGGCAAGCAGGTCGAGCGACAGTGTGCCGGCCGGTTGATGCGGGCGCTCATCAGCTTCATGCCCGGCTTCATAAGCAAACAGATCGCGGATCCGCGCGAGCAGATCCGCGGGCAGCGACGCGATCCATTCGGCGTCGTGCGTCGACGTGAACATCAGCGTGAACAGCGCCGACAGTTCGCGGCGATTCGGCGCAGGCGGAATCAGCGACGACTGCGCGCGCTCGAACAACGCGCCGAAAAAGCCCGAGTGCACCGGCATGCCCGCGTCGCACAGCAGCGAGATGCCGTCGCTGTCGCGCAGTAGCCCGCGCAGGATGCCCGCGACGTTCGCCTTCCATACGGGATTCCGGTCGAGCACGTGCAGCAGGTAGCGAACGCGCGTATGCGCTGGCACTGCGCGCGGCGCGTCGTCGTTTGCATCGGACGGATCGGCCTGCACGTTGCCGCCACGATGGATCCAGTGCGCGAGTTCGATCAGCCATTCGCTGCGCTCCGCGTAGGCCGCATCGGCATCGGCGATCGCGAGCAGCGCATCCAGTTGATGGCCGCCGCTGCGCGACGCGTGCCATTTCTTCAGGAAGGTCGTGAGCGATCGGAACATGGGCAATGGCGTGTCGTGCGAATGAAGTGAAGCGGGCGGCGCGGCACCGCATTGATCGAAGCCGCAGCGCGGCCGTGCGTGTACTGGGTGAGCAGGACAGCGAAATCGCGTCGCGTGAGGTGACACGCGACGCGGTGCGAGGCGGCTTCGCCTCGCGCGATCAGTGACCTGTGGAAGCGTCCGCCATGCCGCCCGTGACCGATGCGGGACAAGGCACCGTCGCGGCGCGTACCGACGCCGCAGCCGCGGAAGAAGCACCCTTCGCTGGCTTGACAGTACGTGGCTGCGGTGCGGCGGCGAGCGCGCCGATGCCCGCCGCGATCTGTGCCGAGATGTCCTGCACCGCACGGCGATGGCCGTCGACGAGCGCGTCGTAGCCGCCCGCTACGGGTTCGCTGATCACGCTGCGGCACGTCAGCACCGCCTGCGTGCGCACCGCGCGCACGCTCCACACCGCATCGATCAGCGCGTGCGAGCCAGGCCACGACTCGAAGCGCTGCACGTTCACGCTGACGCGATACACCGGCACGCCGTCCGGATAGGGCGTGCCGAATACGTCGATGGTGTTGAGCCGCTGCGTCAGATCGACCGACAGCGCACGACGGATCTCGTCGCCCGGCAGCGACGCCCAGCGCGTCTGTTCGAGCACGTCGACCTGGTTAGGCCCGGTCTGCACGACGAACGAGGTTTTCGCGACCTGCGACGGCACGTCGACCGGCGGCACTTCGATCAGCAGCGGCGCACGCGCGGCGCTGACCGTGGGTGTCGCCGCAGCATCCGAGCCCAGCGTATAGAAACGGCTCGGCGGCGACGAGCACGCGGCGAGCACGACGAGTCCGGCACAGGCGGTGAGTCCGCACAGTGCGCGCAGCGGATCAGCAGGCCGGCGGAAGAGCCAGGTTCGCATCATGGTTTATCTCCTGGTTTGCCGCGCAGCAGCGATTCGGGATGGCGCTCCAGATAATCCGACAGCGCATTCAGCGATTGCAGCGTGCGGGTCAGTTCCTGCAGCGCCTGGTGAACGTCGGACTGCAGAGGCGAATCCTGCTGCAGCGTCGCTTCGGCCGAATTGAAGGTCTGTTTCGCGGCCGACAGCGTGTCGCGCGCCTGCGGCACGACCTCGGTGTTGAGTCGCGAGAACAGGTTGTCCGCGTTCTTCAACGCGCTGTTCAGGTTCGTGCCGATCTGGTCGAACGGTACCTTGTCGAGCTTCTTCGCGATGTCCGCGACCTGCAGCTGCAGTTCGTCGAGCGTGTTCGGGATCGTCGGCAGCACGATCGGGTCACGACTCGTATCGACGGTAGCGGGCGGCACCTTCGGGAACAGATCGACCGCGACGTACAGCTGGCTCGTCAGCAGGTTGCCGGTGCGCAGCTGGCCACGCAGACCATGTGCGACGAGACGCTGGATCAGATCGCGCCCTTCCGGCGTGCCGGGCGCCGGCACCGCCGCACCGCGGCCGCGCCGCATCAGCCGCTGCGGATAGATGTTCATCGTCACCGGCATCGTGAAGTTGTGCGCCTTCGGATCGTATTCGACACCGATATCCGTCACCTGTCCGAGCACGATGCCGCGGAAGTCGACCTGTGCGCCCACCGACAGCCCGCGCAGCGACTGGTTGAAGTTCATCACGACGCGGACCGGCTGGCCGTCGGGCTCGCGCATCGCATCGGTTTCGTCGGCGCCGAGGCGGAACGTCATGTTGTCCGGTGCCTGTGCGCCGGCCGGCTGGCCAGGCGGCGACTGGAACGCAAGACCGCCGGTGATCACCGTCGCAAGCGACTGGGTGTTCAGCGTGAAGCCGCTCGAATCGAGCCGCAGATCGACGCCGCTCGCGTGCCACCAGCGCGAATTCGTGCCGACGTACTGGTCGTACGGCGCGCTGACGAACACCTGCATCGTGACCCCGGTGCCGTCCTTGTCGAGCGAGAAACCGACCACCTGGCCGACCTGCACGCGCCGGTAGTAGACCGGAGAGCCGATGTCGATCGAGCCGAGCGACTCGCCGCGCAGCGTGAAGCGGTGGCCGCGCTGGTCGCCGGTGACGGGCGGCGGCGTCTCCAGCCCGACGAAATCGTCTTCCCCGTCCTGCGAGCGGCCCGCGTCGACGCCGATGTACGCGCCCGACAGCAGCGTGTTCAGCCCGGACACGCCGCTCGTGCCGACCCGCGGACGCACCACCCAGAAGCGCGTGTCCTTGACGGCGAAGTCCTCGGCTTCCTTCGTGAGCTGGACTTCGACCTGCACGTGCGTATGGTCCTTCGTCAGCTTGATGGTCTTCACCGCACCGATGTCGACGTCCTTGTACTTGACCTTGGTCTTGCCGGGCTCGAGGCCCTCGGCGCTGACGAACGAGATCGTGATCGTCGGACCGCTGTTGAGTATCGACTTGACGACGAGCCCGATGCCGATCAGCGCGGCGATCAGCGGAATGACCCAGACGAGCGACGGCAGCCAGGCCCGCCGCGGCTCGATTTCGGGCTCGGGCAGGTCGGGTGGAACGATAGGGCCTTGCGGGCTAGTCATGGTGGGGGTCCTGAACTGTGTTTCCGTTTGGGTGCGGCAGGTTCGGCGTGGGTTCGGCTGGCGGCGGGTGGCGCACGTTGTCCCAGATCAGCCGTGGATCGAACTGCATCGACGCGAGCATCGTCAGGATCACGACGGAACCGAACGCGAGCGCGCCGGGTCCGGCGGTGATCACCGCGAGCGACTTGAAGCGCACGAGCGCGACGGTCAGCGTGATCACGAACACGTCGAGCATCGACCAGCGGCCGATCCGCTCGACGATCCGGTACAGCGTCGTGCGTTCGTGCGGCCGCCACGCGGAGCGGCGCTGCGTCGTCACGGTGAGCAGCACGAGCGTCGACAGCTTCATCATCGGCACCAGAATGCTCGCGACGAACACGACGACCGCGAGCGGCCAGTCGCCTGACGTCCAGAAGTAGACGACGCCGCTCATGATCGTGTCGTCCTCGGCGCCGACCAGCGACGACGTGTGCATGACGGGCAGCAGATTCGCCGGAATATACAGCAGCGCGGCGGCGATCAGCAGCGCCCACGTGCGCATCAGGCTGTCCGGGTTACGCCGGTGCAGCGCCGCGCCGCAGCGCGGGCAGTGCTGCGGGGCGGTCGAGCGCTCGCGCTGCGATACGCGTCCGCAGGCATGGCAGGCGACGAGGCCGGCGCGCGACGCGGTGACATATCTCATCGGCGGTTCACCGTTCGTTTGCCGCGGCGGGCGCAGCGGGTGAGGCGGGCGGAGTGGGGGCTACCGGCCGAGGGGCAGGACCCTTGCCGCGGGCGCGCAGGTCGTCGGCGAGATCCCACAGCGTGCGTGGATCGAACGTCACGACGACCGCGAACATCAGCGTCAGCGCACCGAACGCAAACAGCGCTGCTTCGGGAATCACGCGCGCGAGGCTCACCATCTTCACGATCGTGACCAGCACGCCGAGCATGAACACCTCGATCATTCCCCACGGCCGCACGAACTGGATCGCGCGCAGCACGTGATTGAAGCCCGGCGGCACGTGACCCCGGCGCAGCGGCACGAGCACGTACAGCAGCGCGACGAGTTCGGTGAGCGGGAACAGCGTGGTCGCGCAGAACACGATCACCGCGACGACCTGCATGCCTTCTTCCCACAACGCGACGAGCGCGCCGGCGAGGCTCGTCTGCGACGTGATGCCGCTGGTTTCGAGTTCGACGATCGGGAAGCCCTGGGCGATTAGAAAGGTAATCAGCGCGGCGACCGTCAGCGCGCAGATGCTGTCGAGCCGGCCCGACACACCCCGGTAAAGCGCGGCGCCGCAGCGCGGACAGCGTGCGGTAGCACGGCCGGATAGACGCGGTTTGCGAAACAGTGCGTCGCATTCGTGGCACGCGATCAGATTGTGGTCATGTTCCATGCGGGCGAAAAGGCAAACGGCGTGAACGGGAAATGGCGGCGCCGGGGGGCCGTCCTGGGAGTGACGCAATAGTACCAAACGCGCCTGGGGCGGGGCTTTTCAGCCGATGACGGGGTTTTACGGCGGGGCGGTGGGAACGCTTGGGAACGTTTCCGTGCCAGCCGACCGATATCCGACAGTTCCATGCAGTCATTGTTCCTCGTGCGCTGCAGCATCGGAATCTGCGCTGCGGCGGCCGGGGTGCGACACGCCGTTTTTTACGGCTTAAGGTAGCATGGCGGCCGTAGTGCACCCTGTGTGTGTGGCCGATGCGAAGCGCATCGGGAATAGCGGGCCCCGCTGCTCCGTTAACTTTTTTTCAAGCACCGACCCTCATGGCACAGACCCCCTCATTCGCTACCCGCGAGTCTTACACGCGGACGGCGATCGCGCTGCACTGGCTGATTGCACTGCTGATCGTCTGCGGCTTCGGACTCGGCTGGGTGATGACCGACATTCCGGGCTTTACCCCCACGAAGCTGCGCTATTTCTCCTGGCACAAGTGGATCGGCGTGACCGTCTTCGCGCTCGCCGTGCTGCGCATCCTGTGGCGCGCGACCCATACGGCGCCCGCGCTGCCGCGCCAGATGCCCGCATGGCAGCGCAGCGCGGCGAACCTCACGCATCTGCTGCTGTACGTGCTGATGATCGCGATTCCGGTGTCGGGCTATCTGTACAGCTCGGCGGCCAACGTGCCGGTCGTCTATCTCGGCCTGATTCCTCTGCCGCGGCTGATCGCGCCCGATCCCACGCTGAAGGTCGTGCTGAAGACCATCCACATCACGCTGAACTACGGTCTGCTGGCACTCGTCGCGGCGCACGTCGCGGGGGCGCTCAAGCATCATTGGCTGGACCGCGACGGGTTGCTGTCGCGGATGATCCCTTTCCTCAAATAAGGATGACCATGAAGGTCTCGTTTTATCGCTACATGCTGGCGGCATTCGCTGCCGCGTCGCTGACCGCTGCCGGCAGCGCTTTTGCGCAGGTCGACGTCGCGAAGAGCACGGTCACCGCGATCTCGAAGCAGATGAACGTGCCGGTGGAAGGCAAGTTCAACAAGTTCACCGCGCAGGTCTCGTTCGATCCGGCGAAGCCCGCGGCGGGCAGCGCGCAGTTCACGGTCGACATCGGCAGCTACGACCTTGGTGACCCGGCCTACAACGATCAGGTGCGCGGCAAGGAATGGTTCGACGCGAAGACTTATCCGGGCGCGACGTTCGTGTCGAGCGCGATCGCGCCGGCTGGCGGCAACAAGTTCACGGTGACCGGCAAGCTCACGATCAAGGGTAAGTCGCAGACCGTGTCCGTGCCGGTGACGGTCACCCAGCAGGGCGCGACGCAGACCTTCGATGGTTCGGTACCGATCAAGCGTTCGCAGTTCGACATCGGCACTGGCGAATGGAAGGACACGTCGGTCGTCGCCGATGAAGTGGAGATCAAGTTTCATATCGTTGCTGCACACAAGTAAGCGCAACGAAGCAAGGTAAAGGAGTAGCAACCTGTCCGTATGCACGGCGCGTTTGTGCGGTGCGCTTTTATAACAAGGAGCATGACTTGAACAAGACCCTCTTGATCGCTGTCGGCGCGCTCGCGTCGTCCCTGTCGTTCGGTGCATTCGCCGCCGACACCTATCAGCTCGACCCGCAGCACACGTATCCGAGCTTCGAAGCCGATCACTTCGACGGACTGTCGATATGGCGCGGCAAGTTCACGAAGAGCTCGGGCACCGTGACGCTCGACCGCGCGGCGAAGACCGGTACGGTCGACGTCACCGTCGATCCCGCTTCGATCCAGACCGGCAACGCGAAGCTCGACACGGAAGTGACGGGCGAGAAGTTCCTCGACACCGCGAAGTTCCCGACCGCGACCTACAAGGGCACGCAGATCAAGTTCGACGGCGACAAGCCGGTCGAAGTGGTGGGTTCGCTCACGCTGCACGGCGTGACGAAGCCGCTCAACTTGAAGATCGATTCGTTCAAGTGCGTCATGCACCCGATGCTCAAGCGCGAAGTGTGCGGTGTCGAAGCGGAAGGCTCGTTCAACCGCGACGATTTCGGCGTCGGCTTCGGCAAGACGTACGGCTTCAAGATGGAAACGAAGCTGCATATCCAGGCTGAAGGCATCAAGCAGTAACCTGGCAACAAGCCGCGCGGCCGCAGTACTGCCGTCATGACAACCGCTTCGCCCGCCTCACGGCGGCGAAGCGGTTTTTTTCATGGCTGCATCGTATCGATTGCATGGCATCGCACGGTAAGCCCCACTCGCGTGGTTTTAATTTTTCAGGTACATAGAGCGCAGACACCGGACCGGGTATGCGCGCACCCTGGCCGGTCTGCGGAACGGCTACGACCGTCCGCCCACACCAGGCGCGCGCGACGGAGATCTGCATGAGTACAACGACGGCAGCAGGTGCGGCGGTACCCCGCCAGAGTGCGTGGCGCACGGTCGCGGCCGCATCGGTCGGCAACGCGCTCGAATGGTTCGACCTCGTGGTGTATGGCTTCTTCGCGGTCATCATCTCGAAGCTGTTCTTTCCGGCCGGCAACGACGCGGTCTCGCTGCTCCTGACGCTCGGCACGTTCGGTGTGTCGTTCTTCATGCGGCCGCTCGGCGCGATCGTGCTCGGTGCGTACGCCGACCGCGCGGGCCGCAAGGCGGCGCTCACGCTGTCGATCCTGCTGATGATGATCGGCACGCTGATCATCGCGATCCTGCCCACCTACGCGACGATCGGCGTCGCGGCGCCCGTGATCCTCGTTACCGCGCGGCTGATCCAGGGCTTCTCGGCGGGCGGCGAGTTCGGCAGCGCGACCGCGTTTCTTGCCGAACACGTGCCCGCGCGGCGCGGCTTCTTCGCGAGCTGGCAGGTGGCGAGCCAGGGGCTCACCACGTTGCTTGCGGCCGGCTTCGGCGCAGTGCTGACCGGTGGACTGTCGCCTGCGCAAATGGCCGCGTGGGGCTGGCGCGTGCCGTTCTTCTTCGGGCTGCTGATCGGACCGGTCGCGTGGTACATCCGCACGAAGCTCGACGAAACGCCGGAATTCCTCGCGGCCGAAACCACCGACACGCCGTTGCGCGACACGTTCGCAAACCAGAAGCTGCGGCTCGCGATCGCGGTTGGCATCGTCGTGCTCGGCACCGTGTCGACTTATCTCGTGCTGTTCATGCCGACCTTCGGTGTCAAGCAGCTGGGCCTCGCGCCGTCGTTGACGTTCGGTGCGATCGCGCTGACCGGCCTGATCCAGCTGGTGTTTGCGCCGTTCGTCGGGCATCTGTCGGATCGGCTGGGCCGCACGTCGATCATGCTGGTGCCGGCGGTATTGCTGCTGGTGCTGATCTACCCGCTGTTCGCGTACCTTGTCGCGAACCCAACGCTCGGCACGTTGATCGTCGTGCAGATCGTGCTCGGCTTTCTGATGACCGGTTACTTTGCGGCACTGCCTGGCCTGCTGTCGGAGATCTTCCCGGTGCAGACGCGCACGACCGGCATGTCGCTCGCCTATAACATCGCGGTGACGATCTTCGGCGGCTTCGGGCCGTTCATCATCGCGTGGCTGATCGACGCGTCTGGCACGAAGGTCGCGCCGAGCTTCTATATGATCTTCGCCGCGCTGGTGAGTCTGATCGCGCTGGCTGGCGCGCGGCTCAAGCTGGGATATCGCTGAACGGTTGCCGCTTTTCTGTTCACGCAGGGGCGTGGGCGGTAAACGAAAAAGGCCGGTTCGCGAGAACCGGCCTTTGTGCTTCGAGACTTCGTACGAACCGTCGTAGCGCTTACACCTGTGCGCCCGCGTTCGGATCGTTCGGGTCGTGACGTTCCTTCTTGTCCTTCAGCAGGTCTTTACGTTTGACGCCGAGCCACATCGCGATCGCCGCAGCGACGAACACCGACGAGTAGATCCCGAACAGGATACCGACGGTCAGCGCGAGCGCGAAGTAGTGCAGCGTCGGGCCGCCGAACAGGAACATCGACAGCACCATCATCTGCGTACAGCCGTGCGTGATGATCGTGCGTGACATCGTGCTGGTGATCGCGTGGTTGATCACCTCCATCACCGTCAGCTTGCGTTCGCGGCGGAAGGTCTCGCGAATCCGGTCGAAGATAACGACCGATTCGTTCACCGAGTAGCCGAGCACCGCGAGCACCGCGGCGAGCACCGATAGCGAGAACTCCCACTGGAAGAACGCGAAGAAGCCAAGAATGATCACCACGTCGTGCAGGTTGGCGATCACGCCGGCCACGGCGTACTTCCATTCGAAGCGGAACGACAGATACAGCACGATGCCGACGACCACGCACGCGAGCGCGAGCAGGCCGTCGGTAGCGAGTTCCTTGCCCACCTGCGGGCCGACGAACTCGACGCGCTGCAGTTGCACCTGCGTATCGGCGGCCTTCAGCGCGCCCATCACCTGATCGCTCTGCTGCGCAGACGTGAGGCCCTGCTTGATCGGCAGCCGGATCAGTACGTCGCGCGACGTGCCGAAGTTCTGCACCTGCGCGTCGGCATAACCGAGCTTGTCGAGCGTCGCACGCACCGGCTCGAGCACGGCGGCCTGCGGATACTGCACCTCGATCACGGTACCGCCGGTGAATTCCACCGACAGATGCAGCCCGCGATGCAGCAGGAAAAATACGGCGGCGATGAACGTCAGCAGCGAGATCGCGTTGAAGATCAACGCGCGCTGCATGAACGGGATGTCTTTGCGGATGCGGAAAAATTCCATGGTGTGCGTCTCCGGGACTCAGCGGGGGCTCAACGAGACGAGCCCGGTTTGCGCGGCGCACTGCCCGCATCGCGGCGGCGAACCACCGGCTTGCCAGGACGTGCCGGCGTTTTCGCACGGGCGGCGGCCTGGTTGGCGGCCTGATTGATCGCCCTGGCGGTATCGGTGTCCGCGTCGCTGTTCTCGAGGTACGCGGCGGCACCGTCGACGCCGACCTCGGCCGGGCGCCACACCTGGCCGATCGCGAGCGACTTCAGCTTCTTCTTGCCGCCGTACCAGGCGTTCACGAGGCCGCGCGAGAAGAACACCGCGGAGAACATCGACGTCAGGATGCCGATACAGTGGACAACCGCGAAGCCGCGTACCGGGCCCGAACCGAAGGCGAGCAGCGCGAGACCGGCGATCAGCGTCGTCACGTTCGAGTCGAGAATCGTCGCCCATGCATGCGCGTAGCCGTTCTGGATTGCGAGCTGCGGCGGCGCGCCGTTGCGCAGTTCTTCACGCACGCGCTCGTTGATCAGCACGTTCGCGTCGATCGCCATACCGAGCGCCAGTGCGATTGCCGCGATACCCGGCAGCGTCAGCGTGGCCTGCAGCATCGACAGGATCGCGATCAGCAGTAGCAGGTTGACCGACAGCCCGATCATCGAGATCACGCCGAACAGCATGTAGTACGCGATCATGAAGACGGCGATCGCAACAAAGCCCCACACGACCGAATGGAAACCCTTGCGGATGTTGTCGGCACCGAGGCTCGGGCCGATCGTGCGTTCCTCGATGATGTCCATCGGAGCGGCGAGCGAGCCGGCGCGCAGCAGCAGCGCGAGATCGGCCGCGGCCTGCGGGGTCGGCTGGCCGGTGATCTGGAAGCGGTCGCCGAGTTCGGACTGGATCGTCGCGACGGTCAGTACTTCACCCTTGCCTCGTTCGAACAGCACCATCGCCATCGGCTTGCCGATGTTGTCGCGCGACACGCTCGCCACGGCACGGCCTCCCCGGGAATCGAGGCGGATGTTGACCGACGGACGCTGGTGTTCGTCGAAGCCGGCGGACGCGTCGATGATGCGATCGCCGGTGAAGATCACCTGCTTGCGCAGCAGCACCGGCGCCTGGTTGCCCTGCGTGAAGAGTTCGTCGCCCGGCGGCACCGGGTCGGTCGGATTCGGATGCAAGCCGTTCGGGTCGGCGAGGCGTGCTTCGAGCGTCGCCGTGCGGCCGATGATGTCCTTCGCCTTCGCGGTGTCCTGTACGCCGGGCAGCTCGACGACGATGCGGTCCGAGCCTTGCTGCTGGATCACCGGCTCGGCGACGCCCAGTTCGTTCACGCGGTTATGCAGCGTCGTGATGTTCTGCTTGAGCGCGGCGTCCTGAACGGTCCTCTGCTCGGCCGGCGTGAAGGTGCCGACCACCTGGAAACCGCCTGTCGGTGCCGGCTGCGTGGCCCACTGCAGTTCGGTCACGCCGGTGACGAGCTGCTTGCGCGCGGTCTCGGCGACGTCCTGATCGGCGAAGTTCACGACGACCGACTGGTCGACGCGGTTCACGCCGCCGTCGCGGATGTTCTTGTCGCGCAGCAGCGTGCGCGCGTCGGAGGAGTCGGAATCGAGCTTCTTGTTCAGCGCGCCGGCCATGTCGACCTGCAGCAGGAAGTGCACGCCGCCACGCAGATCGAGACCGAGATACATCGGCAGCGCGTGCAGCACGGTCAGCCAGTGCGGCGACGCGCTTTGCAGGTTCAGCGCGACGATATATTGCGGGTCGTTGGGATCGCTGTTCAGCGATTTCTGCAGCAGGTCTTTCGAGCGCAGCTGCGTGTCGGTGTCGCCGACGCGCACGCGGATGTTCGCGTTGATCGCCGCGTTGTCGAACGTGATTTCGTCAGGCTTGATCTGGCTGGTGGCGAGCGCCGCTTCGATCTGCGCGAGCGTGCCTGAATCGAGCTTGACCGTCGCCTTGCCGCTTGACACCTGCACTGCAGGTGCTTCGCCGAAGAAGTTGGGCAATGTGTACACGAGGCCGATGACGAGCGCCACCAGCATCACGACATATTTCCAGAGGGGGTAACGGTTCATGAGGGTAGTCCAACGGGACGGTTGGCTGGAGAGCGCGGCGTCCGGCGGGGAGCGCGGCGGCGAAGCACCGTTGACGACGGTTGGGCTTCACGCACCGCGACAGGCCGGACGCGGGGAGAGCCGGCCTTACAGCGACTTGATCGTGCCCTTCGGGAGAATCGTCGTGACCGATCCCTTTTGCACGGTGATTTCGGTGCCTTCGGAGATTTCGACGCCGACGTATGCATCGCCGACCTTCGTTACCTTGCCGACGATGCCGCCGTTCGTGACCACTTCATCGCCCTTCGCCATCGCGGAAAGCATGTTGCGATGTTCCTTCTGACGCTTCATTTGCGGGCGGATCATGATGAAGTACAGCACCGCGAACATCAGGATCAGCGGCAGGAAGCTCATCAGGCTCGATTCGGCGCCACCTGCGCTGCCTTGCCCGAAGGCATTGGAAATGAACGACACGTTGGTCTCTCCGTTATAACGATCAAAAAAACAGCCGGTCATTCTACCACCGGCACTTCACGCGACGGCGTGCCTGAATCGGCTTTCCGATCAAGCCGTTACCCGATGCAATGTGGATGGGTGCGGTCGGGTGCCGTTGCGAAAGGATATTGTAATGTGTCGCGGCGCGATGACGTGGAGGGCCAGTCGAACTAGTCGACACCCTTCGCGCGATTCTCGTGGAACGTCGCGCGGAATGCTTCGAACGTGTGGGTTTCGATGGCCGCGCGGATCTCGCCCATCAGTTCCAGGTAGTAGTGCAGATTGTGGATCGTGTTCAGCTGCGCGCCGAGAATTTCGCCGACCCGATGCAGATGGTGCAGATAACCGCGCGTGAAGTTGCGGCACGTGTAGCACCCGCACTGCTCGTCGAGCGGGCGCAGCGAATTGCGGTGCGTCGCGTTGCGGATCTTGACGTCGCCGAAGCGCGTGAAGAGCCAGCCGTTGCGCGCATTGCGCGTCGGCATCACGCAGTCGAACATGTCGACGCCTGCCGCGACGCCGGCCACGAGATCTTCCGGCGTGCCGACGCCCATCAGGTAGTGCGGCTTGTGCGCGGGCAGCTTCGGACCGATGTGGTTCAGCACGCGCATCATGTCTTCCTTCGGCTCGCCGACCGACAGTCCGCCGATCGCGAGACCGTGGAAGTCCATCGCCGCGAGGCCGGCGAGCGACTCGTCGCGCAGGTCTTCGAACATGCCGCCCTGCACGATGCCGAACAGCGCGTTCGGATTGCCGAGCCCGCGGAATTCGTCGATCGAACGCTGTGCCCAGCGCATCGACATGCGCATCGAGTCGGCGGCATCCTGGTGCGACGTCGGCACGCCGTCGGTCGCGTACGGCGTGCATTCGTCGAACTGCATCACGATGTCCGAGTCGAGCACCTTCTGGATCTGCATCGACACTTCGGGCGACAGGAACAGCTTGTCGCCGTTGATCGGCGACGCGAACGTGACGCCTTCCTCGGTGATCTTGCGCAGGTCGCCGAGCGAGAACACCTGGAAGCCGCCGGAATCGGTGAGGATCGGCCGCTTCCAGCCCATGAAGCCGTGCAGGCCACCGTGTGCGGCGATCGTGTCGAGGCCGGGCCGCAGCCACAGATGGAACGTGTTGCCGAGGATGATCTGCGCGTGGATTTCCTCGAGCTCGCGCGGCTGGATCGCCTTGACCGTGCCGTAGGTGCCGACCGGCATGAAGATCGGCGTTTCGACGACGCCGTGATTCAGCGTGAGCCGGCCGCGCCGCGCGGCGCCGTCGGTGGTGAGCAGTTCGAAGGCGAGGCCGTCGATGGGCGGCGTATCGGTGCGATCGTGGGTGTGACCGTCGGTCATCAAAAACTCCTGTGCCACCGAAATACAGTTCGGCGCATGTGTTGGACGCTGTCGCGATGAGCGCGGCGGCGGGTGGGGCGGAAACTTTTAACGGCCTGCTTCTTCGTGCCGTGTCAGCAGCATCGCGTCGCCATAACTGAAAAACCGATAACGCTCGTCGATCGCATGACGATACGCGGCACGGATCGTCTCGACGCCAGCGAACGCGGACACGAGCATCAGCAACGTCGATTTCGGCAAATGGAAATTCGTCACCAACCGGTCGACCACGCGAAACCGGTAGCCCGGCGTGATGAAGATATCGGTTTCCGCGCTCGTCGCCGCGAGCGGTCGGCCCGCGGCCTCGGCGTCGCGCGCGGCGGCTTCGAGCGCACGCATCGACGTCGTGCCGACCGCGATCACGCGGTTGCCGCGTGCCCGCACGGCCTCGATCTTATCGACGAGCGTTTGCGGCAGCGCGTACCACTCGCTGTGCATCCGATGCTCGGCAATGTTCTCGACCCGCACCGGCTGGAACGTGCCGGCACCGACGTGCAGCGTGAGCGTCGCGCGCTCGACGCCGTGAGCGTCGAGTGTCGCGAGCAGCGCGTCGTCGAAATGCAGCCCCGCGGTCGGCGCGGCGACCGCGCCGGGATTCTGCGCGTAGACAGTTTGATAGCGTGTTTCGTCGATGGCGTCGGGGTCGTGCTCGATGTACGGTGGCAACGGCAGGCGACCGAACTCCTCGATCAACGTCAGGCAATCGGCGGGGAAGTGCAGTGTGTAGAACGGCTCGACGCGCTCGCCGACGGTGACGTCGAACGCATCGGCGAGACGCAGCGTCGTGCCGGTCGCCGGGCTCTTGCTCGCGCGGATCTGCGCGAGCACGGTGCGGTCGCCAGTCAGCCGTTCCACCAGCACTTCGATGCGGCCGCCGCTGGCCTTCTGGCCGAGGAAGCGTGCCTTCAGCACTTTGGTATCGTTGAAGACCAGCAGATCGCCGGGCGCGATGCAACCAGGCAGATCCGCAAAGCGACGGTCGGTGAAGCGGGCCGGCGTCGTTGCGTTATCCACCTCGAGCAGGCGGCTCGCGCTGCGCTCGGGCAGCGCGGTTTGCGCGATCAGCTCGGGAGGCAGCGCGAAATCGAAATCGGAAAGCGTGAACATGCGAACGGACTGGATACGGAACGAAAGACGGGAGAACGGATCGGGCCGCCGCTGCGCGGCGAGCGGCTATGATTGCGGGACGCCGCCGTAGCGGCGCTCGCACCGGTTTGCGCCGGCAGCACGATGAATCCGTTGAAAGCCGATATTGTACTTGCGAAGCGACTCATGCCCTTGTCCGACCGCCGACCGACCGCCGAACCCGACGAAGCCAGCGCCGATGCGCCGCGCCGCGCCGCGCGAGGCAGGAAAGCCGTAGAGCCGGTCGATCCGCCTGGCGCGGATGCAGGCAGCAGCGCCGATGCACCTGCCGCGAAGAAGGCTGCGAAGCAAACCGCAAAGCAGCCCGCCCCCACCAAAACCGCCGACCGCCTGGCGAAGCTCGGTCTCACCCGCGACATCGATCTCGTGCTGCATTTGCCGATGCGCTACGAAGACGAGACCACGCTCACACCGATCGGTGAACTGCTGCCCGGCGGCGTCGCGCAGACCGAAGGCGTCGTGTTCGACAATGAGATCGCGTACCGGCCGCGCCGGCAGTTGCTCGTCAAGCTGCGTGACGATGCCGGCGACGAACTCGTGCTGCGTTTTCTGAATTTCTACGGCTCGCAGGTGCGGCAGATGGCCATCGGTACGCGTCTGCGTGTGCGCGGCGATGTGCGCGGCGGCTTCTTCGGGATGGAGATGGTGCATCCGGCCGTGCGACCCGTCGAAGAAGACGCGCCGCTGCCGCAGGCATTGACGCCGGTCTATCCGACGACGGCCGGCGTGAGCCAGGCGTACCTGCGCAAGGCGATCGACAACGCGCTCTCGCGCGCCGCTCTGCCCGAACTGTTGCCGGAGCCGATTGCGCGCGCGTATCTCGATCCGCTCGGTGTGCCGCCGCTGATTCAGGCGGTGCGCACGCTGCATCATCCGGCCGCGGATGCGGACGAAACCGCGCTGATCGACGGCACGCACCCGGCGTGGGTGCGGATCAAGTTCGAGGAACTGCTCGCGCAGCAGATGTCGCTGAAGCGCGCACACGAAGCGCGTCGCACGCGCGCGGCGCCCGCGATGCCGCAGCTCGCCGCGGACGATTCCGGCACGCTGTTCGCGCGGCTTTCCGCGGCGTTGCCGTTCGGGCTGACGGGGGCGCAGCAGCGCGTCGTCGGGGAGATCGGCACCGATCTGGCGCAGCCGCATCCGATGCAGCGGCTGCTGCAGGGTGACGTCGGCAGTGGCAAGACGGTGGTGGCCGCGCTCGCAGCCGCGCAGGCGATCGACGCCGGCTACCAGGCCGCGTTGATGGCACCGACCGAAATCCTCGCCGAGCAGCACGCGCGCAAACTGCGCGGTTGGCTCGAACCGCTCGGCGTGCAGGTCGCGTGGCTCGCGGGCAGTCTGAAGACGAAGGAAAAGCGCGCCGCGCTCGAAGCGGCCGCGCTCGGCACCGCGCAGCTGGTCATCGGCACGCACGCGATCATCCAGGACGCGGTGGAATTCGCGCGCCTCGGCCTCGTGATCGTCGACGAGCAGCATCGTTTTGGCGTCCAGCAGCGTCTTGCGCTGCGTGCGAAAGCTCAGAACGCCGCGGATGGCGCACACGACTTCCAGCCGCATCAACTGATGATGTCGGCGACGCCGATTCCCCGCACGCTCGCAATGACCTATTACGCCGATCTCGACGTCTCGACGATCGACGAACTGCCGCCCGGCCGCACGCCCGTGCTGACGAAACTCGTTGCCGACGCGCGCCGCGAAGAGGTGATCGGCCGCGTGCGCGAAGCGGCGCTGACGGGGCGTCAGGTGTACTGGGTCTGCCCGCTGATCGAAGAAAGCGAGACGCTGCAACTGCAGACTGCGGTGGAAACCTGGGAGACGCTGGTCGCGGCGCTGCCCGAACTCCGCGTGGGACTCGTGCACGGGCGGCTCGCGCCGGCCGAAAAAGCCGCGGTGATGGACGCGTTCACGCGCAACGAGGTCCAGCTACTGGTCGCGACGACGGTGATCGAAGTCGGCGTGGATGTGCCCAACGCGTCGCTGATGGTGATCGAGCACGCGGAGCGTTTCGGCCTCGCGCAGTTGCATCAGCTGCGCGGCCGGGTGGGGCGCGGCAGTGCCGCGTCGGTCTGCGTGCTGGTCTATACCGGCCCGCTGTCGCAGACGGCACGTGCGCGTCTGCAGACGATGCGCGAAACCACGGACGGCTTCGAGATCGCGCGCCGCGATCTCGAAATTCGCGGTCCGGGGGAGTTTCTGGGCGCGCGGCAATCCGGGGCGGCCATGCTCCGGTTCGCTGATCTCGAACAGGACGGCTGGCTGATCGAACCGGCTCGCGAGGCCGCCGCGCGACTGCTCGAAGGCTGGCCGGACGCCGTGACCCAGCATCTGGCGCGCTGGCTGGGCGCGCGCGAGCAGTATCTGAAGGCTTAAGCCGAAGGCCTGGCTATGGCCCCGGCGCCGCCTGGGGCGCGGCTCTCCGGTTGAAGGTTGGCGAATTGGCCCCATAGGTGTATAACAGAAACCTATCGAATCCAACATACTGATTGGTCCCCAATGACGCTCACCGAATTGAAATACATCGTCGCGGTTGCCCGCGAACGGCACTTTGGCCGTGCGGCCGAGGCGTGTTTCGTCAGCCAGCCGACGCTGTCCGTGGCGATCAAGAAGCTCGAGGACGAGTTGAACGTGCAGATCTTCGAGCGCGGCACGAGCGAAGTCAGCGTGACGCCCATCGGTGAGCAGATCGTTACCCAGGCGCAGCGCGTGCTCGAACAGACGCTCGCCATCAAGGAAATCGCCAAGCAGGGCAAGGATCCGCTCGTCGGGCCGCTGCGGCTTGGCGTGATCTATACGATCGGGCCGTACCTGCTGCCGACGCTCGTCAAGCAGATGATCCGGCGCGTCCCGCAGATGCCGCTGATGCTGCAGGAAAACTACACGCTGAAGCTGATCGAACTGCTGAAGCAGGGCGAAATCGATGTCGCGATCATGGCGTTGCCGTTCCCTGAAACCGGTTTGATGCTGCGTCCGCTGTACGACGAACCGTTCGTCGTCGCGCTGCCGTCCGGCCACGCATGGGAAAAGCGTCCGAAGATCGCCGCGGACGATCTGAAGCAGGAAACGATGCTGCTGCTCGGCAGTGGGCACTGCTTCCGCGACCACGTGCTGGGCGTGTGCCCGGAGCTGATGCGTTTTTCGCAGAACGCGGACGGCATCCAGAAGACGTTCGAGGGGTCGTCGCTGGAGACGATCCGCCATATGGTCGCGAGCGGCGTCGGCATTACGGTGCTGCCGCGGATGTCGGTGCACGAGGTGAAACCGCACGCGGGCGGCGTCGATTCGGGACTGCTTTCGTATGTGCCGTTCGGCGAACCGGTGCCGGATCGCCGCGTCGTGCTCGCGTGGCGCAAGAGCTTCACACGGATGCCCGCGATCGACGCGGTCAGCGACGCGATCGCCTCCTGCGATCTGTCGGGCGTCAACAAGCTGGACATGTCGGTTGCAGTGAACTGAACACGGACCGCCGCTTTGCATGCGGCGTGTCCGGTCTCCAGAAGCGCCCGCTGCAGCACCTATTGAATAGATAAAATTAATCAAATATAGAAATTCAATAGTATTGTTATAGTGACCTCCATGGATCGCCCGATCCAACGCACTTACGGAGGAACTCACGATGCAGCCGCAATCGCAACAGTCCCAGTCCAGTCTTCCGCAAACCCAGTCGGTCAGCGCCTTTGCCGCCACGATGCGCGGCGCCCGTACGGTGGCGTTCGCACTGCTGGTCGACCGTGCACTGTCCGCCTGAGCGCGAACCGCACCTTCCGCTTTTCTTTCCAGCCCCCGATTCCGATATCCCCGATACACAGGAGTTCAGCATGTCCGAACGCAAGCTCACCACAGCCGCTGGCGCACCCGTCGCCGACAATCAGAATTCGTTGACCGCGGGCGTACGCGGCCCGGTTGCGCTGCAGGACGTCTGGCTGATCGAGAAGCTCGCGCATTTCGATCGCGAGGTCATTCCCGAGCGCCGTGTACATGCGAAGGGTTCGGGCGCGTTCGGCACGCTGAAGGTGACGCACGACATCTCGCGTTTTTCGAAGGCGAAGGTGTTCGCCGAAGTCGGCAAGGACACGTCGCTGTTCATGCGTTTTTCGACGGTGGCCGGCGAGCGCGGCGCGGCCGATGCGGAGCGCGACGTGCGCGGTTTCTCGATCAAGTTCTACACGGAAGAAGGCAACTGGGACGTGGTGGGCAACAACACGCCGGTGTTCTTCATCCGCGATCCGCTGAAGTTTCCGGACTTCATCCATACGCAGAAGCGCGATCCGTACACGAACATGCGCAGCAACATCGCGGCGTGGGACTTCTGGTCGCGGCATCCGGAGTCGCTGCATCAGGTGACGATCCTGATGAGCGATCGCGGTATTCCGAAGAACTATCGGCAGATGCATGGCTTCGGTTCGCACACGTACTCGTTCATCAACGCAAACAACGAGCGGTTCTGGGTGAAGTTCCACTTCAAGTCGCTGAACGGCGTCGAGAACTATAGCGATGCCGAAGCGGCGGAGGTGGTGGCCGGCGACCGTGAAAGCGCGCAACGCGATCTGGTCACCAGCATCGATGAAGGTCGCTTCCCGAAGTGGGCTTTCCGGATTCAGGTGATGCCCGAGCCCGATGCAGCGAAGGTGCCGTACAACCCGTTCGACATCACGAAGGTGTGGCCGCATGGCGACTACCCGCTGATCGACGTCGGCACGATCGAGCTGAACCGCAACGCGCAGAACTATTTCGCGGACGTCGAGCAGGCTGCGTTCACGCCGGCGAACGTGGTGCCGGGCATCGGTTTCTCGCCGGACCGTCTGCTGCAGGGCCGCCTGTTCTCGTACGGAGACACGCAGCGCTACCGGCTCGGCGTGAACCATCACCAGATTCCAGTGAACGCGTCGCGTTGCCCGTTCCAGCACTCGTTCCATCGCGACGGCGCGATGCGCGCGGACGGCAACCTCGGCGGCACGGCGAACTACGAGCCGAACCGCTTCGGCGATTTCGCACAGGATCGCAACGCGATCGAACCGCCGCTCGCGGCCGGCACGGTCGACCACTACGACCATCGCGAAGACGACGACTACTACAGCCAGCCGGCTGCGCTGTTCCGGATCTTCGACGCCGCGCATCGCCAGCGTCTGTTCGCGAACGTCGCGCGGTCGATCAACGGTGTGCCGGATGAAATCGTCGCGCGGCAGGTCGAGCATTTCCGCCGGATCGATCCGGCTTATGCCGAAGGTGTCGTCGCGGCACTCGTGAAGCTCGACGAAGCGGTTGCAGCGGAGTAAGTCAGAACGGCGGTGGGGCGCGGTTAGCTCCACCGGTTTCGAAGACGAATCGAAGGAGAACGATCATGATCCAGATGATGATGGCAACCATTGGTGGCAACGCATTTGCGCAGCACGCGTACCGCCTGCGAGGCGCCGCATTCGTGCGGAAATTGACCGGGCTCGCGGTCGTCGGCAGCGGCTTCGCGGTGATCTTCGCGCACGGTCTGCAGCACCTGTTCGGCGCGTGACGCAACGCCGCCGAACGACCGCGGCACAGGGCCGCAACGCATAGAAACGCTGGCTTTCTACGCTACACTGTCGGGCGTTCGAGCGTCCGGTTGCCCTTGCGGCAACCCGGCGCCGCTGACAGGTTCGCATCACTCTTCAAAGGAGTCGTCATGGCCAAAAAAGGAACCTCTGTACCGCACGTCAACATCGGCATCAGCGACAAGGACCGCAAGAAAATCGCTGAAGGTCTGTCGCGTTTGCTGGCGGATACGTACACGCTGTATCTGAAGACGCACAATTTTCACTGGAACGTCACGGGTCCGATGTTCAACACGTTGCACCTGATGTTCGAGACGCAGTACACCGAACTCTCGATGGCCGTCGACGCGATCGCCGAACGTATCCGTGCTCTGGGCGTGGCCGCGCCGGGCAGCTACAAGGAATTCGCGAAGCTGTCGTCGATCCCCGAAGCGGACGGCGTGCCGGCTGCGGAAGAGATGATCCGCCAACTGGTCGAAGGTCAGGAAGCGGTCGTGCGCACGGCGCGCGAAATCTTCCCGGCGACCGAATCGGCCCACGACGAGCCGACCGCCGATCTGTTGACGCAGCGCATGCAGACGCACGAAAAGACCGCGTGGATGTTGCGCTCGATGCTGGCGTGAGATTGTCCGCAGGTTGCGCCATGTGGCGCTGACCCGTATCGGTAAGGCTTGCAAAAGGTTTGCAGAAACAGCCCGACAGGTTTTGCCTGCCGGGCTGTTTTCTTTTCTGCGGACCGACACGAAGGTGACCTTGCATGCCACGTAGCGGATGGCCTGACGCCGCACTGCTCTAGAATATCGGCATCGTATCGATCCGTACCGCCATGTTCGCCCGACTCCCGCTTTATCTGCGCCTTGTCCGCATGGACAAGCCGATCGGCAGCCTGCTGCTGCTATGGCCGACGCTCAACGCGCTGTGGATCGCGTCAGGGGGAAAGCCGTCGCTGCAACTGCTCGTGATCTTCGTGGTCGGCACGCTGCTGATGCGTTCGGCGGGCTGCGCGATCAACGACTACGCGGACCGCGACTTCGACCGCTACGTGAAGCGCACCGCCGACCGTCCGCTGACCTCGGGCAAGATCGCCGCGTGGGAAGCGATCGCACTTGCCACCGGGCTGGCGCTGCTCGCATTCCTGCTGATCCTGCCGCTCAATACGCTAACGAAGGAACTGTCGGTCGTGGCGCTGTTCGTCGCTGGCTCGTATCCGTTCATGAAGCGCTTCTTCGCGATTCCGCAGGCGTATCTCGGGATCGCATTCGGCTTTGGCATTCCGATGGCGTTCGCCGCGATCCAGGGTCACGTGCCGATGCTGGCGTGGGCAATGCTGATCGCGAACGTGTTCTGGTCGGTGGCCTACGACACCGAGTACGCGATGGTCGATCGCGACGACGACATCAAGATCGGCATCCGTACGTCGGCGCTGACGTTCGGCCGCTTCGACGTGCTGGCCGTGATGCTCTGCTATGCAGGGACGCTCGGTATCTATGCGGTCATCGCCGTGAAGCTCGGTTTCGGTGTGCTGTTCTGGCTTGGCTGGGCGGCGGCCTTGGCGTGCGCGATTTACCACTACAGGCTGATTCGCGACCGCGACCGCATGCAGTGCTTCGCTGCATTCCGGCACAACAACTGGCTGGGTGGTGCGCTGTTCGCGGGGATTGCCGCGCATTACGCGGTGGCTGCGCTCTGAACCAGGTGCACACGAGGTAAGACGCATACGCCGGCACACGATGCCGGCGCATCAGTGCAGCATCCGCTCACTGCTTACCGAATTCGTCGCCCATTTCCTTCGCGCGTGCATCCGCGGCCAGCGCGCCGCGCACGATGGCGTCCTTCACGCCCTTCGCGTCGAACGCAGCGAGCGCCGCGGCCGTGGTGCCGCCCTTCGACGTCACGCGCTCGCGCAGCACCGCGAGCGATTCCGTCGATTGCGCCGCGAGCTGGGCCGCCCCTGCGAACGTCGACACGGCGAGCGCGCGACTCTGTTCGTCGTCCATACCCAACTGACGAGCGGCCTCCTGCAACGCTTCGATGAAATAGAACACATAGGCGGGACCGCTACCCGAGATCGCGGTCACCGCGTCGATCTTCGCTTCGTCGTCGAACCAGACCGTATCGCCCACCGCGCCCAGCACCTGCGACGCGAGTTCGCGGCCTGCCTCGTCGACACCCGATGTCGCGACGAGCCCGGTCACACCCATGCCGATCAGCGCGGGCGTGTTCGGCATCGTGCGCACGATGCGTGCATGACCGTTTAGCCAGCGCGACAGGTCCGCCGAACGGATACCGGCGACGATCGTGATTACCAGTTGCGTCGCACCGATAAACGGCGCGAGTGCTTCGGCGACGTTCCGGACGACCTGCGGTTTCACCGCGAGCACGATTGCATCGTATGACGCGAGGCTCGCGTCGGCCAACGCGCCGGTGCGGACGCCGAACTGCTGCGCGACGCGCGCCCGTGCGTCCTCATTGGGATCGATGGCGTACAGATCGGCCGGCGCGGTGCCGCGCTTGACGAGACCGCCGATGAGCGCGGCGGCCATGTTGCCGCCGCCGATGAAGGCAATTTTCATGATGATGGTGAGTGTCTAGTGAGAGTAATCGCGTGCGCCGAAAATCGCGGTGCCGACGCGGACCATCGTCGAGCCTTCGAGCACGGCGGCTTCGAGGTCGCCTGACATGCCCATCGACAGCGTATCGAGCTCCAGCCCCTGCGCGCGCAGGCTGTCGAACAGATCGCGCAGCGCGCGATGCGGCACACGCTGTTCGTCGACGCCGCCCGCCGGTTCCGGAATGGCCATCAGGCCGCGTAGCCGCAAGCGCGGCAGCGCGACGATTTCCTGAGCGACGGCCAGCGCCTCCGCGGGCACGACGCCGCTCTTCGATGCTTCGCCGCTGACGTTCACCTGCAGGCACACGTTGAGCGGCGGCAGATCGTCCGGCCGCTGTTCGGAGAGCCGCTGCGCGATCTTCAGACGGTCGACCGAATGTACCCAGTCGAACCGCTCCGCGACGGGCCGCGTCTTGTTCGACTGCAGCGGCCCGATGAAATGCCATTCGAGCGACGCACGCAGATCGGCCAGCGCATCGAGCTTGGTCTGCGCTTCCTGCACGTAGTTTTCGCCGAACGCGCGCTGACCAGCCGCATGGGCGGCGCGCACGTCCTCGGCGGGGAAGGTTTTCGATACCGCGAGCAGCGTCACCGTGCGTGGGTCGCGGCCGGCCACCTGCGCGGCGAGCGCGATGCGCTGTTGTACGGCGGAGAGGTTGTGAACGAGATCGGGCATGGAGAGGGAGCGCGGCAGGACGATGAGCCGATTATACGGACACCCGCGTGCGCAGCCGACCTGGCCGATCGGCCAGGTGGCGGCGGCGAAGCAGCTCCGTTACGCTGACAACATGTGCTCGACGAGTTCGACCCAGTGCGCGACCGGCATCGACGTGCCGCTTTGCAGATGAGCGATGCAGCCGACGTTCGCCGAGACGATCATCTGCGGTTCGAGCGCGTTCAGCTTCTCGAGCTTCTGGTTGCGCAGTGTGTACGACAGCGCGGGCTGCGTGAGCGAGTAGGTGCCGGCGGAGCCACAGCACAGATGGCTGTCGGCGGGCAGGCGCACGTCGATGCCGAGCGCGGTCAGCAAATGCTCGACCTTGCCGCGTATCTGCTGGCCGTGCTGCAGCGTGCACGGCGGATGGAACGCGACCGTATGCACCGCGCGGCGTCGCGTGAGCGCGGTCAGCGGCTCTTCGAAGTCGGGCAGGATTTCGGAGATGTCGCGGGTCAGTTCGACGATGCGCCGCGCCTTGTCCGCGTACGCCGGGTCGTCGCGCAGCAGGTGCGCGTATTCCATCACGGTCACGCCGCAGCCCGACGCGTTCATCACGATCGCTTCCACGCCTTGCTCGATGTGCGGCCACCAGGCGTCGATGTTCGCGCGGATGTCGTCGAGCGCTTCGTCGTGATAGCCGAGATGCAGGCGGATCGCGCCGCAGCAGCCCGCTTCCGGCGCGATGACGGTCTGCACGCCGAGCGCGTCGAGCACGCGGGCTGTCGCGATGTTGACGTTCGGCATCATCGAAGGCTGCACGCAGCCGGCGAGCATCAGCATCTTGCGCGGATGGGTCGCGGTGGGCCATTCGAGCGCGCGTTGCCGCGCGGGCACCTTGTCGCGCAGCTTCTTCGGCAGCAGCCGGCGCACGTGCTGGCCGAGCCGCATCGCGGGCGTGAACAGCGCGCTGTTCGGTACGAAGCTCGCCAGCATGCGGCGCATCAAGCGCTGGCCGACCGGCCGCCGGATCTTCTCTTCGGTGATCTTGCGACCGATCTCGACGAGCCGTCCGTACTGCACGCCGGACGGGCACGTCGTCTCGCAACTGCGGCACGTGAGGCAGCGGTCGAGGTGAGTCTGCGTGCTGCGCGTGACGGGCGCGCCTTCCACCATCTGCTTGATCAGGTAGATGCGGCCGCGCGGACCGTCGAGTTCGTCGCCGAGCAGCTGATACGTCGGGCAGGTCGCCGTGCAGAAGCCGCAGTGCACGCATTTGCGCAGAATCGCGTCGGCCTCGTCGCCTTCCGGTGTATTGCGGATGAAGTCCGCGAGGTTCGTCTGCATCGCGTCCCTTAGAAATCGGGATACAACCGGCCGCGATTGAAGATGCGGGCCGGGTCGAACGCAGCCTTCAGGCCGCGGTGGATTTTCATCAGCGGCGAGGGCAGCGGCGTGAATACGCCGGAGCTGCGGTCGTAGCCGTGGCCGGTGCGGAAGATGGTCGCGTGGCCGCCGGCCTGCTTCGCGCTCATGCGTACAGTCTGCGCATCGGTGTCGGTGATCCACCAGCGCTGTGCGCCGCCCCATTCCATCAGTTGCGCACCAGGTAGTTGCAGCGGCTCGGTGATGGTCGGCAGCGCGAGGCGCCACAACGCGGCCTTCGGTGCGATCGCCGAGAAGAACGGATCGGTCTGTTCGCGCAGGCCAGCCCAGAAGCGCTCGGCCTCGACTGCGTCGACCACTTCGCCGCCGAGTGCCGACTTCGCCGCTTTGACGGCCGCCTCCGCGCCGCCGAGCCGCAGCGCGAGCGTGCCGTTGCGCCATGCGCTCGCAGTGATCGGTAGTGGCCGGCCGCCCCATTCGTTGAGCTTGCGTACCGCATCGGTGCCGTTCATGTCGAACTTCAGCGTGGCTTCGCTCTTCGCGCGCGGCAGCACCTTCACCGACAGCTCGAGGATCAGGGCAAGCGTACCGAGCGAGCCCGCCATCAGCCGCGATACGTCGTAGCCGGCGACATTCTTCACGACCTGCCCGCCGAAATGCAGCACCTGGCCGTGGCCGTTCATCACGACCGCGCCGAGCACGAAGTCACGCGCCGCGCCCACGGCCGGGCGACGCGGCCCCGCGATGCCGGCCGCGATGCAGCCGCCGAAGGTCGCCTGCGCGCCGAAGTGCGGCGGCTCGAACGGCAGCATCTGGTCGTGTTCCGCGAGCGCCGCTTCGATCTCGAGGAGCGGCGTGCCGGCGCGCGCGGTGATGACGAGTTCGGCGGGGTCGTAGGAAACGATGCCGCGATGGGCGCGCGTGTCGAGGATTTCACCTTCCAGCGTCTGGCCGTACCAGTCCTTGGTGCCCCCGCCACGGATGCGCAGCACGCGTCCCGCAGCGGTAGCCGAGCGAATGCGCTCGGACCAGTTGGCGACGATGTCGTCCTCTTCCATGGTGTCCTGCTTGGTTGTCGCTTCGTTGTATTTGGTCTGATTGTACCGGGCGGGACCGTGCTGGCAACCCGGAGCGGACCCCTAGGCCGCGGACCATGGACGCGGGAGAAAACAGCGGCCATGCATGGCGCACAGCCGCGTTGCCCGGCATGCGGACGGCATCAGAAGCGGCATTAGAAGCAGCATTAGAAGCGGGGCAGGTCGGGATGCGGCAGCAGGCCGCCGCGCACGTGCATCTTCCCGTATTCGGCACAGCGCGCGCGCGTCGGGATGCCTTTGTCGGGGTTTAGCAGGCGGGCCGGATCGAAGGCGCGCTTGACCGCGTGAAACGCGTCGCGCTCCTCCGGCGAGAACTGCACGCACATCGAATTGATCTTCTCGATGCCGACGCCGTGCTCACCCGTCACCGTGCCGCCGAGTTCGACGCAGGCCTCGAGGATGTCCGCGCCGAACGCCTCGGCGCGATGCCATTCGTCGAGATCGTTGCCGTTGAAGAGGATCAGCGGATGCATGTTGCCGTCGCCCGCATGGAACACGTTCATGCAGCGCAGCTGGTATTTCCCTTCCATCGTCTCGATGCGCGCGAGCAGCGGGCCGATGCTGCGGCGCGGCACCGTGCCGTCCATGCAGTAGTAGTCGGGCGAGATGCGGCCCGCCGCCGGGAATGCGTTCTTGCGGCCCGACCAGAAGCGCAGCCGCTCGCTTTCCGAGCGCGAAATCTGGATTCGCGTAGCGCCGTGTTCGCGCAGCACCGCGGTCATCCGGACCACTTCTTCGGCGACTTCCTCGGACGTGCCGTCGGATTCGCACAGCAGGATCGCGGCCGCGTCGAGATCGTAGCCGGCGTTGACGAAGCCTTCGACCGCGCGCGTCGCCGGCTTGTCCATCATCTCGAGGCCTGCGGGAATGATGCCGGCCGCGATGATCTCGGCGACCGCGTCGCCGCCCTTGATGACGTCGTCGAAGCTCGCCATGATCACCTGCGCGGTCTGCGGCTTCGGGATCAGCTTGACGGTGACCTCGGTGACGATCGCGAACATGCCTTCGCTGCCGATCACCACCGCGAGCAGATCGAGCCCGGGTGCATCGGGACTCAGCGAACCGAATTCGACGACCTCGCCTTCCATCGTCACAGCGCGCACGCGCAGCACGTTGTGAACCGTCAACCCGTACTTCAGGCAATGCACGCCGCCCGAATTCTCCGACACGTTGCCGCCGATCGTGCACGCGATCTGCGACGACGGATCGGGCGCGTAGTAGAGCCCGTACGGTGCGGCCGCTTCGGAGATCGCGAGGTTGCGCACGCCGGGCTGCACGGTAGCCGTGCGCGCATACGAGTCGACTTCGACGATCTTGCGGAAGCGCGCAAGCGACACGACGATGCCATGCCGTATCGGCATCGCGCCGCCCGACAGCCCGGTGCCGGCGCCGCGCGGCACGATCGGCACGTCGAGCCGGTTGCAGATCTGCACGATGCGCTGCACCTGCGACTCCGTTTCCGGCAGTACGACCGCGAGCGGCAGACGACGATACGCAGCGAGGCCATCGCATTCGTACGCGGTCGTGTCTTCCTCGCGATACAGCAAACAATGTGTGGGCAGCACGGCCATCAGCGCCTGCACGACTTCGCGTTGACGCTGTGCGAGCACGTCGGCCGACAGCTCGGCGGGGGTGTTCAGGTCTTCGGCTGCGGCGACCTCTTTCATGTCCGGGCGCTCCGTATCGTTAAGCTCATCAGACTCATCAGGCAACCCACGAGAAAATCTTGCCGGGGTTCATCAGATTACGCGGATCGAGCGCGTGCTTGATCGAGCGCATCGTATCCACGGCAGCGGGGCCGTGTTCTTCGAGCAGGAAATTCATCTTGTGCAACCCGACGCCGTGTTCGCCGGTGCAGGTGCCGTCCATGCGCAGCGCGCGCTGCACGATTCGCTGGTTGAGCCGTTCGGCTTCGGCGAATTCTTCCGGTTTGTTCGGGTCGATCAGGATCGCGACGTGGAAGTTGCCGTCGCCGACGTGACCGACGATCGGGCAGGGCAGCGGCGACGCGATCAGATCCTGCTCGGTTTCGACGACGCATTCAGCGAGCCGCGAGATCGGCACGCAGACGTCGGTCGTCACCGCGCGGCAGCCGGGCTTCAGTTGCAGCATCGCGAAGTACGCGTTGTGCCGCGCGTTCCACAGACGGCTGCGGTCTTCGGGCCGCGTCGCCCATTCGAAGCCCTGGCCTGCGTTCTGTGCGGCGATCTCCTGCACGATTTCGGCCTGCTCCTTCACGCCCGCCTCGGTGCCGTGAAATTCGAAGAACAGAGTCGGTGCTTCGCGCAGCGTCAGATGCGCATGACGGTTGATCGAGCGGATCGCGAGCGCATCGACGAACTCGACGCGTGCGATCGGCACACCCATCTGGATCGTTTCGATCACCGCGCGTACCGCATCGCCCATCGATGGAAACGCGCACACCGCCGCCGACACCGCCTCCGGCTGCGGATAGAGCCGCAGCGTGACTTCGGTGATGACGCCGAGCGTGCCTTCGGAGCCGACGAACAGACGCGTGAGGTCGTAGCCCGCCGACGACTTGCGCGCGCGCGTGCCGGTATGGATCGTGCGGCCGTCCGCGAGCACGACGGTCAGGCCCAGTACGTTCTCGCGCATCGTGCCGTAACGCACGGCGTTGGTCCCCGATGCGCGCGTCGCGGACATCCCGCCGATGCTCGCGTCGGCGCCCGGATCGATGGGGAAGAACAGGCCCGTGTCGCGCAGCGCTTCGTTCAGCTGCTTGCGCGAAATGCCGGGCTCGACGGTGACGGTGAGATCTTCCGCGTTGATCGACAGCACGTGGTTCATTTCGCTGAGGTCGATCGACACGCCGCCCTGCACGGCCAGCAGATGGCCTTCGAGCGACGAGCCGTTGCCGTACGGAATGATCGGCGTGTCATGCTGCGCACACAGCTTGACGAGCGTCTGCACGTCTTCCGTCGTGCGGACGTAGACGACGGCGTCGGGCAACTGAGGATCGAACGGCGATTCGTCGCGGCCGTGGTTTGTGCGCACCGCTTCGGCGGTCGAGACGCGTTCGCCGAAGGCGGCTTTCAGCGCGGTGAGCAAGGCTTCGGGAAAGGGGCGGCGCACGGATGCCGGCGGCACGGGATGGTTCACGCATGTCTCCTGATGGCGGCGGGATATCTGGAAGTATCCGTCTGAACGTATCGGGCCATTTTACGCCGCGATCGGTGGGCGCGTGCGCGGCGTGCGCATCGTGTCGGGTGTCATCCCCAGCCACCTATAATGGCTGCAACCTGTCGACTTACCGATTCATCGACCCGGCGCGCGGCGCCGACGGCGGCCGCCGGCCGCAATCCACCGGGACTCATCATGGGCAACCGCTTGAGCAAGATCGCCACCCGTACCGGCGACGACGGCAGCACCGGCCTCGGCGATGGCCGGCGCGTGCGCAAGGACGATGCGCGGATCGCGGCGATCGGCGACGTCGACGAACTGAATTCGAATCTTGGCGTGCTGCTGGGCGAACCGTTGCCCGACGACGTGCGCGCGGCGTTGATCGCGGTCCAGCACGATCTGTTCGATCTCGGCGGAGAGCTTTGCATACCGGGCCATACGGTGATTTCGGATGCATATCTTGCGCGGCTCGACGGCTGGCTCGCCGACTACAACGCGACGCTGCCGCCGCTCAAGGAGTTCATCCTGCCGGCCGGATCGCGCGCGGCGGCGCTCGCACACGTTTGCCGGACCGTGTGCCGGCGAGCCGAGCGGACCATCGTTGCGCTCGGCGAATCGGAGACGATCAACGCGGCACCACGCCGCTACGTGAATCGTCTGTCGGACCTGCTGTTCGTGCTGGCTCGCGTGCTGAACCGCGCGGACGGCGGCAGCGACGTGCTGTGGCGTCACGATCGCGGCGCGGGTTAGGGCTTCCCGCTAGAGGGGCTTCACGAAGCAATGCGACGCCCCAAAACCCGACCGCAGCCGCAGCCGGTCAATTACCGCTGCCGCGCGCAACCCGACGCTGCTTCACCGCGTCCGCGAGACCTTCGAGCACCCCGATGCTGTCGTCCCAGCCGATGCACGCATCGGTGACGCTCTGGCCGTACGTAAGCGCGCAGCCTTCCTGCAGATCCTGGCGTCCCGCGACCAGATGCGACTCGACCATCACGCCGACGATCCGCTCGTCGCCGCCGGCGATCTGCCGGCCGATGTCCGCGCACACCGGAATCTGGTTTTCATGCTTCTTCGAGCTGTTCGCGTGGCTCGCGTCGATCATCAGACGCGCCGCGAGACCGGCCTTACCGATGTCCGCACAGGCCACGTTGACGCTTTCGGCGTCGTAGTTCGGCGTCTTGCCGCCGCGCAGGATGATGTGGCAGTCCTCGTTGCCGGCCGTCGACACGATTGCCGAGTGGCCGCCCTTCGTCACCGACAGGAAATGGTGCGGCTGCGACGCCGCCTTGATCGCATCGACGGCAATCTTCACGTTGCCGTCGGTGCCGTTCTTGAACCCGACCGGGCACGACAGCCCCGACGCCAGTTCGCGATGCACCTGCGATTCGGTCGTACGCGCGCCGATTGCCCCCCACGAAATCAGGTCGGCGATGTATTGCGGGCTGATCATGTCGAGGTATTCGGTGCCCGCGGGCAGACCGAGTTCGTTGATATGCAGCAGCAGTTCGCGCGCGGTGCGCAGACCGTCGTTGATCTTGAAGCTGTTGTCCATGAACGGGTCGTTGATGAGACCCTTCCAGCCCACTGTCGTCCGCGGCTTTTCGAAATACACGCGCATCACGATCTCGAGTTCGCCCGCGAAGCGCTTGCGTTGTTCGACGAGCCGTCCCGCGTATTCGAGTGCGGCCTTCGTGTCGTGAATCGAGCACGGCCCGACGATCACGATCAGACGGTCTTCCATCCCGTGCAGGATGCGGTGCATCGACTGGCGTGCGTTGTAGATCAGGCTCGACACCGTTTCATTGCACGGGAATTCGCGGATCAGGTGCGCCGGCGGCGTGAGTTCCTTCAGTTCCCGGATGCGGACATCGTCGGTGTTGTGCGGGGGCATGGTTTTTCTCCAGGATTTTGCTGGGTTTTGCTTGTAGCGTGTTCGCGCGGCGGGCCGCGGCGGAAAACTCGTCAGGCTAAACAGGTTTAAAAAGGGAAACGGCGAGGGCGAAAAAAAACCGCCAGACTCGCTGGCGGTTTTTTCGGGAATTTCGTGTGCCTTACGTGCACTGTCACCCCTCTCGATCCGCCAGCGGTCTGAGATGCCAAAAGAAGTAAAAATAAAACCTGGCGGACATGGCGTTAAAAGTGATCGCTGATCTGGAAAAGGGTGTCGTGCTTTATAACCCGGCATCGAACGGCTGACAAGCTGCGGCACGTAAAAATGCGGGAAATCCGCACGTTTCGTTGATTCAATGCAAGAAACGTGCGGATTGTGCGACTTAAGCGGTGCCGCCGACCGTCATTTTCTCGATACGCAGTGTCGGCTGGCCGACGCCGACCGGCACGCTCTGGCCTTCCTTGCCGCACACGCCGACGCCGGTGTCGAGCGCCATGTCGTTGCCGATCATCGTCACGTACTTCAACGATTCCGGGCCGCTGCCGATCAGCGTCGCGCCCTTCACCGGGTAGCTGATCTTGCCGTTCTCGATCATGTACGCCTCGGACGCCGAGAACACGAACTTGCCGTTCGTGATGTCGACCTGGCCGCCGCCGAAGTTCACCGCGTACAGCCCGTTCTTCACCGACTCGATGATTTCCTTCGGGTCGCGGTCGCCATTCAGCATGTAGGTGTTGGTCATGCGCGGCATCGGTAGCGCGGCGTACGACTCGCGGCGCGCGTTGCCGGTGACGGGCATCTTCATCAGGCGCGCGTTCAGCGTGTCCTGGATGTAGCCCTTGAGGATACCGTCCTCGATCAGCGTCGTGCACTGCGTGGGGTTGCCTTCGTCGTCGATGTTCAGCGAGCCGCGACGGTTCGGTAGCGTGCCGTCGTCGACAACCGTGACGCCCTTCGCCGCGACCCGCTCGCCCATCTGGCCGGCGAACGCGGATGAACCCTTGCGGTTGAAGTCGCCTTCGAGTCCGTGGCCGATCGCCTCGTGCAGCAGCACGCCCGGCCAGCCCGGTCCGAGCACGACGGTCATTGCGCCGGCGGGTGCAGGACGCGCATCGAGATTGACCAGAGCTGCATGCACCGCGTCGTCGACGTACTTCGATAGCACGGCGTCGGTGAAGTAGCCGTAGTCGAAGCGACCGCCGCCGCCGCCGCTGCCGATCTCGCGGCGGCCGTTCTGCTCGGCGATCACCGTCACGGACACACGCACGAGCGGCCGGACGTCGGCCGCGAGCACGCCATCGCTGCGCGCGACCAGCACGACGTCGTATTCGCCGGCGAGCCCTGCCATCACCTGCGTGATGCGCGGATCGCGGCTGCGTGCCATCTGCTCGACGCGTTCGAGCAGCTTCACCTTGGCGGTTGCGTCGAGCGAATGCAGCGGGTCGGATGGCAGATACAGATTGCGGCCCGCGACGCCGGTCAGCGACGACGCGACCTTCACCTTCTGCTTGCCGCCGCCGGCCTTCGCGATCGAGCGGGTCGCGATCGCAGCCTGGCGGATCGCCTCGGGCGACAGGTCGTCCGAATAGGCGAACGCGGTGCGGTCGCCGGACACGGCGCGCACGCCGACGCCCTGATCGATGCTGAAGCTGCCGGATTTGACGATGCCTTCTTCGAGGCTCCATGCCTCGCTGCGGGTCGCCTGGAAATACAGGTCCGCGTAGTCGATGCGATGGGTGAAAATTTCCGCGAGCGTGCGCGTGAGCACGGCTTCGTCGAGGCCGTAGGGCGTCAGCAGGACGTCCTTCGCGGTGGCGAGATTACGGATGCCGGGTTCGATGATGTTCATGCGTATGTGGGTCGATGGAGTCGGGTCGTCGGGTCGGGAGTGTCGGAAGCGTCGCGAAATGCCGTTCGATACATGGGGTTGAGCGGGATGTCGGGCGCAGGCTGTTTCATCAAGATGGATCGGATGGGCCGTACTTTCAATAGCTTCGTCAAAGGCTTCGATGGAATCGCTTCATGCGAGCACGCGGTGACGCCATGCGGGCAGGCTCGCGCGGACTTCGTCGATGCGCGCGCGTTCGAGCGTGCCGGCCACGACCCCGGCGCCTTCGTCGCGCACCGCGACGATCTCGCCCCACGGGTCGATCAGCATGCTATGTCCCCACGTGCGGCGACCGTTTTCGTGGTGGCCGCCCTGCGCGGCGGCGAGCACGTAGCACTGGTTCTCGACCGCGCGGGCGCGCAACAGCATTTCCCAGTGCGCGCGTCCGGTGGTGTAGGTGAACGCGGACGGCACCACGATCAGCGCGCAGTCACCCAGCTTGCGATACAGCTCCGGAAAGCGCAAATCGTAGCAGACCGACAGGCCGACGCGGCCGAACGGCGCGTCGAACGTGCGGACGGCATCGCCGGGACGGATCGTGCGTGCTTCGTCGAATGATTCGTCGCCTTTTTCGAAGCTGAACAGGTGGATCTTGTCGTAGCGTGCCGCTTCGCGGCCCTGCGGATCGAACACGAGCGTCGTGTTGAGGACCCGCGACGGTTCCGGCGCCGTGATCGGCAGCGTGCCGCCGATGATCCACACGCCGTGGCGGCGCGCCGCGTCGGCGAGAAACCGCTGGATCGGGCCGTCGCCATACGGCTCGCGGATCGACAGTTTGTCGGTGTCCTTGAAGCCCATGAAGCAGAAGTATTCGGGCAGCAGCACGAGCTGTGCGCCGTCGGCGGCGGCCTGCGCGATCAGTTGCTCCGCTTGCGCCAGATTGCGGTCGCGCTCCGGCGTGCTGACCATCTGCAGCGCGGCGACGCGGGCCGACGGGGAAGAAACGTGTGGGTCGCTCATGGGCGTTTCGCAAGACTCCTGACAAGGGCGGCGCGGAGCAATGAACCGGCCGTGGCTTCGGCTCCGACCCGCGCGGGACGTGGGCTCAGGGTACGGCCGCCGCCGAAGCGGGTGCGTCCATCTTACCTCTATCGCCATGCACCCGCTCGACGTGCGGTTTGGACCACGATCCGGTGATCGCGTAGTCGAGCGCGAACGCCTTGCTGATCGAATGCGACAGCGCGAAGTCGGCGACCAGCGCGCCCAGCCCGAGCAGCGGATTGAGGACCGCCGCCGCGACCACTGCGGCACCGGCGCTGACGGTCGGTATGACGTGGACGTCGAGGTCCTGCGTTTCCTTCGCGAGATTCACGGTGCCGCGCATCTCGGCGCGCGCGGGCGCGGTTACCATTTTGAAGTCGTCGGTGCGGCCGATGCCGTTCTCGATGCGACCGGTGCCCGTTACGCTTTCGAACGGCAGGCCCTCGCCGATCACGTCGCGGAAGTTCAGCGTCGCGAAGCGCGCGAGGCTTTGCAGGCTCAGCACGCCGAGCAGTTTCGCGACGCCCGGATCGACCTTGAGGATCTGCCCATGCCGCAGGTCGACCGACAGATTGCCGCCGAGCGTCGGGTAATCGATCGCAGTCGGGCCGCCGCGCCAGCCGACCTTGCCCGCGAGCGTGCCCGAGCCGCCCTTGAGGGTGCGCGGCAGGCCCGCGCGTTCGAGCAGCGCGCCCGCGTCCTTGATGTCCAGTTTGAAATCGAACACCGTGCGGCGCGGCGTGTCCTCGTCGGCATTCGCGCCGAGGCGGCGGGAGGTGCGCCAGTTCGCGGTCGCGGTGAGCTTCGCGGCCGGGTTGCTGATCTCGAGGTTGTCGAGCTGCCAGACTGCTACGCCGTCCTCGTCGGTGTTGTGCGCATCGACCTCGAGCCGGCCGAAGTTGCGACCGCGCACGATGAGCTCGTTCACGATCAGGTCGATCGACGGCATGTTCTGCGCCGGCTGGGACATGGCCTGGCCGAGCAGATCGTTTTCCGATGCCGACGGAATCACGAGCCGCGCGAGCCGCGCCTGCAGCGTGCCCGGCGACTCTTTGGTGGCGCCGGGCAGCCACGACAGGTGCCCTGACACCTGGTTCGACGCGATGTTCGCCTGCCAATTGTTGTCGATGTGCGATGCGCCGACGACAACGCTTTCCCAATGCCGCTTGAGCAGCGTCAGCATGCCGATATGAACCGCGAACCGGTTCGGCAGGAACTGCGCCGCGGCGCTGGGCGTCACGCCCGGCGGCGGGCTGTCGCCGTTGCGGCGCATGTCGGTGACGAGCGTGCGCCACGCGTCGGCGTCGAACGTATCGAGATCGACCGCCGCGATGACGCCTTCGGACGGCAGGTCCGCCGGCTTGTTCACGCCGACCGCGCCGCGCACGACGGCCGGCTGTGCGTTCGGCGCGAGCTGCAGCAGATAGGTGGCGGCGATCGGGCCGAACGTCAGATCCGCGCGTTGCAGACCGGCAGCGTTCCCGGCGCCGACGTGCGGCTCCTGCGCGGCCGGCTGCAGCGCGAAGTGCAGCGGCATCGGTGTGCCGACCGGCTTGTTGAACGGCGCCGGAAAATTCAGCGCGAGGCCGGTGAGATCGGAGTTCGCGGTCACGTTGGGCGACTGCCCCTTGCGGCCCTGCACCTTCAGGTCGTAGGGCGCGTTGCCGGACATCCGCGTCAGCACCTGCGCGGCGGGGCCGTGCAGATTCAGGCCGCGGGCGGCGTCGACGGCGATGTGGCCCGCGACGTCGAGCGCATAGCTGCCGTCCTGTTTCAGGCCACCGTTCGCGCGCACGTCGCCGCCGAGGAAGCGGCCCGACAGCCGGTCGAGCGCAGCCGTGCGCTGCGTGAAGTGGACCTTGCCGTTGAGTTGCGACAGCGGCGGCACGTTATCCATCGCGAGACGGTTGTTCTGGAAGCCGACCGTGCCCTCGACCGCGACGTGCGGCTTCGGCGTGCGCGGCACCGTGAGCTTCAACGCGAGCGTGGCGGGACCGTCGGCGTGGATCTTTTCCGCCTTGTGCTTCGACATGCCGCCGAGCGCGCTGCGGTTCACGTAGTCGAGCATGTCGGCGAGCGGGCCGCGGCCGTCGCCGGCGATCACGAGGCTCGAGGCCTTCGTGCCGAGATCGTCGATCTTGCCGGTCACCTTGTGGAGTGCGACGCGCTGGTAGTGCGCGCGGTCGACGTCGAAGCGCAGCAGGTTCTCCTTGATCTCGAACACGCCGTCGATCCCGACGAGCGGTGGCCAGACACTCGGTGTGCCGTCCTTCATCGTCTTCGGCGGAAACGGCGACGGGTCGAACGAGCCGCCCTTGAACGGTGCGACGATGTGGAACACGCCCGCCGACGGCTCGCGTGAATACGGGAATTTGGTCAGGTCGCCATGCACTTCGATCGTCGCGCCGTGCGACGTGCCGGACTGCAGCCCGTGGCCGAGATAGGTGCGCAGCTTCTCGCTGATGCTGGTCGGCAGATAGCGGACGATGCGCGGCACCTGCGCGCGATCGATGGTCGCCTTCAGGTCGAGTGCGCCGCGGCCGTGGCCCGGATTCGAATAATTCGCGACGATCGTGCCGAGCAGGTCGGCGTTCTGCACGGTCAGGCTGGACACCGACACGGCAAACGCCTTGTGCGCTTCGCCCGGCGCCGGCGTGACGGTCCACGTGCCCGCACCGTGCAACCGGTCGAACGTCAGCCGCGGATCGTCGAACACGCCGGGCAGCGTGACCGCCGCGTTCGCGGTGTCGAGCATGATCGAGCCATGCGATTCGTCCGCATCGACGTGGCCCCACAGGTTTTCGACGCCGGGAATGCCGGCGCGCGGGTGATTCAGCGCGGTGAGGCCGGGCGGCGGTTCCTGCGCAGCGAAGCTGATACCTTGCAGATCGCCCTTGAAGCGATAGTGCTCGACCGGCTCCTTGCCGGTCGTGCCACGCTCGGCAGCGGCCTCGCCGCCTTCCGGCGTCGCGCGCTCGATCTCCATCTCGTAATTGGCGACGAGCCCGCGCGGATTGAAGAGCACCAGTTCGTTCAGCAGCCGGCGCGGCAGCGGCAGCGCCCGGCTGAATTCGGCGAGCATGCCGAGGTCGACGCGATCGCCGGCCACGCTGACTAACTGGCCGTGCTGCACGGTCGGCATCCGGTAGCGGCCGGTCAGCGTCGAGAAGGCGAGGGTGCGCGTGAGTGGCGTGCCATCGTCGAGCGGCGGCTGGCCGAGTTCGGCGTGCAGGTTGCGCAGCGTCAGCGTGTAGTCGCCGCGCCCGGGCGCGGCGAGCGTCCACGAGAAGCGCGCGACCGGCATGTCGAGCTTCGGCTGCGTCGGCCGCACGCGCAGCGACACGTCGATGCCGGAAAGCTCGCCGTGCGCGGACTTCATCCGGCCTTCGCCGAAGTCGATCCAGATCGCGTTGTCGATGCGGCCCGCGAAGGTCTCGATCGGGAAGTCGAGGTAGTGCGACAGCGTCGGCAGATCGACGGGGCCGGTCGACACGTACGCGGTGCCGCTCCAGTTGACCGGCTTGCCGATCGCCGAGAGCCGCGCGTGACGGAACTGTGCGCGGAAGTCGAGCGGGCCGTGCAGGACGGTGCCTTCGGCGGGCGCCTGCAGCGCGACGCGGTGGTCGTAGCCGTCGTTGAGAATCGCGAGGCGGATGTCCTGCAGCGCGAGTTCGGGCGCATCGTGCTGCGCGTCGCGCCAGCGCAGCGTGCCGCCGCGCAGCACGATTGCCTGCTGGCGCAGCAGCCATGTCGTGAACGTGTCGTTGCCGGTGTGGGTGCTCGGCATCGGCACGCCGGCGACCGACAGCGTGCCGTCCGATGCGCGCTCGACCAGCACGTCCGGCTGATCGACGACTACGCTCGACAGCAGCGGTGTGAGCTGCACGAGCGAGCGCCACGACACCGTCGCGGTGGCGTGCGGAATGTTCAGTGCGACGTGGCCGTCGTGGTCGCGAATGGTGAGCTGGGTGACGTCGACGCCGGGCTGGAAGCCGACCCAGTGCGGCGCGAGCTTGCCGATCCGCAGTTCAGCGTGGATCTTGCTGGAGACGAGCGCTTCGATGCGCGGGCGGAAATCGTCGACGCGCGGCAGCACGACGTAGCGCAGGCCGAAAAACAGCGCGGCTGCGATGAAATAAACGACGAGCGCGATACACAGCACCACCCGCAGCGTGTGGCGCAGTACCACGTGGTCGCTTCCGCCTGCGGGCCGGGTACTTCCGGCTTGTTGCGGGTCGGCGGAGTCGTTTCGCTCGGACATGCTGCGGCGGATAGCGGGTATGGTAGTTTTGCGGTCTGACGACGAAATGTAACACACGGGCCTGCGTGCACGGACTCCCTGCAAACCCGTTGTCCATGCCGTTTTGCAGCCCGTCCGCAGGCTCGCGTGGTGCACTTGGCACGAGCGGATCGAGACTGTCCAGCACCACGAAGCAAACGAAGCGGTAACCAGGCAACAGCCAGGTAACCACCACGAAGCAACGAGCGAGCCAGACCTTTGAAGACTGATGCCATCCCGCTGAGTTCCAGCTATTCGCATTACGTCGCGCGCGCAGTCGTCGCCCGCCCGGACCTTGCGGTGCGCGTGGCGGCGCTGGCCGCGGCGCCGATCACGCGCGAGCGCATCGAAGCGCGGCTCGACGCGTTGTGCGAAGCGTGTGCCGCGACCGCCGCTGGAGACGATGCACTGAAGCGGGCGCTGCGGCAGCTGCGCACCGAAGTGTTCTGCGCCGTGATGGAGCGCGACCTCGCGCGTATCGCCGACGTCGCCGAGGTGACCGGTGCGATGACCGACCTCGCGGAAGCGACGGTCCAGCGCGCGCTTGCTGCCGTCACGGCCGATCTCGAAGCGCTGTACGGCGAGCCGCGCGGCGCGAACGGCGAGCGGCTGACGCTCGGTGTCGTCGGGATGGGCAAGCTCGGCGGGCGCGAGTTGAATGTGTCGTCGGATATCGATCTGATCTTCGTCTACGAGGACGACGGCGAGACGGCCGGCGGCGAACGCGCGCCGATCGCGACGCAGGAATTCTTCACGCGGGTCGGCCGGCGACTGATCGGCGCGCTCGCCGAAGTGACCGCCGACGGCTACGTGTTCCGCGTCGATATGCGGCTGCGGCCGAACGGCGATTCGGGACCGCTCGTCTGCAGCCTCGGGATGCTCGAAGAGTATTTCTACGTGCAGGGCCGCGAGTGGGAGCGCTATGCGTGGATCAAGGGGCGCCTCGTGTCGGAGGGTCGCAGCGAATCTGCGCGGCGTCTGGCGAAGCAGCTCGGCAAGATCTGCATACCGTTCATCTATCGGCGTTATCTCGATTTCGGCGTGATCGGCGCGATCCGCGCGCTGCACGTGCAGATTCGCCAGGAGGCGCAGCGCCGCGCGTCGATGCGCCCCGACAAGGCCGACGACATCAAGCTCGGCCGCGGCGGCATCCGCGAGATCGAGTTCAGCGCGCAGGTCTTCCAGTTGATCCGCGGCGGCCAGGACGCTGGCTTTCGCGTGCGGCCGACGCTCTCCGTGCTGCGCCATGCTGCCGCGGGCGGGTTGATCGCGCGGTCCGTGTGCGCGGAACTATCGAATGCGTATCGCTTTCTGCGCGAGCTCGAGCACCGGCTGCAATATCGAGACGACGCACAGACCCACGCGATGCCCGTCGATCCGACGGAGCGCGCGGCCCTCGCAACCGTGATGGGCTTCGCCGACTACGCGGCACTGATGGCCGAGCTCGAAGCGCATCGGGACCGCGTCGAACTGCAGTTCGACCAGATTTTCTCCGACAAGGTGAAGGGCCGTCGCGGCTGCGGCGTCGCCGAGGACAGCGCGGCGGTGTGGGTCTGGAGCAGCGCGCTCGCCGACGACAGCGCGGGCGACGCGCTCGAGGCGCACATCATCGAACTGGGCGTCGCCGAGCCGGCGTCGCTGCTCGCCCGGCTGCGCGCGATGTGGCAGTCGTCGCGTTACGCGGGGCTGCCGGAGCGTAGCCGGCAGCGCTTCGACGTCGCCGCTCAACGGGCGCTCGAGGCGGCCCGCACGCTCGAGCCGCCGGAGCGGCGAGGCGATACGGTCGCGCGTTTCTTCGATCTGCTGGAGGCGGTGAGCCGGCGCGGCGCCTATCTCGCGCTGCTTACCGAATATCCGAATGCGTTGCATCGCGTGCTGTCGGTGCTCGGCGCATCGCACTGGGCGGCGGGGTATCTGATCCGCCATCCGCAACTGCTCGACGAACTGCTCGACGACGAGGCGATCGCGAGCCCGTTCGACTGGCCCGAGTTCAAGCGCGCATTGCGCGCGCATCTCGCGGCCGCCGACGGCGTCGAACAGCAGATGGACCTGTTGCGTCACGCGCACCAGGCCGAAGTGTTCCGCATCCTGCTGATCGATCTCGCGGGCAAGCTGAGCGTCGAGCACGTCAGCGACCGGCTGTCCGAACTCGCCGATGCGGTGCTCGACGTGACGCTCGAAGCGGTGTGGGCGCAGCTCGCAAAACGCCATCGCGACGTGCCGCGTTTCGCGGTGATCGCGTACGGCAAACTGGGCGGCAAGGAGTTGGGCTACGCATCGGATCTCGACGTGATCTTCCTGTACGACGATCCCGACGATGTGGCCGCCGACGTCTACACGTCGTTCACGCGTCGCCTGATCACGTGGCTCACGATGGCGACCGGCGCGGGCACGCTGTTCGACGTCGATCTGCGGTTGCGGCCGAACGGTGAGTCGGGGCTACTCGTCACCGATCTCGACGCGTTTCGCCGTTATCAACTGCGCGAGGGCGACGCGGCCAACACCGCGTGGGTGTGGGAGCACCAGGCGCTGACGCGTGCGCGCTACTGCGCGGGCGACACGGAGATCGGCGCGCAGTTCGAGGCGATCCGCGAGCAGGTGCTGACGATGCCGCGCGAAGCCGGGCCGCTTGCACGCGAGATCGTCGATATGCGCGAGCGCGTCGAGGCCGGCCATCCGAACCGTTCAGAGCTGTTCGACCTGAAGCACGATCGCGGCGGGATGGTGGACATTGAGTTCCTGGTCCAGTACTGGGTGCTGTTGCACGCGGCACGCGATCCGGAGCTGATCCGCAATACCGGCAACATCGCGCTGCTGCGCGAGGGATCGCGCTTCGGTTTGATGAGCGCGGACGAGGCCGAGACGGTCGGTGCCGCGTATCGCGCGTACCGGAAGATGCAGCATCGGCTGCGGCTCGACGGGATGGAGAAGGCGCGCGTCGATCCGGCGGCTGTTGCGATTGAGCGCGGTGTGGTGTTGACGCTGTGGAACCGGGTGTTCGGTGGAGTGGGGGCGGGCGAGCAGGTCGAGCCTGCGGACTAGGCGGTGCGTTGGACCGGTGCGTTAGATGCGTGATGTGCGCGCCGGGCCCCAGCGCTCCCGCTTTTTCCTGGCAGCGCACCTCACCCGCTTCAGGCAGTCAACATTTCCTTCGCGTGCTTACGCGTGGTCGCGGTGATCTCGATACCGCCGAGCATTCGCGCGACTTCCTCAATGCGGCTCGCGCGATCGAGCGGCGTGACGGTACTGATCGTGCCGGTCTTGCCGCTTTTGCCATTCAACGCCTGCGCCACCTTCGTTACCTGAAAATGATGATCGCCGCGCGCGGCGACTTGCGGCAAGTGCGTGACGCACAGCACCTGGCGATTACGGCCGAGCTGATGGAGCAGCCGCCCGACCACTTCGGCGACCCCGCCGCCGATGCCCGTATCGACTTCGTCGAAGATCAGCGTGGGCGTCGGGCTCGCGGCGCTCGCGATCACGGCGAGCGCGAGGCTGATCCGCGCGAGTTCGCCACCCGACGCGACCTTCGCGAGCGGCCGCAGCGGCACACCCGCATGCCCGGCGACACGGAACTCGACCTGCTCGAGCCCGTGCGCACCGCCTTCCGGCAACGCGACCAGCGCGACCTCGAAGCTGCCGCCCGCCATCGACAGTTCCTGCATGCCCGTCGTTACCGCCGCGCCGAGCGCTTTCGCGGCCTTCACGCGCGCCTTCGACAGTTGTTTTGCTTCGGCGAGGTACGCGTCCTTCGCCTTCGCTTCGGCGGCGCGCAGGCTGTCGAGATCGGCGGCGGCGTCGAGCGCGGTGAGCTGCGCGCGACGTGCTTCGTGTTCTTCCGGTAGCGTCTGCGGCTGCAGGCGGAATTTGCGCGCGGCCGAGTGCAGTGCTTCGAGACGCTTTTCGACCTGCGCGAGCCGGTTCGGATCGAGTTCGAGACGCTGCGCGTAATGCGACAGCGAATAGGCCGCTTCCTGCAACTGGATTTCGGCGGGTTCGAGCGCGGCGAGCGCATCGTTCAGCGCCGGATCGATGTCGGCGAGGTCGCGCAGCTTCGAGACGATCGAGCCGAGCTGCGAGATCATCGCGCCGTCGGATTCGGACAGCGCGCCGAGCGCGCTCTGCACACCGTCGATCAGGTTCGCCGAATGCGACAACCGCCGATGCTCGGCATTCACGTCGTCCCATTCGCCGGGCTGCGGCGCGAGCTTGTCGAGTTCGGCAAGCTGCCACGCGAGGCGCTCGCGTTCCAGCTGCAACTCGCGATCGCGCGTTTGCGCGAGTTCGACGGCCTGGGCCGCGTCGCGCCAGCCGCGCCACGCGCGGTTCACGGTCGCGGCGGTGTCGAGCAGGCCGGCGTGCGTATCGAATAGCTGGCGCTGCGCGTCGGGGCGCATCAGCAGTTGATGTGCGTGCTGCCCGTGAATGTCGACGAGCATTTCGCCGAGTTCGCGTAGCTGCGTGAGCGTCGCCGGCGTGCCGTTGACGAACGCGCGCGAACGCCCGCCCGCATCGATCACGCGACGCAGCAGCACTGTGCCGTGCGCCGCGTCGTCGGTGGTGCCGAGTGCCTGGTCGTCGAGCCAGCGGTCGACTTCGTCATGGGTATCGAATTCGGCCGTGATGTCCGCACGGGCTTCGCCGGTGCGCACGACGCTGGCATCCGCGCGGGCGCCGAGCGCGAGTGCCAGCGCGTCGATCAGGATCGACTTGCCGGCGCCCGTTTCGCCCGAGAAAACCGTGAAGCCGCTGTCGAATTCGAGGTCGAGCGCGGCGACGATGACGAAGTCGCGTATCGAGAGGTGGCGAAGCATGGAGTCGTCTGGTTGGCAGGGGTGACGGGTGACCGGGGGCGGCTAGCTGGCGGGGCCGTCTTCTTCGTGCGACGGGTACTCGTTCCAGTGCAGCTTCTTGCGCAGCGTCGCATAGTAGCTGTAGCCGACCGGGTGCAGGAACGGCACCGTGTGACGCGAGCGGCGCACTTCGATCGTATCGCTGAGTTCGAGCGCGGTGAACGACTGCATGTCGAAGTTCACGTTGACGTCGCGGCCGGAGACGATCTGGATGCTCACCTTCGAGTCGTCCGGCAGCACGATCGGCCGGTTCGACAGCGAGTGCGGCGCGATCGGCACGAGCAGGAGGCCCTGCAACTGCGGATGCAGGATCGGCCCCTGCGACGACAGCGCGTACGCGGTCGAGCCGGTCGGCGTCGCGACGATCAGACCGTCGGAGCGCTGGTTGTACATGAAGCGGCCGTCCACCGACACGCGCAGCTCCGCCATGCCCGAAAAGCCGCTGCGGTTCACGACGACGTCGTTGAACGCGAGTGCGTGGTAGATCGGATCGCCGTTGCGCATGATGCGCGCTTCGAGCAGCGTGCGCTCCTCGCGCTCGAAGCTGCCCGCGAGCATCTGCGGGATAACCTCGTACATGTCGGAGAGCGGGATGTCGGTAATGAAGCCGAGCCGCCCGTGGTTGATGCCGATGAGCGGCGTGCGGTACGGCGCCAGTTGCCGGCCGATGCCGAGCATCGTGCCGTCGCCGCCCAGCACGACCGCGACGTCGGCGCGCGCGCCGATCTCCGCGGGCTGCAGTGCGGGGTAGCCGGACGCGCCGATTTCGGCGGCGGTGTCCGCTTCGAACACGATGTCGAAGCCACGCTTCTCGATGCACGCGGCGAGCGCCGTCAGCGGCTCGCTGATGCCGGGCGTGTTGCTGCGCCCAATGAGCGCAACGGTCCTGAACTGGCTGGTAACTTGCATGCCGGCATTACACCATAGGTGGGTTCTGAAAAGAACCGTCGCCGCCCCCGTTGCCGCCCTGTAGCGCGGCGCGCGCCGGACGACCGTCGGACGTGGTATTCCCGGCTTGCACGGTGACGATTATCGTTAGAATGGTGAAGCGCCGATGACAGCGGGTGTTGCCCGTGCCCGCGGCGCGGCTGCGTGCGGGTGCACGGTGCCGGCCCAGGGTTCGACGGGGCCCTGGATAGCGCCGACCTTCCCGTCATATCGTTCGCCGTGCCATTGAGCTAAAATTTTTCCCCATGCTAGATCCTCGCGCACAAACCCTCCTCAAAACGCTGATCGAGCGCTACATCGCCGAAGGTCAGCCGGTCGGCTCGCGCACGCTGTCGCGCTACTCGGGGCTGGAGCTGAGCCCGGCGACGATCCGCAACGTGTTGTCCGATCTCGAGGATCTGGGGCTCGTGGTCAGTCCGCATACGTCGGCTGGCCGGATTCCGACGCCGCGCGGCTACCGGCTATTCGTCGATACGATGCTGACGCTCGAGTCCGCCGCGGACGAGGAAGCGGTAACGCGCATGGTCAAGACCACGTTGCAGGCAGGCGAGCCGCAGAAGATCGTCGCCGCCGCGGCGAGCGTGCTGTCCAGCCTGTCGCAATTCGCCGGCGTCGTGCTCACGCCGCGGCGCAGCCACGTGTTCAAGCAGATCGAATTCATGCGGCTGTCCGACAAGCGCATCCTGCTCATCATCGTGACGCCCGAAGGCGACGTGCAGAACCGCATCATGGCGACGCAGCGCGACTTCTCGCCGTCCGAACTCATCGAGGCATCCAATTACATCAATGCGCATTTCGCCGGGCTGTCGTTCGACGACGTGCGCCGCCGGCTGCGCGAAGAAATCGACGCGTTGCGCGGCGACATGACCACGCTGATGCACGCGGCCGTTACCGCGAGCACCGAAGAGTCCGACACTGGCGACACGGTGCTGATCTCCGGCGAGCGCAATCTGCTCGAAGTAGCCGACCTGTCGTCCGATATGGCCCGGCTGCGCAAACTGTTCGACGTGTTCGACCAAAAAACCAGCCTCCTTCAGTTGCTCGACGTATCGAGTCATGCACAGGGCGTGCAGATCTTCATCGGCGGCGAGTCGAACCTCGTGCCGATCGAGGAAATGAGCGTCGTGACCGCGCCGTACGAGGTGAACGGGAAGATCGTCGGCACGCTCGGCGTGATCGGCCCGACCCGCATGGCGTACAACCGCGTGATCCCGATCGTCGACATCACCGCGCGGCTGCTGTCGCTGACGCTCAGTCAGCAATAACCCAGCAGTAACGGTTCGCTGCGCCACTGTATGTGTCACTGCAGGTAGATAGTGCGCGCGGCGTCCGCCGCCGCCAATCGGCCGGACGGCCAGCTAGCCGGTCAGGGACGCGCCGCTATAATGGTCGTTTTCGCCCCCACTCCGCAGTACGCGGTTGACCGTTGCCTATGCGTTTCGATCTCGAGCGGCCGTCGCAATCCGCCGCCGCCCATCGCGTGGCCGTGCTGCTGATCAATCTCGGCACGCCGGATGCGCCGACGCCCCGCGCGGTGCGCCGCTACCTCGCGCAGTTCCTGTCCGATCCGCGCGTCGTCGAAATCCCCGCGCTGCTGTGGCAGATCATCCTGCGCACGCTGATCCTGCCGTTCCGCGGCCAGTCGTCCGCGAAGAGGTACGCGGCGGTATGGATGCCCGAGGGTTCGCCGCTGCGCGTGCATACCGAAAAGCAGGTCGATGCGCTGCGCCAGCTGCTGCACGCGAACGGCTATACCACGCTCGTCGAATACGCGATGCGCTACGGCACGCCCGGCATCCCGGCGATGCTGAACCAGCTGAAGCTCGCGGGCGCCGAGCGCGTGCTGCTGATGCCGATGTATCCGCAGTACTCGTCGTCGACCACGGCCACCGCGTTCGACGACGCGTTCGCGGCGCTGGGCCGCATGCGCAACCAGCCCGAGATCCGCACCGTGCGCCACTACGCGGATCATCCCGCGTACATCGCAGCGCTTGCGGCGCAGGTGCACCATTACTGGCACGCGCACGGCCGTCCCGACTTCTCGGCCGGCGACAAACTGGTGTTGAGCTTCCACGGCGTGCCGCGGCGCACGCTGGATCTCGGCGATCCGTATCACGAGCAGTGCCAGCAAACAGCCACGCTGTTGATGCATGCGCTCGAACTGACGCCGGTCGAATGCCGCGTGACCTTCCAGTCGCGCTTCGGCAAGGCCGAGTGGCTGCAGCCGTACACCGCGCCGACGCTGAAGGAACTGGGCGCAGCGGGCGTACGGCGTGCCGACGTATTCTGCCCGGGCTTTACAGCGGATTGTCTCGAGACGATCGAGGAGATCGGCATCGAAGTGCGCGACGAGTTCGTGCATGCAGGCGGCAAGGAGTTTCACCGCATTCCGTGTGTGAACACCGCCCCCGCGTGGATCGCGGCGCTCGGCGAGATCGTCGCGGTCAATCTGCAGGGCTGGCCGGTTCAGGCGGCGCATACGGTACACGCGCACGGGGCCGTGACGACATGAATGCCTTCGTCCCGACATCGCGCGCAGGCATGGTATCTGCATTGGGTTACGCCCCGCATCGAGGCGCCCGCGCGATCCGGAGCGGCCGATGAACTACAGGATTTCGACGGACCCAGGCGCGCGGCTGCGCATCGACAAGTGGCTATGGGCGGCGCGCTTCTTCAAGACGCGGTCGCTTGCCGCGGATGCTGTCGAGAAAGGACGGGTGCGGGTCGGCGGCGCGCCGGTCAAGCCGGCAAAGGACGTGCGGGTCGGCGACCGGGTCGAGATCGAGATCGAGCACGCGGTCTGGCAGGTGGACGTGCTGGGTCTATGCGACGTGCGCGGTCCGGCCAGCGTCGCGCAGACACTGTATGAGGAGACGGCTGAGGGAAAGGCGAAGCGGCTGCTGGAACTGGAGCGCCGCAAGACGTACCGCGAACCGGCCGCGGCGTTTCACGGCCGGCCGACCAAGCGGGACCGGCGGGTTATCGACAAACTTTCAGGTGGGGATTGAAGATCTGTTCCATCGTCGCGTGCACGCTACCGTATTCGGTCGTGCTGTCGGTGACGGCTCCGGACATGCAGATGGTCGTGGTGCCCGCGATGAGTACCAAGGCGACCACCGATATGGCAAAGGTCAGTTTCACTGGTACCTCCTGAACACACAGGATGGAAACGGGCAATTGGAAGATGATGGGTTCGCGTAAGGTTAGGGTAAACGTGCCTTTTCTGACGCTTGGATGGAGTTTAGGCCAGCCGCGAGGTGGGCTCAATCTCAATCTGATGAAGCGCGGGTAATGGTTGTAACGGGCCGTTTCGGCAGCACGGTTGCAGTGCAAAAAGCGTCGCCGTTGGCTTGAAAACGCCGTTTTCGCGCCCATCTGCACCGGCAGCGAGCGGTACGGCGTCGCGCCGCGACAACACGGTCTGCGAGGGGCAGCGGCGACGCCGGCTGCTTTGTTTTTGCTTCTGGTTTCTATTATTTCTAACGACTTTCAGCGACATGGAAAACACGCAAGAGAATCCGACGGGCCAGGATCCGGCTCCCGCCGACGCCGCGAAGCAAGTCCCCTTGGGGGGCGAAGTTGAGAGCCAGGCCGCCGCGCAGCCCCAGCAGGAACCCGCGGACGCGGCGAACGAAGCCGTCGCCGCGCTCGCCGAAGCGCAGGCCAGGATCGCCGATCTGCAGGAGAGCTTCCTGCGGGCGAAGGCCGAGACCGAGAACGTGCGCCGTCGCGCGCAGGAAGACGTCACGAAGGCCCACAAGTTCGCGATCGAAAACTTCGCCGAGTATCTGCTGCCGGTGGTCGACAGCCTCGAGGCTGCGCTCGTCCACTCGTCGGACGATCTCGTGAAAGTCCGCGAAGGCGTCGAGCTGACGCTGCGCCAGCTAACGGGCGCGCTCGAGAAAGGGCGCGTCGTACCGATCGATCCGGTCGGCGAGAAGTTCGACCCGCATCGCCACCAGGCCATTTCGATGGTGCCGGCCGAGCAGGAGCCGAACACCGTCGTGACGGTGCTGCAAAAGGGTTACGTGATCGCGGACCGCGTGCTGCGACCGGCACTCGTAACCGTTACGCAGCCGAAGTAATCCGGCGAAGTCATTTGCACGTCTGTATCGAGCGCGTTTGCGGACGCGTTTGCGGATTTCCCCAGACCAGCAGCAGGTGAGCCGGCCAGGAGCAGCATTCCGGTCGACGCGACCGCATTCGCCGCGTTCGACATACGGGAAGTGACCGCGGAGTCGTTCGACGCGGCCCTGGCCGGAGCCGGCGGCGATTGAAAAAAATTAAAGACCGCATCGGGTACAAGGTCTTGAAAACGATGCGGTTGCACTTACCTTGAGTGCAGGTACGAATCTGGACGCGGAAGTCGGTCGAAAGCCAGCAGGCGCAAGGCGTTCCGCAGCACATCGAATTTCTGGAGATTGGTAAAAATGGGCAAAATCATCGGCATCGACCTCGGCACCACGAACTCGTGCGTGGCGGTGATGGAAGGCAATCAGGTCAAGGTGATCGAAAACTCGGAAGGCGCCCGTACGACGCCGTCGGTCATCGCCTACATGGACGACAACGAAGTGCTCGTCGGCGCACCGGCGAAGCGCCAGTCGGTCACCAACCCGCGCAACACGCTGTTTGCCGTCAAGCGCCTGATCGGTCGCCGCTTCGAAGAAAAGGAAGTGCAGAAGGACATCGGCCTGATGCCCTACAAGATCGTCAAGGCCGACAATGGCGACGCGTGGGTCGAAGCCCACGACCAGAAGCTCGCCCCGCCGCAAATTTCGGCGGAAGTGCTGCGCAAGATGAAGAAGACCGCCGAAGACTATCTCGGCGAGGAAGTCACTGAAGCCGTGATCACGGTTCCCGCGTACTTCAACGACAGCCAGCGTCAGGCGACGAAAGACGCCGGCCGCATCGCCGGTCTGGAAGTGAAGCGGATCATTAACGAGCCGACCGCAGCCGCGCTCGCGTTTGGTCTCGACAAGGCCGAAAAGGGCGACCGCAAGATCGCGGTGTTCGACCTCGGCGGCGGCACGTTCGACATCTCGATCATCGAGATCGCGGATGTCGACGGCGAAATGCAGTTCGAAGTGCTCTCGACCAACGGCGATACGTTCCTCGGCGGTGAAGACTTCGACCAGCGCATCATCGATTACATCATCGGCGAGTTCAAGAAGGAGCAGGGCGTCGACCTGTCGAAGGACGTGCTCGCGCTGCAACGCCTGAAGGAAGCCGCTGAAAAGGCGAAGATCGAACTGTCGTCGGGCCAGCAGACCGAAATCAACCTGCCGTACATCACGGCCGACGCGTCGGGTCCGAAGCACTTGAACCTGAAGATCACCCGCGCGAAGCTCGAAGCGCTGGTCGAAGACCTGATCGAACGCACGATCGAACCGTGCCGCGTTGCGATCAAGGACGCCGGCGTGAAGGTCAGCGACATCGACGACGTGATCGTGGTCGGCGGTCAGACGCGTATGCCGAAGGTGCTGGACAAGGTGAAGGAGTTCTTCGGCAAGGAAGCGCGCCGTGACGTGAACCCGGACGAAGCCGTCGCAGTCGGTGCGGCGATCCAGGGTCAGGTGCTGTCGGGCGACCGCAAGGACGTGCTGCTGCTCGACGTGACCCCGCTGTCGCTCGGCATCGAAACGCTCGGCGGCGTGATGACGAAGATGATCAACAAGAACACCACGATCCCGACGAAGCATGCGCAGGTGTACTCGACGGCCGACGACAACCAGGGCGCCGTGACGATCAAGGTGTTCCAGGGCGAACGCGAAATGGCAGCCGGCAACAAGCTGCTTGGCGAGTTCAACCTCGAAGGCATTCCGCCGTCGCCGCGTGGCGTGCCGCAGATCGAAGTGAGCTTCGACATCGACGCGAACGGCATCCTGCACGTTGGCGCGAAGGACAAGGCGACCGGCAAGGAAAACCGCATCGTCATCAAGGCGAACTCGGGTTTGTCGGAAGCCGAGATCGAGAAGATGGTGAAGGACGCCGAAGCGAACGCCGAAGAAGATCACAAGCTGCGCGAGCTGGCCGATGCCCGCAACCAGGGCGATGCGCTCGTGCACAGCACGAAGAAGGCGCTCACCGAATACGGCGACAAGCTCGAAGCCGGTGAGAAGGAAAAGATCGAAGCCGCATTGAAGGATCTCGAAGAAACGCTGAAGAGCAGCGCGAGCGACAAGGCCGCGATCGAGGCGAAGATCGAAGCGGTGGCCACGTCGTCGCAGAAGCTCGGCGAAAAGATGTACGCCGACATGCAGGCTGCGCAAGGCGCCGCGGGCGCAGCAGCAGGTGCCGCGGGCGCTGCCGGCGGGGCAGAGAGTGGTGCCGCCGGCCAGCCGGAAGACGACGTCGTCGATGCCGAGTTCAAGGAAGTGAAGAAGGACTAAGGCCAGTTGCGTTTAACCGCGACACCATGCGCAGCGATGCTGCGCATGACCGGCTGCAAGACGGTCTGCGCTGATCGGGCGCATGACCGGTTACCACGCTCGGCGAGCCTTCTGGCTCCCCGGGCACGTTTGTTTTGTGGAGGTCGCTGCGTGCGCCGTGCAAACGGCATCGTGCGCAGTGCCTGGACGAGTCGCGAGACTCCAGCATTCAACAGGAGCCGCCGCGCTGTACCGCACGGCTGGCGCTGAACCGATATGGCGAAACGGGATTACTACGAGGTTCTGGGCGTCGCGAAGAACGCGAGCGACGACGAAATCAAGAAGGCTTATCGCAAGCTCGCGATGAAGCATCACCCCGACCGCAATCCGGACAACAAGGATTCGGAAGAGCGTTTCAAGGAGGTGAAGGAAGCCTATGAAATGCTGTCGGACTCGCAGAAGCGCGCGGCCTACGACCAGTACGGCCACGCGGGCGTCGATCCGAATATGGGTGGCGCGGGTGCACAGGGCTTCGGCGGATTCGCCGACGCGTTCGGCGACATCTTCGGCGACATCTTCGGCCAGGCGGCCGGCGGCGCTGCCCGAGGGGGAGGCCGTGCCGGCCCGCAGGTGTATCGCGGCGCCGATCTGCGCTACAGCATGGAAATCACACTCGAACAGGCCGCGCACGGCTACGACACGCAGATCCGCGTGCCGAGCTGGGTATCGTGCGAGGTGTGCCACGGATCCGGCGCGAAGCCCGGCACGAAGCCGGAAACCTGCCCGACCTGTAACGGTTCCGGCGCGGTGCGGATGTCGCAAGGCTTCTTCAGCATCCAGCAGACCTGCCCGAAGTGCCACGGCACCGGCACCTACATTCCCGAGCCTTGCACGCACTGCCACGGCGCCGGCAAGACCAAGGAAACCAAGACCCTCGAGGTGAAGATCCCGGCTGGCATCGACGACGGCATGCGGATCCGCTCGGCCGGCAACGGCGAGCCGGGCATCAACGGCGGACCGTCGGGCGACCTGTACGTGGAAATCCACATCAAGGCGCACACGGTATTCGAACGCGACGGCGACGATCTGCATTGCCAGATGCCGATTCCGTTCACGACGGCGGCGCTCGGCGGCGAGATCGAAGTGCCGACGCTTGCGGGCCGCGCGAGCTTCCCGGTATCGGAAGGCACGCAGTCGGGCAAGACGTTCCGTCTGCGCGGCAAGGGTATCAAGGGTCTGCGTTCGAGCATTGCGGGCGATCTGTACGTGCACGTCCAGGTCGAGACGCCGGTCAAGCTCACCGAACAGCAGCGCGAACTGCTGCAACAGTTCGAGAAGTCGCTGGTGGAAGGCGGCGCGCGGCACAGCCCGCAGAGCAAGAGCTGGTTTGATCGGGTGAAGAGCTTCTTCGACTGAGCGCTATCGGGTCACGCGGGGTCACGCGGGGTGAACAGGGTCATGCCGATATGCCGATAATCCCGACGACAACCGACGAGCAGGACGAACGCGACGCCGTGTTCGTCCTGCTCGACGACAGCGGGTCGACCGCGCAGCGTCCGTCGAGCCGCCTGTACACCGGCTTCGTGCGCGAGCATGTCTGCACGGAGGCGAGCGGTGCCGCGCTCGACGCGGTGTGCGACGCAGTCACGGCTGGCCAGCGCGAAGGTCTGCACGCGGTCGTGCTGGCGGACTACGAGTTCGGCCGCGACCTGTCGCGCAGCCGCGATTCGCACACGCAAACACAAACTCATACGACGCAGCCGGGCAACGCCCCGCTGCGTTTTTTATTGTTCAAGTGCTGCGAGCGCCTGTCGCGCGACGCGGTCGACGCGTGGCTCGCGCAACGCGACGGCGGGACCGAACAGCCTTCGGTGGCCGGCGCGGCGAACCTGCGCGAAAGCGTCGATCGCGCGCAGTTCACCGACGCGATCGACCGCATTCACGCAGCACTGCGCGACGGCGAGACGTACCAGGTCAACTACACGTACCGGATGACGTTCGATGCGTTCGGCGCGCCGCTCGCGTTCTACCGGCGGCTGCGTGCGCGTCAACCGGTGCCGTACGGCGCGCTGGCCGCGCTGCCGGGGGACCGCTGGGTGCTGTCGTGCTCGCCGGAGCTGTTCGTGCGCAATGACAGCGGGACGCTCGTCGCGCGGCCAATGAAGGGCACCGCCCCGACCTCCACCGACCCCGACACCAACCGTCGTGCCGCCGATTTCCTCGCGAACGATCCGAAGAACCGCGCCGAGAACGTGATGATCGTCGACTTGCTGCGCAACGATCTGTCGCGGGTCGCGCAGATCGGCTCGGTGAGCGTGCCGGCGTTGTTTTCCGTCGAACCGTACGGATCGGTGTGGCAGATGACGTCGACGGTGACCGCGGCGCTGCGGCCGCGTACGTCGTTCGGCGACGTGCTGCGCGCGCTGTTTCCGTGCGGCTCGATTACCGGTGCGCCGAAGCATCGCACGATGCAGCTGATTGACGCGCTCGAGACGACGCCGCGCGGACTCTACACCGGGATGATCGGCTGGCTCGATGCGCCCACGGAAGAAGGTGTGTGCGGCGATTTCTGCCTGTCGGTGGCGATCCGCACGCTGACGCTCGATGCGCCCGGCCGGGCGGAAGGCGAACGGCGCGGCACGTTGGGCGTCGGCGCGGGAATCGTACTCGACAGCGTCGCCGCCGACGAATACGCCGAGTGCCGGTTGAAAGCCCGTTTCCTCACCGACGCCGATCCGGGCTTCGAGCTTTTCGAAACGATGTATGCGACGCAAGAGCAGCGCATCCGTCATCTCGACCGGCATCTCAAGCGGTTGTCCGCGAGCGCGCGCTGCTTCGGCTTTGCGTTCGATGAAGAAGCGGTGCGCGCGCGGCTCGACGAGCAGTGCGCGGCGCTGCCGCCGGGTGTCGCGCATCGCGTGCGGCTTGCGCTTGGTAAAGAAGGCGTCGCTCAGATCGTCGCCGCGCCGCTTGCGCCGCTCGTACCGATTGCAAACGACGAGATCGGCGTGCTGCTCGGGCCGGACCACGGCTTTGCCGCGACGCAGGCCGCCGATCCGCTGCTACTCCACAAGACGACGCGCCGTGCCGACTACGATCGCGGCTGGCGCGACGCCGAGGCACACGGCGCATTCGATACGCTGTTCTTCAACGAACGCGGCGAGCTGACCGAAGGCGGGCGCTCGAATGTGTTCGTCAAGCTCGATGGTCGCTGGTGGACGCCGCCGCTCGCAGCAGGTGTGCTGCCCGGCGTGATGCGCTCGGTACTGCTCGACGATCCCGTATGGCAGGCGGCGGAGCGTGTGCTCACGCGTGCCGACTTGCAGCGCGCCGAGGCGCTCGTGCTGTGCAACGCGCTACGAGGCGCACTGCCCGCGCGGATCGTCACGCCGTAGCCCCACTCAAAACGTATGCTCAGCCCCAGGAAACGAGCCGTCCTTCACCGCGCGCACGTAGGCCGAGACCGCATCGAAAATACCCGGCTGACCCTGCATGAAATCCTTCACGAAGCGCGGCCGCTTGCCGGGGAAAATGCCCAGCATGTCGTGCAGCACCAGCACCTGACCCGAGCAGTCGATGCCCGCGCCGATCCCGATCGTCGGAATGCGCAACTGCTTCGTGACGTCCGCGGCGAGCAGCGTCGGGATCGCCTCCATCACGATCAGCTGTGCGCCCGCGTCCTGCAGCGCACGTGAATCGCGCAGCAGCTGGCTCGCGCCGGCTTCGGTCTTGCCCTGCACCTTGAAGCCGCCAAACGCATGCACCGATTGCGGCGTGAGCCCGACGTGCGCGCAGACCGGCACCGCGCGCTCGACGAGAAAACGCACCGTGTCGGCGAGCCATTCGCCGCCTTCGAGCTTGATCATCTGCGCGCCGGCACGCATCACGTGGGTCGCGCTCGCGAACGCATCGGCAGGCGTGCCGTAGGTACCGAACGGCAGGTCCGACACGACCAGCGCCGACGGCTTCGCGCGTGCAACGCAGGCCGTGTGGTACGCGATGTCGTCGAGCGAAACGGGTAGCGTCGTCGTATGGCCTTGCAGCACGTTGCCGAGCGAATCGCCGATCAGCAGCACGTCGACGCCCGCGCGGTCCAGCAGCGCCGAAAAGCTCGCGTCGTAGCAGGTGAGCATGGCGATCTTTTCGCCGGCGTCACGCATCGCCTGAAGCTTCGGGACGGTGATCGCGTGCCGGCTCGCTTCCTGCAGATAGGTCATGGGGGAATCCGTTTGAGGTGCGTTGAAGAGTGTCGTGCGCGTCGCGCGGCCCAGCGTCGGTCAGAGCGACGTGCCCTTGACGAAGAATTCCTTGCGTCCGCGCATCGTCTCGATCCGTTCGATGAGCAGCGCCAGATCCGCGTCGGATGCGAGCGGGTTCAGATGTTCCGCGTTGACCGTCAGCACGGGCGTGCGGTCGTAATGGTAGAAAAACTCGTTGTACGCGTCGCACAGCGCGCGCAGGTAGGCATCGGGGATCTGCAGTTCCATCGGCACCGCGCGCTTCTGGATGCGCGCGAACAGCACTTCGGGGCTGGCCTGCAGATAGACGACGAGGTCCGGTGAAGGCGCGCCGCGTGGGCTGCCTTCGGACGCCGGCACATCGATGCGCGCGGCGAGCGCACGGTACAGCTGCCACTCGTCGTCGGGCAGCGTGAGACGCGCGAAGATGTCGTTCTTCTGAGTCATGAAATCGGCGACGAGCGGCGTGCCAGTCGCATACGCGGCGCCGATCTCCTGCGCCTGCTGCGCGCGTTGCATCGCGAAGTGCAGCTGCGTGGCGAGCGCGTAGCGGCTCGTGTCGCGATAGAAGCGCTCGAGAAACGGGTTGTCTTGCGGCCGCTCGAACAGCGTGTTCATCGACCAGCGTCCGGCGAGCCGCTTCGCGAGCGACGTTTTGCCAACACCGATCGGCCCTTCGATCGCCAGATAACGGAACGGCGGACGCAGCGCCGGCGCGGTGACGGTAAGCGGCGGCGAACTCATGAGCAGGTGCCTTTGGCGGTGTCGCCGGTGTCCGCGAGTGCGCTCAACATCGGGCACTGACACGGCGATTTGACTTTCTCGATGCGCTGCTGTGCAACGGAGGCGAGAAACGCATCGGCGCGGCCGCGCTGCGGAATGATCAGCGCCGGCTCGATCTCGAGGAGCGGCACGAGCACAAACGCGCGTTCGACGAGCCGCGGATGCGGCACGATCAGATCAGGTTCTTCGATGGATTGTTCGCCGTACAGCAGGATGTCGAGATCGAGCGTGCGCGGCGCGTTGCGAAACGGACGCTCGCGGCCGAAGTGGTGCTCGATCTTGTGGCACAGCGCAAGCAGGTGCCGTACGGGCGACGTCGTGTCGAGTTTCACGACGCAGTTGAAGTAGTCGTCGCCGCCCGCGTCGATCGGCGCGGTGCGATAAAAGCTCGATTTCGCGAGCACGGAGATGGTGTGCTGCTGTGCGAGGCACACCACTGCATCTTTCAGGGTCTGGCGCGCGTCCCCGAGATTCGCGCCGAGGCCGAGATAGGCAACCGTCATGGCATCACTTCCTGCAACTTTCGTTCGACGGCGAACGCAGGCGCCGCATCAATCCTCGTGAGTACCGCCGGGGCTCACGTCGCTTGCTGCGCGGCTATCTGCTGTCGTACCGCCCTCCATTCCGTCACCCGGTGCGCGGTTTCTGGCGCCACCGCGCCGCCGTCGTTTTTTGGGTGCCCGGTCCTTCCCGCCTTGCGTGAGCAATGTTTCGCGCGCAGCGATGTCTCCTTCGATGAACTCCGTCCACCACGTTCCCACCGACTCGTCGAGTTCGCCGGATTCGCAGCGCAACAGGAGGAAATCATACCCTGCTCTAAATCTTTGGTGTTCCAGCACCTTCAGCGCACCGCGGCCACGTTTTTCGAGACGCAACTGCAGGCCCCAGATTTCGCGCATATCGGACGAGAAGCGCTTGTGGATCGCGAGCTTCTCGGTCTGCATGTCGAGGACGTCGTCCATCGCGCGATGCAGCGCGGGCACCGGGTATTCGCCGCGCGCCGCGTTTTGCTGCGAGCGCTGCTGCACGTCGTGCCACATCAGTGTCGCGAACAGGAAGCCGGGCGATACCGGCTTGCCGGCGCGCACGCGTGCGTCGGTGTTGGTCAGCGCGAGCGTGATGAACTTCTCGCCGTGCGGCTGTTCGAGCACGACGTCCAGAAGCGGCAGCAGCCCGTGATGCAGCCCTTCCTTGCGCAGCCGCTGCAGGCACGCGAGCGCGTGGCCCGACAGCAGCAGCTTCAGCATTTCGTCGAAGAGCCGCGCGGCCGGCACGTTGTTGATCAGGTCGGCGAGCGACGTGATCGGTGCACGCGTCATTTCCTCGATCTCGAAATCGAGCTTCGCGGCGAAGCGCACGACCCGCAGCATCCGCACCGGATCTTCGCGGTAGCGCGTGGCCGGGTCGCCGATCATCCGCAGGAGGCGCGCACGGATATCGGCCATCCCGTTGTGATAGTCGAGGACCGTCTGCGTCGCGGGATCGTAGTACATCGCGTTGATCGTGAAGTCGCGCCGCGTCGCGTCTTCGTGCTGCTCGCCCCACACGTTGTCGCGCAGTACGCGGCCGCTCGCGTCGACCGCATGGGTGCGGCGATCGAGTTCGTCGCGTCGCAGCCGTCTCGGCGGCGCGTCTTCCGTACTGTCTTCCTTCGGAGCGACGGGCGGATCGACCAGCGCACGGAACGTCGAGGTCTCGATGATTTCCTGGCCGAACTGCACGTGCACGATCTGGAAGCGCCGCCCGATGATGCGCGCGCGACGGAACAGCTTCTGCACCTGTTCGGGCGTCGCGTCGGTGGCGACGTCGAAATCCTTCGGCGCGACGCCGAGCAGCAGGTCGCGCACCGCGCCGCCGACGATGAACGCGCGGAAGCCCGCCTGTTGCAGGCCCTCGGTGACGCGGATCGCGTTGCGCGAGATCAGTGACGGGTCGATGCCGTGAATGTCGGACGGAATGATGACCGGGACGTCGGGGTCTCTCTTCGTGTCTTTCGCGGCTTTTGCGCCTTTCGTGCCGGCATCGCGCGCTGGCTTGCGGCGCGTTTTTGCCGCGGTGGCGGGGGAGGTGGCGTCGGCGGCTGTCGTATCGGCGGGGGTTGCCGCGTCAGTGGCTGCCGTATCCTGGCCGAACAGCTTGCGGATGAGTTTCTTGATCACGTGGGTTGAAAGAGTTCGAGGATGCGCCAGCCGCGTGTTTGCGCATGGGCGCGCAGCGTGTCGTCGGGGTTGGTCGCGATGGGGTCGGTGACCCGTTCGAGCAGCGGGATGTCGTTGTGCGAATCGCTGTAGAAGTAGCTGCGTTCGAAATCGGACCACGTCTTGCCGAGCGACGCGAGCCAGGCCTCCGTGCGTACGATCTTGCCTTCCTTGTAGCTCGGCGTGCCGGTGGGGCGACCCGTGTAGGCCGACTGCGGATGACCGTCGACGGTCTCGGCCTCGCAGGCGATCAGTTTGTCGACGCCGAACACTTCCGCGATCGGGCCGGTGATGAATTCGTTCGTCGCGGTGATGATGCAGCACAGATCGCCGGCGTCGCGGTGCCGGCCCACCAGCCCGAGCGCGGCCGGAACGATGGCCGGCCGGATCACTTCGTGCATGTACTGGTCGTGCCATTCCTTCAACTGCGCACGCGAATAGCGCGCGAGCGGCGTCAGCATCGCGACCAGGTACGCGTGGATGTCGAGCTTGCCGGCCTTGTAGTCCGCGTAGAAGCGGTCGTTTTCACGCGCGAAGGTGTCCCCGTCGACGATTCCGAGCTTCACCATGAAGCGGCCCCATTCGTGGTCGCTGTCAGTGGGAATGAGCGTGTGGTCGAGATCGAACAGAGCGAGATTAGCCATGGGGGCACATTTTACTTGAAGCGGGTTCCGGCAGCGGGCAATGCGCCCGTACGCGGGTCTTCGGGGTCGGCGGGCGCGGCCAGCATCGCGCGCAGCAACGGCAGCGTGACCGCGCGCTTCTGTTCGAGCGAGAAGCGGTCGAGCGCGTCCAGCAACGCCATCAGGCTCGGCATGTCGCGGCGAAAATGCGTGAGCAGGTAGGCGGGCACGTCATCGGCGAGCGCGATGCCGCGCTCGTGCGCCGCGTATTTAAGCACGGCCGCCTTGCCGTCGTCGGGCAGCGGCGCGAGATGGAACACGAGCCCCCAGCCGAGCCGCGTCCGCAGGTCCTCGCGCACTGCGAGGCCGATCGGCGCTGCGTTGCCGGCCGCGACGAGCGCGCTCGTCGGATGCGCGCGCACTTCGTTGAACAGGTTGAACAGCGCGATCTGCTGCGCGGCCGACAGGCCGTCGCAATCGTCCACTGCGTACAGCGCGACCTGCGGATCGAACGCGAATGCGTCGAGGCTGCTTTGCGGACCGGCGAATCGCGCATTCCCCGGCGCCGCTTCATGGACAAACGCCTGCAGCAGATGCGTGCGGCCGCTGCCCGCTTCGCCCCAGATGTAGAACGTGCGATCCGCGACAGGGCCCGCCGCGAGCGCGCCGTCGAGCTCGCGCAGCCGCGTCACGAGCTCGGCGTTCGCCGCGGCGAAGAAGTTGTCGAATGTCGATGGCGGCGGGGTGCCGAGATCGAGCGTCAGCTGTCGGAGCACGATAGGTGTGGCGCGAAAATGAAGGCTGTGAAACCTGGGATCGATTAGTTTTTGTAGAGCGTGCTCGTGAGGTAGCTCTGCCGCAGTTCGCGCAGCGCGACCGTCAGCATCGCGCTGACCGGCAGCGCGAGCAGCACGCCAAAAAAGCCGAACAGCTGGCCGAACGCGAGCAACGCGAAGATCACCGCGAGCGGATGCAGCCCGATGCGCTCGCCGACGAGCCGCGGCGTGAGGAAGAAGCCCTCGAGAATCTGCCCGACGCCATAGATCACCGCGACTGCGCCAAAGCCGTACCAGTTGCCGAACTGCAGCAGCGCGGCGAGCAGCGCGAGCACGAGGCCGGTCGCATAGCCGATGTACGGAATGAACACCGCGAGCCCGGTGAAGATGCCGACCGGCAGCGCGATCTCGAAACCGGCGATCGACAACGCGATCGCATAGAACGCGGCCAGCACGGCCATCACGAGCAGCTGGCCGCGCAGGTACTGCGACAGCATCTGGTCCATGTCGTGTGCCATCTGCAGCGTCTTGTCGAGCCAGCGGCGCGGAATGAAACTCTGCGTGCGCGCGAGCATGTCGTTCCAGTCGTACAGCAGATAGAACAGCACGAGCGGCACCATCACCACGTTGCCGATCAGCGTGATCATCACGTTGCCGCTCGTGCGGATCGACGTCCACGCGTACATCGCGACGGTTTTCGCGCTGCCTTCGAGCTGGCCCATCACCATGTCGCGCAGACTCGCGAAATCGAGCGAATCGGCGAGACCGAGCACCGCCAGCTTCGGCTGTACCCAGTCGTGCACGTGCGCGAAGAACCCTGGCACCTGCTGGCGCAACTGCGGGCCTTCCTTCTGGATCACCGCGAGTATCAGCAGCACGAGCAGCGATACGAGCACGGCGAACAGCAGCATCATCAGCAGCGCGGCGAGGCCGCGCGGCACCCGCCGCCGTACCAGCCACGCGACGCCCGGTTGCAGGATGTACGCGAGGATCGCGCCGAGCAGGAACGGCGTGAGCACGGGGCTCAGCAGCCACAGCAGGATGCCGGTGCCGAGCGCGATGGCGAGCCAGATGAAGGCGCGGCGCTGGTACGGAGTCAGAATCGGAGCGTTTTGCTGCAAGGCGTGTTTCCTGGTGAGCGGAACGGTGGATCGGCGGGACGGCGGCTGCGGCCCGGGTGACAGGCCGTTCACGGCGGCAGCGGCAAATTCCGACCGGCCTGCCTGCATCGGGTAAAATCGCATTTTACCGACCTTCTCGCGCTTCCCCATGAATCAACCGAAAACCGCCCCTGACGCCCAAGGTTTGTCGTATCGCGACGCCGGCGTGGACATCGATGCGGGCGACGCCCTCGTCGACGCCATCAAGCCCTTTGCCAAAAAGACGATGCGCGACGGCGTGCTGGGCGGCATCGGCGGTTTCGGGGCGCTGTTCGAGGTGCCGAAGAAGTACCGCGAGCCGGTCCTCGTGTCGGGCACCGACGGCGTCGGCACCAAGCTGAGGCTCGCGTTCCAGCTGAACCGGCATGACACGGTCGGCCAGGATCTCGTCGCGATGAGCGTCAACGACATCCTCGTGCAGGGCGCCGAGCCGCTGTTTTTCCTCGACTACTTCGCGTGCGGCAAGCTCGAAGTCGGCACTGCGGCGACGGTCGTGAAGGGCATCGCGCAGGGCTGCGAATACGCGGGCTGCGCGCTGATCGGCGGCGAAACCGCGGAAATGCCCGGCATGTACCCCGACGGCGAGTACGATCTCGCGGGCTTCGCGGTCGGCGCGGTCGAAAAAAGCAAGATCATCGACGGCAGCACGATCGCCCCGGGCGACGTGGTGCTAGGCCTCGCGTCGAGCGGCATCCATTCGAACGGTTTCTCGCTGGTGCGCAAGATCATCGAGCGCGTGCAGCCGGATCTGGACGCGGACTTCGACGGCCGTTCGCTCGCCGACGCGCTGATGGCGCCGACGCGGATCTACGTGAAGCCGCTGCTCGCGCTGATGGAGCAGATCGCCGTGAAGGGGATGGCGCACATCACCGGCGGCGGGCTCGTCGAAAACATTCCGCGCGTGCTGCGCGAAGGTCTCACCGCCGAACTCGATCACCGCGGATGGCCGCTGCCGCCGCTGTTCTCGTGGCTGCAGCAGCACGGCGGCGTCGCGGATGCGGAGATGCATCGCGTGTTCAACTGCGGGATCGGGATGGCGGTCATCGTGTCCGCCGCGGATGCCGATCAGGCGATCGGTCTGCTGTCCGCCGCCGGCGAACAGGTCTGGAAGATCGGCACCGTGCGTGAGAGCCGCGAAGGCGAAGCGCAGACGGTGGTGGTTTGAGGTTTGTTCTGAGCGGGCCTGTGCTGGCCCGCTTCATCGCTTTATTTCAACGAGGCTGACTCCAGCCTCGTCGCATCTTTCCTTCCGATAGTCACACCCGCAACGCCGCATCGAGTGCGGCGAGCGCGTGGTCGGTCGCATCGGCCGCGCAGCAATCCACGACGATCCGTTCCGGCATCGACCTCAACCACGTCAGCTGGCGTTTGCAGAGCTGGCGCGTCGCGAACACGCCCTTGTCGCGCATCGTGTCGTAGTCGATCGCGCCGTCCAGATACTCCCACGCCTGTCGATACCCGACGCAGCGCATCGACGGTAGCCCCGGATGCAGATCGTCGCGCGCACGCAGGCGTTTCACTTCATCGATAAAGCCGCTCGCGAGCATCGCGTCGAAGCGTCGCGCGATGCGCTCGTGCAGCACGCTGCGATCCGACGGCTCCAGCGCGACCGGGACGAACCGGAAGCACGCGGCCTCGTCCGAACGCGACGGAACGGAGAGCAGCGCCGACATCGGCTGGCCAGTCAGCATGAAGACCTCGAGCGCGCGCTGGATGCGCTGCGAATCGTTCGGGGCGAGCCGCGCGGCCGTGACCGGGTCGACATCCGCGAGCCGTGCGTGCAGCGCGGGCCAGCCGTCGCGGGCAGCATCGGCATCGAGTGCCGCGCGGATGTCGGGCGCGGCGGCTGGCAGGTCGTTCAACCCTTGTGTGAGCGCGCGGTAGTAGAGCATCGTGCCGCCGACCAGCAGCGGCACATGACCACGCGCGTCGATCTCGCCGACGAGACGCAGCGCGTCGGCGCGGAAGTCGGCGGCGGAGTAGGCGTCGGCGGGATCGACGATATCGATCAGGTGATGCGGCACGCGCGCACGTTCGTCGGCGTCGGGCTTTGCGGTGCCGATGTCCATGCCGCGGTAGACGAGCGCCGAATCCACACTGACGATCTCGACCGGACGTTGCGCGGCGAACGCGAGCGCGGCGGCAGTCTTGCCGGATGCGGTGGGTCCGAGCAGGCAGGCCACCGGCTTGCGGGCAGCAGTAAGCGCCGTCATGACCTGATCGTCCAGAACCGCCGCGTACTCATTGTCCGCGCATGAACAGGCGGTCCAGATCGGTCAGCGTCAGCTGGTACCACGTCGGCCGGCCGTGATTGCATTGATCCGCGCGTTCGGTCGCTTCCATCTGGCGTAGCAGCGCGTTCATCTCGTCGAGCGTGAGACGCCGGTTCGCGCGTACCGCGTGATGGCATGCGAGCGTGCCGAGCAGTTCGTGCTGCCGTTCGGTCAGCACGCGCGAGCCGCCATATGCATGCAGATCGGCGAGCACCGCACGCGCGAGCGCCTGCAGGTCGGCGTCCTTCAGCAGCGCGGGCACCGCGCGGATCGCGAGTGTGGTCGGCGACAGCACCGCGAGATCGAAACCGAGCGCATCGAGCGTGTCGCGCTCTTCTTCGACGACGCCGATTTCGACCGCGTCGGCCGGCATCGACAGCGGGATCAGCAGCGGCTGCACGGCGATCGTGCGGTCCGCGAGTGCGTTCTTGAACTGCTCGTAGAGGATGCGTTCGTGCGCGGCGTGCATGTCGACGATCACGAGCCCGCGCGCATTCTGTGCGAGCACGTAGATGCCGTGAATCTGGCCGAGCGCGAAACCGAGCGGCTGTTCGTCGTCGGAGAATGACTGGGGTGCGGGCGGGGCGAACAACGTAGATGCATCGTTGCTGTCGCGCGCGTCGGTCGTGGTCATGCCTTGCGGCGTGCCGGTGTTGGTATCGCGGCGGCCGAACAGCGCATCGTAGAGCGCGAGCGGTTGCGCGACGGGCAGTGTGCCTTGAGTCATGCGCGCTTGCCGCAGCCATGTGTTGCCCGGCTGTGCCTGCGCGCCACCACCTGTGCCGAAGCCGCCGGGTCCACCGAGGCCACCGACACTCGCACGCGAAAAACCATCCGCCCCCGGCGCCTGCGCGCCATCCACACCGATCGGCGCAAGATGCGCGGCATGACCGCCCGCCGTGGTTTCCGGCGACGCGCCCGCGTGCCGCGCGAGCGAGCGCTGCACCGCATGAAACACGAACTGGTGGATCGAGCGCGAATCGCGGAAACGTACCTCGATCTTCGACGGATGCACGTTGACGTCGACCGCTTCGGGCGGCAAGTCGAGGAACAGCACATACGACGGGTAGCGGTCGCCGTGCAGCACGTCTTCGTACGCGGCGCGCACCGCGTGCGCGAGCAGCTTGTCGCGCACGAAGCGGCCGTTGACGAAGAAATACTGCTGATCCGCGCGGCCGCGGCTCGCGGTCGGCAGCCCCGCGCAGCCGTAGACGGCGAGCGGGCCGGCCGATTCGTCGAGCGGCAGATGTGCAGTGGCGAACGTGTCGCCGAGGATCTTCGCGACGCGCGTTGCCGGGTCGGTTGCGTTCCAGTGTTCGACCGCGCGGCCGTTGTGCAGCACCGAGATCGCGACGTCGGGCCGCGCGAGCGCAGCGCGGCGGATCATCTCGAGACAGTGGCCGAGTTCGGTCTGTTCGCTTTTCAGGAATTTGCGCCGCGCAGGCGTATTGAAGTACAGCTCGCGCACTTCGATCGTCGTGCCCTGCGTGCCGGCGGCGGGTGCGAGCACGCCGGTCTGAGCGTCGATGCGTACCGCGTGCGACGCGTCGCCGCTGCGGCTCGTGATGGCCATCTCCGCGACCGACGCGATCGACGCAAGCGCTTCGCCACGGAACCCGAGCGTCGCGACCGATTCGAGTTCGGCGAGCGAGCGGATCTTGCTGGTCGCGTGACGCATCAGCGCGAGCGGTAGTTCGCCTTCGGGGATGCCGTAGCCGTCGTCGGTGATCGAAATGCGTTTGACGCCGCCCTCGTCAAGCAGGATGCGCAGCGTCGTCGCGCCGGCGTCGAGCGCGTTCTCGAGCAGTTCCTTGACGACCGACGCCGGACGCTCGACGACTTCGCCCGCGGCGATCTGGCTGATCAGCTGGTCGGGCAGCGGTTGGATCGCGCGCGCGGCGTGGGGCATGCGTCGCGGCTGCGTAGCGGCATCGGCATCGGCTGCGGTACCGGTCGCGCTCGTGGAGCCGGCGGCGGTTTCGGAAAATTCGGACATGGACGGATTATAGCGATTCGCGCCCGTCGTCCGTGGGCGTGCGAAACGCCCGTTGCGGGCAACGCGCGGCGTGCCGAGGGTATTTTTTTATCGCGGCCGGGCACTTTCGGTATGATGGCGCGGTCGATTTTCTGGCTCGTGCTTTCGCGCGAGCGCATTCAGCCCACCGGTCTTGCGCAATGAGCGGCGAGCCGGTCATCTCCTCCTTTCGTAGAGGTTGCTTCTTGGATACGTTGCTGCAGTTTGCGAACCTTGTCCTGCACATCGACAAGTTTCTCGGGATCTTCATCCACCAGTACGGCGCGTGGGTGTACGCGGTGCTGTTTCTGATCGTGTTCTGCGAGACCGGTCTCGTCGTGCTGCCTTTTCTGCCGGGAGATTCGCTGCTGTTCATCGGCGGGGCGTTCTGCGCGACCGGCGAGATGAACCTCGGTCTGCTGATCGTGCTGCTCGTCGTGGCTGCGGGGGCGGGTAATACTGTCAACTACATGATCGGCCGGTCGATCGGTTCGAAGGTGTTCGATTCGCACATTCCGGTGCTGGAGCGCTTCCTCGACCGCGCCGCGCTGCAGAAGACGCACAACTTCTACGAGAAGCATGGCGGCAAGACCATCGTGCTCGCGCGCTTCATTCCGGTCGTGCGGACGTTCGCGCCGTTCGTCGCGGGCGCGTCGCAGATGACGGTGCGCCGCTTCCAGCTATTCAACATCGCGGGCGCGCTGTTCTGGGTGCTGCTGCTCGTGCTGCTCGGCTACTTCTTCGGCAACATTCCGTTCATTCGCCAGTATCTGAACATCATCGTGCTCGTGGGGATCGGCGCGGCCGTCGTGCCGGTCGTGCTGGGCGCGTTGTGGAAGGTGCTGCGCAAGCAGCCGGCAGCGGGCGGTGGTTCGCGCTAGCGGGCGCCAGACACGGCAAGTCCAGGCACCAGACAAAAAGGCGTCGCGAATGAATGTTCGCGACGCCTTTTTTTTACAGAAGCCGCGACCGCATTCAGCTCGCGTTGCGGCGCACGAGTGGCGTTTCCGGCGTCGGATAGCGGGCCTCGCGGAACGTCTCGACGATCGCGCGGTTCGTGTCGAAATAGACCTGCCAGTAGTGATCGGTATGCGTGTAGGGCCGCACGCACAGCAGCGGACCTTCGGGCGTGAACGACAGCACCTCGACGTCGGGCGCCGGATCGGTCGCGACATTCGGAATCTTCGCGATTGCGGCGCGCAGACGCGTCGCAGCATCGAGCGGATCGACGCCGTTCGCGATCTTCGCGGTCAGCTCGACGCGCCGTATCGGCAGCGCGCTGTAGTTCGAGATCGTGTCCGAGAAGATCTTGTTGTTGCCGACGATCGTGGTCACGTTGTCCGGCGTGATGATCGTCGTGCCGAACAGCCCGAGCTCGTGCACCGTGCCCGTCACGCCGCCGGCCATGACGAAGTCGCCGACCTTGAATGGTCGCAGCACCTGCATGAAGATCCCCGCCGCGAAATGCGCGAGCAACCCGCCCCACGCAGTACCGATCGCGAGGCCGAGGCCGGCGAGCAACGCGGCGAACGACGTCGTCTGCACGCCGAACACCTGCAGGATCGCGAGGACCAGCAGCAGGTTCAGCAGCACCCCGAGAATCGAGCCGAGGTAGTGCGCAAGCGTCGGATCGACACGCCCGTTACGCGCGAGCATCTTGCCCAGCAGACCGATCACGAGACCGATCACCCAGCGGCCGACGATCCACAGAACGATTGCCGCGACCACTTTGGTCCCGATGTCGATGCCCCGGGTCATCAGGAATGTATGTACGGTTTCGAGATCCACGTTGTCCTCGCTAGAGTCGGTTGCGTTTGACTGCGTTGTGGCGCATTGCTGCGTTGCGCTTTCTTCCGATACGGCGAACAACTGCGTCGCGATGGCAGGAGGACACCTGCCGCGCATGAACCGGGTTGGGTGCGATCCCCAGGATCCCCAAGATTCCCGGGAGTTATAGCCGACGCGCGACCCACGCGCAAGGATCATTCCCGTCGCATCGACGGACGACCATGCCGCCGATGCGTGCGACGGGAGCGGCGTCGCATGCGAAGTGACGCATGCGATCGGGTTCGGGAGAGGTGCCGCTCAGGTCGAAGCGGATTCGAGCCTGGCTTTGGACGCCGACTCCGTAGCCGGTTCGACTGCGGGTTCGACCACGCGCGGTGCCACCGCGGGTTGCGTGGCCGGCTGCTTGCCCTTGTTGAGCCGGGCGCAATGCGGACACCATGTGCGGCGGCTATGCACGTTGCGCGGGGCGGCTTCCCAGACGTGACCGATCGCGCATTGCCACGTGAGTTTCGATTCGCAGTCGCGATATTCGGTGCTCAGGCAGAGTCCGCCGCGCTGACGGGCGACTTCCCGCATGTCTTCGATCGTGCGGCGCATGCGCTGGTTCGCGCACAGCCGGCACCACTTCCCGACCAGGATCAGATGCCCCCAGCCGAGCCATTCGTGTCCCTGTGCGCAGCGAAAGCGGTACTTCGCCTGCAGCTTCGCGCAGAAGTCGTCGAGGCATTCGCCGCCGCGTGCGGCGGCGGCCGCGTGAAGACGGGCCAATCCGTTCGGGTCGCGGCGCGGACGCCTGGGTCGAAGCGCCGCGTCCGCGCTGGGGGAATCCTGGGCGACGGGCGCGGATGGCGTGTCGTGTGCGGTGGCGGTCGGGGCTGTGGGCGTGCCGCCGTGAGCAGGGCGGGCGGAGCGAGGGGGTGACGCGAGCGTCGGGACGGAGCGGGTCATGAAGCGGAGTTCCTGTGGGCTCGCCGGCGGGCGTTGCGGACCGACGCCGGCTGGGCAGTCGAAAGCATTGACGGGACAGGGCGACACACACTCCCTCGCGACATGGCTGCACGCGATAACGCTTCGTGCGGGCGACGTTCTCGCAAGGCGACTGAAGACCGAGGGAGCGGTTCGTCCGTTCAGCGGCAGGTTCCTGTACGGACGAACGGCCAATTCTATGCAGCCGTGACAGGCTCATTTTGAAGTTTTGCAAACTGCGGATCGCGTCGACGCGCGGGTGCGTGGCGTGGCGATTACCGGTATCGAACGTCGCGTGACGTCTGCAGGCCGGATGGCCGCCTGGCGGGTTCATACGCGTGTTTTCCTCTTCCGCTGCACCACCGCGACACACGATGCGGTAGAAACGGCCGCATCGCGTGCAAATGACCGGTCAATTGTGCTGAACGCCCGCGTAGCAGGCTCGACGCGACTTGTGCAAGGCGCCCCGCATGGGTTACGGTATGTGCGGGCGGCTCCTGCATCCGCGCAATTGCCCGCCGACGTTGGCATTGCGCGGAGCGAGCAGGGGGCCGGTATCGCATCGCGATCGAATTGCACGACTCTTTGGGAGACTTCATGAACAAGCAGGAATTGATCGACGCCGTTGCGGCATCCACGGGTGCCAGCAAGGCTGCGACAGGCGAGGCCATCGAGGCCGTGATCGACGCAATTACGCAGGCAGTCGCGTCGGGCGACGGCGTACAGCTCGTCGGCTTCGGCTCTTTCACCCAGGGCGCGCGTGCCGCACGCACCGGGCGCAATCCGGCTACCGGCGCAGCGATCGCCATCGCTGCGGCAAAGACGGTGAAGTTCACGCCGGGCAAGGCATTCAAGGACGTGGTGAACAGCTAGTCCTGAGGCGATCGAGCCGATGAGCCGTCTGGTTGTCGTGTCGAACCGCACGGCCGATCCCCGCAAGACTGCGGCGGGCGGCCTGGCGGTGGCAGTCCGGGAAAGCCTGCAGCAGACAGGCGGACTGTGGTTCGGCTGGAGCGGAAAAATCCACGGCGAGACGGAAGGCGCTGCCGGACAATCCGATGTGCGCGTGCAGACGATGGGTAGCGTCACGCTCGCCACACTCGATCTCGATCAACGCGACTACGACACGTACTACCTCGGTTACGCGAACGACGTACTGTGGCCGGTGTTTCACTACCGGCTCGATCTCGCCAACTTCGACGTACGGTTCGCGGCGGGCTATCGCCGCGTCAACCAGCTGTTCGCGCGCAAGCTGATGCCGCTCCTGCGGCCCGACGACCTGATCTGGGTCCACGACTACCATCTGATCCCGCTCGCCGCCGAACTGCGCGCGATGGGCTGCACGAACCGCATCGGTTTCTTCCTGCATATTCCAATGCCGCCGCCGCTGATCATGGCGGCGATCCCCGAACACGAATGGCTGATGCGTTCGCTGTTCGCGTATGACCTTGTCGGCTTTCAGAGCGAAGCCGACGTGACGCATTTCGCGCACTACGTCGAATCCGAAGCGCATGCGAGCCGGCTGGAGCAGGGCCGTTTGCGTGCATTCGAACGCACGCTGCGGGTTGGGGCCTATCCGATCGGTATCGACGTCGACGAATTCGTCGGGCTCGCGCAGGGCAAGGATGGGCGCGAGATGTTTGCGCGAATGCGCGAGGAGTATTCGCGGCGCCGGTTGCTGATCGGCGTCGACCGGCTCGATTATTCGAAGGGCTTGCCGCAGCGCGTGCACGCGTTTCGCGAACTGCTCGCGCAGTACCCCGAGAATCACAACAGCGCGACGCTGATCCAGATCGCGTCGCCGAGCCGGGAGGACGTCGGCGCCTACGACGACCTGCGCCGGCAGATGGACAGCCTGTGCGGCGAGATCAACGGCGACTACGGCGAACTCGACTGGATGCCGGTGCGCTACATCCATCGCAACGTCGCGCGCAAGCGTCTGCCCGGGCTGTATCGCGCGAGCCGCGTCGCGCTCGTGACGCCGTTGCGCGACGGCATGAACCTCGTGGCAAAGGAATTCATCGCCGCGCAGGATCCGGCCGATCCGGGCATGCTCGTGCTGTCGCGTTTTGCTGGCGCCGCCGAGCAGTTGAAGGACGCGCTGCTGGTGAATCCGTACGATGCGCAGGGCACCGCGCAGGCCATTCAACGTGCGCTGACGATGCCGCAGGACGAACGCATCAACCGGCACGAGCGGCTGATGAAGCGCATCCGCGAACAGGACGTGCACTGGTGGTGTTCGAGCTTTCTCGATGCGCTCGAACAGACGGGCACGGCGCCATCGCGCTGATTCCCCGTCGCTGCATGCCGGTCTCGACATGCGGCTACACGCCCGCTGACATCGCGACGTCACACAAGCTCGAATAATGGACGTGCCGCGCCGTTCGCAGCGCGGTTTGCGCCAACGCAGCCGCTCATGCGTGCGCTTCCTTTCGCCACCCCACGACGAGAACGCTCACCATGTCGAACGACAAAGACTCCGACGCGCGCGCTGCCGATCTGGCCGCCGCCGTCTCGCGCCGCGGTTTCCTCAAGCTCGCCGGCGCATCCGGTTTCGCCACCGCCACTGGCGCGCTCGCTTCGGCGAGCCGCGCAGCAACGTCCACCGCCGCGGCCACCGCTGATGGCACACCCGAACAGATCCACCTGACGTGGGGCAACGACCCGACACGCGAGGTCGTGATCTCCTGGGCCACGCTCGCGCAGTCGGCGAATCCGCGGGTCCGCCTCTCGGGACCGGGCGAGCAGCACCGCACCGTGCACGGCGTGCAGCGCACCTACACCGACGGCCTGAACGGCGAAGTCGTGTTCGTGTGCCATGCGCGCGTGCATGACCTGAAGCCCGCGACACGCTACGAATATGAAGTCACCGCGGACAACGACAGCAACGCCGCAAGTCCCTTTTCGGCGAGCTTCGAAACTGCGCCGCGTGGCCGTGCGCCGTTTCGCTGGACCAGCTACGGCGATCTCGCGACGCCGAACACCGCATGGGTGCTGTCGTATCCGCAGAGCCGTTTCGCGGTGCAGGCTGTCGAGCGCTTCGAACCGCTGTTCCATCTGCTGAACGGCGACCTGTGCTACGCGAACCTGAACCCGACGCATCAGCCGGACGTGTGGCGCGACTTCGGCAACAACAACCAGACGTCGGCGGCGAACCGTCCGTGGATGCCGTGCCCTGGCAATCACGAGATCGAGTTTCACAACGGACCGCAGGGGCTCGATTCGTATCTCACGCGCTATATGCTGCCCGAGAACGGCACGCACTTTCCGGGCCGCTGGTACAGCTTCCGCGTGAGTTCGGTGCTGTTCATCTCGCTCGATGCGGACGACGTGGTCTATCAGGACGCGGCGGCGTTCGTCGCGGGGCCGGCGCCGCTCGTGCCTGCCGCGAGTACGGGTCAGCCGTCGATCGAACCCGGCACGTCGTTCTATGTGCGCGGCTATAGCCACGGCGAACAGACACGCTGGCTCGAGGAGACATTGCGCCGAGCATCGCACCACGACGACATCGACTGGATCGTCGTGCAGATGCATCAGGACGCGCTCAGTTCGTCGAAGACCGGCAATGGATCGGACAAGGGCATCCGCGAAGCGTGGCTGCCGCTGTTCGATCGATACGGCGTCGACCTCGTGCTGTGCGGCCACGATCACGATTACGAGCGCAGCTACCCGGTGCGTGGTTGCAATCATCACGCGGGCGTCGATGCGACGACGGGCGAGGTTGTCGATACGCTGCAGCCGCGTCCGGTGATGGCGAGCGATCCGCCCGATGCGACGTTCGACACGAGCCGCGGCACGATCCATTTGATACTCGGCGGCGGCGGCACCAGCGCGCCGCTCGACGTGTACGGCAACGATACGGCCACCGGCGTCACGCAGGCAAAGATATTCACGAAACCGAACCGCCCGGTGCCCGGCACGAGCGCGAACACGTTCGTCCGCAATCCGGCCGACGCGCTCGAAGATGCGATCTGGTCTGCGCGACGCGACACTGGCACGGGTTACGGCATCGCGGTATTCGATCACGACCCCGGTAGCCCCGGGGGCAAAACGACGATCACGATGAATTACTATCACGCGCCCGGCGCGGACCAGACACCGACGTCGACGTACGAACTGTTCGAAACCGTCGTGCTGACGAAGGACCGGCAACGCTAGGCATTTATCACGCTGTTCGAAAAGACGCGTACCACTACTTCGCGTTCAACCCGCTGCTGTCTATAGGGACAGCAGCGGGTTTTTGCATTTCGTGAAGCGGCGTAGCGGTGGTTATATGCGAATCAGTTGAACGTCGCCTTATCCCATTTAGTGTGGCTTCGTCGAAGCCATAAAAAAGCCGCTTTAACGTCGCGTCGCGCGACATCGAGAGCGGCTTTTTTCATGCGAGCTCTTCACATTCGCATTGGTAACGATATTAATACGTCCTGTCAAAAATATTTCAATGAAAACCCTGCTTTTGCCCATCGCATAACAAGACCCTTCTGTATAGAATGCGTCGACGCATTTCTTTTCTTTACTACGCCTTACCACCTGTTTCCGTTGCAACGTGCGCGAATCACAAGAGACGCACGGGAAGCACGTACCGAGACCGACGGCCTGTTCCGCCGGCTATCTTCGCCTGAAAAAGAGGTTGAAATGGACGACTGGTCGACACCAGGGGTTGTGGCTATTACCACACGCGATCTAAGCAAGAATCCGTCGAAGGCATTGCGCGACGTCGGCGAACGGCCGTTGATCGTGATGCGTCATCAGAGGCCGGTTGCATGCCTCATATCGATCGAGCAATGGGCCGAGCTGATCGGCAGGTTGAAAGACATCGAAATGAACACGAGCATCGCGCGGACGGATCTGCCTGTGCATTCCGCTCTTCCGACCGATGTGGCGATGCAGGTGGCAAAGAGCAGCTGGCCCGCTGTCGTTGCATCGACAAACGGCAAATGATGTGGAACCGGCCGCGCAAGCGGCCGGACGCATGTGTGCAGTCGCGGTTGAGCGGCGGTCAATTGTCGCGACATTCTGAAATCGATACCAGCCGGGCGCATCGCAGCCTGGTTTCAAAGAACAATGCCATTGACGCAGAAAAACGGTGCCGGTCTGGGTACCACTCAAGGTACCGGAAAGCGCCAGGCGCTGATCGACAAGGCCACTGAGCTGTTCTCGCAAGAGGGTTATCACGCAGTCGGCGTCGACCGCATCATCACGGAGTCGGGCGTCGCGAAGATGACGCTCTACAACCACTTTCCATCGAAGTCCGAACTCGTGCTCGAAGTGCTCAGGCAGCGCGAGGCGAGCGCCGCCGAATCGCTGCGTGCGTTCGTCGATCGCTACATGCAGCCGTTCGATCGCCTGAAGGCGGTGTTTGAGTGGCACGAAGCATGGTTCAGCGAGAAGACGTTTTACGGCTGCATGTTCATCAACGCCGCATCCGAGTTTCCGGATCGCGCCGATGCGATCCATCGCGCGTCCGCGGCGCAGAAGCGTCACGTCACCGAATTGCTCGGTACGCTGCTGGAGGAGCTGTTTGCCGCTGATGTCGCCGCGCGTCTCGCCGTGCAGTTCCTGATCCTGATCGACGGCGCGACGGTGACCGCGCAGATTTCGGGCAAGCCGGATTCGGCGATGCTCGCGTGGGAGATCGCGCAGCAGCTGATCGCCGGCGCCCCTGCACGCGGCAACCACGCTAGCGCATAAGCGGCTGGGACGCCGCATCGATCACCGGCACCGGCTGCCCCAGAAAACTTTCGACGAGCATCACCTCCGCGCGCGTGAGACGTGCGATGCCGTGGGACAGGAAATCGGCGTTCATCGACACTTCGTCGCACGCGAGCAGATGCTGCGGCCCAGGAAACATCGACACGCGCGGCGGCCGGTAACGCAGCCGGAACAGTCGGGGGACTGCCGCGCGCCCGGCGCGCAGATCGCCGACACACTGCACCGACGCATCGAACCAGAAACGCAGCCACGCCGATTGCGGCACGCCCGGCGTCGTCGCGACGAACTCCGCGAGCACCAGAAAAATGTACGGCAGGTCCGCCTGGACGAGCGTCGGCCACGCCCACACGTGCAGAACGTCGGCGTGCTCGATCACACGCGTCAGACGCACGGCGGTGAAGCCAGGCACCTGTTGACGGATCGCGTGCAGATGCTGACGCCAGTGACGCGCGAATTCGTCGCGGCGCACGCGTTCGTGGTCCGGATCGGGCGCATGCGCGTTGACGAGCAGCGGGTTGGGCAGCGCGTCGTTGACGAGCGGACACGCGGGCCGTTCGTGCGCGATATGCGCGAAGTGGCGCGTATGCGCGCGATCGCGCAACTGCACGACGTGCAGTTCGTCGCCGCACAGCGGGCAGCGCGGTGGCGCGTGCGGCAGGGGCTTGTCGTCGGGAAATTCGGCCAGATACTCCGCGACGGTCGCCATCCGCGCTTCGAGCGGATGAAATGCACTTACTAGCACCGGATTTTCTTTCATGGCGTGTGGTGCGAGCGGTTGGACGGGTGCCGGCGCGGTCGGGGTCGTGCCCCTCGTTGCCCATTTTGCGTGGCGGACGGCGATGCGACGCACGCGCCGGTCTGCCGCCGGGTACCGGATATCGCACCGGAGAGTAAGGTGCGTCCGAGACGAAGCGATGAACGATTGTGAGTACAGTGCACTTTCATCGTGGGTGGTCTGTCGTGCGTAGATTTCGACATGGTTGTGCCACGTGTGCTGGCTACGCTCGTGTCGCTGCTCCGGACAGGCACGCACGCTTGCGTGCGCTATGCCTTCCTTCTCGATCTGTATGCCGGATAGATAGCGAGCGATGATTCTCCCTGCCGTCGGTTCCATTCGTTCGCGCCGCTTGCCCACCGTATCGTCGCGTGGCTTCACGCTGATCGAAGTGCTGATCGCGCTCGCGATCGTCGCGATTGCGATGGGCGCTGCGCTGCGTGCGGTCGGCGCGATGGCAACGGACACCGAGACCGCACGGGCACGCTCGCTTGCGCTGTGGAGCGCGGACAACGCGCTGGCCGATGTGCGCATCGCGCGCACGTGGCCCGACATCGGGCAGCAGACGTTCTCGTGTCCGCAAGGAACCTATCGCTTTGTGTGCCGGCAGACCGCGCGGGCGTCGCGCAGTCCGCTGCTGCGCGAAGTGACGATTCGCGTGTACGGCTCGGTCGGCAGCACGAATGTGCTCGCCGCCGTGACGACCGAGGTGCAGGATGAAAGACAGCGCTAGCCGGTGCCGAGGGCGCAAACAACAAGCGGGCTTCACGCTGATCGAGATGCTCGTGGCGATCGCGCTGCTAGCGATGCTCGCCGTGTTGTCGTGGCGCGGTCTCGACGCGACGATCCGCGGACGCGACGATATCGTTTCCAGCGTCACGCAGATGCGCGTACTCGGGCGCTACTTCTCGCAGCTCCAGTACGACATGCTGAATCTCGTGCCGCCGAACGAAACCGGCGGCGCGCCGCTGCGTATCCGTCCCAATGAACTCGTGCTGGTGCGCCGGCTCGGTGCGGGCAACGGTGCGAGCCGCGTGCAGATCGTGCGTTACCGGTTGCTCGGGCATCAGCTTCAACGCAGTGCGTCGCAGCCGCTCGAAACGCTGTCGCAACTCGCGGACGCGTTGCATCACATGGACGACTTCGCGAGCGTCACCGCAAGCGACGACGTACGCGAGATGAAGCTCGCCGTATTCCTGCCGCCAGGCGGCTGGACGTCCAGCCAGGAAGCGATCGACGCCGCATACGCGCAATTCCTCAAGCAGTACGCGGTCAGCACGCTTGCCACGCGCGAAGTGCCGCAGCCGCGCGGGCTGCGCTTCTCGATCACGCTTGGCAGGACGGGTGGTTATACGCGCACCGTGATGCTCGGTGAATAGAAGCTGGACAACCCCCGGATTGTTCGCAACATCGGTCACGTGCCGGTTAAGTCGCGTCTCTAAGCTCGGCCGAATCGCCATCCGCAACGAGGCTGCACGACCATGAGCACAGTAGACGAACGGGCCGGGTGGCGCGCCGCCGCGCCGCAGGCTTCCGCCGCGCAGGCCATCGCACGGGCGAAGGCGCTGCACGATCAGGGCCGCCTCGACGACGCCCGCAAGCTTTACGACGTGATTCTCGCCACCGCACCCGATAACGCGGAAACGCTGCACCTGTACGGTGTGCTCGAATTCCAGACCGGCCGCGTGCGCGAAGCCGAAGCGCTGATGCGCCGCTCGATCGCAATCGAGCCGATGCCGATGCCGCTCGCGAACCTCGGCTCCGTGCTCGCGGCTGCAGGGCAGCGCGAAGCGGCGCTCGTGCAGTTCGATGCGGCGCTCGCGCTCGACCCGGTTCATCTGCATGCATTGATTCGCCGCGGCAACACGCTCGTCGAACTCGAGCGCCACGAAGACGCGGTCAAGACATTCGACCGCGCGCTCGCCGTCGCACCGACGCTGCTCGATGCGCTTTGTAATCGCGGCGCGGCATTGCGCGGTCTCGGACGCTTCCAGGAAGCGATCGAGAGCTACGACCGCGCACTGACCATCGATCCGCGGTCGTTCGAATCGTATGTGAACCGTGGCAACGCACTGCGCGAACTCACACGCTCCGACGAAGCGCTCGCGAGCTACGATCGCGCGCTCAAACTTGCATCCGGCCATGCGCCGGTGTTGTCGCTGCGCGGCATCACGCTGGTCGATCTCGAACGCTTCCAGGAAGCGCTCGCGAGTTTCAACGAAGCGATCGCGAGTCAGCCCGATTTCGTCGAGGCGATCTATAACAGCGCGGTCGCGCTGGAGCGGCTCGAACGGATGGACGAAGCGATCGCGCGCTGCGACCGTGCAATCTCGCTCGAACCGGGTCATGCGAAGGCGCATGCGACGCGCGCGAACGCGCTCGCGCATCTCGAGCGCCGTCCGGAAGCGCTCGCGAGCTACGATCGCGCGATCGAACTTGAACCACATGCCGCCGATGTGCTGTGCAACCGCGGTAGTCTGCTGCGCCACCTGCAGCGTCACAACGATGCGCTCGATGCCTACGAAGCCGCACTCGCGCTGCAGCCGGATTTTCCGCAGGCGCATCTGAATCGCTCGAATGTGCTGCAGGATCTGAATCGTTTCGACGAGGCGCTGAGCGAGAGCGACGCGATTCTCGCAGCCGATCCGCGTTATGCGATGGCATGGTTCAACCGCGGCAACCTGCTGCAGGAGATGAACCGTCCGGTCGATTCGATCGCGGCCTACGAGCGCGCGATCGACGTCGATCCGGAATACGTCGACCCGCATTGCGCGCTGGGCTTCCTGCTGCTGGCGCTTGGCCGCTTTCCGGAAGGCTGGCGCAAGTACGAATGGCGTTGGCGCGACCATAAGGTGTTCGCGAATCAGCGCCCATTCCCGCAGCCGCTTTGGCTCGGCGACGAACCGGTCACGGGGCGCACCGTGCTGCTGCATGCGGAGCAGGGTTTCGGCGACACGCTGCAGTTCAGCCGCTATGCTGCGCTCGTGAAGCAACTCGGCGCGCGTGTCGTGCTCGAAGTGCAGCCGGGTCTCACGACGCTGATGCAGACACTGCCGGGTGTCGATCAACTGGTTACGAAGGGCGAGACGCTGCCGCCGTTCGATCTGCACTGCCCGCTGATGAGCCTGCCGCTCGCGTTGCGCACCGAAGTCGACACCGTGCCGGCGACGGCGCCGTATCTGTCGGCCGATCCGCAACGCGTCGCGCAGTGGCGCGACACGCTGGGAGAAGCGCGTCGGCCTCGCGTCGGGTTGTCATGGGCCGGTAATCCGAAGCACGTCAACGACCGCAACCGGTCGATCGCACTCGCCGCGCTCGCGCCGCTGTTCGATCTCGACATCGAATGGATCAGCCTGCAAAAGCAGGTGCCCGTCGACGACGAGGCGATTCTCGCGACGTTGCCGCTGCGTCAGGTCGACACGGGGCTGCGCGAATTTGCCGACACCGCCGCGCTGATCGAGACACTGGATCTCGTCGTGTCCGTCGATACGTCGATTGCACATCTGGCCGGTGCGCTCGGCAAGCCCTCGTGGGTGCTGCTGCCGATGCCGTGCGACTGGCGCTGGCTCGCGGAACGCAGCGACAGCCCGTGGTATCCGCACACGCGCCTGTTCCGGCAGCGCACGCCGAAGGACTGGAGCCAGGCGCTCGGCGAACTCGTGCCGGCGTTGCGCGACTGGTCGGCCGCGCGCTGACGGCCCCGCCGCATGCGACACGAACGGACCGGAACGCCGACTGCATCCGCACCGATGCCGGGTGGCATCGTGCGAGACGCGATCATGCAAGGCGTACTGCGCGCGCGGCGTCACTATCAGGAAGGCGCACTCGACGACGCGAAGCGCGCGTGCGAAGCGGTCCGGACGCTGATGCCCGATCAGTTCGACGCGTTGCAGATGCTGGGCCTCGTGGCGCTCGGCCAGGGCGATCCGGTGAGTGCCGAGCAATGGATCGCGCGATCGGTGCGGGTCGATCCAAAGCAGGGCTGGGCGTGGGCAAACTACGCGGTCGTGCTGAACGCGCAGGGCCGTTTCGCCGATGCGCTCGCGCCGGCCGATCGCGCGCTGCGTCTGGACGGCCGCTGCCTCGCCGCGCGGCTCGCGCGCGCGAATGCGCTGCTCGGTCTGCAGCGTTACGCCGAATGCGACCCGGCTTATGAAAGCGTGCTTGCGCTCGATCCGTTGTCTGCGGAGGCATGGGCCAATCGCGGCAAGGCGTTGCTGAAGCTCGGCCGCTTCGCCGATGCGATCGCTAGCGTGGACCGGTCGATCGCGATCGCGCCGCGCGCGTTCCCGCCGCACGTGAATCGCGGCAACGCGCTGAGTGCGCTCGGCCGTCACGAGGAAGCGCTGCGCAGCTACGACCACGCGCTCGAACTGCAGCCGCAGGCACCGGACATCTGGTGCCTGCGCGGTGTTGCATTGCAGGAACTGGGATGCGACGAACTCGCGCTGTACAGCTACTACACGGCGCTGCGGCTCGCGCCTGCGCATGTCGAGGCGCTGCTCGGCAGCGGCATCTCGCACGAGCATCTGCAACACCATGCCGAAGCGCTCGCGTACTGCGACCGCGCGCTCGCGCTCGTCACCGACGATCAACGTGTGTGGCTGACCCGCGGCAACGCGCTGCAAGGGCTGCTGCGCTACGACGATGCGCTGGACGCGTACGACCGCGCGCTCGCGCTCGATGCGCACTACGCGGACGCACTCGGCAATCGCGGCGCGGCGCTGCATATGCTGCGACGCTACGACGAAGCGCTCGACAGCTACGAGCTCGCCCTCGCGGCCGCGCCCACGCGAGCTGACATGTGGGGCGTGCGCGGCAATCTTCTGCAGCAGATCGGCCGCTACGACGACGCGACCGCGAGCTACACGCAGGCGACGCTACACGAACCCGACTGTGCACCCGCATGGTTTCATCGCGGCAGCGCGCTGCAACACCTGAACCGTCACGACGCAGCGCTCGATTGCTTTTCGCAGGCGATCGCGTTGCAGCCGTCGCATGCCGAATCGCTGACAGGGCGCGCGATTTGCATGCTGTTGCGCGGCGATTTTTTGCCGGGCTGGCGCGAGTATGAAACGCGCTGGCTCGATCCGGGTGCTGCGCGCCGCGTGCGTCATTTCGACCGGCCGTTGTGGCTCGGACAGCAGCCGCTAGCGGGCAAGACGCTGCTCGTGCATGCGGAGCAGGGTTTCGGCGATACGCTGCAGTTCTGCCGCTACGTGAGCGTCGCCGCGAAGCACGGTGTGCGCGTACTGCTCGAGGTGCCGGCGCCGTTAATTGGTCTGATCGGAACGCTCGATGGTGTCGCCACGCTGATCTCGCACGGTCAGCCGCTACCCGCATTCGATTTTCACTGTCCGATGCTGAGTTTGCCGCTCGCATGTGCGACTGCAGGATGGTGCGATGCCGGGCCACTGCCGGCCTCGTCTTATCTGCGCGCCGACCCGGAGCTCGTATCGCAGTGGCGCGAACGCGTCGTGGCTCGCGAAACTGGGGCGCGGCTGCGCGTCGGGCTCGCATGGTCCGGTAATCCCGACCATGCGAACGATCACAACCGCTCGATCGCATTCGCACAACTCGCCGAGTGCTTCGCGCCCGACGTGCAGTTCGTGAGCTTGCAGCAAGTCGTACGTCCAACCGATAGCGACGCGCTCGCGCAGAGCGGTGTACTGCATTTCGGCGAGGCGTTGCGCGACTTCATGGATACGGCCGCGCTCGTCGAATCCCTGGACCTGGTGATTTCGGTCGACACGTCGATCGCACACCTGGCCGGCGCGCTCGGCCGACCGGTGTGGATGCTGCTGCCGTTCGTGCCGGACTGGCGCTGGCAGCTCGCACGCGACGACACCCCGTGGTACCCGCAAGCCACGCTGTTCCGTCAGCAAGCGCCCGGGGACTGGCGCCCGGTGATCGAGCGCGTCGCAAACGCATTGCGCGAACACGCTGCTTCAACGTGAAGCGAACGCGTCCGTGTCGTTCGGATGGCGGAAGAATGGCAAAAGGTACGTACTTTTATCAGGAATCCGTAGTGCGATATGTCAGTAACATCGTAAATACGACTGCCATCGTCGCTGCGTAACCTCTTCTGGATTTGGCGGGCTGTCGCGCCCGCCATCGGCCGTGCAGTCGGCGCTGGGTCGCCTGCTGCGCGGTTTCCGCTTATTTGCGCTTCAGGGATTCGACGATGCGAGCTCGTAGCTTCAATCACAACAAGAAGCGCGTCCAGCGCCCCGCTCATCTGCCGCAGTCCGCATTGCGGCCACTGTATCGCGCGGTTGCGCTGATGGTGGCGGCCGGCATGTCGGCGCATGCGCATGCCGCGGGCATCGTGAATCTCGGTCAGGTCGGCGCGCGGATGGCGGCTACGGGCACCGGCGCGGCGGGCGGTGTGGGCGTGCCGAATCTCGGCGTGTCGCCGCAGCAGGCGCTGCAGGCGAGCCAGCCGTCGATCCAGAATCTCGGACGCGCCGCGCAGAGCATCGTGGCGCAGATCGCCGCGCAGCAGGCTGCGGCTGCTGCTGCGGTGGCCGCCGCGAATGTGCCGAACGGTCTCGCTACGGGCGGCCTGCAGGTCGCGCCGGGCGCAACGAGCAATTCGACGCTGTGGCAGAACGCGAACCTGCCGACGCAAACGGTCGATTCGAGCGGCCACGTCGATGTCGGCGTGAAGCAGAACGGTCAGACCGCGATTCTCACGTGGCAGACGATGAATGTCGGGCGGCAGACGACGCTCTCGTTCGACCAGTCCGGCGGCACGCAGAGCAACGGCGCGAACAACTGGGTCGTGCTGAACCGGATCAACAATTCGACCGCGCCGAGCCAGATTCTCGGCAACGTGCAGGCGCAGGGCTCGGTTTATGTGATCAACCGCAACGGGATTCTGTTCGGCGCGGGCTCGCAGGTGAACGTGCATTCGCTTGTTGCGTCGTCGCTTGATTTTCTGAACATGAACGACACGTTGAAGCAGTCGGCCACGGACGTTCAGAACAGCAATAATCAGTTCACGGCGCAGTTGGGTGGGCTTGTCGGGACGCAATCGACCGACCTGACAGAAGTGCTCGGGCTCGGCAGCACCGTGACGCCGACCTCGGCGAATGCGTATCAGCCCCCCGGCGATATCACGATCGCGCCGGGTGCATCGATCACGACGCACACGAACGGCACGGTCAGCGATGGTGGCTTCGTGCTGGTCGCGGCCCCTAATGTGACGAATGCCGGATCGATCACGACGAGCAATGGGCAAACCATACTTGCCGCGGGCGTTGGCCTCAGCATGCTGCCGCCGGCCGCGAATTCGCAACTGCTGCGACCGCAATTGAGCGGACAGATATTGTTCAACGGCACTGACGTCACGCCGGCGGGCACGCTTACGAATACCGGCATCATTCAGGCGGACAAGGGCAACATCACGCTACTCGGCGCGAACGTTCGGCAGAATGGTGTTGTCGGTGTGACGACCGGTGTCAGTTACCCGGGCAGCATCAATATTTCTGCCACCGACGAAGCGAAAGCGTTGAGTCCCAACGGGACGCGATACATCGACGCGGGCGGTAACGGCATTGGGCCCGACCCGGTGACCTCACCCACGAACCGCCGCGCAGGGTTGCTCTCGTTCGGCCCGGATTCTGTCACAACGATCCTGCCTGACGAAGACGGCGAAACCGCGACGTCCAGTCCTACCACGCCGTTCACGCCTGGCAGCATCACGCTGACCGGCCGCTCGATCTGGATGCAGCCCAGCTCGCTGATCGAGGCGCCAGGTTCGACGGTGTCGATGGTAGCGCTGGTACAAGCGGGTATCGAGACGACCGCGCCCGGCGACACCGTCGCGCCGGGACGGATCTATCTCGACACCGGTTCGACGATCGACGTTTCAGGCCTCGCGAACGTCACAGAACCGATGGCGTCGACGCTGGTCACGATTCCACGTATCGGCCAGAACGAACTCGCCGATTCACCGCTGCTGCGCAACAGCTTCCTGTTTGGCTCGAAGGTCGTCGTCGATAGCACGCTGTCGGGGACCAACGCGGACGGCCTGCAGTGGGTTGGCAGCCCGATCCTGAATCTGGCGGGCTATGTGAGCCTGATTCCGCGCTCGGTCGATCAACTGCTGACCAACGGCGGCACGATCACGCTCGCGGGCGGCGAGGTGATGACCGCGAGTGGATCGTCGCTGAACCTGAACGGCGGCTACGTGCATTATCTCGGCGGCCAGGTCGCGACGACGCGACTCGTCGATGCGAACGGTGTGATCGTGCCGATCGGCCAGGCGAGTCCGTACGACACCTATGTAGGGATCGCGGGCCAGTTCTCGCAGGGACATGGACGCTGGGGTGTCGTAGAGACCTGGTACAACCCGTTGCTGACCGGCGGCGCTTATCAGGCGGACTACATTGTCGGCGGCAACGCGGGCACGCTGAACGTGTTCGCGGAGCAGGCGCTCGTACTGGACGGCAACATCAGCGCGCAGTCGTTTGCCGGCATGAAGCAGGTGCAGGGCAATGCGCAGCCTTCAGGTGGCAGTTTTGCGTTGGGTGCGAACCCGACGTTGGCGGACCCGACAGGCACGTTGACCGGTACGCCAGCCAACGTGATCCTGCAAAACACCGCGCCGCAGCTGAGCGATCTTGGGCCGGACTTCGGCGCCGAGACACCGCTCGACACGACAGCGCTCAACGCACTCGGCAGCAGCAACCCCAACAACCTGCTCGCGTGGCAGACCGTGCCGGTCGATACACTGAACGCGGCGGGCATGTCGAACGTGAGTGTGACGACGGACAAGATCAGTGGCGGCGGTATCGTCGTTGCACCCGGCACGAGCTTGCACGTGCAGCCAGGTGGATCGATTACGCTCACGGGATCGTCGGGCGCACCGATCAGCGTACTTGGCGATCTGATCGCGCCCTCAGGCAGCATCACGCTCGCGCTGAAGAGTGTCTCCAATAGAGGCACGACGCCCGCGAACATCACGGTCGGCCCCGACGCGGTGATCAGCACCGCAGGCCAATGGGTTAACAACGACGTGCAGGCGACCGGCGGCACGTCGGCACCTGGCGACAGCGAATACATCAACGGCGGGAGCATCACACTGTCTGTCGGTGCGGCGAGTGCGCACCTGCCCAATAACACTGTTACCGATACGACCGGCTCGATCGTGCTGCAGCAGGGCAGTGTGCTGGACGTGTCCGGCGGCGGCATGATGCAGGCGAACGGACAGTTGTTGATGAGCAACGGCATCGCCCAAGGCAAGGGCGGCAGCATCACGCTGTCGACCTATGCGGGCACCTACAACGCTGACGATATTCCTACCGTGTTTATCCCCAGCACGGAACCGGAGTCCGGGAGGCTCGTGCTCGACGGTACGCTGAAAAGCGCGGGCTTCTCCGGTGGCGGCACGCTGACGCTGCATGGCCTCGGCTTTCAGATCGGCGGTGATCCGGCGCTCGCTTCGCCGTGGGCAACCGTATTGCCTGCCAGCTTTTTTGCATCGCAAGGCTTTGGCCAGTACGTGCTAAACGCGATGTACGATGCCGGTATTGCGGCGGGCACGACGGTGAGGGTCACGCAACAAAATCTGCTGCCGGATGCGGTCGCGCTGCAATCCGCTGTCAGCGGCAGCGACATTACGGCAGGCGGCTTGACGAGTCTCGGAACGCTCGACGCGTATCACCGGCAGGCCACGAACCTGACCATGACCGGCGGCGCTTATCTCGCGAACTGGCACGGGGGCAGCCCCGGGTTTCCGACACCGCCGGGGGTCTACTCCGACGTGACGGGTGGCGTGACGATCGGCGAGGGAGCGTCGATCGTTGCCGACGCGGGCGCGTCGATCGGACTCTGGTCACCGACCCAGGTCACGGTGCTCGGTTCGATCGTCGCACCGGGCGGCTCGATCACGCTGACCGCTGACACCATCGGCAGCGCTTATACGCTCGCGGGGCAGCCGGCGTTCGCAGCCGGCGGCTACGCGACGCCCAGCCAGTCCGTATGGGTCGGCCCGAACGCGGTGCTCGACGTGTCCGGCATCGCGTTGACCAATCCGCTTGCCGCGCCGGTCCGTCTTGGGTCGACGATCGCCGTGCCGCAGACCGGCAAGGTTCTCGCGGGCGGTAACGTCGTGCTGTCGGACAACACAGGGTCGGTGATCGTGCAGCCCGGTGCGCGCATCGATGTGTCGGGCACATCCGCGAATTTCGACCAGTTGCAGGCGAACGGCACATACGCGTCGCAGCCGGTATGGAGCGACGCGGGTTCGATCACGCTCGGCGCGGCGACCGGTCTGTACTTCAACGGCACGCTGGACGCGCATGGCGGTTCGGCACTTGCGCAGGGTGGCACGCTGACGTTGCTGCCGGATCCGGCCGGTGGGTTTACCACCACGCTGCCTGACGGCAGCACGGTAGTGTCTGTTGGTGCGAACGTGCTGATCATCCAGCAGAGCGGCGATATTCTGCCGGTGGCGAGTGCACCGGGCAACGATCTCGGGCCGTCAAAAGGCGCGATCAGCTTCTCTGCCGATCGTCTCGACAACTCCGGCATCACGACGCTCGTGCTCAACGGGCCGGCGCAGACCGGCCAGCAGCCGGTCGCCTTTGCCGGTGACGTCAACCTGTCGCTTGGCAATGCCGTAATCCTCAACACATCGCAGATCATTGCACTCGCAGCCGGTGCGACGTCGCTGCCTTCGTCGCTCTCGGGGATTTCGAACATCGGCACGCCGACTGTCCGGATCGACGCGCCGTACGTCGCGTTCGTGGGTCCGTCGACAGTCGTTGTGCCGACGTCGGCACCGATGGCGGCTGGCGGTACGCTGCAGGTCGACGCGTCGTTCATCGATCTGGAAAACCAGTTGCAGCTCGGCAACTTCGGTAACGCAACGTTTGCGAGTACCGGCGATATCCGTCTGTCGTCGACCAATAACCACGGCCCGACGCCAGCGTTGGTACCCGGTACGCTGTTCACCTCCGGCAACGTTACCTTCAAGGCCGCCGACCTCTACCCGGCGAGCGGCAGCACATTTGTCGTCGCCGCGGTCGCACCCGTCGATCCGTCGACCGGTACCGCCGCGCCGACCACCGTCACGTTCCAGTCGAACGGCACATCGGACGTGCCGCTGTCGGCGGGCGGCAGCCTGCTCGTCGACGCAACGCACATCGTTCAGGGAGGCACGGTGCGTGCGCCGTCGGGCAGCTTGATATTCGGCGTCGGCGATGCAACGGACCCGGCGACGCAGAATCTGTTCGGCGGAGTACCGCTTGTCGCGACGCAATCGGTGTCGCTCGCGCCGGGCAGCATTACGTCGGTGTCGAACGGCAACACGGTGATCCCATACGGCGTGACCGTCGACGGCACCGAGTGGCAATACAACGCGACGAATTCGTCGCAAGCGCCGGACGTCACCGCGCCGCCAGCGAAGCTCGTCAGTGTCAACGGCAGCCAGGTATCACTGAGCCCTGGTGCCACGATCGACCTGTCGGGCGGCGGCGATCTGCAGGCATCCGAATGGATAGCGGGGACGGGCGGCAGCCGCAACCTGCTGCAGCAGTACAACGTCAGCTACGCGACCAGCACGTCGGGCACCGCGGTGCCGGTCAATCCGGGTGCCGCGAACGTGTACGCGGTCGTGCCGGGCTACAGCGCGCCGGTCGCTGCTTACGATCCGGTGATCGCGCAGGTCACGCAGCCGACCTCGACGGGCGGCACGCAGACGGTCTCGATGGGCGTCGGCCAGGCAGCAGTCGGTGGGATGGTTGGGCAGGCCGTGTATTTACAGGGCGTGCCGGGCCTCGCAGCGGGTGTCTATACGCTGCTGCCCGCGCAGTACGCGACGCTGCCGGGTGCGTTCCGCGTGGTCGCGCAGGCGAGTCCGAGTGCGCCGGCCGCGAATGCGGCGGGCGTGCTGCCGGACGGCACCGCAGTGGTCGCGGGCTACACGGTGAATGCGCTGAGTGGTAGCCGCAGCGCGACGCCGACGCTCTTCACGGTGCAGTCGGGTCCGGTGTGGCAGCAGTATTCGCAGTACACGGAGACGAGCGCGAACACGTTCTTCCCGGCGCTCGCAAGCAAGGCTGGCAACGTAACGCCGCGTCTGCCGATCGATGGTGGGCAACTGGTGCTCGCCGCGACCCAGGGGCTCACGCTCGGCGCGACGCTGAACTCGGCTGCGGCGACGGGCGGTGCGCCGGCCAACGTCGATCTTGCATCGCAGGACATCCAGATCGTCGGCGACGGCGAGGCGGCGTTGCCCGGCTATCTGCAGATCAGTGCGGGCCAGCTCGATGCGCTTGGCGCGGGCAGCTTGTTGATCGGCGGCACGCGTACGCAGACGACGAGCGGCATCACGATCAACGCGCTCGCGAACAGCGTCGTCGTGAACAACGACGCCGCGTCGCCGTTGAGCGGCCCGGAAATTCTTCTCGTCACGAAGACCGATCCGACGGGTACCGACCCGAACGCATCGCGCGGGCTCGACATCGCGGCCGGCAGCGTGATCAATGCGACGGGCAGCTACCCGGCCGCGGCGGATCAGCCGATCACGATCGGCCAGAACGCGAACACGACGACCGGCGCAAGCGCGATCGCAGGCGACGGCTCGCTGCTGCGCGTGTCGCAGGGCGCGCAGGTGCTGGTGACGCGCAATGACGTGACCGATACCGTGCCCGGTGTGCTGACGGTCGGCGCGGGTGCGACGCTGTCGGGCGGCCAGTCGTTGACGCTTGATTCGTCCGGTGACCTGCGAGTCGACCCGAGCGTCGCGCTGTCGGGCAAGGCGATCGCCGCCGATGGCTCGGCGATCACGTTCACCGACCGCACCGATCCTGGCGCTGCGAGTTTGCCCGGTTTCGTGATCGGACCGAACACGCTTGCGCAGTTGAGCAACACGAGCCAGCTGACGTTGCGCAGCCGTGGCGCAATGACGTTCACCGGCGACGAGAACATCACGTTTGGACCGAACGTCGACCTGAGCGCTCCGACGTTCGCCAGCGACGGCGGTTCGGTTGTGCTGAACGGCCAGCAGATTGCATTTACGAATGAACTCGGTACAGCAGTTCCTGCAAGCACGGGCGGTACCGGCGCGCTGACGGTGAACGCGAAGGAAATCGATCTCGGCACGGGCACCAAGGGCACCCGTGGCATCGGCGCGGTGACGATGAACGCATCGAGCGGGATCATCGGGCAGGGCAACGGGTCGTTCGATTTTGGCGCGGCGCCGGTGACGCTCGCCGCACCGATCTATCTTGCCGACACTGGCTCTAACGAAACCGTGACCACCACGGGCGCACTAAACCTGAATGCCGCGGGTGGCACCGCGTCGACGCTTAAGCCGCTGGGCGGCCAGTTGTCGTTCACGGGTGGCACGCTGAACGATAACGGCGCGACGATCGCTGCGCCGGCTGGTAACGTGAACCTCGAAGCGACCACGGGCGACCTGAACGTGGGCGCCGGTTCGCTCATCAGTTCGGCGGGCGTCGCGCTGCAATTCTTCGACGTCACCGCGTACGCGCCGGCCGGCGCAATCAAGCTGACCGCCGATGCGGGTTCGATCAACGTGCAGCCGGGTGCGACGCTCGACTTTTCCGGAGCTTCTGGCGGCGGCGCGGCAGGCAGCGTTACGTTGTCTGCACCGGTGCAGACTGTGCAGCTCGGCGGCACGCTGAAGGGCGCGGCCGCGACTGGCTACATGGGCGGCTCGTTCTCGCTCGAGACCGGCGGCTCGGTGAACCTCGACGGTCTCGCGAACACACTCGCCGCGAGCGGCGTCAACGATGCGATCTCGGTGTGGACGAAGTCAGGCAACCTGACGCTGTCGGCCGGCAATACGCTGACCGCGCACGTGGTTCAACTGACTGCCGACGGTACCGGCGTGCCGACTACGACGAGCGGTAACGTGCAGGTGCTGGGGACAATCAATGCGGCGGGTAACGCGGGCGGCGAGATCGATCTGTATGGACACAGCGGCGTCGATGTCGAAGGCTCGCTGATCGCAACGGGCTCCAGTCCGACCCAGCGCGGCGGTACGGTCAATCTTGGGACGACCGGGACGCCCGATACCGTCGGCGGCGTTGTGCAGCTGAATCCGACCTATGGGTACGAGGACGTGTCGGCGGCGAACTCCGGCACGATCACGCTCGGCAATCGCGCGAAGATCGATGTTTCGGGCGGCACGGCGGGTGGATTGTCGGGCGGTACCGTGAACTTCCGCGCACCGCTGCTCGCGAACGGCGACGTCAACGTGACGCTCACGCCGGGGACGTCGGCGGATGCGCCTGGCGTGCAGATCGCCGGCTCGCGTGCGACGACACTCGAAGCGTATGCGGTGTGGAGCACGACTGATCCGGGCAGCGGTCCGAAGCATTTCGATTCGATCGTCGATCCGGCCGGCTGGTACGACAGCAACGGTAATTTGCTGGCGGGTACGTTCACCGATCAGAGTGGCAAGACGATCGCGTACACACCGGGCAGCATGACGGCTGATCAGCTCGCGGTGGCGCTGCAGAATGATTACTTCGCGCCGACTACGCCGAACGCGGATCACCAGACGTTCTATGGCTATCAGAGCGGCACGACGAATACACCAGGCACGCTGATGGGCTTCGTCGAGGCACCTGGCTTCACGTTCGAGAACCGCTTCGCGGGCGTCGCGAATTTCCATGCGATACCAGGCATTGAACTCGATAACCCGAGCCCTGCGATCAACAACGGCGACATCGCGATCAAGACGAACTGGAATCTCGGAGCAGGCAGTTCCCCTACGAGTCTTGCGTTCCGCTACGAAGGGCAAGGACCTGACATCACGTTCCGTGCGGAACACGATGTGAAGGTGGAAGCGAGTCTGACGGACGGATTCTTCCAGATTGCGAATCCGACGCAGCCAGGAGTACAGACGACGATTACGGTGACGATCACGCCGCCGACGGCGAGTAGCTTTTCAAGTGAATATAAGGCGTTTGCCCTCGATCCCTACTACTACGTGTACAACGGCAAATACAGCCCGAGTACCATCTGGAAGGGATATCTAAAAGGGCCGGCGGTGGCAGGCACATTTCCCGCGAATGCCGATCCTGCTGAAGTAGCCCAGTACTATGGTTTATACCAGGACTATCTTGCCGATGTACTCGGAGGTGGAAATGGTGCAAGTCGCAATTCCACTATTCATCTGGCGATGGTGCAGGCGGTTACTTTTGGGGCAAGCAAGAACCCCGTTGCACCTGGCCAACCCACGTTCAGTGGCACACCACCTACCGCTGCCGAACAGCTGGCCGATCCTGACGCGTGGCTGAAGTACGAAGCTGCCTACAGTTCCTACGCGCAGGCGGTGCTTGCCTGGCATGGCCTGAATGCCAATTCAGCCATAGCCTTCAACGTCGTACCTATCGCCCCGCCGCCGGCCGTACTTACAACCTTGATCCAATCATCGACCACGACGACGACGATTACCACGGGTGCCCCCGCGCCAGTCGACAACTCACCGTCTCCTGTCGCGACGTCGACCAACCCACTGCCGCTGCTAACAGCGTCGCTCAACAGTGGCGCTAGCACGTCGTTCCGTCTCGTCGGGGGCGCGGACCTGGGTAGCGCGGACCCGTTGGCATTGCAGCCTGCTACCTCGACGGGCAGCGTCACGATCGACGGCCACTTCACTTACAACACGTCGCTTGCTGGTCACTTCACTGACAACCCGGCGAACTCGCTCGCGATCGTCGCCCCCACACTGATCCGCACGGGTACTGGTTCGATCGATATTGCTGCGGCCAACGACGTTACATTGCTCGATACGTCGGCGCCTGGTGCGATCTACACGGCGGGGGCGCCGGCGGCAGGCACGACGCAGGGATCGACGTCGGTGATCGCAGCGGGCCAGGCCTCGGCGGCCGCGCAGAATTTCCTGATCACACCCGCGGTCAATCCGGACAGCGCGGGCGACATTTCGATTCACGCGCAGAACGACATCACGGGGATCGAGAACGTCGTCGATACGACGGGCGCGGTGACGGGCACTGCGGGCACATCGATCACGCAGTTCTGGTGGCCGTGGATGCAGCTCGGCAACACGGTGGATGCGACCGGCACGATTACGCAGACGTCGATCAACTTTGGCGCGTTCGACCAGGGCGTCATGAGCGTCGGCGGCAATGTGTCGGTGAGCGCGGGCGGCAACATCACCGATCTCGCGGTGTCGCTGCCGACCACCTACACCGGCAACGTGGCCGGAAGTACCTCGCAGCCTCGCGTCGTGGGCGGTGGCAACCTCGTCGTGCAGGCGGGTGGCGACATCCTGAGCGGCGATTATTTTGTCGCGAACGGAACGGGCACGATCACGGCTGGCGGACAGATCGGCTCCGACGGGCAGACCTATTTCGCCAACCTGGGCGGGGAGGCGAGGTCGGTCGGTACCGTATCGACGCTGCTTGCGACGCAGAACGGCCAGATCGATGTATCGGCTCGCTCCGGAGCGAACATCGGCGGCATCTTCAATCCGTCGTATATCGAGGGTGTCGACGCCCTGGTCTACAAGCAGCATGCAGATTCGCAGGGCTACTCGACGAGCTCCGCCGTGAACATCGCGTCGACGACCGGTAATGTCACATACGGGTCGACCGGGGTCGGGGTGAGTGGCGATATGCCGTTCCTGATCGGAGCCAGCGGACAGGGAGCGCAAGCGGCCATTGAAATCCTGCCCGCGAACCTGAGTCTGACTGCTTTCACGGGTGGCATCGCAATCGACGCGCCGGGGCAGATGTATCCGTCTGCTGATGGCGAACTGAGCTTGATCGCGGCGCAGTCGGTCGTGTTCTCGATGAACGGCGTGTGGGCTAACGCGTTGTCGACCTTCGGCATGATCGACGTCGATCCCTCGACAATGCCGTCGCCGACCAACACGGTTGCCAACAGTATCAATGCCGTCAACGGTTATCTGAATGGTCTGGTGACCGACAACTTTACCCTCGTGCATCAGGTCGCCGCACTGCATGGGGACGACACACAGCCCGTGCGTATCTATAGCCTCAATGGCAGTATCGTCAACGGCGCACCGGATGCGAACGGCATCTACCAGGGCTTGATGACGCTCGACGTCGACAAGGTCGCGCAGCTCTATGCCGGCAAGGACATCGTCAATCTTGCGTTCAATGGGCAGAATCTGAGCGTCGACGACGTCACGCGCATCGTGGCCGGCGGGAACATCCAGGACGTGCCCGTCACTTCGCTTCCCAACGTTAACGTAAAACCCGCACTCGTGCTTGGCGGCCCAGGCACGTTCGATATCGAAGCCGGTGGCAACATCGGTCCGTTCATAAACCAGCTTCAGGTACCCGGTGGCACAACCGGTATCAATGCGGTCGGCAATGCGAACAACCCGTTCCTCCCGCACGAGAGCGCGAATGTTCAGGTGCTGTTCGGCGTCGCGCCCGGCATCGACAACGCGAATTTCATCGCGACATATATTGACCCTTCGCATTCAGTAGCTGGCGTACCGAGCACGACACCGGCGTTGATCGCGTTCATGGAACAATACGACGCGAGCAAGGGCGTCGACACTGGGCTGGAGGCGGACAAGACGAGCGCGCAGAATGCGGTTGGCACACTGACCGCCACCGAGGCATGGAAGGAATTCCAGGCGCTGCCCGCGTACGTGCAGCAGATTTTCGCGCAGCAGGTATTGTTCAGTGTGTTGACCGCGGTCGGCACGGACTACAACGATCCCAACAGTCCGTTCTCCAAGCAATACGCACGCGGCTACCAGGCCATCGCAACGATGTTCCCGGCGTCGCTCGGTTACACGTCGAACGACACGGCGGGAGGCAGCAACGGCTCGAACAAACCCGTGCCGACCGGCAACCTGGACATTCGCAGTTCGACGATCCAGACACAGCAGGGCGGCACCATCTCGCTTCTCGGCCCTGGCGGCGAAGCGCTGGTCGGCAGCAGCGCGGCGGCGCCGAGTGTCGGCAACGCAGGCAAAATCGGCATTCTTACGCTCGAGAACGGCGACATCAATATCTTTACCGATCAGAGCGTGTTGCTCGCGCAGAGCCGGATCTTCACCGAGCAGGGTGGCGGCTTGACAATCTGGAGTTCGAACGGCGACATCAACGCGGGCAAGGGATCGAAGTCCATCGCCGATGTGCCGCCGCCGGAGTACCTGTGCGATCGCGATCATTACTGCACGGTCGATGCACGTGGCGAAGTGACCGGCGCCGGTATCGCGACGTTGCAGACCATTCCGGGCGCAGCAGTCGGCAACGTGAACCTGATCGCGCCGCGCGGCACCGTCGACGCTGGCGATGCTGGTGTCCGTTCGTCGGGTAGCGTGAACGTCGCGGCGCTACACGTCGCGAATGCCGACAATTTCACGGCAGCCGGCCCGAGCAGCGGTTTGCAGACGGCACCGACAGTAGATGCCGGTGCATTGGCTGCGGCGAGTTCAGTGGGATCTGCAGTCAACCAGATTGCACAGGACATCGTCCGTAACGCCGCATCGGGCGTGTCGCGGCGGCGCTGGGTCATTACCGTCGAGGTCGAAGGATTCGGCGACGACGATTCGGGCACGGACGACTCGCGTAAGCGCAAACAGCCGTAATGCAGGGGTTTTACCATCGCATGGCGATCGCAAAAGGAAAGACGACTTGACTCTGCTCGAGGAAAAACATTCCACGCAGGCCTCGCCCGATGACGCGCAGCCGTTCATCAATCTGCGCGATACAGGCCGCTTCCTGCCGGTGCTCGAAGCGTTGCAGTGCACGCTTGCCATCAGCCGCAGACCATCGGGTGTTGCGCTACTCGGCGTCGATAACGGCGTGCCGACGTTGTCGGCGTGCCTGCTACCGCGCTCGATAGGACTTGCCGCAAGCGGTGACCGGCTCGCGATCGCTACCGCGCGTGAGCTGATGATCTACGCGAACGTGCGCTCGATTGCCGCGGAGTATCCGCTGCGCCCGGATCACTACGACGCGGTGTTCGTACCGCGCGTGTCGTTCTTCACCGCGTACTGCGATCTGCACGACATGGCGTTCAACAAACAGGTCGTGGTCGCAGTCAATACGCGTTTCTCGTGCATTTCGGTGATCGACGGGTTCTACAATTTCACGCCGCTCTGGCAGCCGCCGTTCATCACGGAGTTTGCGGCAGATGATCGCTGCCATCTGAACGGCATGGCGATGGAAGACGGCAAGGTGCGCTTCGTCACCGCGCTCGGCCGGACGAATACACCGTACGGTTGGCGCAAGGACATGGCGCATGGCGGCATCTTGATGGAGGTGCCGAGCGGACGCATCGTCGCGGAAGGGCTCTCTATGCCGCATTCGCCGCGCGTGATCAACGGTCACCTGTATGTGCTCGAAGGCGGTCGCGGACGTGTGCTGCGCGTTGATCCGCAGTCGGGCAAGGTCACGGTGCTGGCGACATTGCCTGGCTTTACGCATGGTCTTACTGAGTACGGCGGCGTACTGTTCGTGGGCCTGTCGAAGCTGCGCGACAAGCGTGGTCCGCAGGGGTTGCCGATCGAGGACGAAGGCGAATTGATGGCGGGCGTCGCCGCGCTCGATGCAAATACGGGTAGCGTGCTGGGCATTCTGCATTTCTTCAACGGTGTCGATGAGGTGTTCGACGTGCAGGTGATTCCGCGCGTGCGCCGCGCGGAGATTCTGTCGCCTGAGCAATGGTTTCAGACGCCGAGCCTCGTGACGCCGCACGGCGGCATGTGGGAGCGGCGCTCGCCCGATCAGACCGCAGAAGACGAAGAGGGCGCGGGTGCCTGATTGTGTTGCGCCGACGCGCGTGGAACGTGAACGCCGGCATGGTCATCGCGGTGCGGTGATCTGGCTGACGGGACTGTCGGGTGCCGGCAAGTCGGCGATCGCTTCGGGCATCAAGCAGATGCTGTTCGATGCCGGGTATGAAGTTGATGGTGCTCGACAGCGATCGTTTGAGAACTGGCCTGAATCGTGATCTCGGGTTCCACGCCGATGATCGCGCGGAGAATGTGAGCCGGGTCGGCGAGGTGGCTGCGCTGCTGGTCGATACGAGGATGATCGCGATCGTCGCGTTGATTTCGCTGTTTCGCGAGGGGCGTTCCGTTGCGCGGCTCGCACCTCGCGATGCGTTCCACGAGATCTACGTGGAGGCTGATCGTGCCGTGTGCGAGGCGCGTGATCCTAAGGGGCTCTACCGGCGCGCCCGGCGTGGGGAGATTGCCGAGTTCACCGGTATCTCGTCGCCATACGAACCGCCGGAGAGGGCGGAACTCGTGGTCGATAGCGCACAATTGGATGCTGAGTCTGCGATCGAGCTGGTCGCGGTGCATGTGAAGGCATGCGTAACGCTTGATAGCTCTCAGCATTCGTGATTGCGTAAGACGAAGTTACGTAGATTCGGTTGCCAATTCGACTTGCAAGGTTCATTGAGATTTAACCTGGTTAATTGCCGTGCGATCTAGATTGTGAATTCGGGATTCGTATCGGTTGGCGATCAACGTCGACATCCTGCCGAACATTAACGGCTTGAACCGTAACGTCGGCAACACAACCGCACGTAGCGGTCTGGGAAGGTAGAAACCTCATCCTTGGTAGCGCTACGACACAGATGAGCCGTTGCGAACTATCCGCAGCGGCGAATCCCCTTTCGGCATATGCGCTCATACCCGTTTGCGAAGTTGCCGGGCAGACAGCCAACGATTCCGGTATGGCCTGAGTCTGATCCGCGAGCTTTGCTTGGCAGATCAAAAAATCACCAGTCATCGTCCAATAATCAGCAAAGTAAATCGCAATTAGTTATGAATCAATTCGCATAAAAGCATCTGGAAAGTTAAGCACAATCTGTTGCCAAACCGCCTCCTGTAATTCACGCACATTTAATCCATGACCAGGGAACTCAAACATATATTTGGCATGGCAGAGCGACGAAATAGTCGTCTGTATTCCGTAGCTTCCCCTTGGACAATCCAGAAGGAATAGCGATGAAATTCAGCAAGCGCAAGATCTGCACCGCAGTCGTTTTCGCATTCTCGGCACTCGGCGCATCGGCAGCGATGGCACAGGCAACCCTCGTCGGCGGCGGCTCGTCGCTCGTGGCTCCGAGCATCGGGTTGGAAATCACGCAGTTTGGCGGCGGCCTCAGCTACGCTTCGGTTGGCAGCGGCGCCGGTCAGAAGGCATTCCTGAACAACGACGCGACCCAGTTCGGCCTGGCGTCGACCGTTACGGTGCATTTCGCGAACAGCGACGCGGCACTGTCGTTGACGCAAGTCGACACGACGGGCTCGTATGTACGTACGGCCACCGACGGCAAGCTGATCCAGTTGCCGTACATCGTCACGCCGATCACGGTCCCCTATGTGGCTCAACCGTCGTCGGTGACGGGCACGGTGTCGCTGAACGACAATGACCTGTGCGGTATCTACTCCGGCAAGATCACGAACTGGAACCAGATCATCAATCCGACGACGAGCTCCGTCTATACGACGGTCAGCACGCCGATTCAGGTGGTGTACCGCCTTGACGGCAGCGGCACGACCGACCTGCTGACGCGCCACCTGGCCGCGGTCTGCACGACCGGCACTGGCGGCAACTCGAACGTCACGTTCAACGAAACGCAGACGTTTGCAAGCAACTTCACCACGGTGCCGGCGAACTTCATCGGCGCGACGGGTAGCGGTGGCGTAGCCGCCCAACTGGTGGCGTACCGCAACGTCACGCCGACGGCGACTGCTGCATTCGGTTACCTGAGCCCGGACTACACGAACACGACGCTTGCGCCGTCCTCGCCGAACGCGACGAACGCGCTGACGGTGGCCAGCCTGCGCAACTCGCATACGAACGCCGACGTTGCCCCGACGTATCAGAACGCGACGATAGCACTGGGCTCGGTGGCGGCTCCGAGTGGTGCGGCTGCCGAAGCCAATCCGTTCAACTGGGTGCCGGGTGCCAACATCAGCAAGACGGACCCGTCGTGGATCGCCATTTCGAATCCGACCGCCGGCTATCCGATCTCGGGCACGAGCAACATCATCGTGAGCCAGTGCTACAAGACGGCCTTGCTGCGCGCGCGTCTGATCAACTTCCTGACGGCCCACTACGGCAGCACCACGTACGCGGCCATTCTGCACAACAACGGTTTCGATACGGTCCCGACTTCGTATCAAACGGCGATCAACAGCGACATCCTCGGGAACACCAACGGCTACAACCTGAACATCGGCAACTCGGTCTGCGGTACGCTCGGCCGTTAATCGATGACGCTTCACTCCGCGTAGACCGCCGACGGACCCACGACGCTTAGACAGCGTCCATCCCGAAGCCCTCTCAACGGAACAAAAGCAATCAGGTCGTAACGCGGCATGCAACGTGCCGTGCAGGGAAAGAGTTAGCAGCAATGTGCGTACCGGCGAAGGCCTTCGCCGGTACGCATTTTCACTTCCAGAGCCAGCGCACGTGATGCGCACAATCTGTCACACGCGGTGCCAATCGCGCTGCTTAACCTGCCATTTACGACCTGCTCGCATCGAAACATCGAGAAGCAATCAGAAGCATTGAGAAGCACCGTACCCAGAGGAACCCACGATGACCGCATTCCGTTTCGAAGCCATCGATACGGCCGGCAAAGCGCGCAAGGGCGTACTCGACGGCGACAGCGCGCGCTCGGTACGCAGCCAGCTGCGCGCGCAGGGTCTGGTCCCGATGACGGTCACGACCGCCGCCGGACGCACACGCGGCGCCGCAGGCCAGAACGCAGCCGCAGCCCGCTTCGGACGCAAGCTGTCGCAGCGCGAACAGGCGCTGCTCACGCGTCAGCTAGCGAGTCTCTTGATCGCGGGCCTGCCGCTCGACGAAGCGTTGTCGGTACTAACCGATCAGGCCGAGCGCGACTACATCCGCGAACTGATGGCCGCGATCCGCAGCGAAGTGCTCGGCGGCCATTCGTTTGCGAATGCGCTCGCGCAACATCCACGCGATTTCCCGGACATCTATCGCGCGCTCGTATCGGCCGGTGAACATACCGGCAAGCTCGGCCTCGTGCTGTCGCGTCTCGCCGACTACATCGAACAGCGCAATGCGCTCAAACAGAAAATCACGCTCGCCTTCACGTACCCGGCGGTCGTGACGGTCGTCGCGTTCGGTATCGTCGCGTTCCTGCTGAGCTATGTCGTGCCGCAGGTCGTCAACGTGTTCGCGAGCACGAAGCAGCAGTTGCCGTTTCTCACGGTGCTGATGATGGCGCTGTCGGACGTCGTGCGTCACTGGTGGTGGGCGATGGCGCTCGCCGTCGCGGTCATTGCTTACTTCGTGCGCGCGACGCTGTCGCGTCCCGGCCCACGCCTCGCATTCGATCGCTGGCTGCTCACCGCGCCGCTCGCGGGCAATCTCGTGCGCGGCTACAACACGGTGCGTTTCGCGAGCACGCTGGGCATTCTGATCGCGGCCGGCGTGCCGATCCTGCGCGCGCTACAGGCCGCGGGCGAAACGCTCAGCAACCGCGCGATGAGCGGGCTCGTCAGCGATGCGATCGTGCGCGTGCGCGAAGGCACATCGCTGTCGCGCGCGCTCGGCAATACGAAAACGTTTCCGCCTGTGTTGGTGCATCTAATCCGCTCGGGCGAAGCGACCGGCGACGTGACGACGATGCTCGACCGCGCGTCGGCCGGCGAGGCGTCGGAACTCGAGCGTCGCACGATGTTCCTGACGAGCCTGCTCGAACCGCTGCTGATTCTCGCGATGGGCGGCACGGTACTCGTGATCGTGCTCGCGGTGATGCTGCCGATCATCGAGCTGAACAACCTGGTCCATTGAACGATGCGCGATTTTCGCAAGCGGCGAGGCGAGCGCGGCTTCACGCTGCTCGAGATGCTGGTAGTGCTGCTAATCGCAGGGCTGCTGATTGCGATCGTCTCGCTCGCGCCGACGCACAACCGCAGGACCGATCTCACCGAGGAAGCGCAGCGGCTTTCGATGCTGTTCGAATCCGCAGTCGACGAGGCGCAGATCCGTTCGACGCCGATCGCGTGGCAACCGGTCGGCGGTGGTTATCGCTTCATGCGGCGTGCCGCGAATGGCAGCTGGCAGCCGCTCGCCGACAGCGTGCTCGGCGCGCATCGCTGGGGGGCGGAAGTCACCGGCGTATCGATCCGCTATACCGGCGGCAGCACGACGCAGCGTGTCGTATTCGGCGAGGAAAGCATCGACGCGCCGGTCACGGTGACGCTGTATTCCGGCGACGTGCGAATGCTGGTGATGAGCACGGGTATCGGTAGTTTCAGCGTGCGGCGACCTTAATGCATTTCGCATAATCAATTCGACCAGAACCTGATTTACTAAAGACCACTCGCGCAGGTTTCCCGGATTGTGAATACTTGATGTTGAATGATACGTATCACCCCATATTAGAGCCCCGCTATCCCATCTTTTATACGTACATTCTGTCGCGATAAATTAATAATTCGAATCTCGAAAAGATATTCTTTGAAGCACTGTATTAATCAGTTGTTAAACAATTTACTCGTCTATAGAATGAATCACACGAATAAGGTCAGGGTCTTGAAGCACCGCGGTTTCTCCCGACGGGCTTCGGCAATCGGGGATACGTGCCCGCCAGAAGACCTTCTATAAGGACTGACAGGTGAAGCAATTCTTTTGGCAACAGGCCGTCAGCATGGCCACGCGCGATTTCAGCAGGAACCCCTCCAAAGCATTGCGAGAGGCAAGCACTCACCCTGTCATGGTGACCAAATATGGTCAGCCGGTGGCGTGTCTGATTCCGATCGATTACTGGAATTCGGTGATCGAGATGCTGCGCAATATAGATATATCGACTCGCCTCGAGCGACGCGACATGTGATTGCAATGGGCGGTAAGGTCAGCCGCTCAACCGGTGTACCCACGTCACTACGGTCCAGCTGATATCGCCGATCCCGTACCGCGCGATCAACGTGTCCATCCGCATGTTGATACGCTCCGACCGGATCCGGCAATGCACGATGAAATAACCACTGGTCACGCCCACTAGCGAGCCCGGCGGCAACTGTCCGTTGCCGAGCGTCGAGTAGAGCGTGGTCGCGATGTCGCCGGTGCTGACGAAGTACGCGGTATTGCGTCGGGTGATCAGCGCATCCGCCTGGCCGTGCGACAGCATCGGAATCGCGGCGGCGAGCACTTCGGGGGACGCCGTGTTCGCGTTGACCATGGTCGTGTCGGGCAGCACCGTGACGAGCGGTGCGAGCGTGCTGATCGTGTGCGGGTCGTAGCCGGGAACGCTGGCGAAATCGTCGATGGAAGTGGGCTGCAGCGGCCAGTCGTCCGCGTCGCCCCCATTGCCATTGCGGGGGCCAATCGCGAGCGCGCGCAGCAGATGGTCGGCGGTCGGTTTCGCGAGCGCCGGGTCCAGCCCTGCGCCGCTGAGCAGTCGACGGTACGCCGCAAGGCCGTCCGGATCGATCTGGAACGGTGCGCTCGGGCCGGGCCGGGCCACCAGGTTCATCAGGTTGAATTTCGCCTGCGCATCTTCGACTTCGCCGGAGATCGTCGCCTGCGCGAGTTCGCCGTTCACCGCAACGACGTCGGCCGGCAGCAGGTCGGCCAGATGGGTGGCTTGCACCGGTACGGCCCAGCGCTGCCCCGTGTGAGTGATACCCGACGTCGACGTCTGCACCCGCAGCTCCGCGCGTGCCCATTCCACGGCCGCGCGTTCTACCCACATCGTTTGTGTCGCGATGCGCTGGTTCTCGACGTCGCGCACCGCGACCCACTCGCGCCACAGCAGGCTCGCGGCCAGCGCGGCCACGAGCGCGACGATCAGCAGCACCGTCACGATTGCAACGCCGCGTTCGCGCGTCACCGGTTTCCTTTTGCGCACAGGCCTGTGATGCGCCGCGCGTCGTTCGATGCGTGCTTCGCTGCGGCGTACCTGCATGCGTTCCCCGTGCACCCGAGTGTCTCTCGCGTTCCCTCGCGGCTGTCGATAGTAGCCGCTCCGCGCTTTGCTTCGGATGACAGAAGTTACGTATTTTTCGGCGCGAAACAGACATGGCATGCCGCTACGATGGCCGGATTTTCGTTCAGCCGGGCAGACCAGACGCGGGACGAAATGCAGCACAGAACACCTAAAAAAATGCGTACCGAATGCGGGCAGGATCGAAACGCTTCGCTGTACGTACAACAGGTCACGATCCCGACTTTAGAAATTTGTATCGTGCACGACTTGAAAAATCCACTGAATCCGCCACGCGGGTCGACACAGTCAATCGAATCAGAGAGGAGTGGCGTGATGGCGCCCGCGAGTCACGGGGAAGCAACTGGCAGGCGGTTTGGTTGGGTATCGGCGCTGTTCGCGGGAAGCGTCGTCCTGGCCACCGGCACTGCCCATGCGCAGGCGGCTGCAGGCAGCACGGCGAACGCTCCGGCGCACTCGACCCAGCCGTCGAGCTTCGACGTGAACGAATTCATCGTGCGTGGCAACACGGTGCTGCCGTCGCTCGACATCGAGAAAGCGGTCTACCCGTTCGAAGGTCCGGGCCGCTCGCTCGACGACGTGAACGCCGCGCGTGATGCATTGCAGAAGGTGTACCAGGACAAGGGCTATCAGTCAGTCGTCGTCGAGCTGCCGCAGCAGCAGGTGAAGAACGGCGTGATCGTGCTGCAGGTCGTGGAGGCAAAGGTGGGACGTCTGCGCGTGGAAGGCGCGAAGTACTACTCGCCGCAAAACGTGCGCGATGCAGTGCCTGCGCTCGCCGAAGGCAAGGTGCCGGATTTCACGCAGGCGCAGCAGCAGTTAAGCGACCTGAACCGTTCCGCCGACCGCCAGGTGATTCCGGTACTGAAGCCGGGCGCGATGCCGCAGACCGTCGACGTGGACCTGAAGGTCGACGATCACAATCCGGCGCACGGCACGCTCGACGTGAACAACGACAACAGCCCCGGCACATCGACGCTGCGCACGAGCGCGACGGTCAGTTATTCGAACCTGTGGCAGCTGGGGCACGTGGTGTCGGCGACCTACCTGCTCGCGCCGCAGCATCCGGAAGACACGCGCGTGTACTCGTTCTCGTACCTCGCGCCGCTCGGTGATTCGCACTGGAGCCTGCTCGGCACCGTGCTGCATTCGGACAGCAACGTCGCGTCGCTCGGCGGGACCAGCGTGCTCGGCAAGGGCACGTCGTACGGCTTCACCGCGATCTACACGCTGCCTTCGACGGACACGTATGCGCATTCGGTCAGCGTCGAAATCGACCACAAGCACTACGACGAGAACGTGAGCCTGGGCGGGCAGGGGTCGTCGGCGCCGCTCACCTACGTGCCGATCACGCTCGCCTACAACAGCCAGCTGAACCTGAAGAATTCGCAGACCGCCTTCTCCGCGTCGATGACGGCGGGGATTCGCGGCCTCGGCAGCACGTGGGACCAGTTCGACAACAAGCGCTTCAACGCGACACCCGATTTCGTGTACGGCAAGTTCGACGTCAATCACACGCAGAACCTGCCGCACGACGTTCAGGCGAACGCGCACGTGAGCGTGCAGATCTCGGGCTCGCCGCTGGTCTCGAGCGAACAGTTCGCGGCAGGCGGCATGACGAGCGTGCGCGGCTACATGCAGGCCGAGGACACCGCCGACAGCGGCGTGATCGGATCGATCGAACTGCGCAGTCCGTCGCTCGCGTCGTATGTCGGGAGCGCACTCGACGAGTGGCGCTTTCACGTGTTCGTCGACGCTGCGCATCTGTGGCTGCTGAGCCCGCTGCCGGAGCAGACGTCGTCGTTCAACCTGGTGAGCGCGGGCTTCGGCACGCGCGTGAAGTTGCTGAAGTACGCGAGCGCGGATTTCGAGGCCGGCTGGCCGTTGCGCTCGGGTGTCTATACGCGGGCGTACAGCCCCCGCTTCGATTTCTATGTGCGACTCGGTTTCTGACCGGGACCGGTATTGGCCACGCTCGCGCAACGAGCTGGCTTGAGAGGGAGAAGATTGTGAAACGTGCTTTGCTCATGCTGTTGACCGCGCTGCTCGGCTGCCTGCCGGGGATCGCGCATGCGTGGTGGCAGAACGACTGGTCGTATCGCAAGGCGATCACGATCGATACCGGGCCGAAGGGCGCCAATCTCACCGATGCCGCGGGCCGCACGCCGCTGCTGATCCGGCTGCACTCGGGCAACTTCCAGTTCGACGGCCTGCAGGACAGCGGCGCCGACATCCGCTTCGTCGCCGCCGACGACAAGACGCCGCTCAACTATCACATCGAACAGTACGACCCGGTGCTGGGCGTCGCGCTGATCTGGGTCGACGTGCCGCAACTGCCTGCGGGCGCGACGCAGCCGATGTGGATGTACTACGGCAACACCAAGGCGCCGGACGGCGCCAGGGCCGCCGAGACATTCGACGCGGACTACACGCTCGTCTATCACTTCAACGGCGCGGCTGGTGCGCCGCCGAAAGACGTGACGGCGTATGCGAACAACGCGCAGAGCTCGCCCGCCCGGATCGCCGAGGACGGCATCGTCGGCAAGGCTGCGCAGTTCAACGGGTCAAGCCCGCTGAATCTGCCGGCGAGCCCGTCGCTGAACGTCGCGGCCGGTGGCGCGTTCACGTTCAGCGCGTGGGTCAAGCCCACCGCTCTCGCACCGCAAACCCTGCTGTATGCCCGCCGCGACGGTGCGAACGCGCTGCTCGTCGGGCTCGACAACGGCGTGCCGTTCGCCGAGATCGACGGTGGCGCCGCGCCGGTGCACGTGACCGGGCCGCAGCCGGTCACGGCGAATCAATGGAGCGAGATCGCGTTCACGGCCGACAGCAAAAACCTCACGCTGTACGTCGGCGGCAAGCAGGTTGCACAGACTGCCGGTGCGTTGCCTGCGCTCAACAGCGCGGCCGCGGTCGGCGGCGACGTCGCGAATGCACCTGCGCCTGCGGCTGGGGGGGCACCCTTTGCCGGCTTCACCGGCGAGATCGACGAACTGCGTCTGTCGAAGGTCGCGCGTTCCGCCGCGGCGCTCGCGATCGACACGCTGTCGCAAGGTGCGGAATCGAAACTGATCGACTACGGCGCCGACGAAAAGCAGTCGGGCTTCGGCTTCGGCTACTTCGGCGTGATCGTGCATTCGGTGACCGTCGATGCATGGGTCGTGATCGGCATCCTGCTGCTGATGGCGTTCATATCGTGGGTCGTGATGTGGACGAAGGCGACCTACGTCGGCACCGTCGACAAGGCGAACAACTTCTTCATCGAGCGCTTCCGCGCCGTGGCCGGCAAGCATCTGGTCGGGCTCGCGCACGCGGACGACAAGACCGACGAAGGCCGGCGTCTGCATCGCTCGTCGCTGTATCGCCTGTATAAGGCGGGCGTCGACGAGATTCACAGCCGCGTCGATGGCAACGGCCGCACGGTGATTACCGCCGAATCGATCGAAGCGATCCGCGCGTCGATGGATGCGACGCTCGTGCGCGAGAACCAGCGGCTGTCGAAGTCGATGGTGCTGCTGACCATCGCGATTTCCGGCGGTCCGTTCCTCGGCCTGCTCGGTACGGTGGTCGGCGTGATGATCACGTTCGCGGCGATCGCCGCGGCCGGCGACGTCAACGTGAACGCGATCGCGCCGGGTATTGCGGCTGCGCTGCTCGCGACGGTGACCGGTCTGTTCGTCGCGATTCCCGCGCTGTTTGGCTACAACTACCTGCTGATCCGCAACAAGAACGTGACCGCGAACATGCAGGTGTTCGTCGACGAATTCGTCACGCGGCTCGCCGAAGCGCATCGCTCGGTCGATCATTCGCTCGCCGCGGATTGAAACGGATTGAACCGGGAGAACTGCGATGCAGGTTCAGGACGACGACAAGCCCTACGACGACATCAACATCACGCCGATGCTCGATCTGGCGTACGTGCTGCTGATCATCTTCATCATCATGACGACCGCGTCGGTGCAGGGCATCAAGGTCGATCTGCCGAAGGCGAGTTCGGCGACGAGTCTCGCGAAGCCGAAGACCAAGGCGATCACCGTCGCGGAATCGGGGCAGATTTTTCTCGACGCATACCCGGTGACGATGGCTGAACTCGAAGACCGGCTGCGGACGCAGAAAGCGCTGACGCCGGATTTCCCGATCGTGCTGAAGGGTGACGCGACCGTGCAGTACCAGCGCGTGATGGACGTGCTCGATCTGCTGCGACGTCTCGACCTGTCGCAGGTCGGTCTCGTGACCGGCAAGAGCAAGGCGAGCTAGGGCGAGCGGCCGATCATGGAAATGACCTACAACGGCGGTCCTGGCAAGGGACCGGGGCGCTTCATCAAGCCGGTGGTGATCGTGCTGCTGCTGGTCGCGCTCGCCGCGGTGATCTGGCATTTCGCGAGCGATACGACCGGCGTGAAGCGTGCCGAAGCGCCGCAGGTGACGACCGTGATTCCGTTGCCGCCGCCTCCGCCCCCTCCGCCGCCGCAGAAGCCGCCGCCTGAAAAGCCGGTCGACGTGAAGACGCCGGTCGACAAGCCGACGGACGTGCCGAAGCCCGCCGATACACCGAAGCCATCGGACAACCAGCCGAAGCAGATGACGATGAACGCGCCGGCGCAGGCGGGCACCGACAACTTCGGCATCGGTGCGGGCGATGGGTCGGGGATGGCGGGCAGCGGTGGCGGTGGGCACTTCGGCAACGCGACGTATCAGCGGTATCTCGGCTACCTGCTTCAGCAGGCGCTGGAGCGCGACAAAAACGTGCAGGACGAGGGCGGTTCGCGCTTCGACATCAACGTGAACATCTGGATGGAGCCTTCGGGGAGCATCACGAAGGTGGCGGTCGTGCAGTCGAGTGGCGATACGAAGCTCGACGACGCGGTCGTCGGCGCGCTGATGGCGCTCGGGAAGGTCGACGAGCCGCCGCCCGGCGCGACGTATCCGAAGCTCGTCAAGCTGCACGGCAAACAGCCGGCCTGACGCCAGGCCTCGGGAAAACGGTATGCAACGCAGGCAATTCGACTTCAAGTGGAGAACGGGAATGCAGATCAGGACGGCACGGGGTGGCCGCAATCCTCAACGCGCGGAGCCGCTGCTGCGCGGCTCGCGCATCGCTGTCGCGGTGTTCGGTCTCGCGTTCGCAGCGGCCGCACAGGCGCAGTCGCTCGAAGATCAGGCCGCAACCGGTAACGCGTCGCCGACCGAAAACACGGTGATCAACCTGATCAACCTGCTCGTGAAGCGCGGCGTGATCACGCAGGCGAGCGCGAACGACCTGATCCACGAGGCACGTACCGAGGCCGCGCAGGTGAAGGCCGCGAATGCATCGCGTGCAGGTGCGGGCGCAGGCACCGCTGCGGTGGCGGGTGCGGCAATCGTCAACGGCCCGACGCAGCCCGGCGACGTCGCGGTGCCGTACGTGCCGCAGGTCGTGCGCGACCAGATCAAGTCCGAGGTCAAGCAGGAAGTGATCGCGCAGGCGAAGGCCGAGAACTGGGCGCAGCCGAACACGTTCCCGGACTGGGTGTCGCGGATCAAGCTCGACGGTGATCTGCGTGTGCGCGACGAATATCACTTCTATTCGAGCCGCAACGCGACTGGCCTGACGAACTTCGCGGCGATCAACGCGGGCAGTCCGTTCGACATCAATCAGAACACCAACACGACACTGCCGCCGACGCTCAACACGACGCAGAATCGCAACAACCTCGAACGTTATCGCGCCCGCCTCGGCGTCACTGCGACGCTGTCCGACGAGTTCACGGCCGGCATGCAGTTCGCAAGCGGCAATGACAACGGCCCGGTGTCGACCACCGCAACTGCGGGCGGCGGCTTCGCGAAAAAGAGCATCTGGCTGAACAAGGCCTACATCGCGTATCAGCCGACGGCGTGGCTGAACATCACCGGTGGCCGTTTCGACAATCCGTTCTTCTCGTCGGACCTGCTGTTCTCGAACGACCTCGAAATGGACGGCCTCGCGGCGAATTTCCGTCACGCATTGCCCGCGGATCCCGACGTCACGCTGTTCGGCACGCTCGGCGTGTTCCCGATCCAGTACACGGCCGAAAGCTTCCCGTCGACAAGCATTTCGAAGGCCGGCAGCGATACGAAGTGGATGTTCGGCGCGCAGTTCGGCGCGGAATGGAAGATCAACGAGCAGAACCGTGTGAAGGGTGCGTTCGCGTACTACGACTTCCAGAACATGCGCGGCACGCTGTCGTCGCCGTGCGCGGTCTATCTCGGCCAGACGAGCTGCAGCACCGACAACGAGGCACCCTCGTTCATGCAGGGCGGCAACACGCTGATCGCGCTGCGCAACATCGCGCAGAACCCGAACCTCGCGCCGGGCCTGACGCCCGATCCGCAACTGTTCGGGCTGGCATTCAACTACCGGCTCTTCGACGTGAAGGCGCAGTGGGACACGGTCGTCGCCGATCGCGTGAAGCTGCGGCTCGACGGCGAGTACGTGCGCAACCTCGCGTACAACGAAAACAAGGCGTTCAGCGCGGCGACGCTGCCCGTGAACAACTACGAATCGAGCTCCGCGACCCCGACGCAATCGGATTTCCGCAGCGGCCCGAACGGCTACATGGCGAAGGCGACGATCGGCGAGCCCGATCCGAAGAGCAAGGGCCAGTGGAATTTCTCGATCGCGTACAAGTATCTGCAGCCTGATGCGACGCTCGATGCGTTCACCGATCCCGACTTCCATCTGGGCGGCACGAATGCGCGCGGCTACATCATCGGCGCCGCGTATGCGGTCGCGCGCGATACGTGGCTCTCCGCGCGTTATCTGAGCGCGAAGGAAGTGTACGGGCCGCCGGTGTCGATCGACGTGCTGCAGATCGAACTGAACGCACGCTTCTGAGGCCCGCCATGAAGCCAGTCATCGGAACAGCCTGCTTCCCGGTTCGCGCTCTATCTGCGACCTTGTGTGCGTCAGCGTTGCTGGGCGCCGCGTTGCCGGCGCATGCGCAAAGCATTGAAGACCGTCTGCGCAGCCAGTTGCGCACGACGACGCAGCAGCTGCGCGAACTGCAGGACACGCAGGCCCAATCGCAGGCGGATCGCGCGCAGGTGGAGCAGCAACGCGACAAGGCGCTCGCCGATCTGAAGGCCGCGCAGTCCGAACTCGCCGCGTCGAAGGGCAAGCCCGATGCGCAAGCGGCGATGCAACGGGAGCTGTCCGCTGAAAAGGCGGCCCACGCGCAGGACAGCCAGCAGCTCGCGAAGTACCGCTCCGCGTACGAGGAACAGGTCGCCGCATTGCGCACGCGCGGCGCGGAGCAGGAGCGGCAGCAGGGCGCGTTGAAGGCACGTGCCGCGCAGCTGCAGGTTTGCGAAGCGAAGAACGCGCAGCTTTACGACGTCGGGCAGGAGGTGCTGTCCGCGTATGAGCATGTCGGGATCGGCACGATTTTCAGTTCGCGCGAGCCGTTCGCGCAGAGCGCACGCGTGAAGTACGATCAGATCGCGCAGGGCTACGGTGACCGTCTGTATGCGGGCAAATACGATCCGCGGGCGCCGTTGCCGGCAGCGTCGGCTACGGTGGCTGCTTCGGCGCCGTCGGCCGCGTCTGCACCCTAGGCATTCCGATGCGGCGCGCATGTGCGCTGCATTGACAACCAGAGGATTCGACTCATGAACACCGATACGAACGAATCGCAGAAGGACGGTGGTGCCGCGCTTTTTGCCAACGCTACGCCGATCGAAACGATCCACGTCGAGCAACTCGCCGACATCTTCAAGGGCGCGGGCTATCGCGTGACCGCCGCGGAATTCGACGGCAACGTGCAGTTGATGAGCGCAAGCCAGGGCGTGGGCTTCACGGTGCGCTTCGGCAATCCGGCACCGGCCGATGCGGCGGATTCCGCGGCACCCGCCGCATTTTTCGACTACACGCTGAGCTGCGCGCTGCAGGTGCAAGGCGAACTGCCCGCCGAACTCGTGCCGACGTGGAACCGCACGAAGCGTTTTGCACGGCTGTCCGCGCATCAGCAGTTTCTAGTGCTGGAGATGGATGTCGTCGTGGCCGGCGGCGTGAGCGAACGCCACATCCGCTCGATGATCGAACTGTGGGACCGGCTGATTCAGGAGTTCCTGCTGCATCTGCGTAACCGTCCGGTGTTCGCGGCGGCGGAGCAGGCCGCAACCGGCTCAGGGGCAACTTCAGCGGCAACAGAAGAGAAAGCTGCGCCGAAGGATCCCGCGAACCCGACGCTGCAATGAAATCGCGCGGACCGGCCGGCATGCTGTTCGCGGCAGTGCTCGCGCTCTTCGGTCACGACGCGGCCGCGCAGGGGCGGCCGGTTGCCGAAGGTCATGCACCGCGCGCGTGGGTCGCCTATGCTCAGATAGCGTCGCAGCGTTTCCAGCAGGCACTGGCGGGCGACAGCGAACCGGCGGAACGCTTTCATGCGTTTCTCGACGCACGCGACGACGCAGCAGCCAGCGATGCCACTGCCAATGCCAACGCTACGGACGCCGACGCGCGCGTGCCGTCGACGCTGCGCGTGAAAGCGTGGTTCGATGCGTCGGGCCACGTGACGCGGGTCGAATTCCCGCCGCTGGGCGATGAGGCAGCCGAGGCGGATCTGCGTACGCTGTTGACGCTGCAGCAGATGAACGCCGCGCCGCCGCGCGGCATGCGGCAGCCGGTCGTGATCCGCATCGGCCTGGCCGAAGCGCCTTGAGTGGACGCATGAGCGGATCGATAGAACAGATCGATAGAACAGAAGGAGGCAACATGAAGGCGATCGCGACGATCGTGTATAGCTTGTGCGGCGCGCTTGCGATCGCATCGGGACACGCGCTGGCGCAAGGCGACGTGGTAGCGGGAACGGGAAGCACGGCGCTCACGCAGGCCGACGTCGCCGGGTTTGTCCGGACCCTGGGTGCGGAAAGCCGCGCGCGGATCGAGGCCGATCCGGCCGCGCTCGACAACATGGTGCGCGCGCGTCTCGCGCAAAAAACGGTGCTCGCCGAAGCGAAAGCGAAGGGATGGGACCGTCAGCCGCAGGTGAAGACGGCGGTCGACGAAGCGCAGCGCGAGGTCGTCGTGCGCAGCTATCTGGCATCGGTCAGTATGCCGCCCGCCGATTACCCGTCCGACGACGATCTCCAGCGCGCATACGACCAGAACAAGGCGGCGTTCATGACGCCGCGTGCGCTGCACCTCGCGCAGATTTTCATCGCGGTGCCGCCGGATGCGGATGCATCGGCTCGCGACGCGGCACGTCAACGTGCGGTCGATCTCGGTCGAAAGGCACGCGCGGCCGGCGCCGATTTCGCCGCGCTGGCCAGTGCCAGTACCAGTGCCACTGCGCAGGACAAGGCGGGTTCGGTCACCGGCGGCGATCTCGGTTATATCGCCGAGCCGCTGGTCGTACCGGAGGTCCGCCAGGCGCTCACGACGATGAAACCCGGCGACGTGTCCGCGCCGATTACGACCGCGAGCGGTTTTCACATAGTCAAGCTGATCGACGTGCGCGCGCCTGTACTGCGGCCGCTCGCCGACGTGAAGGAGCAACTGCGCGCGTCGCTGCGGCAGCAGCGTGCGCAGCAGAATGCGCAGGCCTATCTGGCGAAGCTCGCGGGACCCGGTGCGGCTTCGATCGATGAAGACGCGCTCAAGAAGGCGCTGGCCACCGCGCAATGAACGCCTGCCTGCCGTGGTTCGATGCGGATGTGAGCGGCGCTGTCGTGAGGCTTCGCAGGCAGGCACGCGTCGCGTGCGTCTGCCTGTTTGCAGTGGCGACGATCGCGCTTCCTGCAGGCCCCGCATCCGCACAGCACGCGTCGGCGCCGTCGGCGAAGCCGCCCGTGTGCGTTGACGTCGAAGTGGACGGCGAGCACACGCTGTCGTACGACTGCCTGAGCCGGCAGCTCTCGCCGACCGCGAGTCCGGACAGTACGGTTCCTGGTGGCACGAGCGTCGACAAAAAAAGCGCGGCGGAAGCGCTCGCCACGCAACCGTCGAACCGCGTCGGCACGTTCAACCTGTCCACCGAGCGCAACCGGTTCGGTTCGAACTGGGGCAAATCCGTGCAGCCGCAGCGTCCGGCGCCACCCGTCCCGGTGCCGCCGGGCCATTGACCCGCGGCTGACCGATATTGCCCGGTAAAATCGCGGACAGCGTTTTTCGGAGCGATACGACATGCGAAAACCGAACCTGCCGCGGGTCGTTCTGGCCGTGCTGTGCAGCGTCTCATTGACCGCGGTGCTCGATGCATCCGCGGCTGACGCCAATCCCCCCAATGAACGCGCACGAATCGTCTTGCCGAATTTCTCGACGCTCGTCAAACGCTACGGCGCGACAGTCGTCAACATCAGCGTGACGCGCGAAGTGAAGCAGGTCGGCGTGCAGCTTCCGCCGGGCATGACGCCGGACAATCCGCTCGCGCCGTTTGTCGGCCGCCGCGTGATCGGCAATCGCGAGGAAGTGAATCTCGGGTCGGGCTTCATCGTAAGTGCGGACGGCTACGTGCTGACGAATCGTCATGTGGTCGGCGATGCGTCGGTCGTCGACGTGAAGCTGACCGACAAGCGCGAATTCAAGGGCAGGGTGATCGGCAGCGATGCGCTGTCGGACATCGCACTCGTGAAGATCGATGCGCAGAATCTGCCCGCCGCGGTCACCGGCGACCCGGCGCAGGTAGAGGTCGGCGACTGGGTGATGGCGATCGGTTCGCCGTACGGCTTCGCGAATACGGTCACGGCGGGTATCGTCAGCGCGCGGTCGCGTTCGCTGCCCGGCGAGACCGGTGTGCCCTTCATCCAGACCGACGTGCCGATCAATCCGGGCAACTCGGGCGGTCCGCTGTTCGATCTGAACGGTCACGTGATCGCGATCAACTCGCTGATCTATTCGAAGACCGGCGGTTATCAGGGGCTGTCGTTCGCGGTGCCGATCGACGTCGCGCTCGACGTGAAGGATCAACTGCTGCGCACCGGACGCGTGAGCCGCGGACGGCTCGGCGTCGCCGCGCAGGATCTGAGCCAGTCGCTCGCGCGCTCGTTTGGCCTCACGCGCGCGGACGGCGCGCTGATCAGCATGGTCGAGCCGGGTGGGCCCGCCGCGTCGGCGGGGCTGCGCGCCGGTGATATCGTGCAGGCTATCGATGAGGTGCCGGTCAACGATTCCGGGGATCTGCTGGGCCGGGTCGCGAAGCTGCGCCCGGGCACGCGCGTCGATCTGCGCGTGTGGCGCGCGGGCGGCGCGGTGCTGCTCGCAGCGACCGTCGGGGCACTGCCCGGCGACGGTGGCGCTACCCCGGCCGAGGCCGCGCTGCCGACCGAATGGGGTCTCGCGTTGCGTCCGCTGACCGCGCAGGAACAGCAGCAGTCGCAGGTCGATCACGGGCTGCTGATCCAGCGCGTCGCGGGGCGTGCCGCGCGTATCGGCCTGCATGCGGGCGACATCGTGCTGTCGGTCAACGATGCGCCGGTCGCGACGGTGGCGGAATTCGCGACCCAGGTCGGCGAGAACCGCCGCAGCATCGCATTGCTGATCCAGCGCGGTGCCACGCGTCTGTACGTGCCGGTCGATGCGGGCTGAGCGCGGTATTCTGGTGTACTTTCGAGGTATCTCATAAACGATATATACTGTTTATATTGTTTATTGATCAAGGAGGTAAATGTGAACGCCACCCGTACGACCCGGACCGCAACGAAGAAAGCCGCGACACCCGCGAAGAAAGCCGCGGCTCCCGTGAAGAAAGCCCCGCGCGCCGCGGCAAAACCGAAGCAACCGGCAGTCGAAGTGGCACAGACCACAGTGAAGAAGCCCCGTGCTGTGAAGACGGCGAAGGCAGTCAAGACGGCGAAGACCGCGAAAGCACTGAAGGCACCGGTCAAGAAGCCAGTTCAGGCCGCCCCGAAAGCGGTGAAGGCAGCGAAGCCGGCCAGGACGGTGAAAGCAGCAAAAACCGTGAAGGCAGCGAAGCCCGCAGCACCGGCGCCGGCACCCGCGCCAGTCGAAGTCAAGGCAAAGCGCTCGAAGAAGGAAAAGGTCGTGCGCGACAGCTTCACGATGCCGAAATCCGACTACGAGAAGATCGCCGTGCTGAAGCAGAAGTGCCTCGAAGCGGGCGTCGTCGTGAAGAAGAGCGAACTGTTGCGGGCTGGGCTCGGACTGCTCGAATCCGTACCGGCGAACCAGTTGCTGGCCGCGATTGCGGCAGTTGAAACCGTCAAGACGGGTCGCCCCGCGCGCTCGTAATTCCAGAGGCGGCCGGCTCGCGGCCGAAGTACGCGAGCCCGCGTTATCGTCTCAACGCAGCAGACGCAACGCTGCCGCGAGCACCGCCGCCTTGAACGCGGCGGGCCGCTTCGGCAGCGACGTGAACGGTAGTATCACGTCGCTATAGGCCACTGTTTTCCCGATCCCGTTGACGAGCAGCGACAGCGCAACGTACGGGTCCTGTTTGCCGATCTCGCCGGTCGCGATCAGGTCTTTCATCAGCGGCACGAATGCGCCATAGAACGGGCGCATCAGGTGCTCGGTCAGCGCGTCGAGACGATCGCCTCTTTCGGTCGCGGCGGTCGAAAAGAACATCCCGACATCCGGTGACAGGAACACCTGGTCGACCAGCAGCGCGATCCCTTTCTCGAAACGCGCGCGCGGAGTGAGCTCGGTGCGGTCCCGCAATTTCGTCGCCTTTTCGTTCATCGGGGCGATCTCGCTGACGATCTGCATGACGACCGCCATCCACAGCCCTTCCTTCGTTCCGAAGTGATGCGCGATCAGCGCCGAATCGACGCCGCATCGCCGCGCGATATCGCGGATGCTCGTCGCTTCGAATCCCTGCCGCGCGAACGCTTCGCGCGCGCTCCTGAGCAGCGCGTCGGCGCCGACCATGCTGCACGATGCGGGGCGCCCCCGTGCACGTCGCACGGGTTTGGCGTGGCTCTTCTCGGTATCTCCAGCAATCATTGTCGAATCGGGCCCTCACTGATTTTTATCGCAGTCACACCGGCACAAGTTTAACCGCATGATGCGCGAGCCTGCAGATATGGCCGTTCCTGCCCGCGGTTCCCCCTCCGTTCCCCTCGTTTGACAGATCGATCGCTGGTACGTACCATCAAGTAATTCATCATTAGATGAATATGTATTCGCAGCCCGGCAATAGCGGCGCGAGGTACCTGAACGTGCCGCGCGGCCGCGCTTGCCAGTGCGCGTCGACGAATGTCCGGCCGAGGACGCATCCCGTCCGGTGCGGCATGCGTCGTCCATTGAAGCGAAGGTACTTCATCAGTCGAGGTGAATCGTGAGTGACAGCAGCATGCCGATGGATGCATGGCAATGGGCCGTGCGCCTGCTCGATACCGGTATGGTCGGCGTCGCGGTCGCGAAGGTGAACGCAGTCGTCCGTGCGGGCGCCGCCGATCGCAAGCGCAGCAAAGCGTCGATGCCGACCGTGTCCGCCTCAGCCGCATCGATGCTCACCGTGACCGTAACGGTGGTCGACCGGATCGGCCCGAGAACAGCGGTGGTGTCGTGGAGCGACCCGCGCTGGGGGTCTTACGGCGATCAGGTGTGGCGAACGGCGCTGGCACGCAGGAAGGGCGTGTGCGCGTTGAGCGGTCAGCCGGTGCGCGCCGGCGACGCGATCTACCGGCCGCGCAGGAGCGATCCGCCGCCCATCAACGCGGACGCGATGATTCTCGCGGTCTTGGTCGACGAGATCGTCTGAGTTCGCGGCTGGGTCATCGCCCGGCGTTTACGAAATTTTTACGCATTTCCCGCCCAGCTTTTGCAGTGTGTAGATCCGCCGTGTGCTGAAATCGAAGCGTCCTGACTACTTTCGTCCGTCGAAACTGGAGTTTGAATGCTGCGGTTGCTGATTCCCATCGTGGATCGCGAGGGCGCTGTACTGGCCGCGCGCCACGCGGCATTCCTGTTTCTCGAGCGATGCGTCGCCGAAGTGGAACTGCTCGAGGTGCTCGAACCCGTCGACGAAGGGCGCGGAGTCGCGTTCCATTCGCCCGCTGTTCTGCGTCTCCACGAGAAGCACGCGATGTCCAGCGCGCTGATACAGACGCGCGAGATTCTCGAGGACGCGGGCGTCCCGTACAAATGGAAGCGCGTGTTCGGTCACGGCGCGAAGGCGATCGCCGACTACGCGCAGCAGAAGCAGTCCGACGTCGTCGTGATCGACGCGAGCCATTTCGGCCTGTTTCGCCGGCTCGCGCTGCTGACGGGTTTGTGGCGGCTGACGGCCACGCCGGTCACGATGCTTCATTGACACCGCTTATCTAGCGGTACCCGCGGCGCCGTCTTCGCGGCAAACCGCCGCGTTCCATTCTCCTGCGTAATCGCCGGCGTGGCGCGTTTGCTGTCCCACCGGCAAGCCCGCACGTCTCTGTCATTTCTGCGCGAGCAGACCGCATCGACACGCCCAAACGTATCCGGCGCCCCCCGCGCAGGCAATGTTTTGTATCTGTCGACCGACCGGATACATTGAGATACAGAACCGGCTCGGCGGGCGGCGCGCAGTGCGCTATAAAGCCTCCATCACCTGAACCGGAGCGCACCATGAGCGAATCGCTGCTGCACGGGTCCTGCCATTGCGGGGCCGTCAAATTCGAAGTCCGTACCGCCGTCGCACCCGCGACGCGCTGCAACTGCAGTCTGTGCCGGCGCAAGGGCGCACTGATGTCGCCGATGGTCGCGGCAGCCGACCTGCAGGTCGTCGAAGGCGCGGACGCATTGTCGCTGTATCAGTTCAACACGCAGGTCGCGAAGCACTATTTCTGCCGGCATTGCGGCATCTATCCATTTCATCAGACGCGCATGCATCCGGATCTGTGGCGCGTCAACCTGGGCTGCCTCGACGGTGTCGATCCGTATGCGCTCGAAGCGGGTGTCTCGAACGGCGCGAGCCTGTCCGTCGTGGAGGACGCTTGAGACGGCTCGTCGCGATCCTCGCATTCCTTGCGGGCGGCCTCGCGGCTGAGCTCTCCCATCCGCTGCAATGCTCGATGGTGCCATCCAGCGGGCTGCTGCGGCGCCGCGTCGACCCGACCCGCCGCACGGTATGATTTCGCGATGGACAAGATCGACCACGTGCTGATCGTCGACGACGATCGCGGCATTCGCGAACTGCTGGCAGGCTATCTCGAGAAGAACGGCATGCGCGTGTCGCTCGCGGCCAACGGCCGCGACATGCGCACTGCGCTCGACAACGGCGCCCCTGACCTGATCGTGCTGGACCTGATGCTGCCAGGCGAAGACGGCCTCGTGCTGTGCCGCGAACTGCGCGCCGGCAAATTTCGCGCAGTGCCAGTGCTGATGCTGACCGCGCGTAGCGAAGAGACCGACCGCATCGTCGGCCTCGAGATGGGCGCCGACGACTACCTCGCGAAGCCGTTCGCCGTGCGCGAACTGCTTGCGCGGATCCGCTCGGTGTTGCGTCGCACGCGCATGCTGCCGCCCGGCATGCAGGTCGCCGAAACAGCACCGCTGCTTGGATTTGGTGACTGGCGGCTCGACACGACCGCGCGCCATCTGCTCGACGCCGAAGGCACGATGGTCGCGCTGAGCGGCGCGGAGTACCGGCTACTGCGGGTGTTCCTCGATCATCCGCAGCGCGTGCTGACGCGCGACCAGTTGCTCAATCTCACGCAGGGACGTCAGGCCGATCCGTTCGACCGTTCGATCGATCTGCTGGTGAGCCGTCTGCGTCAGCGTCTGCGGGACGTCGCGCGCGAGCCGCGCTACATCAAGACGCTGCGCAGCGAGGGTTACGTGTTCTCGGCGGCGGTCGACGTCGTCGGCGATCCATCGTGAGGCCGTTCATCTGGCGCTGGCCGCGGACCCTGTTCGCGCGGCTCGCGTTGATCCTCTGTGTCGGTCTCGCACTCGCGCAGACACTGTCGTTCTGGCTCACGATGACCGAACGCGATCAGGCGACGACTAACCTGATGATGGACTATATCGAACGTGAAGTTGCGAGTTCGGTCGCGCTGCTCGATCATCTGCCGCCCGCGCAACGCGCGGCATGGTTGCCGCGGCTCGCCCGGCGCAGCTACCAGTTCGTGCTCGGGCCCGGCATCACCGGCACGCCGCCGGGCGCGCGATTGTCCGCGCGGGTCGAGCGTTCGATCTCGGACGGCATCGGCGCCGAGTACCCGCTCACCGCGAACGAGGTGCCCGGCGACCGCGAACATCTGCAGGTGCATCTGCGCCTCACCGACGGCACGCCGCTCACGATCGACATTCACCCGCTGTCGTCGATCCCGCTGTCGGGCTGGTTGCCGCTCGTGCTCGTGCTGCAGCTCGCGGTGCTCGCCGCGTGCTGCTGGATCGCAGTGCGGCTCGCAACGCGTCCCCTGCATGAACTCGCGCAGGCAGCCGATACGCTCGGCCCCGATCTGAAGGCCGCACGGCTGCGCGAGGACGGTCCATCCGAAGTGGCGCGCGCCGCGCGTGCGTTCAATGCGATGCAGGACCGCATCGCGATGTACCTCGCCGAGCGCGTGCAGATTCTCGCGGCGATTTCGCACGACCTGCAGACGCCGATCACACGGATGCGGCTGCGCATCGACGTGATGGATGACGACGCGCAGAGCGCGAAGCTACGCCAGGATCTGCTGGAAATGGAAAGCCTGGTGAAGGAAGGCGTGACCTATGCCCGCACACTACACGGCACCGCCGAGGCAGCGTGTCGGATCGATCTCGATGCGTTGCTCGACAGCCTCGTCTACGACTACGCGGACGCCGGTCATGCCGTGTCGTACGAGAACCCGCAGCCGGCCGCGGTGGTGACGCGTCCGCAGGCGCTGCGGCGGATCGTCGTGAACCTGGTCGATAACGCGCTGAAGTTCAGCGGGGCCGCAGCGCTCGAAGTATCCGTCACGCCGCACGGACCGGTGACGATCGCCGTGCTCGACCGCGGCCCCGGCATTCCGGCGGAGCAGCTCGACACGGTGTTCGAACCGTTCTACCGGATCGAGTCGTCGCGCAACCGGCAGACTGGTGGCACTGGACTCGGCCTCGCGATCGCGCGTCAGCTCGCACAGGCGATCGACGCGACGCTGTCGCTGCACAATCGCGACGGCGGCGGGCTTGAAGCGCGGCTCACGCTGAAGGCGCCGCGCGAAGGCCAGGAACGCGCCTTCACGCCGGCCGCGGGTTGACGGTTTCAGGAGACCGTGGACGTCACGGCATCAACACGGTATCGACGACGTGAATCACGCCGTTCGACTGCATGACGTCGCCGATCGTCACATGCGCGACGTCGCCCTTGTCGTCGGTGATCGCCCATCCTTTGTCGTCCTTGCTGACGACGAGCGAATCGCCCTCGACCGTCTTGAGGGTTGCCTTGCCCCCGCCCTGTTCGACCGCCATCGCGAGATCGTGTGCGGTGATGCGCCCCGGCACGACGTGATAGGTGAGCACTTTCACCAGCGTCGGCTTGTTTTCGGGTTTGAGCAGTGTCTGAACCGTGCCGGCTGGCAACGCGGCGAAGGCCTCGTTGGTCGGCGCGAAGACCGTGAAGGGACCGGTGCCCGACAAGGTCTGCACGAGCCCGCCCGCCTTGACGGCTGCAACGAGAGTCGTGTGATCGTGCGAATTCACCGCGTTTTCGATGATGTTTTTCGACGGGTACATCGCTGCGCCGCCCACCTCCACGGTCGCTTCAGTCGACATCGAACCGGCCGTCGCAGCGGACGTCGCCATTCCCAGGGCCAGTGCAACAGCGGCGGTGAGGGTGAGGACGAATGTAGCGCCGACAGTTTTTGTTTCGTTGCAGGATCGCATGTTGGTTCTCCTTCATGGTCGATGCTTCCTCGCTGGAAGCAATCGAAGATACGGTTCGAGCGAAGCGGCGGATGCGCGTGTTCCGTCGGCAGCATCGCTCACTGACACTCACGCACTCACGCGCCGTCGACCACGCCCTTCGCCACTACGGGGCCGGTCGGCAGTCCCGTCGGCGATCCACCCGGCGGCTCCAGCGAAACGGCCAGTACGGTCCGCGTAGCAAGTTGCGCGAGCCCGGGTCCAGACAGCGACACAATGGTCGGATGGTCAGCGGCGACCAGGCCGAGCGGGATGGGTCTCGCGCCTGGCGGAATCAGCCACAACTCGGCGGAATGGCCGACCGCTATCGGTGTAGCTGTCACAGGGACAATCACCATACGGGCACGCTGAACGTCGACGGTCGCGGTCCATCCGGTGCCGCTATCCTGTCCGACGATGGACGCGACCATATAACCGCCGGCGCCCGGCACTGCAGCAGGCTTGTGTAGCAGAGGCACGACGGACAGCACCACGAGTGCCGCGACCGCCATGCTCGAACCGATGCCGACCCAGCGCCACGCGCGGAGATTGTTCCAGAACCCGGTGGGTGGTCGTCGCGGTGCGGCGGACACAAACCCGAGTTCGGACTCGATGCGGGTCCAGACATACGCCGGCGGCGCCATCTCGCCGATGTCTTCGCCGAGTGGCAGCAGGCGGTTCTGCCAGCGTGCGGTACTGTCGGCCAGACGGGGATCGCGCTGCAGCGCCTTCTCGATCTCCCTGCGCCCGGCAGTGTCGAGGACGCCCAGCACGTATTCCGCGCACCGCAGATCGCCGGGACCGGAGAGTGAGGTATTCATGGTTCGAGACACGCTTTGAGTTGAAGCAGACTGCGCCGGATCCAGCTTTTCATGGTGCCGAGCGGAACGCTCAGTCGCTCGGCCAGTTCGACATAGGTCGCGCCGGTAAAGAACGCTTCCCGCACGGCATTGCCCTGTCGGGTGGGCAGCATCTCCAGACAGCGTTCCAGACGTCGCCGCTCCTCGCTGTATTCCGCCATCGCAGCAGGCGAGGGACTTTCGTCGACGATTTCCTCTTCGGTCGACTCGTCCATCCGCTCCTCGCGATGCCGCCGCAAACGGTCGATGGCCCGGTTCCGCGCGATCGCCACCAGCCAGGTGACTGCGCTGGCCAGCGACGGGTCGAAGGTCGCGGCCCGGCGCCATACCGTGATATAGACGTCCTGCAGAACCTCTTCGGCTTCGTTCCGATCGCGCAGCATTTTCACGCACACGCCGAACAGCTTCGCGCTGGTACGCTGATAGAGCGTCGCGAACGCGGCCTCGCTGCCTGTACCGGCTTCGAGCAGAAGGCGATTCAGCTGGTCGCGGCGACGTGTGTCCGCGTCGTCTGTCGTGCGGCGGTCATCGGGTGCCATGTTGCCCCGCGCGTGCGTCCTGTCTCCAGTGAAGCGGTCGGTCGGGACCGCGACAGGCGGCGGCATCGCCATGCGGCGGCCATCCGAAACAAGTGCTTGCTGCAGTTGCCATCGCATCATGTCCTCCCTTTGAGCGGACCTCGTCATGCGCCGGCTAAGCCAGCGTCTGCCAGACCAGTACGAGATTCAGTGCGGTCACCGCAGCCGCGCCGAGCGACGCGGCAACGATGATCGGCGTGCGGTTGCGGTGATGTCCCATCAATTGCCGGTTCGACGAAAACCAGACGACCATCGCCATCGGCACCGGAAGCGCGATGCTGAGCACGACCTGGCTGACGATCAGCGCCTGGGTCGGATTCGCGCCGAGACCGATGACGACGAACGCCGGCACGATCGTCACGAGTCGTCGCAGCCAGAGGGGAAGACGGAAGCCGACGAAGCCTTGCATGATCATCTGACCGGCCATCGTTCCCACCACCGAACTCGAGATGCCGGATGCGATCAGCGCAGCCAGAAAGAAGCACGCGGCGGCGCCTCCCAGCAGCGGGGACAAGGTGCGGTAGGCGGTCTCTATCTCCGCGATGCCCGGGTTGGACGCATGGAATGCGCCGGACGCGGTGATCACCATCGCGAGGTTGATCAGACCGGCGACGCCGAGCGCCACGATCACTTCGATATTCGAAAAGGCCAGCAGGGTACGACGCTCGCTGTCGTTGCGGGGGCGCACGCGATTCTGGGTTAGCCCGGAATGAAGAAACAGCACGTGAGGCATCACGGTCGCCCCGACGATGCCGACGGACAGCAGCAGCGCGTCGTGGTCGAGCGGCGACGGAACGAACGCACCGGCGGCCACGGCAGGCCATGTGACTGGCGTGATCAGCAATTCCGCCAGATAGGAGAGTCCGATGACGCCGACCAGTGCAGCGATCGCCAGTTCGAGCGGTCTGAAGCCCGCGCGCTCGAACTGGAGAAGACCGTACGTCAGAACGGCAGTCACTGTCATCCCGGCGATCAGCGATAGATGCAACAGCAGCGACAGCCCTATTGCGCCGCCGACGAATTCGGCGAGATCGGTTGCCATCGCCGCGACTTCGCTCATCAGCCACAGCGCGATCACGGCCTGGCGAGGCAGCGTTTCCCGGCACAACTCCGCCAGATTGCGACCCGTCACGAGGCCGAGCTTCGCGGACAGAATCTGGAACAGCATCGCGACCACGTTGGCGAACACCACTACCCACAGCAGCGAATAGCCGTATTTCGCGCCGGCCTGGATGTTGGTCGCGAAGTTGCCGGGATCCATGTACGCGATCGACGCGACCACCGCCGGTCCGGCAAACGACAGCATCGCGCCGAGGCCGCGGCGCCGGCCAGCCAGCATCTCGCGGACATCGACGCGGACTTGCTCGGTGAGCGTTTGCCGCGCGACCAGCTGACCTGTCGCATCGTTCATGAAGTCTCCTGTGCATCGTCACGGCGAACCGGCCGGTCTCGACTTTCGATTGCTCGACTTTCACGCCGGCGGGCGCAAGCGCGTGGCCGCCGGCGGGATGCATTGCCTTCAGCGCGCCGTCAAGCACTCATGTTGATGCTTCCATTCACGCCGTTCGGGAAGAACCCGCCCTTGACCGCAGCGGTGCTCGTCAGATAGACGATGTTCAGCACGTCGGCCGCGCTGCGGCTGAAGGCGAGGCCGTTGCTGTCGAGCGGCACGATGTTCGACGTGCCGGCCGTCGAACCGCTGATGCCCTGGTCGTCGTTGCCGACCTGATCGAGACTGTCGCGGGCCGCCGAGATGGCATTGGCCGCGGCGATCAGGCTCGCGGTGTTCAACCCTTTGGCGTAAAGCGTGGTACGAACGAGGCCGGCGTGGTAAGCCTCGGCTGCGAGAATGCCGGCCGCGGCTTCGAGAAACGTCTTGCTGGAGAGCAGCGGGGCGGCGCCTTTATAGGCAGTCACGCCGACGTCTTCGAAGATGAATGCGCCGAGCAAAAAGTTGTTGTCGCTTGCGTACGGATTGAACGCGACACCCGCGCCGACCAGACCGGCCGCACGCGCGGCGACGGAAAATGCGCCGTTCGGATTGGTTCCGCTGATGTCGATCGCCGGTTGCGCAACAGCGGCGGACCCCAGCGCAGTGCGCAGGAAGGCGACGTGCTCGCGCTCGTCGTTGGCGATCTCGTTCGCATAGGCCTGCACGAGCGGATCCTGAAACGGCACCTGCGCCCCGGCAGTCACCGAGCCTTGCGTACCGACGCCGCTGAGCATGCTCGCGGGCAGACCGCTACCCGTGGTCGCATAGGTGTAGAACTGCGCTTCGAGATATTCCAGGTTGAGGGCGAAGTTGAGAATTTCGTCGTCCGTGGGCGCAGCGGCCGCGGAAGCGGAGACGCCTGAGCCGCCCCCGCAAGCGCTGATCAACGTGCCGCCGACCAATCCCAGGCTAAGACCTCCCGCGTTGCGGAAAAACTGCCTGCGCCGTTGACGGCGTTCCACACGACGATCGAATGCATCGACAAGCTGTGTTGACGAACTGTCTGACATGGCCATGCTCCTCAAGTGACATGTGGAGATCTCGCTCGATTCGCAATGCAGGCGCGCACACGACATGGAAGTCCTTCGCGACGCAGCGATGCAAATCGCGGACACGAAGAGGCACCGCCCCTGTCTCGTGGGGAATGCAACCCGGAAGCGGCACGTCTTCAAGGTCATTTACGACGCAGACGGGAGTCCGGATGCGGGTCGTACCATAAATTTATTTGGCGCGTCGACGGACAGCGGGAACGGCATCAGCTGCAACAGCGAGCACCTGCGGTGCGTCTGAGTGCCGATGGAGCGGCGGCGTTTCAGGAACGCGGTGGATGTACCATGAAGAGATCCTCCGCTAACTGGAACCGTCGGGATGAATCTGCGGGCGCTGCAGTGTTTCGTGATCCTGGCTGAAGAACTCAACTTCAGCCGCGCAGCCGAGCGCCTGCATATCGCACAGCCCGCGCTGAGCCAGCAGATTCGCCTGCTTGAAGAACGGCTCGGCACGCAACTGGTCGACCGCGCGCGACGGCCGTTGCGGCTCACTGAAGCGGGTCACTATCTGTGCACCGAGGCGCGCCAGATTCTCGGTTCGTGGGAACAGGCGAGCGTCGCGGCGCAGGAGATCGGTATCGGTCGGCGGGGCTGGCTCAGCATCGGCTTCACGCGCTCGGCGATGTACAGCATCCTGCCGCCCGCATTGAAGGCGTTTCATCACGCGTACCCGCAGGTCGAACTGAAACTCTTCGAAATGCTCACCGAAGAGCAGACCGACGCGCTGCGCGACATGCGCATTCACGTCGGCATCGGCCGGCAACCGCTCGCGATTCCAGGCTGCACGTCGTACCCGCTGCTGCGCGAGCGCGTGATGGTCGCACTCGAACCCGGGCACCCGCTCGCGGCACGCAAGAAAATACGCATCGTCGATCTCGCCGATACGCCGCTGATCCTCTATCCGAAGCATCAGAACGCGCAGTTCAAGCGCTCGGTGCAGTCGCTTTATCGCGACGCCGGCGTGACGCCTGTCGTCGCGCACGAGGCCTATGAAATCCAGACTGCGATCGCGCTCGTCGCGGCGGGACTCGGCGTGACGCTGATCGGCGAATCGGTCGCGCGGCACGGGCGCACGGACGTCGTGTTTCGCCATCTCATCGGCCCCGGTTCGTCGTACCGCTCGACGCTGGCTGCGACCTTCCGCACCGAGGATCTATCGCCGCATCTGCGCGCATTTCTCGGCTGTCTGCCCGCGCCGCTCGCGGGCGGCACAGTATAAGAAAAATCCAATACAAGCATAAGCAACTCGTCTTGGACGCACCGTCTGCCGGTTTTTATCATTGACGTTTTCGTTCTGCTCGATGCGTTAGCGTTCCGGAACGAATACACGATAAGAACGCCGCTCAGGCCACGGCCGCCGCGGCATGGCTGGAGACAATAAGTATGAGTACGGCTTCTTTCGATGAAACAGTAACGATGCGAAAGGTCTACAAGCGGCTGATGCCGCTGCTTTTCGCGATGATGTTCTTCAACTACCTCGACCGGATCAACATCGGTTTCGCCGCGCTCGACATGAACCACGAGCTCGGTTTTAGTCCCGCCGTGTTCGGCTTTGCAGGCAGCATCTTCTTCTTCGGCTACATGCTGCTCGAAGTGCCGAGCAACCTGCTGCTGCATCGCGTCGGCGCGCGCCGCTGGATCGCGCGCATTCTGCTGACGTGGGGTGCGGTCGCGGCGGCAACCGCCTTCGTGTTCAACGATTCGAGCTTCTACGTGCTGCGCTTTCTGCTCGGCGTGATGGAAGCGGGCTTCCTGCCGGGCATCGCTGTGTATCTGACGCAATGGTTTCCGGTGCGCTATCGTGCGCGGGCCGTCGGTGGCTACATCATCGCGGGGTCGTTTTCAGCGGTGCTGGGCGGCCCGATCTCGACCATGGTGATGACCTACGCGAACGGCACGCTCGGTTTGCAGGGCTGGCAATGGATGTTCATCCTCGAAGGCGTGCCCGCGATGCTGCTCGGACTGATCACGCTGCGCATCATGACCGAACGTCCCGCCGACGCCACCTGGCTCGCCGACGACGAGAAACGCTGGCTCGAATCGACGCTCTCGACCGAACGCGCGGCACTCGGCGGCAATACGCACTATCCGCTGCTACGGGTCGCGAGCGACATCCGCGTATGGAGCCTCGCGTGTCTGTTCGGCTGCGCGCTGGTCGGCATCTATGGGCTCTTTCTGTGGCTACCGCAGATCATCAAGAGTCTCGGTCATCCGACCAATATCGAGGTCGGTTTTCTGTCGGCTGCGCCGCCGTTGCTTGGCGTGCTCGGCACGTTCCTGATCAGCCGCAGTTCCGATCGCACCGGCGATCGCAAGAAGCATCTCGCGTTCGTCTACGGCATGAGTGCGCTCGCGATCGCGGGCAGCGCGTACGCCCCGAATCCGGTGATCGCGTATGTGCTGCTGTGCGTGACTGGTCTCTTCATCTATTCGGGCAACCCGCTGTTCTGGAGTCTCGCGTCGTCGTTCAGAACTGGCGCCGCGGGCGCCGCGACGATTGCGCTGATCAACACCATCGCGCAGTTCGGCGGCCTCGTCGGCCCGTGGAGCATCGGCCTCGTGCGCAGCGCGACAGGCAACTTCAAGTACGCGCTCTTGACCATCGCGGCGTTTCTCGTGATCGCGACGATCATCGCGCTCGTGATGCGTGTCACGCCCCGCGAAGACGACATCGCATCGCTCGCCGCCGATCCGGCCACACATACCTGAATCAAGCGATATCGCCAACATACCCACGGAACAAACCACATGATCATCGACTGCCACGGTCACTATACGACCGCTCCGCCGCAGCATGAAGCATGGCGGACGAAGCAGATCGCCGCGCTGAAGGACGGCGGTCCGGTCCCGCCGCGTCCCGCCATTACCGACGACGAGATCCGCGCGAGTATCGAAGCCGGCCAGCTGCGCATCCAGCGCGAACGCGGCACCGACGTGACGATCTTCTCGCCGCGTGCGGCCGGCATGGGCCATCACCTCGCCGGCGCAGAGGCGAACGAGCAATGGTCGAGCGAATGCAACGACCTCGTGCACCGCGTGTGCACGCTCTTTCCGCGCAACTTCGTCGGCGTATGCCAGCTGCCCCAGGCGCCCGGCGTCGCACCTGAAAACTGCATTGCGGAGCTGCGGCGCTGCGTGCAGGAACTGGGCTTCATCGGCTGCAATCTGAATCCGGATCCGTCCGGCGGACACTGGTCCGGGCCGCCGATCACCGATCACTCGTGGTATCCGCTGTACGAGGCGATGGTCGAACTCGATGTGCCCGCGATGATCCACGTGTCGTCGTCGTGCAATCCGAATTTCCATGCGACGGGCGCGCACTACATCAACGGCGACACGTCGGCGTTCATGCAACTGTTGACCGCCGATCTGTTCGCCGACTTCCCGACGCTGCGCCTCGTCATTCCGCATGGCGGCGGCGCGGTGCCGTATCACTGGGGCCGTTATCGCGGGCTCGCGCAGGACATGAAGCGGCCACTGCTGCGCGACTACCTGCTGAAGAACGTGTTCTTCGATACCTGCGTCTATCACCAGCCGGGTGCCGAACTGCTCGCGAAGGTGATTCCGGTCGAGAACATCCTGTTCGCGTCGGAGACCATCGGCGCCGTGCAGGGCATCGATCCCGAAACGGGCCACTACTACGACGACACGCGCCGCTACATCGACGCGATCGACTGGCTGAGTCCCGACGACCGGCAGCGCATCTACGAAGGCAACGCACGCGCCGTGTACGCGCGGCTCACGCATCAACTGGACAGGCAACGATCCGCAGAAGGAGCGACGACATGAATCCGATTGGATGGCGCGAGTACGAATCCGCGCCGCAGGCCAGCACGGCGACGCTGGACGCATTGCGCGAACTGGCAGTGTCGCTGCTCAGCGACAACATGGCGCGGTCGAGCGGCATCGTCGGCCTGCAGGCGTTCCATCGGCCGAAGCCGCTCGTGGGTACCGCGGTGACGGTGCGCACACGTGGCGGCGACAACCTCGCGATCCATCGTGCATTCGACTATTGCCGGCCCGGTGACGTGCTCGTGATCGACGGCGAGGGCGAAATCACGCAGGCGCTGATGGGCGAGATCATGGCGAGTTTCGCGGAGCGGCTCGGCGTGCGGGGGCTCGTGATCGACGGAGCGATCCGCGACGTCGGCGCGATCCGTCAGCGCGACTTTCCGGTGTACGCGCGCGGCGTCACGCATCGCGGGCCGTACAAGAACGGACCGGGCGAGATCAACGTGCCGGTGACCGTCGGCGGTACGGTCGTGATGCCGGGCGACATCATCGTCGGCGACGAGGATGGGCTGCTCGCGATCACACCGGCCGACGTGCAGGCGGTGATCGAAGGCGCACGTAAACAAGCGGCAAAGGAAGCGGCGGCACTCGACGCGATTGCTCATGATCGCTTTGACCGCTCGTGGGTGATCCCGCAGCGCGACCGCATGATGCAGGGTTGATTCGCGCGATAACGGCTCGCACGCGAACGCGAACGAAGTAGAGTCGCGTGCACAACCTGCTTCTGAACCCCGCGGAAATCGAATCCCTCATGTCGGAATACCTGGACGCTACCGCGCTCCGTGAACTCGCGGAGCAGGCGGAAGCGGAACAAGCGGCAAGCACGCCTTGCGCGTGTACGAAAACGCCGCTCGACGGCTGGCAGTCGCAGCCGCTGTCGCTCGACGAAACGCAGTTCGTCGAGATCGGTACGTTGTTATCGCCGGATTATGGCGCCGAGCCTGAGCCGACGTTCAGCGAGTACCTGCCGGGTGCGACGAACTACTGGTCCGCCGATGCACCGATCGCGCCGCGTTACTTCCCGTACAACCGCTGTTCGGTGTGGCGATGCTCGTCGTGCGGCCGTCTTTATCTGCGCTATACGGAAGGCGGCGGGTATTTCGTCGATCGGCGGATTCGCGCGTTGCGCTCGACGCTGATCGAAGACGTGCCGCTATAACACGCAGCTACACCGGATCGTGGCAGCACACGCAGAGCTTGTTGCCGTCGAGGTCGCGGAAGTACGCGCCATAGTAGTTCGGGTGATAGCGCGGCCGCAGTCCTGGCGGCCCTTCGCATGAGCCGCCGTGGGCAAGCGCAGTCTTGTGCGCGCGGTCCACTGCATCGCGGTCCTGCGCGAGCAACGCGATCATGTGACCGTTTCCACGGTCCGCCGGATTGCCGTCATACGGTTTGCCGATCAGGAAGAGCGGACGCGGCGCGTCCGCTGCCATCCATCCCGCCCATTGCGTCTCGCGGTCGCAGAACTTCTGCGTGAGTTGCAACGCCTGCATCAGCGGCGAATAGAAACGGTACGCGCGGTCGAAGTCGGTCACACCGACGAATACGTGGGAAATCATCCTGGTCGTTCCTGCAAGCAAGCGCTGCATGACATGCGGAGATGTCCTGTAGTCTACAGGCTCGTCGATTTCTCACTGGAACTGGAGAAGGAAGTCATGAGCCAACAGAAGCCCGTCGAATACGCGGACGCCGCGCCGGAAGTGAAAGCCGTGTACGACGACATCAAGGAGACGCGCGGCGTGCCCGACGTCAACAACTTCTGGAAGTACATTGCGCAGCATCCACCGACTCTCGCCCGCACGTGGGACAGCCTGAAAGACGTGATGTCGCCAGGCGCGCTGGACCCGCTCGTCAAGGAGCTGCTTTACGTCGCGGTGAGCGTGACGAACAACTGCACGTACTGCGTCGCGAGCCACACCGCGGCGGCGCGCCGCGCCGGCATGACCGACGAGATGTTCGGCGAACTGCTCGCGGTGGTCGGGATGGCGAACGAAACGAACCGGCTGGCGGTGGGGTATCGGGTGCCGGTGGATGCGGCGTTTGAGTAGAGGAGGGCGTGGCTCCGCATCGACCGCTACGCTACGCCATCGCTTCCCACATCGCCTCGATGATCCTGAACGACCGCTCGTTGCCGATGAGCGTGCGCTTCATCCGGTTCATCGCATACGCGAAGGTCGTGCGCGCGTTCAGGTCGACGACGATCAGCGATCCACCGCCGCCCGACCAGAAGATCGTGTCCGGATTCGGCGGCACGAGCTTGAAAAGCGGACACGGCGCGAGGCCGTAACCCAGACCGAAGCGCACCTCGATTCCCATGATCACCAGATCGGGTCCCTGGATCTGTTGTTCGAGCGCGCGACGGCAGCCGGCTTCCGACAGGATCCGTTTGCCGTTCGCGATGCCGCCGTTCGCGACGATCGACTGGATCAGCGCGATCGAACGCGCATTGCCGTGACCGTTCACCGCCGGGATTTCGGCGCCGCGCCACGCGCGGGTGAGCGTGGCGTTGGGTTCGGGCAGCGAGTCGAGCATAGTGATTCGCTGGATGTCGGTCAGCGCCGGCTCGGGGGCGTCGGCTACCGGCTCGCTCGGGATCAGGTCGGCGACGCGATGGTCTTCGGAAGCGGGCAGTCCGATCCAGAAGTCGGCGTCGAGCGGCTCGGCGATTTCTTCGCGAAACACCGTGCCGAGCGATTGGCCGGTGATCCGGCGCACCACCTCGCCGATCAGGAAGCCGAAGGTGTACGGGTGATAGCCCGACGCGGTGCCGGGCTCCCACAACGGCGCCTGCGCGGCGAGCAGGCGCGTCGCCTTGTCCCAGTCGTAGTAGTCCGCGCCGCTGAACGGCTCGCGCCAGCCCGACAGGCCCGACGTGTGGCTCATCACTTGCGCGACCGTGATCTGCGCCTTGCCGTTGGCCGCGAACTCGGGCCAGTACTTCGCGACGGGCGCGGCGAAGTCGAGCTCGCCGCGATCGGCGAGCAGCAGCGTGGTGAGCGCGGTCATCGTCTTGGTCGTCGAATAGACGTTGGCGATCGTGTCGCGCTCCCACGGTCTTGTTCTCTCTGCGTCGGCCCAGCCGCCCCACAGGTCGACGACGGTCTCCCCTTCGACGGTCGCGCAGAACGACGCGCCGACATCCGCCCGGTCCGAAAAGTTGGCCTCGAAAATGTCGCGTGCCGCGGCGAAGCGGTCGGACACGAAGCCGTTCACGGTGCTGCCTGACACAGACGCTCTCCCGTTCATTGTCGCGGGCGTACACGGCACGATAGCTTGACGAACTCCGCCGGGGGCGCTGCATAGCTCGATGCGTGGCTCGCGGGGTCCCCGAGTTTAGCGCAGGTGCCGGATGCGTCCGGCAGCCTTGCGTTCCAGAAGACGGTCTTGCCGGCGGTGAAATGAAGAGGGCATCAATAGCCGGGTGCCGTGTCGACACGGCACCCGGCATCCGCGCTTTTTCAGCAAGCCTCGCCGGTCATTCTTCGTTCCAGACGTCGTCGATCAGCCAGTGGTTCCCGCTGCCGGTTAAAAAAATCGACTTCCCTGTAACCGGGCAGCCGCAGCTAGCGAACTAGCTATGTATCCGCCACGGGTACGTTCTCAACTACTGGAGAAATTCAATGTCTGCAAAGACCTCTATCAGTTCTGCTGTGCTCGCCGGCGCCGTTGCAAGCCTTCTCGCATCTGTTGCGCATGCTGCACCGCTCACGAAGGCCGAGGAGAGCGCTGCTGTTGCCGCTCACAAGGAGATGTGTTTTGGCGTTGCCCTGAAAGGGCAGAACGACTGCGCGGCGGGTCCCGGTACCACATGCCAGGGTACGTCCTCAGTGGATTTCCAGGGTAACTCGTGGAAGTTCGTCCAGGGCGGTACCTGCACGAGTATCCAGGTTCCGGGCGGCGGCCATGGCTCCCTCACTGCGCTGAAGTCGTGATCTAGCGGGCGATAAACGGAACCTGGGGGCGACCATGAATAACGCGAGGTGGGCAGGAGCAGTCGGTGAGCAGGGTCGCCCCCGCGGCGAGATATCCGGTGTCGAGGTGCTCGCTGGTACCAGTTTCAAGCATCAACACCTGTCCGCGATTCTTGCGGACGGACTGGAACACGGTTTTTTTGAAGCGCACGCGGAAAACTATATGGGTGCCGGCGGCCCTCCGCATCGGGCACTTGCGGCCATCCGCGAGAACTATCCGGTATCGATTCACGGCGTGTGCATGTCGATTGGCGGGCGAGGCGCGCTGGATACCACGCATCTCGCGCGCTTTCGCGACGTGGTCGCTCGCTATGAGCCGGCACTGGTGTCCGAACACCTGGCCTGGTCGTCGCACGGCGGGACGTTCTTCAACGACCTTCTTCCGCTTCCTTATACGGAAGATACGTTGCGGACGGTATGCCGACACATTGATCAGGTTCAGGAGGCGATCAAACGTCCGATTCTCCTGGAAAATCCGTCGACGTACGTTGCATTCGCGTCCTCGACGATGAGTGAAACCGGCTTCATCGAAGCAGTCGCCCAACGCACCGGTTGTGGCCTTCTGCTGGACATCAATAACGTTTTCGTCTCGGCGGCCAATCACGGCTTTTCCGCGACGACCTACCTTGCGGAGTTTCCGCTTGAACGGGTCGGCGAGATTCATCTGGCTGGACATAGCCAGCAGAGCGACGACGAAGGCGAACCGCTGCTGATAGATAGCCATGACCGCGCGATCGCCGACCCTGTGTGGAGTCTCTACACAGACGTCGTGGCTCGTATTGGCGCAACGCCGACGTTGATCGAATGGGATAGCAATCTGCCCGACTGGCTTGTACTGCGCGCCCAGGCACTGACAGCTCAGCGGATCATGCAGGTGCACGACAGATCGCTCGTTCAGGAAGCCAGCGATGTGTCCTGACAATCGTCCCTACGACTACACCGCGAGGTTCGCGCCGGGTTTGACGGACCCTGCGATTGCCGCACCGGGAGATGTGGTGATCGCGTCCGGGAAAGGCGTGGTCAAGCGGTACAACGTGTATCGGAACAACGTCACGGTCAGCCTGATCGATGCGCTGGCTGCCGTTTATCCTGCGGTCCAGCGTATCACCGGTGTCGACTTCTTCAGGGCGATGGCGCGCTTCCATGTCCGCGCGACGCCGCCTGTTTCTCCGTTGCTGTTCGAGTATGGGCGGGATTTTCCCGCGTTCATCGAATCGTACGAGTATGCGCAGGAGATGCCGTGGCTTGCGGATACTGCGCGCATCGAGCGCGCATGGCTGGACGCATACCATGCAGCCGATATGCCGGTGCTTGCCGCAGAAGCCCTGGGAAGCATCAAACCGACCTCGCTCGCAGGGTTGCGTTTCAAGCCCCACCCGGCCACGCGAATCATACGGTCACCCTATCCGGCCGTTGCAATCTTTGCGATGAACCGCAATGAAGGTCCGGTTTCACCGCTGCGCTCAAGCGAGCCAGAAGATGCCCTTGTGACGAGACCCGAGCAGGACGTGACCGTATCGCGGTTGCCTCCTGGCGGGGCGACATTTCTCATTCGCCTTTTCAGCGGCGCGACACTGGGCGAAGCGGTCACCGTCGCGTTTGACGACGCCCCTTCGTTCGACCTGAAGGCCAACCTCGCCGGGATGATCTCGGCCGGCGTGTTTACCGCCATTCAACATGGAGATTGATCATGATCTCGAACTCACAGAACACGAAACCGCCCATTGCATTGGTAGCCGTATCGGCGATCTCGGCGGTGAACCGGCTGATCCAGCGACTCGCGCAACCGTGGCTGGTTCAGCTCGTGCTACGACTTGGCCTGGCCGTCCCTTTCTGGAAATCGGGCATTCTGAAATGGCGCGGGTTTCTTCAGCTTAACGATACGGCGATCGATCTCTTCACGCTGGTGTTCAAGCTGCATCTCCCCGGCGGCCCCTATCCGTTTCCTGCGCCCGCTGTGTTTGCATTTCTGTCCGCCTGCGGGGAGGTGGGATTCCCTGTCCTGCTCGTGCTGGGCCTCGGGACCCGGTTCGCCGCAGCCGGCTTGATACTGATGATCTGCCTCATTGAACTGACGGTGCCGGACGGCTGGCCCATCCACGTGACGTGGCTAGCGATGGCGTTGGGAATTGCAGCCTGGGGGCCGGGCCGGATATCGATCGACTATCTGCTTGGCGATCGATCGTTCAGATCGTGACCAGACTTTTGTCGCGGGCAGCGTACCGTTCGTCGCAAAACTGAGGACTGGACGGCAGATATTTCGCGCTGACGCGGACGATCATCCGGCAATCTCCGAGGAGATCGTATGCTCCGCAATCTGCTGACATTCGTGACGCGCGTGAGCAGGTCGATACGTCGACCCGGCGCGCCCTGGTTTCTGCTGGCGACGCGCCTCTGGGTCGGGCAGGTCGTATTCGTGCATCAGATGATGCAGATGGTTCAGGGCAAGTCGCACGGGCTGCCTCAAGGTGGTTTGCCGGTGTCGTCGAGTGTCGAGGTCGCAATACGTAGCGTCGCTCCCATAGTCGTTTCGATCGGACTGCTGACCCGCCCGGTAGCGGTTGTGTTGCTTGCCGGCGAAATGTCCACCGACTTGGGTATCCAGCAACTCATGGTGTTGCCGCTGCTCGTCTGGCTGGCCGTCCTGGGCCCGGGTACCCTGTCGCTCGATGCGCTTTTGAGCCGTGGTTTTCCGTTTGCGCCGGTAGGTCCACTTCGGCTGGTATCGACTCAAAATGCCGGCATGGCGCCTACACGTCGCCGACAAAATGAAAAGGGCTACCGCGTATGACGCGGTAGCCCTTGAATCTTTTGGTAGGCCGTACGGGATTCGAACCTGTGACCAACGGATTAAAAGTCCGCTGCTCTACCAGCTGAGCTAACGACCCAAAAAGAGAAGCGGAATTATAGCGATACCCCTGCTCGGGTGTCAACCGCGCGGCCATGGCCGCAGCGGGGCGAGCAATGTGATCGTGCGGCACGCAAATAAGAAAAGCCCGAAGCACGTTCGTGCTCCGGGCTTTTCAGCGAGAGGCGCGCGTGTCGTTATAACTGTCCGGCACTGCGCGTCGCGCGAACGTGCGGCTGCATGCTCGCGCGGTGCTACTTGATTACTTGATCTGCGACAGCTTGCTCTGCGCCGACTGGGCGACGTCCGAACCGCTGTATTGCGCGACGATCTGCTCGAGCGTCTTTTTCGCCGCAGCCTTCTGGCCTTGTTCGAGCTGGTTGTTCGCAATCGCGAGCAGTGCATCCGGCGCGCGCGGGTGCTGCGGATAATTCTTCACGACACCCTGCCACGTCGCCGTCGAGCCCTTGTAGTCGCGCAGCGCATACAGCGCGTTGCCGAGCCAGTACTGCGCGGTCGGCTGGTAAGGGCTCTGCGGATACTTCGCGATGAAGCTGCGGAACGACGCCGCCGCATTCTTGAAGTCGCCGCTGCGGAACTGCTGTGACGCCGCGTTGAACGCATCCGTTTCGCCCGGCTGCACGGTACCGTCTACGCCATCGACCGTCTGCTGCTGCGGCTCGAACTTCTTCAACCGCGTGTCGAGGTCGGTGTAGTAGTCCTTCTGCTGCTTCTGCAACGTGGCGAGCTGATTCGCCATGTCCTCGTTCTGCCCACGCAGCGTCGCGACCTGCTGGTTCAGCTGGTCGAGGCGGTTGGTCTGATCGAGGATCGTGCGCTGCGCGGCGGACAGCTGACCCGACAGGCTATCGGTCTTCGTGCGCAGGTCGAGGATCGCCTGGCGAGCCTGGTCGTCGTCGAAGATGCCCGCGTGCGCAGGAGCGGCCGCGAGGGCCGTCCCTGCCACGCAGACGGCCGCGGCGATCCGCAGCCAGGAGAAACGGTGCGTCATACGGCTCATCACCCGTTACGGTTACTGTTGATAGACGAGATCGGCGCGGCGGTTCTGTGCCCACGACGCTTCGTCATGACCCGTCGCCTGCGGCTTTTCCTTGCCGAGGCTCACGGCTTCCATCTGCGAATCGGGCACGCCCAGCGTCGACAGTACACGGCGCACTGCTTCAGCACGCTTCTGGCCGAGCGCGAGGTTGTATTCGCTCGTGCCGCGTTCGTCGGTGTTGCCCTGGATCAGCACGTGACGTTCCGGATGGCTCTTCAGATACTGCGCGTGTTGCTGCAGCAGCGACTGGTAATCGTCCTTCACCGAGTAGCTGTCGAAGTCGAAGTAGACGCTGCGCTTCGCGAGCGGGCTATTCGGATCGTTCAGCGGATCGACGTTGACCTGTGCGACGGCGTTCGGATTCGGCTGCGTCGACACGGCGCCGCCCTTGTTGGCGTTTTCGTCGAGCTTCACGCCCGAATGGCACGCAGCCAGTGCACCGAGCATCAGGACGGCAAAGGCGATACGAAGTTTGGACATCATTTTTACTCTCCTTGTGTGTTATTGCATAAACGGGCCCCAGGACGGCTCGCGAACGCTGCCGCCCTGAACGGACAGGACCTGCCGGGTGCGACCGTCGGTCGACACTGCCGCCAACACGCCACGGCCGTTCACCTGTGTGGCGTAAAGAATGTACTGACCGTTCGCCGCGAAGCTTGGCGATTCGTCATGTGTGGTGTCCGTGAGCGCCGTCGCGACGCCCGACTGCAGATCCTGCACATAGAGCTTGAACGCGCCGCCGACACGCGAGATGTACGCGAGCTGCTTGCCGTCCGGGCTCACGCGCGGGCTCGTATTGTAGTTGCCGGTGAACGTCACGCGCTGCGCGCCGCCGGCGTTTTCGCCCTGGGCCGACATCCGGTAGATCTGCGGCGCGCCGCCGCGATCGCTCGTGAAGTAGATCGATTGCCCGTCAGGAGAGAAGGCGGGTTCGGTATCGATCGAACTGCCCTGCGTGAGGCGCCGCAACCCGCTGCCGTCCGCATTGACCGCAAAGATCTGCGTATTGCCGGTGCGCGACAGTGCGACCGCGAGCGTGCGGCCGTCCGGCGACCACGCCGGCGCGCTGTTGTTACCCTTCTGGTCCGAGACGATCACGCGACGGCCCGTGGGCAGGTCGTGAATGTAGACGATCGGCTTCTTCTTTTCGAACGATACGTACGCGACCTTCGTGCCGTCCGGCGACCATGCGGGCGAGATGATCGGCTCGGGGCTAGACAGCGCGATATGCGCGTCCTGGCCGTCCGAATCGGAAATCTGCAACTGGTAGCGGTTGCCGGTCTTGATCACGTACGACAGACGCGTCGCGAACACGCCGCGCGAGCCCATCAGTTTTGCGTAGATGAAATCGGCCACCTTGTGCGCGCTCATCCGCAGGCCGCTCTCGGGACTCACGAGAACGAGACCGCCGAGGCTCTGCTGCTTGACCGTGTCGTACAGTTTAAAACGCACTTCATACTGGCCGTTGGCGAGGCGGTTGACGCTGCCCGCGACGAACGCGTCGGCACCCTTGGCCTTCCATCCGCCGAGGTCGACGGAGTCGGTTTCTGAGACAGGCGTGCCGCCTGCATCGATATTCGTAAATTTGCCGCTGCGTTGCAGGTCCTGGCGCACGATTGTGCTGATCTGCTGCGGAGAGTTCGCCTCATTGGCGAAATTCGCGGTCGCGATCGGGAACTGCGTCGACCCGACGCCCGTCACCAGAACGTTGAGCTGTGCGTGCGCGGCGCTTCCTGCCGCAATCAGGCACGACGCCACCAGTGTTCGCAGGCCTAGCTTGGTCATCAAACTCATGCTGTATCGATTCCCCAAAAAAAACGGATGTTCTAACGCTTTGCGACAGCAGAGAGACCCGCAAACGCCGGATTCGTTCCCCGCCACGCCATATGGGACGGGGCACGGGCGCTTCGGACTAGCCTGCCGGCCGCAATGTAATCGTAAAACTGGCCCGTGCCTTGCCGTCCGTATCGAGCGGCATCGGATCGGACCGCTGGACCGCCCGCAGCGCGGCATCGTCCCACTGAGCGTTGCCGCTGCTACTTGTGATGGTCGCGCTCAGCAGCGTGCCGGTGGGCGCACAGTGTACCGACACGACGGTTACGAGGCCCTGCGTATCGCCGGCCCACACGATGTTCGGCCGCACGCGCCGTTGAACCTTTTCCGCATATCCCGACGATGACGCCGTGCCGCCCGAACCGCTACCCGTCCCGTTCTTCGCAAGACCATTGCCCGTCGACCCTTCACCGCCTGCCATCCCCTGCATCTGCGCGAGGCGGGCCCGGCGTTCCTGATCGACTTTCTTCGCCTGCGCATCGGTCTGGGCTTTCGCTTTCGCGGCTTTATCCGCGTCGGCTTTCTTCTTCGCGTCGGCCTGCGTCTGCTTCTGCTGATCTTCCTTCTGCTGCTCGAGCTGCTGTTGCTTTTGCTGGTCCGCGAGCTGCTGCTGCCGGAGCTTGTCGGCCTGCTGCTTCTGCTTCACATCTGCTGCTTTTTGAGCGGCAAGCTGAGCCGCCTGCTCAGCAAGCTGCTGCTGGCGTTTCGCGTCGGCCTCCGCTTCCTGCTGGGCCTGCAGCTTCTGCCGCTGCTGTTCCGCGAGTTGCGCCAGACGCGCCTGTTCCTGCTGACGTTTCTTTTCCTGCAGCGCGATGTCCGCTTCCTCGTTGTCGACGGGCGGCGGCGCGACCCGCACGGCCGGCGTCGGCACGGGCACCGGCTGCGACGTGTCCGGCACCTCGGTCCACAGTTCGGCTTCGGCGCCCGCGGGTGTGCTGTTTTGCCACTGGATGCCGTGATACAGGAAGTACCCGAGCAGCAGATGCATCACGATTGCAAGGGTAATAGCACGCCCCGTGCCGCGTTCGCGCGGCGGCTGGAGCGGGTAGGCGGATTCCTTGCGATTCATTGCGATTTGACGAGCAACCCGACACGCTTCACGCCGCGCGCCTTCAGATCCGACATCACGTTCATCACGACTTCGTACTTCACGGTCTTGTCGGCGGCGATCACGACCGGCTGATCCGGATGCGTCTGCGCGCGATCCGTGATGAAGCCGTTCAGATCGGCCCTGGTCATGGCTTCCTGCTGCTGCGTACCGGCGTCGTCCTTGTACTTGACGTTCATGTTGCCGTCCGCGCGGATGTTGACGACGACCGGCGGCATCTGCTGCTGCGGCGCCGCGCCGCCGACGGTCGGCAGATTGACGATGGACGGTGCGACGAGCGGCGCGGTCACCATGAAGATCACGAGCAGCACGAGCATCACGTCGATGTACGGCACCACGTTGATGTCGGCCATCGCGCGGCGCGTACGGCTGCCGCGCATGCTGGAGGAGGAACCGGCCATGGTGGACCCCTTAGTGAGCCTGGCGCTGCAGGATGTTCGAGAACTCTTCGATGAAGGTCTCGAAGCGGATCGCGAGGCGATCGATGTCGTGCGCGTAGCGGTTGTACGCGACCACCGCGGGGATTGCCGCGAACAGGCCGATGGCCGTCGCCGTCAACGCTTCGGCGATGCCGGGCGCGACGTTCGCGAGGGTGGCCTGCTGCACGTTCGCGAGTCCGCGAAACGCGTTCATGATCCCCCACACCGTACCGAACAGACCGATGTACGGGCTCACCGAGCCGACCGACGCGAGGAACGCGAGGTTTGCCTCGAGCACGTCCATTTCACGCTGGAACGCGGCGCGCATCGCGCGGCGGGCACCGTCGAGGATCGCGCTCGAATCGTTGAGCCGTTTTTCCTTGCCCTTCAGGAATTCGCGCATGCCGGATTCGAAGATCCGTTCGAGCGCGCCGATCGTATGACGGTTGTTCGCGGCGCTCTGGTACAGCGCCTGCAGGTCGCCGCCCGACCAGAAATCGCGTTCGAAGCGTTCGGTCTGCGAGCGCGCGCGGCGGATCGCAAACCACTTGCGGAAGATGAAGGTCCATGACATCAGCGACAGCAGCAGCAGCAGCGCCATCACGGCCTGGGCCAGCAGGCTCGCATTGAGGACGAGAGAAACGATCGACAGATCTTGTGTAGTGTTCATAGAGGTTCTTGGTCACGTCCCGAAAGGGGCGTCCGGCTGCAAGGTGTGTCGAAGCTGGCGGTGAGCTAACCGGAAGCTTCGGCGTATCCTTCGCCGAACCATGCTTGGTGTGGCTTTGATCGTTGCGAGTTCACTGGCGATGTATCAACGGGATTCAGTCGCCTGTCGTTGACACGCCGGTCGTTACCGGACCGCGCCGCAACGCGGCGAGTACCGGTGGAGGAATGGCGGTGGCCTTGAACGCGCTGCGCTCGACGCAGCCAACCCGGATAGTACCGGTGGCGAGCAGCGTGCCGTCGCGCCATGCCTCCTGCACGAAATCGACCGATGCGCGGCCGAGCCGTTCGATCCGGCTGATCACCGTGAGGACGTCGTCGAGCCGCGCGGGCGCCCGGTAGTCGAGCGCGGTGCTGCGCACGATGAACATCGTGCCTGTTTCGTCGGCGAGCCGCCGCTGGTCGACGCCGCACGCGCGCAACCATTCGGTGCGCGCCCGTTCGAAAAACTTCAGATAATTCGCGTAGAACACGATGCCGCCGGCATCGGTGTCTTCGTAGTACACCCGAATCGGCCAGGTGAAGCCGATTTCCATGCCGGGCTGGCTGCTGGACATATTCATGCCGCGCATTTTACCGGAACGCGCCGCCGCTTCGCGATTTGTAGCTTATCCGGCCACTTGCGGCAGCGATGCGCGGCGAGTATCGCGTGTATCGCGAGTATCGCGTGTATCCCTAGCCGCGATGCACCGACAGCGCCGCGAACGACTGGGCGACCGGCATCAGTTCGATCGTGTTGATGTTCACGTGCGCGGGGCGCGTGGCGATCCAGTAGATCGAGTCGGCGATGTCCTCCGCTGTCAGCGGCTGCACGTTCTGATAGACGCCCGCGGCCTTCTGGTCGTCGCCATGGAAACGCACGTTTGAAAACTCGGTGCCGCCGCACAGGCCCGGCTCGACGTTGGTGACGCGCAAGGCCGTGCCGGCCAGATCGGCGCGCAGATTCAGGCTGAACTGGCGCACGAAGGCCTTGGTCGCTCCATACACGTTGCCGCCCGCATACGGCCAGTTGGCCGCCGCGGAGCCGAGGTTGAACACGTGCCCGCGATTGCGCTCGACCATCCCCGGCAGCAGCGCGCGGGTGACCTGCACGAGCCCCGTGCAGTTGGTGTCGATCATCGTCTGCCAGTCGTCCAGCACAGCCCGCTGTGCGGGCTCGAGGCCGAGCGCGAGGCCGGCGTTGTTGACCAGTACGTCGACGGCGGCGAAATCGGCCGGCAGCGTGCCCGGCACGGCCTCGACGGCGGCGCGGTCGCGCACGTCCAGTTCGAACGGCAGCAGGCGCTCGCCGAGTTCGCCGGCGAGCGCGTCGAGACGGTCCTTGCGGCGTGCGGTGGCGACGACACGATGGCCGCCGTTGACGAACGCTCTTGCGATGGCTGCGCCGAACCCTGCGGACGCCCCGGTAACGAACACGATCATTGCTGCTCCATGGTCGGTGAAAAAGGAAGGGCACAAGCCTACTTCCAATGCCGCGCTGCGGCAAGGTCGATTCGCCGTTACGGGCAGCGTGCGGGCGCCGTGGGGCGGGGCTGTCGGCGGACACGGGCGGGTGATAGCCCCGGTTGCCTATTCAAGGCCGTTCCCCTACACTAACGCGCTCAATCCCTGCGTGACTGGCGATAGAACCCTACGGGTTCAAGGTGGAACGACCCACCGTGAAGCGCAGGGTGCCGTTTTGCCGTTCGCCTGGGCAGCCGTGATCCGCGCGCCGTTATTTAGCGCCGTCGGTGGCTGTCCTGCCTCGCGTGTGCGGCGCTCCTTCATCCGCCATGTCAAGGCTGGCCCAGCCGCCAGCAGCGCCGCGTGCCCGCCATGTTTTTTCGCGCACCGTCCGGCGCACGATCCGGTCAACCTGAACACACTCAACGGAACCCGTATGTTTGACAGAGCCGAAAGCACTATCGCCAGCGTCGATCCCGAAATCTTCAAGGCGATCGAGCAGGAAAACCGCCGTCAGGAAGACCATATCGAACTGATCGCGTCGGAAAACTACACGAGCCCGGCCGTCATGGCCGCACAGGGCTCGCAACTCACCAACAAGTACGCCGAGGGTTACCCGGGCAAGCGCTACTACGGCGGTTGCGAATACGTCGACGTCGTCGAGCAACTGGCGATCGACCGCGTGAAGCAGCTGTTCGGCGCCGAAGCCGCGAACGTGCAGCCGAATTCCGGCTCGCAGGCGAACCAGGGCGTGTTCTTCGCGATGCTGAAGCCAGGCGACACGATCATGGGCATGAGCCTCGCGCACGGTGGTCACCTCACGCACGGCTCGCCCGTCAACATGTCGGGCAAGTGGTTCAACGTGGTCAGCTACGGGCTGAACGAAGCAGAAGACATCGATTACGACGCCGCACAGAAGCTCGCCGAAGAACACAAGCCGAAGTTGATCGTCGCGGGCGCGTCCGCGTTTGCGCTGCGCATCGACTTCGAACGCCTCTCGGCCATCGCGAAGTCGGTCGGTGCCTATCTGATGGTCGACATGGCGCACTACGCCGGTCTGATCGCCGCGGGCGTTTATCCGAACCCGGTGCCGCACGCCGATTTCGTCACGACCACCACGCACAAGAGCTTGCGCGGTCCGCGCGGCGGCGTGATCCTGATGAAGGCCGAGTACGAGAAGCAGATCAATTCGGCGATCTTCCCGGGTATCCAGGGCGGCCCGCTGATGCACGTGATCGCCGCAAAGGCCATCTCGTTCAAGGAAGCGCTGTCGCCGGAATTCAAGACGTATCAGCAGAAGGTCGTCGACAACGCGCGTGTGCTCGCCGAAACGCTGGTGAAGCGTGGCCTGCGCATCGTGTCGGGCCGCACCGAAAGCCACGTGATGCTGGTCGATCTGCGCGCGAAGCAGATCACCGGCAAGGCTGCCGAAGCCGCACTCGGCGCCGCGCACATCACGGTGAACAAGAACGCGATTCCGAACGATCCGGAAAAGCCGTTCGTCACGAGCGGCGTGCGTCTCGGCTCGCCCGCGATGACGACGCGCGGCTTCGGCACGAAGGAAGCCGAGCAGGTCGGCAACCTGATCGCCGACGTGCTCGAGAACCCGGAAGATGCAGCGACGATCGAGCGCGTGCGCGCGCAGGTCGCCGAGCTGACGAAGCGCTTCCCGGTTTATCGCTAGGCTGCCATGCACTGCCCCTTCTGCCGGCATGAGGACACGCAGGTCGTCGATTCCCGCGTGTCCGAAGACGGTGCCGCGATTCGCCGGCGCCGTCGTTGCGCGGCCTGCGACAAACGTTTTACGACGTACGAGCGGGTCGAGCTGGCGTTGCCGTCGGTGGTCAAGAAGGACGGCAGTCGCACTGAATTCGACCGCCGCAAGATCGTCGCGAGCATGCAGCTTGCGTTGAGAAAGCGGTCGGTCGCGGCCGACGCCATCGATGCGGCGGTTGCACGCATCGAATACCAGCTGCTCGGTAGCGGCGAGCGCGAAGTGCGCAGCGAGCGTCTCGGCGAACTCGTGATGAACGAGTTGCGTGCGCTCGATACGATTGCCTACGTGCGCTTCGCATCGGTGTACCGGCGCTTCGAAGACGTCTCCGAATTCGAGGACGTGATCGAGGAATTCCGTCGCGCGAGTTCGCCGCCCGCGCCCGTCAAGCCGTCGCGCAAACGCTGAAGCTTTACGTATGCGTGTTGGCGCCACGCCTGCTTCGTTCAGTTCGTTCATTCCTTCTCCCCGTTTTCGCTGTCCACGTGCAGGCTCGCACGGGGCTGCGTCTGTCCGCCACCTGGCCGTCCGGCCGATTGTTTCGCCCCGCATGCATCGATAGATTGACTGCGTTCCAGTCGAGTCAGGAGATGCGCGATGACGCTTGTTTCTTTACCGTTGCCGCCGCGTGCGCGCAGTGGATTCACGCTCGTCGAAACGCTCGTGGTGGTTGCGTTGATCGCGTCGCTTGCGCTGTTCGCCGTGCCTTCGTTCGTCGCGTGGCACATGCGCGATCAGGTCGACGCGCAAGCGCACGCGATGGTTGCGACGCTGAGCTATGCGCGCAGCGAAGCGCTGCGGCGTGGCGTGCGTGTGACCGTGTGCCGCATCGATACGCTGCGCCATTGCCTCGCGGTGGGTAGCGCATGCGGCAGTGGCGTATCGGACTGGTCGTGCGGCTGGGCCGTGATGGCCGACGAGGGTAGCTCGGCGCCGCCCGCGCTGTTGCGCCTGCAGACCGGCGTCGCGGCTGTCAGGGTGACGGGCCTCCTCACGAATCTCACGTTCACGCCGCCAGCCGGTCTCGCGATTGGCGGCTTTCGTAGCTTCGAGTTCGCGCCGCGTGCGGCTTCGCAGGCGATGCGCGGCGACGGCTGGCGCCGCTGTATCCGGATCGCGTCGGGTGGGCGTGCGCGGATCGCCGACGGCGGCTGCGGAGCGGCATCGTGAAGTGGCGTGCGTTTCGTCGTGGTGTAGAGGGCAATGCGTTGATCGAGGTCATGCTTGCCGTTTCGCTGATGGCCGGGACCGCGCTCGGTCTGATAGCCGCTCAACTATGGACCGCTCGCGAAGCACGCGCATCGGCGACACGCGTGCAAGCCGTGCTTCTGGCGGATGCATTGACGGAGGCCGCGCGCAGCCCCGGGGCCATCGATGCGGCATCGGCACGCTGGCGCTCACTCGCGGCAACGCTTCTGCCGCAAGGCGATGCATCGGTGCGCGACCTGGGCGGCGGTGCGTCGGTCGTGCAGGTGTTGTGGACGGCGCAGTCGAAAGCGCCGAAAGCACCGATGCGCGGCGATGTGGTCGACATGCCCGAGTCGTGCGGCGGCATCGTGGCGCCTGCGGGCATGCATTGCGTCGTCATGGCGTTTGCGCGATGACCGTCGCGATGCGTCGTCCGCGTGGGCATACGCTGATCGAATTGATGATCGCCGTTGCGCTGGGGCTCGTCGTGGTGGCCGGTGCCGTGTCGCTGTATCGCTCGCAGCGGGCGGCGTTTGCGCAGGCCGCGGACACCGCGCGCATTCACGACTCGGGTATCGCCGCACTGTCGCTGCTTGCCGCGCAGGTGCGCATGGCGGGCTTCACGCCGGCCCAGGTGCCGCCTGCGGATGTTGTGGCCGGACTCTTCGGCTGCTCGGGCGCGCGAGTCGTCGGTCCCAGTGACCAGCCGGCGTGCGAGACACTCGCCACCCATTCGGATGGACTGCGCGTGCGCTACGTCGGCGATACCGTTTCAACGTGGATGTCGGCGGATGGTCGCGCGACCGACTGTCTCGGACAGGGCGTCGACAGCGATGCCGACAGTAGCGACGGCAGACCGTATGCATCGATCGTCAACGGCTTCTACATCAAGACGGGCAGCACGACCGGCGAACCCGAACTGTATTGCGAAGGCAGCGGGCCTGGCTTCGCGCAACCGTTGGTGGAAGGCATCGAGCGCCTGCGCATCCGCTACTGGCTGCGGGGTGCGCAGAGCGCACTCGATGCATCCGCGATCGCGCGGAGCCAGTGGCCGCGGGTTGTCGCCGTCGATCTGTGCGTGCTGGTGCGCGGCGCGCCGCTTGGCCGGCGCATGCGCTACGTCGACTGCGACGACGCGACAGTCGTCGCCGCCGACGCGCGCGCCCGGCAGGCATTCTGGCGGCGCATCGCGATCCGCAATCAGGAAGAGGGCACGTGATGATCCGCATACCCACGCGGCGTATGCAGCGCGGCGTCGCGTTGCCGATCGTGCTGATGCTGTCCGCAATGATGCTCACGACGTCGGTGGCCTGGTTCGAGATGTCGATTGCCGCCGCGCGCGCAGCGTCGAATACACAGGATGCGTTGCAGGCGTTTCATGCCGCCGACGCCGCGTTGACGCGCTGTGCGCAGATGGCCCTCAACGGCACCGCGTCGGCGTTGCCGGACGTCGCGCTGGAGCCCGTCGGCTGGCAGCACGCAGCGACGTTCGATGCCGCTGCGCTGACGCCAGTGATGCAGTGGCCCGGCACGCCCCGGCCGCCGCAATGTCTGGTCGAGGGATGGCTGCTGCCGGCGCGCCCGGAGACGCGTGCGTGGTTGATTACCGCGCGAGGCTTCGGCGCGACACGGGCTTCGCAGATCTGGTTGCAGATGGAACTGGTCGTCGACGGCGAACGGGTCGAACGTCACTGGCGACAGATTGTCGCGCGGCCTTTCTGAATGATGGCGAGCACTTCATGACGAGACGGACCACCGCCTTCACGCTGCTCGAACTCGTGATCGCGCTCGCGATTGCCGCGACGCTCGCGGTCTTCGCGATCCCCGCGTATCGCAGTCACATCGCACGTGCGCATCGCATCGATGCCGCCGCGGCGCTGTATCGGGCAGCGCAATTCGTCGAGTCCGCGAACCCCGACGCGCAGCGCACGTTGCCGCCCGGTCTCGATCGCGCGCCGGAATCCGGGACGGCGGTGTATCGGCTGAGCGTGCTACCAGCCGATGCAACGAACGGCGGCTATGCGATTCGTGCGGCACCCGTTGACCCCGGGCCGATGAGCGACGATGCGTGCGGCACCTTCGTGCTCGATGCGACCGGCGCGCGAACAAACCGTGGCGCTGGTGGTGCCGGCGGTGGAGGGGAGGTCGCGGCGGACGCCGTCGACGAATGCTGGAACAGGCGTTGAGCGCAGAACGTGAACAACGGGATGAAGCGAGTCGCGCGATGACTTCGAGGGCTACTCAGTCTCCGTTGCGGCCATCTTTCATCTGCTGCCAGACACGGTACGCCTCCCACGCGACAAACGCGAGGCCGCCCCACTTGAGCAACGGCTTCGCACCCGCGACAACGGTCGCGCGCAACGGTTTCGCGAGCAGGATCGACGCGAGCGAGCTGACGAACGGATACTGCTTGAGCAATGCGCCGATGCCCATGTTCATGCCGCGGCCGAAGCCCCAGCGCGTGCGGCCGAAACCCGGCAGCAGAAACTTGAGCCAGCTGAAGTGCGTGACGGCCTGACGCAGTTCGAGCGTGGCCTGCGCGAGTTCCATCCGCTCGACATCCGCGCGGACGATCAGCAACTCCTTGCGCAGCGCGCGCAGATGCGGCGCGCTTAGTTCCCTCTCGTAGGGGCGCTTGCGAAATGCGGTATCGGGTTGGGACTGGCTCATGATCGGTCTGTCGGCTGCGTGATGACGGAGTGACGGGACATGATAAAAGCGGACAAAAACAGACCGCCCGCGGATGTCATGTCAGGGCTTGCGGAAAATATCGCGGTCTTTCTCGAATTCCTTCAGCGTGGCCTCGAACACGATCGGCGCGTTGTGCAGCCCGCTGCGCGCGCGCAATCCGCAGAACAGCGCGGCAAGCGCATAGACGAATGTGATACCGGCGAGCGCCTGCCAGCGGTACGTGTCCCAGAACGCGATCGCGACGAGCGCGGTCAGCGCGATCAACGCCATCGTCGCGAGCATCATCGCGGCGAGCCCGAGAAAGAGCACCGTGAGCAGGCGGTCTTTCTCCTCGCTCAACTCGATGCCGATCAGCTCGAGCCGGGTCTGGAGAATGGCGAATACGGAGCCGAGGATGCGGCGCAAGGGCCCGTGGTCCGCGCGCGAATGGGTTTCGTTCGTCATGGCCTCAGCGCGTTGTGCGTGCAGATGCACCAGAAAGGAGTCGGCCGGAAAACCGGCCGGCATGTTGGCATGTTGGCGTCACCGGCTTCGTGCCTGGTTACGCCGCTGCGCTACGCCGAGCGTGTCTGGAAGGACATGCCCGCGCAGCCCGCTTATTTGCGCTTACTTGCGGTTGATCAACAGCCCGACCAGCACGCCGACGCCGGCGGCGATGCCGATCGACGCCCACGGATGCTCGTGAACGTAGTCGTCCGTCGCGCGCGCGGCTTTCTTGCCCTTCTCGACGACGACCACCTGGACGTCGGCGGCCTTTTCTCTCGCCTGCTTCAGGCGCGACAGCGCGGTCTCGCGCAGTTCCGACGCGCGCTCGCCCGTTGCGCTCGCGGCCTGCTTCAGCAGGTCTTCAGCGTCCGCGAGGACGGTTTTGATATCCGACATCAATCTCTCCTTGTTGACTTCCGACATTGACTGCTCCCTGTGTCACGCCACGCGTGAATCGTAACGAAAGAAACGTCCGCTGGCGAGTGCACTGGCCGGCGCACCAAACTCACACTTACGCACGAACCGTTCCCGTCGATACGGGCCGGGTCGCGGCGGAACCGCTCGCATTGCACGGCTATTCACCGGCGGCGGCATGGAAGAAGCACGCGCACAGTGTGCCTCGGATGGACGGGATCTGTCCCGTAAAGTTTCCACGCGCCTGGTGAAAATTACAAAAACTCATAAAGTTCTGACGCGATGTTCGTTCGGCGCCGCCGCGGCTTCCCGTATGCTTCAACTCCTTGCGACTCGCGCGGCCGCAGGCCGCGGGTTCGCCCGATCACTTCAAGGAGCTGCATCATGAGTTTGCGTCTCGGCGACATCGCACCGGATTTCGAACAGGATTCGAGCCTCGGCCGCATCCATTTTCACGAATGGCTCGCCGACAGCTGGGGCGTGCTGTTCTCGCATCCGGCCGACTTCACGCCGGTCTGCACGACCGAACTCGGCCTCACGGCGAAGCTCGCGAGCGAGTTCGAGAAGCGCAACGTGAAGACCATCGCGCTGTCGGTCGACACTGCGTCGTCGCACAACGAGTGGATCAAGGACATTAACGAGACGCAAGCGGCAAGCGTCGGCTTCCCGATTCTCGCGGACGGCGACCGCAAGGTCTCGCAGCTCTACGACATGATCCATCCGAACGCGAACGAGACGCTCACCGTGCGCTCGCTGTTCGTGATCGATCCGAAGAAGAAGGTGCGGCTGATCATCACGTACCCGGCCAGCACGGGACGCAACTTCGACGAGGTGCTGCGCGTGATCGATTCGCTGCAGCTCACCGACAACTACCAGGTCGCGACGCCGGGCAACTGGAAGCAGGGCGACGACGTGGTGATCGTGCCGTCGCTGAAGGACGAGGAAGTGATCAAGCAGAAGTTTCCGAAGGGCTACAAGGCGCTGCGTCCGTATCTGCGTCTCACGCCGCAGCCGAACAGGTAAGCGGCTGGCGTACGAAAAAACTCCCGCGTTCTGCGAAGAACGCGGGAGTTTTTGTTTGAGCCTGCGACGCGGCGGGCGTGAGCCCAGCGCTCAGAAAAACGCCTGAATCCCCGTCTGCGCGCGACCGAGAATCAGCGCGTGAATGTCGTGCGTGCCTTCGTACGTATTGACGACCTCGAGGTTCACGAGGTGACGTGCGATGCCGAACTCATCCGAAATGCCGTTGCCGCCGAGCATGTCGCGCGCGAGCCGCGCGATGTCGAGCGCCTTGCCGCATGAATTGCGCTTCATGATCGACGTGATCTCGACGGCCGCCGTGCCTTCATCCTTCATCCGGCCGAGGCGCAGCACGCCTTGCAGGCCGAGCGTGATTTCGGTCTGCATGTCGGCGAGCTTTTTCTGGATCAACTGGTTCGCGGCGAGCGGCCGGCCGAATTGCTTGCGGTCCAGCACGTATTGCCGCGCCGTGTGCCAGCAGGATTCCGCGGCGCCGAGCGCGCCCCACGCGATGCCGTAACGCGCCGAATTCAGGCACGTGAACGGGCCCCGCAGGCCGCTCACGTTCGGCATCAGGTTGTCTGCCGGCACGAACACTTCGTCGAGCACGATCTCGCCGGTGATCGACGAGCGCAGGCCGACCTTGCCGTGAATCACAGGCGCGAACAGACCCTTCCAGCCCTTCTCGAGAATGAAGCCGCGGATCGCGTCCTTGCCGTCTTCCTCGAGCTTCGCCCACACGACGAACACGTCGGCGATCGGCGAATTCGTGATCCACATCTTCGAGCCCGACAGCGAATAACCGCCGTCGACTTTCTTTGCGCGCGTGACCATGCTGCCCGGATCCGAGCCGTGGTTCGGCTCGGTCAGCCCGAAGCAGCCGATCCATTCGCCGGTGGCGAGCTTCGGCAGGTACTTTTCCTTTTGCGCGTCGGAGCCGAATTCGAAGATCGGCACCATCACGAGCGACGACTGCACCGACATCATCGAGCGGTAGCCGGAATCGACGCGCTCCACTTCGCGCGCGATCAACCCGTAGCTCACGTAGTTGAGCCCGGGACCGCCGTACTGTTCGGGAATGGTCGGGCCGAGCAGGCCGAGTTCGCCCATCTCGCGGAAAAGGCCCGCGTCGGTCTTCTCATGGCGGAACGCGTCGAGCACGCGCGGCGCGAGCTTGTCCTGCGCATAGGCTTGCGCGGCGTCGCGCACCATGCGTTCGTCTTCGGTCAGCTGCTGGTCGAGCAACAGCGGATCTTCCCAGTGAAACTGCGCGGCGTCGGCCATGATGCGGATCTCCTTCGTGACTCTTCTAACAGGTGAAAACGGCGTCGAGATGGGCAAGCGCGCAAACGGCACAGCCCGGGTTCTGCTTAACTGAGCGCTTGACGGAAGTTCCGCTATGCGGAACAATGTTTTGCAAATCAGCACCGAGTGTACCACCCGATGACGCCCAACTCCACCCCCTCCGGTTCCATCGACGAGCGCAAGTTCGTCACCGCGCTCGCCCGCGGGCTCGACCTGCTGCGCGCGTTCCGTCCCGGCGAAACGATGCTCGGCAACCGCGATTTCGTCGAGCGGACGGGCCTCGCGAAAGCGACCGTGAACCGTCTCGCGTACACGCTGACGGTGCTCGGCTATCTGCGCTTCGACGAGACGCTCGGCAAGTACGCACTCGATGCGGGCGTGCTGTCGCTGGGCTTCGCGCTGCTGTCGGGCACCGACACGCTCGAGCTCGCACGGCCGCACATGCGCACGTTCGCACGCGAGGTCGGCGCGGCGGTGTCGCTGGGTTGCCGCGACGGGCTCGACATGATCTATCTCGAGACGATCCGCAGCGAGACCGCGCTGACGCTCGGTCTCGCATCGGGTTCGAAGCTATCGATGCTGACGAGTTCGATGGGCCGCGCGTACCTTGCTGTGCAGTCCGCCGATGCACGCGTCGCCTTGCTCGCCGAACTGAAGAAGGCAGCCGGCCGCGACGGCGCGGCGCTGGTCGTGGACGCGCAGCGCGAGATCGAGGCGTTCGCCGACGCGCGCTGCTGCTTTTCGTTTCGCGCATGGCACGACGACGTGAATGCGGTCGCGGTACCGTTTCGCGAGACGCGCGACGGCCGCTGGCTCGTGCTCAGTTGCAGCGGGCCGGCTTCGTCGATGGGAGAGGAGGTGTTTCGCAACAGCGTCGCGCCGCGATTGAAGGCACTGGCACGCCGGCTCGGCGACACGGGCTGACACGACGTGGCAGTGCACCGAGCCAGATCGGGTCAAGCCGCGCGCGGATGATCGTGCGTCGCGAACAGCGGGCCCTGCACGAAGCGCACGTCGTATTGCTGCAGCAGATCGAACTGCGCTTCGTCGGCGACGCGATCGAAGATCAGCGGAATGCGCAGCCGGTTCGCATAGCCAACGAGCGGCTTCACCATCGAATCGCGCAAGGCCGCGCCCGCATCCATCTTGATGAAATCGAGCCGCGCCATGTCGGACACGGACAGGATCTGTCCGGCGTTCGGCAGGTTGCCGGCGACCTTGAACCCGTAGTGCTGGTAGCTCTTCGTCAGATAGCCGAGGAACGTGCGGTGCGCGACCGCGGCCTGCGGCAGTTCGATCACGATGCGCGACGGATTCAGCCCAAACGAAATGAGCACCGCCGAAAAGTGCCGGCCGTGGTCGTACCTCACGCTCTTCAGCAGCCGCTCGTGAACCCGCAGGAACAGCAGCCCGTGACGCTGCGCACCGAAGAAATTGATCGCGTGCATCGCACGCGACATCCGGTCGAGCGCGACCAGCTGCGTATCTTCAGCGATTCGCTCGAACGAATCGTGTGCATCGAACGGCTCGCCGTCGATGCGCTCGGTGACCGCCTGGAAGCCGAGTTCGTCGCCGAGGCGGTCGGCCTGTTCCGGCGCCGAGCCGAGCGACTGTCCATACGCATGCACGCTGATGTCGAAGATCGGCTCGTACGCGCTCCCCAGCTGGAAGCCGTTGAAGCGGGCCACCGCGGTGCCGCTGTGCTCGCCTGTGCCGAGCGCCAGATGCTCGCCGAGAAACGGACGGCTCGCGGCGCGCGCGACGAGATCGGGGATGGTTAGGGGAATCATGGACGGGCAGGGCGTTTCTTGTCGGTCTGCGGCGGCATGCCGCACTCATTTAACGATGTTAGCAGTCCGTGTAGCACGCGCATGCACTAAATGGTCATAACGTTATTGACCGGTTCGTTCGACAAGCCAGGGTTTACGTTATTTTCACTAATCGTAATTGGTTTTACTATACGTAAAATATCGGGCGATGAGGGCGAAGCCGTGCCTGCGCCGCATGAACGTTTACGGAGAATCTGATGACTGACGATACGAACAGTCGCCGCGACGTCGAACCCAACCCGCACGGACACGGCGCGTGGCAATCCGGTTTCGCGAACGAGTTCGCAACCGAAGCGCTGCCGGGCGCGCTGCCCACGGGCCGCAATTCGCCGCAGCGCGTGGCTTATGGACTGTACGCGGAGCAACTGTCGGGCACCGCGTTTACCGCACCGCGCAGCCACAATCGACGGTCGTGGCTGTACCGCATCCGGCCCGCGGCGATGCACAAGCCGTTCACGCCGCTGCCATCGCATCGGCTGGTCGCGAATTTTCACGACGTGCCGCCGACGCCGCCGAACCAGTTGCGCTGGAATCCGCTGCCGATGCCCACCGAGCCGACTGATTTCATCGACGGCTGGGTGACGATGGCCGGCAACGGCTCGGCCGAGTCGATGAACGGCTGCGCGATCCATCTGTATGCGGCGAACCGCTCGATGCAGGATCGCTTCTTCTACAGCGCCGACGGCGAACTGCTGATCGTGCCGCAGGAAGGGCGTCTGCATATCGCGACCGAACTCGGCCGGCTGGACGTCGGACCATTCGAGATCGCAGTGATCCCGCGCGGCGTGCGCTTCGCGGTGATGCTGCCTGAAGGTACCGCGGGCTCCGCGCGCGGCTATATCTGCGAAAACTTCGGTGCGCTGCTGCGGTTGCCCGATCTCGGGCCGATCGGCTCGAACGGCCTCGCGAATCCGCGCGATTTCCTCACGCCGCACGCGGCCTATGAAGATCGCGAAGGCAACTTCGAACTCGTCGCGAAACTGAACGGCCAGCTATGGCGTGCGGATATCGGTCACTCGCCGCTTGACGTCGTCGCGTGGCATGGCAACTACGCGCCGTATCAGTACGATCTGCGCCGCTTCAACACGATCGGCTCGATCAGCTACGACCATCCCGATCCGTCGATCTTCCTCGTGCTGCATTCGCCGAGCGACACGCCCGGCGTCGATACGCTCGACTTCGTGATCTTCCCCCCGCGCTGGCTCGCGGCCGAGGACACGTTCCGCCCGCCCTGGTTTCATCGCAACGTCGCGAGCGAATTCATGGGCCTCGTGCACGGCGCGTACGACGCGAAGGCCGAGGGCTTCGTGCCCGGCGGCGCGAGTCTGCATAACTGCATGTCGGGTCACGGTCCGGACGCGGACACGTTCGAAAAAGCGTCGCGCAGCGATACGTCGAAGCCGCATAAGGTCAGCGACACGATGGCGTTCATGTTCGAAACGCGCACGCTGATCCGGCCGACGCGCTTCGCGCTCGAAACCGCGCAACTGCAGGCGGATTACTTCGAATGCTGGCAGGGCATCCAGAAACATTTCACCCCGGGGCAACGATGAGCGCATCGAGCGATCTCAAGGCGACGCTCGATCCGTCGCGCAGGAGCTGGCTTGATGCGGCTAACGATCCGGCCTGCGATTTCCCGATCCAGAACCTGCCGTTCGGTATCTTCAGCGATTCGCGCGATGCGGCTCGACGCGTCGGTGTGGCGATCGGCGATCGCATCGTCGATCTGTCGATGCTCGACGAAGCGGGGTTGCTGACGCTGGGCACTGCTGCGCCGGGTCTTGCCGAAACATTGCACGACGGCGCGTTGAACGCGTTCATCGCGCTTGGCCGCGACGCATGGCGCAGCGTTCGGGTTCAGCTTGGCAATCTGCTCGACCGGCACACCGCGACGTTGCGCGACGACGTCGCGCTGCGCGAACGCGTGCTCGTCGATGCGGCCGATGCAACGCTGCATCTGCCGGTGCGGATTCCAGGCTATACGGATTTCTATTCGTCGAAAGAGCACGCGACGAACGTCGGCTCGATGTTCCGCGACCCGAAGAACGCGTTGCTGCCGAACTGGTCGGAGATGCCGATCGGCTACAACGGACGTGCGTCGTCGGTGGTGGTGAGCGGCACGCCGGTGCGGCGGCCGAACGGACAACTGAAGCTGCCCGATGCCGAGCGTCCGGTGTTCGGCGCGTGCCGCAAGCTCGACATCGAACTGGAGACGGGCTTCATCATCGGCAGCGGCAATGTGCTCGGCGAGCCGATCGCGTGTGAGGACGCGGAGTCGCACATTTTCGGCATGGTGCTGCTGAACGACTGGAGCGCGCGCGATATCCAGCAGTGGGAATACGTGCCGCTCGGTCCGTTCAATTCGAAGACTTTCTCGACCACGATCTCGCCGTGGATCGTCACGCTCGATGCGCTGGAGCCGTTCCGCGTCGCGCAGCCGGAGCAGTCGCCGCAGCCGCTCGCGTATCTGCGGCACGACGGCGCGCACGCGTTCGACATCGAACTCGAAGTGCGGCTGCGGCCATCGCAGACTACGGCAGCCACGACGATTTCTCGAACGAATTTCCGCCACATGTACTGGACGATGGCGCAGCAGCTCGCGCATCACACAGTGTCCGGCTGCAACACACGGATCGGCGATCTGATGGGCTCGGGCACGATCAGTGGACCAGCTGCCGATTCATCCGGCAGCCTGCTCGAACTGACGTGGAACGGTCAGCGTCCGCTCGCGCTCGACGGCGGCGGCACGCGGACGTTCATCGAGGACGGCGACGAACTGACGCTCGCCGGATGGTGCCAGGGCGATGGATACCGCGTGGGCTTCGGCATCTGTAGCGGAGAGATTCTGCCTGCGCGGCGGTAGGGCGCTTCACGCATCACGACGCAGTTTGCAGATCGCGCCGACGTTCCCACAACACGGCAGCACCGAACGCCAGCGCACACACGAGCAGCAACACGATCAGCGATTCATTGCCGACGCTCTTCATCAGCGCGCCGGCGACGAGCGGTCCGCCGAAGCTCGCTGCGCTCCACGACGCACCCGCGAGCGAGCTTGCCGACACCAGCGCGGCGCCGCGAAAGCGCTCGCCGCACGCGACCAGCGACAGCGTGTAGATCGCGCCGGCCGCGGCGCCGAGCACGACCAGCAGCGGCCAGCATAGCCACGGTGACGAGACGGCCCACGGTAACAGCGGCAGCAACACGACGACGACCGCCGCGCAGCCGAGATGCACGCGCTCGCGGCCGAGCCGGTCCGCGAGCCAGCCGATCGGAAACTGCATCGTCGTGTCGCCGAGCAGCAGCGCGGACGCGAACAGCACCGCGACTTCGGTCGCGATCCCATGCGCCATCGCGTAGAGCGGCAGCAGCGACAGCGCGATCGTGTCGAACAGCGCGAAGAACATCGTACCGACGACGATCGCCGGCATCCGCGGCAGCACGTGGCGCCAGCTGTCGTGTGCCTGCTCGCTCTCGACATGCGGGGCGGCGCGGATCGTCGCGAGCGTCGGCAGCGCGAGCAGGAAGATCGCGCCGCATAGCAGGAAGCGTCCGCCGCCGAAGTCGGCGATCTGGCTCACCAGTATCGGGCCCGACATCTGGAATAGCGTGAAGGTGGTTGCGTAGATCGCGACGACGCGGCCGCGTGTCGCGTCGTCGGCGAGCTGGTTGACCCATGCCTCGCCGATCGTAAAGAGCAGCATCAGCGCGGCGCCGCACGCCATGCGCAGCACGGCCCAGACAAACAGGTTCGACGTGAGCTGCATGGCAGCGGTCGCGACGGCGACGACGAGCACGGCGCCGGCGATCGTCTGGCGTCCGCCGAAACGCGCCGCGACCCAGCCGGCGATCGGCACGACGAGCAGGCCGCCGCCCGCCTGCGCGGCAGTCAGCAGCCCGACGACGTCGGTGCCGTAGCCGGCCTGCGTCAACGCGAGCGCGGTGAGAGGGAGCGTGGCGCCGCTGCCTAGTCCGACGACGGCGACGCTCAGGATCAGTGCGAGGAAATCACGGGTGAAGACGACTTTCATCGGCCGGAATGCTACACCGGCGGGATGGCGTGCGCACGCGTGGGGTGATGCGGAGTCGTATGTAGTGCCGCTGCCGTTTCAGCTAGCCCCACCCGTCGCAGGCAACCGTTGCGTGCGCCGCTCGATCGACACCGAGTACAGCGTCAGCAGCACCGCGCCGACCGCGGTCGTCACGCCGACCCACGGCAGTGATGCGAGCGGAATGCCTGCACCGATCGCCATCCCGCCGAGCCATGCACCCGTCGCGTTGCCGAGGTTGAACGCGCCCTGGTTGAGCGTCGACGCGAGATTCGGTGCGTGGCTTGCGCGGTCGACGATCAGCATCTGCAGCGGCGGCACGATCGCGAACGCGAGCACGCCCCACACGAAGATCGTCGCCATCGCGGCGGCGGCCGTATGCATCGTCACCGAAAACACCGCGAGGATCACACAGATCGCGAGCAGGAACGCGAGCAGCGACGGCATCAGCCGCCAGTCCGCGAGCTTGCCGCCGAGCGTGCTGCCGACGGTCAGTCCCAGGCCGAACAGCAGCAGCACGAGCGTGACCGCATGCGGCGTGAAGCCGGTGACGTCTTCGAGAATTGGCGTGATGTACGTGAAGGTCGAGAACAGGCTCGCCGATGCGAGCACGCTGATGCCGAGCACCATCAGCACCTGCGGATTCTTCAGCACGCTGAATTCGCGCATGAGGCTCGCCTTCTGCATCTCGATCCGTGCAGGCAGGCATACCGCGAGCGCAGCCGCGGCGAGCACGCCGATCACGGTGACCGCCCAGAACGTCGCGCGCCAGCCGACTGCCTGACCGAGCGCTGTGCCGAGCGGTACACCGAGCACGTTCGCGAGCGTGAGGCCGGTGAACATCAGTGCGATTGCCTGCGCGCGGCGATTCGGTGCGACGAGCCCGGCCGCGACCACCGAGCCGATCCCGAAGAACGCGCCGTGACAGAACGCGGTGACGATCCGCGCGGCCATCAGCACCGCGTAGCCCGGCGCGATCGCGCACAGCAGATTGCCGACGATGAACACGCCGATCAGACTCAGCAGTGCCTTCTTGCGCGGCATGTTCGCGACCGCGATCGCGACGATCGGCGCACCGATCGTGACGCCGAGCGCATAGGCCGACACGAGCATGCCGGCCGCGGGAATCGACACGGACAGATCGCGCGCCACGTCGGGCAGCAGCCCCATGATGACGAACTCGGTGGTACCGATCCCAAACGCGGCGACGGCAAGGGCGAGAAGAGGCAAAGGCATGATGGGGCGGATCGGTACGGGAGCGCGGCGCGCGTTTCGGGCGGCAGACGCGCGGCCGGGGACGCGGGCGCTGCCAGGGTAAAACAGTAGGGGATTGTACCTAAGCCAAAACGGCGCGGAAGAGCCAAAAACGGGGACGTGTCGGGGCGTTGTTTTTCGAGCGTTTTGTCGTGCGCGCGACGCTACCGGCCATCCGGATTTGAAGAAGCGGGCGAAGCTGGCGGTTCGACCGCGTCGCCGTGTCGGCCAGCCCCTTCGGCGAAACGCGCAGCTCCCGCGACGCCCTCGGCGAATACCGCGTCGTAGCCGCCGGCGCCTTCGCGGCGCAGCGCTTCGGCGAGATCGTCGAGCGGGCTGTTGTCGAGCGCGGAGCGGCGGTCGGCGCGCAGCGCGGCCTGTGGCAACGCGGCCAGTTCGGCCGCGAGCCGCTCGGCCACGGCGCGTGCGGTGCCGCGCGGCACGACCCGGTTCGCGAGTCCGAACGCGAGTGCTTCCTGCGCATCGATCGCGCGACCGGTGAGAATCAGGTCGAGCGCGCGCGACAGTCCGATCAGCCGCGGCAGCCGGATCGTGCCGCCGTCGATCAGCGGAACGCCGACGCGTCGGCAGAACACGCCGAGCACCGCGTCGTCCTCGACGACGCGCAGGTCGCACAGCGCCGCGAGTTCGAGGCCGCCCGCGACCGCATAGCCGGCGATCGCCGCGATGACCGGCTTGTCGAGCGACATGCGGGTCGGGCCCATCGGACCGGGGCCGCTGCCGTCGGGATGCAGTTCGTTGCGACGGCTGTCGTCTGCCAGCGCGGTCAGGTCCGCGCCCGCGCAAAACGTGCCGCCCGCGCCGAACAGCACCGCTGCGTGCCAGGCGGGGTGTGCGTCGAAGCGGCGAAACGCGGCGCTGAGCGCATCGGCGGTCGGGCGGTCGACCGCGTTGCGGCGAGCGGGGCGTTCGAGCACGATCGTCGCGACCGCATCGACGGCTTCGATGCGCACGTGTTCGCTGAATGTTTCGATGATCATTCTCGGGTCCTTGTCGACCGCAGTTAGCGCTTTAGCGCTTACTGCGGTCCCATGCAACATGGTTGCGCACATTGTCCTGGCATTGCCACACCGTCCGTTGCACCGCAAAACGCTATGCGACACGGGTCGTTCGAACTAGGCCGCACATAGCGCTGGTCTCGCTGTCATGCCGGTTTCATAATCCACTCTTAGCTTAGGCGCTTTTTTAACGGGCCGGCCGGCCCGACTCCCCCGCATGCCCGACTCTCTGTCATCGACCGCCGCCGGCGGTGTGCCGCCCGAAACCGCAACGGTCTGGACCATTCCGCTGCCCAGCCACGCTCCGTACGATCACGTGCGGCTGAAGCGCGTGTTTATCGCCGATGGCACGCGTCATCAGGTCGTGCTCGTCGATCTGCGCAAGCTGCTCGCGTGCGCCGACCGCGACAACACCGACTACGTGCTGAAGCCGGTCAACGAATGGCACTCGGGCAAGGTGCGCGGTATCCGCGAGTTTCTCGATCCGGAGAACGAACGTATTCCCGAGATGCCGTACGTGACGGTGACGCGGCGTCGCGCGCCGGGTCTCCTCGGCTGGCTTGGACTCGAGCATGAAGGCGTGGTCGCGTTTCGCAACGGCCAGCATCGCGCGCGCTATCTCGTCGAGGCGGGCGCGCGCTGGCTGCCGGTCGAGGTGCACGAGCGCGAGGCGATGCTGCTGCGCGAGGTATGCGGCGCGGTCGACGATGCGCGCACGGCGCTGCGGCCGGGCGTCGCGGAATCGGGTGGTTGATGTGGGTTATTGCGGCCGCGTAGCGGTTGCCCAGGAATGATCCCCGCCCGTAGCGCCCCTACTGGCGCCCCTACGCATGCGGCACGACACGCAGCGTCGTGTGCGGCGCGCCGGCCGATACCGGCGACACTACTTCAATGAGTCCCTGCGGCAGCGACAGGTCGCCTTCGAACGAGGCCACCACGTGATCGATGAACGATTGCGTCTTCGCGGCGAGAAAGCGGCGCCCTGGATAGACGATCGACACGCGCGCTTCTGGATCGTCGATGGTCTGTTCGGGCATTACGCGCACGAGCGTGCCCGTTTCGATGTCGTGCGTGACGAGCCGGGCGGGCAGGATCGCGAGGCCCATGCCGGACAGCACCGCGAGCCGCACCATCAGCATGCTGTTCACCGTGTACGCGGGCCGCAGCGTGATCGCATGCGAATGGCCGTCGACGCCCGCGAAATGCCATGTCGGACTACGCTGCGCGGGGGGTAGCGCGACCCACGCGTGCTGAGGGAATTCGAACGGCGAGCGCGGCACGCCACGTTCGGCGAGATAGCCCGGCGCGGCGCACACGATGAGCGGATTCGCACCGAGCGGATGCTCGACGAGATCCTTGCCCGACGTCGCGGCCGCCGTGACGATTCCGACGTCGTAGCCGTCTTCCTGCAGATCGACCGACCGTTCGGCGAGCGTGAGCCGCACCCGCACGTGCGGATGATGGCGCCGGTAGCCGTCGACGAGCGGTGTCAGCGCCGCCGGCGACAGCATGCCCGCCGCGACGACGCGCAGCGTGCCGCCCGGCTCGCGTTCAGTGTCGGCGACTGCGCGCTCCAGATGATCGAGTTCCTCGAGCAACTCGCGACACCCTTCGAGGTAGCGCACGCCAGCCTCGGTCAGCGACAGGTTGCGGGTGGTGCGATGGATGAGCCGCGTATGCAGATGCGCTTCGAGCATCGCGATCGAACGCGTGACGAGCGCATTCGATACGTCGAGTTGCTGTGCGGCACGGCGAAAGCTTTCGGTCTCGGCCACGCTGACGAAGACACGCATCGCGTGAATCTGGTTCATGGGACCTCGCCTCGTAAAGGACGCGCGGGCAAGCGCGCCGCATGGCAGCGGCATACCGGCTGGTGCTGACCCGGACCGGTTATGGCGGATTGCGATTCTCGATGATTCTCGATAAAAATCATATGGACAGTTGAGTGGGATATCAATATTTTTTGATAAAACCTCATTGTTTGGATGTTGTAAAAAATTATTGAGAATCGACGCGAAAATGGTTTTATCGATTTTGCATGAGTGGTTTGACCCATTAGTGGGCCACAGGGCTTGCGGCGTTCATGCGAGATCCTCCCGGCGTCCGGTCCCGTGGGGTGTGAATGGCGGATAGTGTTTCTACATGCGGCTTTGCGTCGTGTCTCCCTCCGTTCGAGCCGACCCCGGCCCCTCAGTTCCATCTGTGGCAAATAAATTTTTATTGGCATCCTGAACGACATCGATATGTTAATGCGCATATCTCCTTATGCCGTCCGGTTAATGTTAAATTAATGGCGGGTTGCGTTATTCCTGAATTTCCGTCGAATCGGAGCGTTATCCGGCAAATCGCGGCAAATCGCCGCAACGCTCATCATCGCGAGGACATCATGATCTGGCTGCACGACATCTTCCAGAAATCTCCCGAGATTGCGCTGTTCCTTTCGCTCGCCGCAGGCTACTTCGTCGGCCAGATCAAGTTCGGCAGGTTCCAGCTGGGCGGCGTCGGCGGTTCGCTGCTGGTGGCGGTCGTGATCAGTCAGGCCGGCGTGACGATCGACAACGGCGTGAAGTCGGTGATGTTCGCGGTCTTCATCTACGCGGTCGGCTACGACTCGGGGCCGGGCTTCTTCAATTCGCTGAACCGCAAGACGCTGCGTGAGATCGCGATGGCGGTGTTTCTTGCCGTGTCCGCGCTCGTCACGGTGCTCATCTGCGCGAAGCTGTTCCATCTGAACAAGGGTCTCGCGGCCGGGCTCGCGGGCGGCGCGCTGACGCAGTCGGCGATCATCGGTACGGCCGGCGACGCGATCGCGCGGCTCGGCTTGCCTGCCGACCAGGTGAAAGCGCTGCAATCGGACGTCGCGATCGCGTATGCGGTCACCTATGTGTTCGGGACGCTCGGCGCGATCATCGTCTGCGTCAACATCCTGCCGAAGTTCATGGGCCAGGGGCTGCGCGAAGCATCCGTCGAAGCTGAAAAGGCCCTTGCCGGCGGCGCGACGGCACTCGAGCCCGGGCAGCGTGACGCACTGCCCGAACTGGTGGGGCGCGCTTACCGCGTCAGCAGCGCGGCCGGGCGCACCGTAAAGGACGTCGAGCTCGCACAGCAGGACCGCTTTACGATCGAGCGGATTCGCCGCGGCGGCAAGGCGCTCGAACCGCAGCCCGACGTCGTGCTGCAGCCGGACGACGTGGTGCTGGTTGTCGGGCGGCGCGAAGCGGTGGTCGACGCGGCGCCGCTGATCGGCGCGGAAGTCATCGAGGCCGACGGCATGAGTCTCGCGATCCAGACGCGCCGGGCCGTGTTCACGCGCAAAGGCATGAACCACACGACGATCGCCGCGGTGCGCGCGAACGTCGACCGCGAACTGCGTCACGGTGTGTTCGTCGAGAGCGCGACGCGTGCGGGCCGGCCGCTGCCGGTGTTGTCCGGGACGCAGCTCGAGCACGGCGACGTGATCACCTTCTACGGCTCGCCGAAAGACACGCTGCGCGCGGTGCAGGCCACGGGCTACGAACTGCCGTACACGGACAAGACCGATTTCATCTACATGGGAGTCGGCATGGTGCTGGGGCTGTTGATCGGCCTCGTCGTGGTCAAGGTGGGCGGTATTCCGCTCACGCTTGGCTCGGGCGGCGGGTGCCTGCTCGCGGGCCTCGTGTTCGGCTGGATGCGCGGCAAGCATCCGATGTACGGTGTGATGCCATCGGCCGCGTCGCAGTTGCTGAAGGATTTCGGTCTCGCCGCGTTCGTCGCGGTCGTCGGTTTGAATTCCGGTCTGCAGGCGGTCGTCACCGTGAAGCAAAGCGGCGTGACGATCTTCCTGCTAGGGGTGATCGTCACGCTGGTGCCGCTGCTGCTGACGATGCTGTTCGGCCGCTACGTGCTGCGCTATCGCAACGCGGCGCTGCTGGCGGGCGCATTGACGGGCTCGCGTAGCGCGAATCCGGCGTTCGGCGGCGTGCTCGACAAGGCAGAGAGCGCGGTGCCGACCGTGCCGTTCGCGATTACCTATGCGATCGCGAACGTGCTGCTCACGTTGCTTGGGCCACTCGTCGTCGGGTTGGTCTGACGCTGTCGTTCCAATGTCTTCGCGGCGCGGATCGAATCTGTCCTGCGCCGCACACCGGTCGGTCCATTTCATTTTTCGAGGAGCATCCGTCATGGCAAAGAGCAAGGTCGCCACGAGCAAGAGCGCGGGCGAAGGTGTGAGCAAAAGTGTCGGCAAGCGCGCGCGCAGCGAACAGTCGAAGTTCGCCGCACTGAGCCCGTTCGAACTGAAGGACGAACTCATCAAGGCGGCAGGGGGCGGCGCGGTCGAACGCCCGGCGAACGCCGCAATGCTCAACGCGGGTCGCGGCAACCCGAACTTTCTCGCGACGATTCCGCGTCACGGCTTCTGGCAGCTCGGCCTGTTCGCGATGCGCGAGGCGGAACGCTCGTTTGCGTACATGCCCGAGGGCGTGGGCGGATTTCCGAAGCGCGACGGTCTGACCGAGCGCTTCGAACTGTTCGTGCGCGAGAACCGCGGTACGCCCGGCATCGACTTCCTGGCGGGCGCGGTGTCGTACGTGCACGACCAGCTCGGGTTGTCGGCCGGCGACTTTCTGTACGAGATGTGCGAAGGCATCCTCGCGTCGAACTACCCGGTGCCCGACCGGATGCTGAAACTCTCGGAGACCATCGTCGCGCAGTATCTGCGCCGCGAGATGATCGGCCGGCATCCGTTCGTCGGCGAGTTCGACGTGTTCGCGGTGGAAGGCGGCACCGCGGCGATGACCTACATCTTCAACACGCTGCGCGAGAACCGCCTGATCGCGCCGGGCGACACGATCGCGCTCGGCATGCCGATCTTCACGCCGTACATCGAGATCCCGCAGCTGAACGATTACGGGCTGAACGTCGTGAACGTGAACGCGGACGTCGCGAACGGCTGGCAGTACTCGAAGCAGGAACTCGACAAGCTGCGCGATCCAAAGGTGAAGGCGTTCTTCCTCGTCAATCCGAGCAACCCGCCGTCGGTGAAGATCGACGACGAAAGCCTCGCCTACATCGCATCGATCGTCGATGAGCGTCCCGACCTGATCCTGCTGACCGACGACGTGTACGGCACGTTCGCCGACGACTTCGTGTCGCTGTTCGCGCTCGCGCCGAAGAACACGATCCTCGTGTACTCGTACTCGAAGTATTTCGGCGCGACCGGCTGGCGGCTCGGCGCGATCGCGACGCATCGCGACAACGTGCTCGACCGGCTGATCGGCAAGCTGCCCGCCACGGTGAAGCGCGAGTTGCACAAGCGCTACGAATCGATCACGACGGAGCCGGACCAGCTTAAGTTCATCGACCGGCTGGTCGCGGACAGCCGCACCGTCGCGCTGAATCACACCGCCGGGCTGTCGACGCCGCAGCAGGTGCAGATGGTGCTGTTTTCGCTGTTCTCGCTGATGGACACGCCCGATGCGTACAAGAACGCGCTCAAGCGGCTGATCCGTAGCCGCAAGCAGGCGCTGTTCGAGGAGATCGGCATTTCGTTCGACGACGACGATCCGAACCAGGTCGACTACTACACGATCCTCGACCTCGAGTTTCTCGGCGAGCGCGCGTTCGGTCGCGAGTTCGTCGACTGGCTGTTCAAGAACACGGAGCCGTCCGAGCTGCTGTTCCGGCTCGCCCGCGAAGCGCGCGTCGTGCTGCTGCCGGGTCGTGGTTTCGGGACCGCGCATCCGTCGGGGCGCGTGTCGCTCGCGAACCTGAACGAGTCGGACTACCGGAAGATCGGCAAGGCGATGCGCAAGCTGATCGAAGAATACGTGGAGCGTTTCAACGCGCAGACCGGCAGCAAGCTCGATCCGAACAAGGTCCGATAGGGGGCGATAGCGCCGTCGGGCTTGCGTAATTCTGCGGTTCAGTGAATCATCGAACGACGGCCCGCTGGCGTGATGCGCAGCGGGCCGCTGTTTCTGTGCAGCCTCGACGCTGCTCAACCCACCGTTCTCACCGTACCGATCATGTCTACTGCCCCATCGTCCGTTCCGTGCCCCGAAGTCGAGTCGCTCGACGCGATCCTCCCCGAAGAACCGCTGCTGATGATGGGCGCCGGCCCCGTGCCGATTCCCGCCGCGGTCGCGAAAGCGAACACGATCGTCATCAACCACCTCGGCGGCACGATGGCGAAGGTGGTCGGCCAGGTGAAGACGATGGCGCGCTACGTGTTCCAGACGAATTCGAAGTGGGTGCTCGGTGTCGCGGGTCCAGGCTCGGCGGCGATGGAAATGGCGATCTCGAATCTCGCGTGGAGCGGCACGCGCGTGCTCAGCATCCGCAACGGCTTCTTCAGCGAACGGATGGCCGAGATGGGCCGCCGTGTTGGCGCTCAGGTCTCGACGCTCGACGCCGCGGACCGCGCGGTGGTGAGCCTCGAAGAGGTCGAAGCCGCGATTCGCCGCGAGCGTCCTGAGATCGTCACGATCGTGCAGGGCGAGACGTCGAACACGGTGTGGAATCACCATCTGAAGGACATCGCGGCGCTCGCGAAGGCGGCGGGCGCGCTGGTCATCGTCGACGCGGTGTGCACGCTGAGCACGATGCAGCTCGACATGGACGCGTGGGGCATCGACGCGGTGATCACTGGCGGGCAGAAGGGCTTGTCGTCGATTCCGGGCGTGTCGCTGGTCGCGTTTTCGGACGACGCGTGGGCCCGCCTGAAGAATCGCAGTCACCCGAACGCGCACTGGTGTCTTGACGCGTCGCTGGCCGAGAACTTCTGGCACAACGCGGGCTATCACTACACGGCGCCGGTGTCGGGTGTGCTCGCGCTGCACGAGGCGCTGCGGCTTGTCTGCGCGGAGACGCTGGAGAAGCGCTTCGCACGCCATCAGAAGTGTTCGGTCGCGCTGCAGGAAGGTATCGCCGCGCTCGGGCTCGCGCTCTATACGCCACCGTCGTGCCGGCTGAATTCGGTCGTGGGGATCGAGGCGCCGCAGGGTCTGAGTCCCGGCGACATCTGCGGGCACATTTCACGGCACCATCAGGTGGAGATTTCGGGGTCGTTCGGTTTGCCGATCGTGCGGATCGGGCAGATGGGCGAGCAGTGCCGCGAGCACAACCTGTTCAGGACGCTGCATGCGCTCGGGCGCACGATGGTCGATCTCGGCGTCGCGGTGGATCTGCCGGCCGGTGTGGCTGCGCTGGAGAAATCGCTGAGCAATGGCACGCGAGGCGCGGCGTTGCAAGGATGAGATTCGTGGGGAACCGCGCGGTATGTGGCACGGCGAGAAGGGTGGTGCGAGCGGTGTGGTGAGCCAGGCTCGCAAAAAAAACGACGCCGGGCTAGCCGGCGTCGCAGTTCATCGAGCCCGTCGAACCACTTACGTCGCTGCGGGCGCGTTCGGCACTTTGGTGTACCGCGAGTACAGCATCGCCGACAGCGCGACGCCGCCAGCCGCCGCGACGGCCGCGAACAGGAACACCGACGCATAGCCGAACTCACCCGCGACATAACCGGCGAGCGGCCCGGTGATACCCAGCGACAGATCGAGAAACACCGAATACGCGGACAGCGCCGCGCCGCGACTCGCCGGCGGCACCAGCGCGACCGCCTCGACGCCGAGCGCCGGGAACACCAGCGCGAAACCGAAGCCGGTCAATGCCGCGCCGATCAGCGCGACGTGCGGCACCGGCGCGAGCCACAGCAGCAGCAGCCCCGCGCATTCGAATGCAAACGACGCGATCGCGACACGGAAACCACCATACGTCTTGATCGTGTTCGCGAACAGCAGCCGCGCGCCGATGAAGAGCGTGCCGAACACCGTCAGCGACAGCGCCGCGTGCGGCCATTGCCGCGCCGCGTAGAACAGTGTGATGAACGTCGCGATCGACCCGAAGCCCGCCGACCCGAGCGCGAGTCCGATGCCGTGCGGCAGCACACGCGTGAACACGCTGCGGTACGACATCCGTTCGCCGTGCACGACCGGCACCGGCGCGATCAGGCGTGCGAGCGCGTAGCCGAGCGCCGCGAGTACGATGATCACGACACCCAGCACCCAGAAGCCGATCCCCTGCGAGATGCCGACGCCGAGCGGGGCGCCGATCGCGAGCGCGCCGTAGGTGGCGATGCCGTTCCACGAGATGACGCGTGCGTTGTTCGTCGTGCCCACGCGGCCGATGCCCCACAGGATCGCGCCGGTGCCGCACAGGCTTTCGCCGAAGCCGAGCACGAGCCGGCTCAGCACCAGCAGCGAGAGACTCAGCACGGGCCAGCGGCCGCACAGCACCGCAAGCAACAGCAACACGCCGCTCGTGCCGCAGCCGATCAACCCGATCGAGACGGTCCGCTTCGGGCCGAGCGTATCGGCGGAACGGCCCGCGAGTGGACGCGATGCGAGCGTCGCGAGGTACTGCACGCTGATCGCGGCGCCGGCCAGCACGGCGCTGTAGCCGAGGTCGCCGTGCACGTAACCCGGCAATACCGCGAGCGGAATCCCGATGGTCAGATAGCAGATGAACGTGAAAAAGACGACCGGAAGGATCTGCAGAGTCGTCGCAAACTGGCTGCGTGAGGTGGCGGAATCGGCGGACATGGGGAAAACGAGACTTGAAATCGGCGGAAAGACGTGATTTTCCCATGGAACCGGTCCCGTTGCAGGATTTGCTTAATAATTTCGGGGATAAGAACGGTGTTGGAGTGCGGCGTCGTGTGAGAAATGCGCAACAGCCCGTCTGGCGGGCTTTTTGCCATGAAAGCACGCAAATAATTTTGTCATTTTAGGCGCTTTATATCTTGAAAAAGGCCAAAAATACACAGGCTTCATAAGCCCGCCACCCGCCCGATGCATCGATTCATCGCTTCAACGATATATCCCGCATGCGGATGCGCCTATGGGTTGCCATTATTGAAGGTGATAGTTTTCAAATGTCCCCGCAGCACGGCCGCACAGGCCTGAACATCGAGATCGATCCACCCATGAGCCAGCCGATTCGCTTCTACCACCGCAACGCGATCCGCGAGATCAGCGACGCGCCCGTCACCCGCACCGTGCTTCAGTACCTGCGCGAGGATGCGCATTGCACGGGCACGAAGGAAGGCTGCGCCGAAGGCGACTGCGGCGCGTGCACGGTGGTGCTCGGCGAACGCGACGCGGCCGGCGGCGTGAACTTCAAGACGGTCAACGCGTGCATCCAGTTTCTGCCGACGCTCGACGGCAAGGCGCTCTTCATCGTCGAGGACCTGCGCCAGCCCGACGGCTCGCTGCATCCGGTACAGGAAGCGATGGTCGAGTGTCACGGCTCGCAATGCGGCTTCTGCACGCCGGGCTTCGTGATGTCGATGTGGTCGCTATACGGCAAGCACGGCCACGAGCAGTCGTGCGCGGATCGCACGGTGCCGTCGCGCGACGAGATCGCCAATGCGCTGACCGGCAATCTGTGCCGCTGCACGGGCTACCGTCCGATCGTCGACGCCGCGGTGCGGATGTTCGACGCGCCGCCGCCAAAGGCGCCGGTCGACGTCGACGCGCTGTCGCGCACACTCGCGACGCTCGAACGCGACGACACGTTCCACTACATGCACGCGGGGCGCAATTTCGACGCGCCGCGCACGATCGATGCGCTTGCGCAGATCAAGGCCGCGCAGCCGGCTACGCGGATTCTCGCGGGCAGTACCGACATCGGCCTGTGGGTCACGAAACAGATGCGCGATCTCGGCGACATCGTCTACGTCGGGCAGATCGCTGGCCTGCGCCAGATCGCGGTGACCGACGACTGGATCGAGATCGGTGCGGGCGTCACCGTCGAGAACGCGTATGCGCAGCTCGCTGTGCACTACCCTGAATTGACCGAGATGTGGCTGCGCTTTGCGTCGCTGCCGATCCGCAACGCGGGCACGATCGGCGGCAACGTCGCGAACGGCTCGCCGATCGGCGATTCGATGCCGGGCCTGATCGCGCTGGGCGCGCATGTCGTCGTGCGCGGCAATGACGTCGAGCGCGAGATGCCGCTCGAAGACCTGTACCTCGCGTACCAGAAGAAGGACATGGCGGAGCACGAATTTGTCGTCGCGCTGAAGGTGCCGACCCGCACCGGCCGTCGCGCGAACCTGCAATTCCGCACGTACAAGCTGTCGAAGCGTTTCGATTCGGACATCTCGGCGGTCTGCGCCGCGTTCTCGTTCATCGCGGACGGCGACACGGTGCGCGAACCGCGCATCGCGTTCGGCGGCATGGCCGCGACGCCGAAGCGCGCCGCGCACGTCGAAGCGGTGCTCGCCGACGCGGAGTGGCACGAAGCCACGGCGCAGGCCGCGATGCTCGCGCTCGCGAAAGACTACGCGCCGCTGTCCGACATGCGCGCGACGAGCGACTACCGCCTCGAGTCCGCGAAGAACACGCTGTACCGCTTCTGGCTCGAAACGCGCCCGCACGATCCGCTGCCGAAGAGTGCGCTCGACGTGCGCGCGGTCGAAGCCACGAGCGCGTGATACGGCACAGGGATACGGAGAACCACTCGAATGAACCAGCAAGCTGAACCGTTTCTGAAGGACGCGCTGAGCCTCGACGGCTTCGCGCAGGTCCACGTGTCGCGTCCGCACGAATCCGCGCATCTGCACGTGAGCGGACGTGCCACCTATACCGACGACATCCCGGTCCTCGCGGGCACGTTGCACGCCGCGCTCGGGCTGTCGGCGAAGGCGCACGCGCGGATCGTATCGATCTCGCTCGACGCCGTGCGCGCGACACCCGGTGTGATCGCCGTGCTGACCGCCGGGGACATCCCCGGCGCGAACGATGTCGGGCCGATCATCCACGGCGACGATCCGATTCTCGCCGACGGCGAAGTGCAGTACGTCGGCCAGCCGGTCTTTATCGTCGTCGCGACGTCGCACGATACCGCGCGGCTCGCCGCGCGTCGCGCCGAGATCGTCTACGAGGAACTGCCCGCGATCCTCACCGCGCAGCAGGCGCGCGCGGCGGACTCGCGCGTGCTGCCGCCGATGAAGCTCGCACGCGGCGACGCCGGCGCGAAGATCGCGCGCGCCGCGCATCGCGAGGCGGGCGAGATGCTGCTCGGCGGCCAGGAGCAGTTCTATCTGGAAGGACAGATTTCGTACGCCGTGCCGAAGGACGACGACGGCATGCACATCTGGTGCTCGACGCAGCACCCGACCGAAATGCAACACCTCGTCGCGCACACGCTCGGCATCGCGTCGCACAACGTGCTGGTCGAATGCCGGCGGATGGGCGGCGGTTTCGGCGGCAAGGAATCGCAGTCGGCGCTGTTCGCGTGCTGCGCGGCGCTCGCTGCGTGGAAGCTGCTGTGCCCGGTGAAGCTGCGGCCGGACCGCGACGACGACATGATGGTCACCGGCAAGCGCCACGATTTTCACTACACGTACGAAGTGGGCTACGACGACGCTGGCACGATCGAAGGCGTGTCGGTCGACATGACGTCGCGCTGCGGTTTCTCCGCCGATCTGTCCGGCCCGGTGATGACGCGCGCCGTCTGCCATTTCGACAACGCGTACTGGCTGTCGGACGTATCGATCGCGGGCTTTTGCGGCAAGACGAACACGCAGTCGAACACTGCGTTTCGCGGCTTCGGCGGTCCGCAAGGGGCGTTCGCGATCGAGTACATCTTCGACGACGTCGCGCGCACGCTCGGCCTCGATCCGCTCGACGCACGCCGTCGCAACCTGTACGGCAAGACCGAACGCAACCGGACGCCGTACGGTCAGGAGATCGAAGACAACGTGATCCACGAGCTGCTCGACGAACTCGAATCGACCAGCGACTATCGCGCGCGCCGTGCGGGCATCCGTGAATTCAATGCGCAGAACGCGGTGCTGAAGAAGGGCATCGCGGTCACGCCGGTCAAGTTCGGCATCGCGTTCAACGTGACGCACTTCAACCAGGCGGGCGCGCTCGTCCATATCTACACCGACGGCTCGGTGCTCGTGAATCACGGCGGCACGGAGATGGGCCAGGGGTTGAACACGAAGGTCGCGCAGGTCGTCGCGCACGAACTCGGTATTCCGTTCGCGCGCGTGCGCGTCACCGCGACCGATACGAGCAAGGTCGCGAATACGTCGGCGACCGCGGCATCGACGGGCTCGGACCTGAACGGCAAGGCCGCGCAGGACGCGGCGCGGCAACTGCGCGAGCGGCTCGCGGCATTCGCGGCCGAGCGCTACGGCGCGGGTCAGGTAGCCGCCGCCGACGTGCGTTTCGCGAACGGCGCGGTCGGCGTCGGCGGCGCGATCATGCCGTTCGACGAGATCGTCGCGAAGGCGTATCTCGCACGCGTGCAGCTGTGGTCCGACGGCTTCTACGCGACGCCGAAACTGTACTGGGATCAGGCGACGCTGCAGGGCCGGCCGTTCTCCTACTACTCGTACGGCGCGGCCGTGTCGGAGGTCGTGATCGACACGCTGACCGGCGAAATGCGGGTGCTGCGCGTCGATGCGCTCCACGATGTCGGCGCGTCGCTGAACCCGGCGCTCGACCTCGGTCAGGTCGAAGGCGGCTTCATTCAGGGGATGGGCTGGCTCACCACCGAAGAACTGTGGTGGAACGCGGGCGGCAAGCTGATGACGCACGCGCCGTCGACTTACAAGATTCCGACCGTCAACGACACGCCGCCGGATTTCCGCGTGCGCCTCTTCAAAAACCGCAATGCGGAGGACAGCATTCATCGGTCGAAAGCAGTCGGCGAGCCGCCGCTTCTGCTGCCGTTCTCGGTGTTCTTTGCGATCCGCGACGCGGTCGCGAGCGTCGGCGACTATGCAGTCAATCCGCCGATGAACGCGCCCGCGACGGCCGAGGAAATTCTCAAGGCGGTTGGCGCAGTGCGCCGTGCCGCCGCAACTGCTGCTGCGAGCGCATCGTGATCGCCGGTCTCGACACAACGCGCTCGATCGGCCGCCGCCACGACGTGCCCGTACGCCCTCACGCGCCGATGCATATCGTGCTGTTCGGCGCCGGGCACGTGGGCCACGCGCTCGTGACGCTGCTTGGCACGCTGCCGTGCGTGGTCCAGTGGGTCGACGAGCGCGACGAGCTGTTTCCTGACGAGGTGCCGGCCAACGTGCAGGTCGAGGCAACCGACACGCCCGATGCGATCGTCGACAGCGTGCCGGCCGGCGCGTACTTCCTCGTGATGACGCACAACCACGCGCTCGATCTCGCGCTCGCCTCGAGGATCATGCGGCGGCGCGACTTCACGTACTTCGGGATGATCGGTTCGAAGACGAAGCGTGTGAAATTCGAACGCCGGCTGATCGATCGCGGCGTCGAACCCGAGCGGCTCGCGCAGATGATCTGTCCGATCGGCGTGGCGGGCATCGTCGACAAGGCGCCGCCTTCGATCGCACTCGCCGTATGCGCCGAACTGCTGCAGGTGCGGTCGCAGCAGACTGTGAACGCTACGTTGGGCGCTATTGCAGCGAACGTCTGAAGCGCGTTTAACACGGGTTCAATCGCCCGACCCACGGCGCGTGCGCCGCATCCCCTTCGCGACGAGCCGCGCCGACACCTGCGCCATCAATCCGCGCAACCAGCCGATATCGCTCGGCCGGTCCGGCTGCGGATGCCACAGCTGATAGCACTTGATCCGCGGAAACGGAATCGGCGCCTCGACGACCGCGAGCGGCAGCAGGTTCGCGTAGTGCATCGCGAAGCGTCGCGTGGTCGTGAAGATCAGATCCGATTGCAGCAGCACCTGCGGCACGAGCCCGAAGTACGGCAGCGTCGTCACGATGTGGCGTTCGGCGCGCGCCTTCGCGAGGCCGCTGTCGATTGCGCCGCCGCGTCCGCCGCTGTACGGCGTCGGTGCGAGGTGCGGTGCCGCGAGATACGCTTCGCGCGTGAGCGGCGTCTGCGCAAGCGGATGATCGGCGCGCATCATGCACACCACCGTATCGGAGAACAGGTCGCTGCGCGCGAAGCGCACGTCGGGCTTCGGCCAGTTGCCGATCACGAGATCGAGTTCGCCGGCATCGAGTGCGGCCGCGTGATCGAGCGTCGGGTTCAGCGAATCGATTTCCAGATGCGCGTGCGGCGCGGCCTCGCGAAACTGCGCGATTACCGTCGGCATGAAGAAGTCGTTCAGATAGTCGGGCGCGGCGACACGAAACGTGCGCCGCGAACGCAGCGGATCGAAATCGCCGTGCGGCGTCGCGACGAAATCCACTTCGCGCAGCACGCGCTGCGCGGACGGCAGCAACGACGTGCCGTACTCGGTCGGCACCATGCCCGACTTGCCGCGCACGAGGATCGGATCGTTCAGCGTTTCGCGCAGCTTGCGCAGCGCGGTGCTGATCGCAGGCTGCGTCTGGTTCAGCCGCAGCGCCGTCTGCGTGACGCTGCGCTCGACGAGCAGCGTGCGCAGCACGCGCACGAGCCAGATGTCGAGAGAGGCGGCGGTGTCGTCGTCCATGATCGGGCGGGGTCAGGCGGGCTTATCGAAAGCGCTGCGTGGAACCGCCTGCCGGACGGCGCACACGCGGGGGCGCGAAGTCCATAACCTTAGGCCCTTTGACGCATGCCGGCATAGCGCGCGCGGTATGGCCGGCATCACAGGCCGGGCGTCCGTGCGCTCAGGTTTTCGCGAGCCCGGACGGCAGCGAGCTGATCCGCTTCACTTCCTTCGATTCGAGCCAGTTCGGCGTGCGCGCGCAGTACAGCACCATCGGCAGCGCGTCCTCGCCCCAGAACAACTGGTCGTTGAGACGGAACGTCGGCACGCCATACACGCCGAGCGAGATTGCGCTGGCGGTATTGTGCTGCAACTGCGCTTTCGTTTCGTCGCGTTCGATCAGCGCCTGACCGTCGGACACGCCGATGCGCTCGCAGAGCAGTGCGAAGCCTTCGTCGGTGGACGGATCGCGGCCCTCGCGCCAGATGAAGCGGAAGATCTCGCGCACGCACGCGAGATCGGCTTTCGCGGCGACGGCGAGCAGCAGCGGCTTCAGCGGATTGAACGGATGCGCGGGCGGCATCCGGAACGGGATGCCCAGTTGTTCCGCGCGAAACAGCGCGTGGCGGTACGTGAACACGCGCTTCGCCGGGATTTCGTACCCGACGCGCTGCCCCCAGTGCCCGTACAACTCGAACAGCGAGACGGGCACCGGCAGGAACGGCAGGTTCGGCCACTTGTCCTGCTGTTCGAGCAGGAGGTACGAGAACGGTGAGACAAAGTCGAAAAGCCACAGCGGCTGTCTGGCGTCGATGCCATCGGTCATGGATGTCTCCCGGATTTCGGCGGCCGGCGGTCCGAGGGGCCGCCGACGCTGTTTCGATCTTACGCGGTGCGGCCCGTCCGCGCAGCGGTTTCGGCTCGCGTGGCCGGGTTCAGGCCGATTGCGGCGGCACGGTGCGAGGGTTGCCTTGTGCGGCGGATTCACCGTCGCCTTCGTCAGAGTCCGTCGGCCCGTGCGGGCTTTCCGCGTCGCGCGGCGCACGGGACAGCCGTTCGCGCACGAAGCCAATATGCTCGCGTAGCACGTAGAACTGGTCGGCGTACGCGAGCGGCATCTTCAGACCGTTCACCGATTCCTCGATCGCGTCGAGCCGGTCGAGCAGCGTCTCGCGCTCGGCCGGCGACGTGTCGCTGAGCGCGCCGCGCTCGATCGCGATCAGCGCGCCGTACCAGCGATAGATGCGCGACTTCACCCGCCACGCGTACAGCGCCGGCACGAGCCGCAGCCCTGGAATCAGCACGACGATAAGCGGCACCAGCACGACGAGCAATCGATCCGCGAGACTCGCGAGCCAGAACGGCAGGATCCGGTAGAGGAAGCTCTTGCCTGACTTGTAGTAGCGCGCGGCGTCGTCGCTGATCGGGAAGTCGTGCGCGAGCGGCGAGGGGAATTCGCCCGCGCGCTGCAGCACGCTCGCCTTGCCGTGCACTTCGCGCGCGGCTTCGATCAGCAGGTCGGAGAGCGCGGGGTGCAGCGAATCGCGCGCGACGAGTTCGGCGGTCGGCACGACCATGTGGATCGTCGCCGACGGCAGGTTCTTGCCGAGATCGAACGAGCCCGGCGGCAGATCGACCTGCGTCAGATAGGGAAAGCGTCGCGTGTACGCATCGGCCTGCGTGAAGTTGTAGAACTGGATGCCCGGTGTGTTGTAGAGCTTGTACATCACGGGTGGCTGCGCCGAGTCGCCGCTCAGAAGCGCGGCGTCGATCTTGCCGGTGACGAGTGCCTGCGCGGCGGCGTCGCCGGAGAGCGGCAGCAGCTTCGTCGGACCGTCGCCGGGCGCGATGCCGTTTGCCTTCAGCAGCGCGAGCGCGAGGTCGCGTGTGCCGCTGCCCTCGGCACCGACCGCGAGGCGCTCGCCCTTGAACTCGGAGAGCCGTGCGATCGTCGGTCCGCGATAGAAGATCGCGAGCGGTACGTATGACACGCTGCCGAGCGAGACGAGGCCGTCGCGCGACACGGATGGCGCGATGCCGTCCTGCACCAGGCCGACGTCGACATGCGCGGTCGGGTCCTTGAGGCGCTTCAGGTTGTCGAGCGAACCTTCCGACGTCAGCACGACGAGCGTCACGCGATTGCGCGCGAGGATCTCCTTGTACTTCTGCGCGGCGGTCCAGAACGTGCTGTCCTTAGGACCCGCGCTGATCGTCAGGGTGTCGGGCGGCGCCGGCTGGATCAGCCGCACGGCAAACCAGACCGCCGTGGCGCAGATGAGCACGATCGGCCCGAACGACACGGCGAGATCGCGCCACGAGATCGCGACGAAGCGGGCGACGAGGCGCGGCTTTTTACGGGGAGAGGAGGCGGAACCCTTCGAAGGTCTCATCTGGTCGAGTGGCGAAACGTGCGCCGCCATACAGCAGCGGACGCTTAAAAAAGCGCGCGGCGCGGACCAGCCGCCCGATGCTTGCCTTGCTCAGTTTCCTTGCTTAGGCATGCCGCGCATATTCGCGCCGATGGTACATGAGATGCTGGGGCCGCGGCACGGGCCCAATACCCGTCGGACGGACAAACCCGTAACAAATAGTGAACACGCCCGTGACCGCGCGCCGTGTCATCAGGCCGTACCGGTGCGCGCCCGGTCCGCAGGATCCTGCGAAGCCGCACCGGCCGTTGCTCGCCGCTGGGCGTCCGCCCCGCTGCTAAACCCTTTGCGCTTCTCGCGCGGCTAGATTAAATTGTGCATCGCTGCCGCTTTGAACGTTTGCGCGGCGCGGCGCGGCAAGGAGGGAGTAGAACCGGGCGCGTCGCGAAGCGATGCGGCATGCCGGCCGGCGCATCGTCACGAGGAGGTGGTGCGGCGGCCGCGTCATCATGCCACTCGCACCGTGTCGCAGACCAGGTCGGCTCGCCGCCGCGCCCACGAGGCGCCGCGCGAACCCGCCGCCGGTAGTCGTAACGAAGCCGCCTGTAGATGCGGTCCAAACCGAAGTACAAAAGGAGAAGTCATGAAAACGGTCAATTTTCTGAAAGCGTTGGGTGGTGTGGTTGCGGTGGTCGTCGCGTGCAACACGTACGCGCAGTCGAGCGATGCAGGCACCACGATGGCGCCCGCTGCAACGACGAACACGAAGGCGGTCAAGAAGGCGAATCGTCAGCTAGGCCACAAGGTGCGTGCCGCGATCGGCAAGGTGCAAGGTGTCGACGTGTCGAACATCGCCGTGCGCGCCCGCGGCGGCGACGTGACGCTGACCGGCTCGGTGCCCACTCAGGACCAGATCGACAAGGCCGGCGACGCAGCGAAGGGAGTCGCGGGCGTGACGTCCGTGACGAACAAGCTGTCAGTGGTGCAGCAATAAGCCACGCGTCGTAGCGGCTGCGTCGGCCGGTTTCGTACCGGCGACGCGGCGCGCATACGAATCGCTATCGAACGGGCCCCGGCACATTGCCGGGGCCCGTTCTGTTTTTTGGGATTGATTCCGGGCTGCGTTGCGAGGACTGCGGTCCGAACAGGGCATGCCGGCCGCATGAACGTGCCGCACATTTGTGCGAATGCATCATGCACGTGTCCGATGACACACAATTTTCCTGGCTTCAGGCGTACTGTGTGTGAACGTGCAACGGGAGCAGACGCCATGGAAAGGACGCTGGAGCGCTATACCGACCTGCCGATCGGCTCGCGGGCCGCCTTCGAACTGGTATGTGCGCGGCACGGATTCGCGCCCGCGCATTTCGACGTGACCGCAGGCGCCGATCCGGACGACGCCGCGCATCGTCCGCTCGTGACGATCCGGCGGGGCCGCTGGGCGCAGTCGTACATCGCCGACGACGCCGGTCAGTGGGTGCGGCAGTTCGAGACCGATCTGAACTGCCGGTTCTTCAAGTAGGCGTTTCCGTCGCGCCCGTGTTGGTTCACACCGGCGCCTGGGTCACGACTCACGCCAGCACGAGCCGCACGCCTACCAGCGTCAGCGTCGCGGCGAGGATATTGCGCAACAGCGCATCCGGCGCACGCGACGACAGCAGGCTGCCCACCGCGATACCCGGCAGCGAGCCGGTCAGCAGCGACAGCAGCATCGACCAGTCGACCGAACCCAGCAGCCAGTGCCCCGCGCCCGCGAGCAGCGTGAGCGGCACCGCGTGCGCGATGTCGGAGCCGACGATGCGGGTCGTGCGCAGCGCCGGGTACAACAGCAACAGCACCGTCACGCCGATCGCACCGGCACCCACCGAAGTGAGCGACACCAGCACGCCGAGCACCGCGCCGGTGAGCACCGTCAACGCGAGCGTGCGTCCCTGGCGCGGCGCGCGATCGCGTCGCGCGGCCAGCGCCGCGAGCTGCGGCCGGAACACCAGCGCGATCGCGGTGACGAGCAGCGCCGCGCCGAGCACGATCTGGATCAGGCGGCTCGCGCCGGGCGTGTCCATCCCGTAGCGATGCAGCATCAGCAGTGTGAGCGTCGCGGCGGGCACGCTGCCGGCCGCGAGGCGCGCTGTTACCTGCCAGTCGACCGAGCCCTTCAGTCCATGCACGAGTGTGCCGGTCGCCTTCGTTGCGGCCGCGTACAGCAGGTCCGTGCCGACCGCGGTGGCCGGATGCACGTGGAACAGCAGCACGAGGATCGGCGTCATCAGCGAGCCGCCGCCGACTCCCGTCAGTCCGACCAGGAAGCCGACCGCGAGGCCGGAGACGGAGTACAGCGGATCGATGTGGGGAAGAACCATTGGGCAGACCGGGGGCGGTCGTAGGGATACGGGTTGTGAAGCGCGTCGGCCGGATGGATCGTTCGTTCGGGGGAACGGAGCCGATGGGTCCTGCCTGGCGGCGAAAGTCCGCTATTGTCGCAAAACCGGCGCGACCGTGTATGTCGGTGCGTCGCTCGCGAAGCGTGCCGGCTTACAATCGTGTTTCGCCTGTCCGTTCGAAGCCAGCCTCTCCGCCCAATCGATAAAACAATGAATCCCGGCGTCGTCTACGCGTTTCTCGCTTTTACCCTGTGGGGTCTCTTTCCGGTCTACTTCAAGGCGCTGCACCAGATCTCTCCGCTGGAGATGCTGTCGCACCGGATGATCTGGTCGATGCTGTTCCTGTTCGTCGTGCTTACCGTACGGTTGCAGTGGCGCTGGCTCGGGCCCGTGCTGCGCGACCGGCGGCTGCTCGCACGTTTTGCCGCGAGCGCCGTGCTGCTGTCGACCAACTGGGGCATCTACATCTGGGCGGTGAACGCGGACCATATCGTCGAGGCGAGTCTCGGCTACTTCATCAATCCGCTGATCAACGTGCTGTTTGGGCTCGCGTTTCTCGGCGAGCGGCTGCGTCGCCTGCAATGGCTCTCGGTGGCGATCGCGGCCAGCGGCGTCGTGTGGCTCACGTGGCAGAGCGGCCATCTACCGTGGATCAGTCTCGTGCTCGCGCTGTCGTTCGGCGGCTATGGGCTGCTGCGCAAGACTGCGCAGCTCGGCGCGCTCGAAGGGCTCACGCTCGAAACGGTGCTCCTGTTTCCGCTGGCGCTGCTCTATCTCGGATGGCTGGCTGCGCACGGCGACAGCGGCTTCGTCTCGGCATCGTCGGGCGTGCAGTTTCTGCTCGCGCTGGCCGGGCCGATCACCGCGGTGCCGCTGCTGCTGTTCGCGGCGGGCGCGCGCCGCATTCCGCTGTCGATGCTCGGTGTGATCCAGTACGTGACGCCGACGCTGCAACTGCTGATCGGCGTGCTGATCTACTCGGAGCCGTTTGGTCCGGTGCGGATGATCGGCTACGGGGCGATCTGGATCGCACTCGCGGTGTATTCGCTCGAAGGAGTGTGGCGGGCGAAGACGGCGCGCGCGCTTTGAACCTTCCCTGAACCTCAGATCGCGCGGCGAATCTCGACGACACCGAATGCCGCGAGGGCCACGCCGGCCGCCCGGTCGATCAGCGTGCGCACGCGGCTACCGACCGCATGCCGCGCGAGCGAGACCACTGTCACGAGAAAGCACCACCACGCGATCGATCCGCAGAACACGCCAGCCACCGTCGTCAGTGCGACGCTCGATGAAAACGGTCCGCGCGGCGCCAGCGTCGCGAACAGCGCGGCGAACATGATGACGGTCTGTGGATTGGTGAGCGTCAGCAGGAACGCGCCGCCATAGGCGCGCAGTGCCCCGGCACGGCCGATCCGTGCAAGCGCCGGGCCTTCGGCCTGAGCGTCGGAGGAGGGCGTCTTCTGCAGTACCGCGCGCAGGCCGAGGTACAGCAGGAACAAGCCGGCGGCGAGATGCAGCGGCCGGTCGAAGGCCAGCATGAAGTGCGAGACGCCCACGAGCCCGAGCGCCGCAATGAGCCCATAGAACGCGTCGCCGCTCGCGATCCCGAAGCCGATCGCAAGACCCGCGCGCGGCCCGGCCGTCAACGTGCGGCGGATGCACAGCATCCCCATCGCACCGATCGGTGCGGCCACCGCGAGACCCACGCCCGCCGCCGTGAAAAAGAGACCTGTGCTGAACATCGGTTCGCGCTCCCCGTTAGATCTTTTGAGTGACTGGATCGAGGCGGACAAACGCCAGGCGCCGCGCGATGTGCGTGCCTTGCGTTTGTCCGCGACGCATCAGGATAGCGGCGCCATTAGTCGACAGCAATGCACGCAGCCGATCCACTCATCGACCGTGCTTCCTGCCCGCGCAGGGATCGCGGCATCGCGTGGCTCACGCGCTGCGCCCGCACCCGTCGAGCCGGTAGGGCGTTGATTGGTCAACGGGTTTCGACCCATTGCGCATCGATGCGCATGACGTAATAACTTCGTAATAAAAAATATTGGGATGGGAGCCTAAAGTCGCGGGCGGGCGCGTCGATAATTCTCCGTAAGAAATGTCCGTAACATTCAGACGATCGGGATGGCACGGACGCAGCGCGAAACCGGGTAGCACACGGCAGTACATGGCAGCAGACGTTGAGCGACGCGCCGGCACGAGACCGCGCGCGGAACAACGAACAACAACACCGAAACGGACGGACGTCGCGTAGCCAGGCGACGCAACAGCGGATGTCGAAATCGAGGAAGGCGCGATGGTCCAGCCCGCGCTTTGTTTTCCATGTGAGCGACGACGATCGTGCGGCGGCATGCTGCGCGGTTGCGCGCGCGTCGCGCTGCGGCGCCTTCTGTCGACCTTTCTCTCCTGTCTCGACTTCTCCCTTCGGCGCGAGCCGCAGCTCATCTCATCGCCATACCCGCTTCGTCGCCAGTTCATCGGCGAAGCGCGGCATTCGACATTCCAATAGCACCTTCTTTGGGGACTTCATGAAGCTTCGCATCCTTCGCAACGCGGCGGCGCTGACGGCAGCGGTCGCCGCCATCACGGCGACGCCCGCGCATGCCGCGCTCGGCGGCGCGCCCACTTGGCCGGCCGGCAACGTATCGTCCAGCGCATCGGGTAGCACGGGCAGCGCGGGCACGATCGCCGTGCGGCGCATGAGCGCGATTGCCGTCGCGTACACCGTCAACTCGACGACGCTCGCGACCGGTACCGTTGTGCGCGAGTACGTCGGCCAGAACGGCAGCGTGTTCGCGATCGCGTGGCAAGGGCCGCGGATGCCGCAACTCGGTACGCTGCTCGGCACTTACTTCCCCAGCTACGTGCAATCGCTCGACGAAACGCGTGCCGCGCAGGGCGGCGGCATCGGTTCGGCGGTCGTGCAGCGTAGCGATCTCGTCGTGCAGAGCGGCGGCCACATGGGCAACTTCTCCGGCCGCGCATGGCTGCCGGCCGCGTTGCCGAGCGGCGTGACGACAGACGATATCCAATGATCGGGGGAAATATGAAACGCAAGTTTGTCTGGATGGCCGCGGTAGCGGGGGTGTGTGCGGTGCTCGTCGCGTGCGGCGGCGGAGGCGGCAGCTCGTCGACGAGCAGCACGAACAACGGCAGCACGCAGACCGGTGGCACGACTGCGGGTACGAACACGCCGACGACGACCACTACCACGACGGCGAGCACGTTCGCGGACGCGAGCGCGGTGCCGGTGTCGAGCAACGCGACGAACGCGATGCCGATCCTGGTGTCGGCGCCGTTCGGCAGCAGTAGCAGCATCCGCAACTTCCCGATGGTGAGCGTGGTGATCTGCACGGCAAATACGAATGCGGCGGGGAACTGCGTGACGATTCCGAATGTGCTGGTCGATACCGGCTCGTATGGTTTGCGTGTGTTCGCGTCGACGCTTACCGCCACGCAGTTGAGCGCCTTCACGAACGTCGGCGTCGGCGGCGGGACGACCGCCGAGTGCGCAGGCTTCGGTTCCGGCGATACATGGGGCACCGTGCGTGCCGCCGACGTGAAGCTGTCGGGCGAGATCGCGACCAACGTGTCGATCCAGGTGATCGGCGACAGCGCGAATCTAAGCGCGACCATGCCGACGACCGACTGCACGACCGGCAAGAGCATCACGACGGTATCGCAGCTCGGCGCGAATGGCATTCTCGGCATCGGTTCCGCGGTGAACGACTGCGGCGCGAATTGCGCGAGTCAGGCTGTACCGGGTACGTACTATTCATGCACTGGCACGACTTGCACGGCGATAGCAGTGCCGGTTGTGCAGCAGGTCTCGAATCCGGTCGCATCGTTCCCGACTGATAACAACGGCGTGATCGTCGAGATGGCACAGGTGGCGGACACCGGTGCATCGACCGGTACCGGCACGCTCGTGTTCGGCATCGACACGCAGTCGAACAACGCGCTTGCCGGCACGTCCGCGACAATCCTGCCGACCGATGACGTTGGCAACCTGACTGCCGTATTCAACGGCCGCACGTACACGAACGGCGCGTTCATGGACTCGGGATCGAACGGCCTGTTCTTCGGTGACGCGTCGCTACCGACCAACTCGAGCGGCTTCTTCATTCCGGCGAGCGCGACCGGCCTGACCGCGACGCTGACCGCGGCCGATTCTACGACAGCGACCGTGCAGTTCAACGTCGGGAACGCGACCACGCTGTTCAACTCGGGCAACTTCGCGTTCAACAACCTCGCGGCGTCGATCCCCGGCAACTTCGATCTTGGCATTCCGTTCTACTACGGGCGGCACGTGTATCACGGGATTGTCGGCAGACCGGCCGCGGGCAGTGTCACCGGCCCGTACGTCGCTTATACGTCGAGCTGACGCTTGCAGTGCCTGCCGCTGCGTTCATCTGCGACGCGGCGGCGGCATTTCCACGCAGGCCCTTATCGTTGGGTCGTCGAGCACCGCAGGATCTTCCGCGTAGATCAAAACAACCGCCGCGCTACCGCGCATAGCGCAGCACGATGCTCGTCGCCGCCAGTACGTGATCCTTCAACGCGACGAGCAGCGCGTCGCGCGTGAGCCCGGCCGGCAGCGCATCGGGCGCGAGATCGAGCGCGTAGGCCTGCACGACGTAGTGATGCGCGATGTCGCCGACCGGCGGGCACGGGCCGAAATAGCCGGTGTGCCCGGTGCGGTTCACGCCGCCGACGCTGCCCGCCGGCATCGCGCCGCCTTCCGCGAGCGAATCGACCGAAGCCGGGATGCCGTACTGCATCCAGTGGACGACGCCGAGTCCTTTCGCACCGTCGGGATCGAAGATCGTAACCGCGAAGCTGCGTGTTCCGGCAGGCGCATGCCGCCATTGCAGCGCCGGCGACACGTTGCCGCCGCCGCAATCGCGCGCGCTCGCGGCGTGACGCGCATTGAGCGTCGCGCCGTCGGTGAGGCCGGGTGAAGCCAGCACGAATGCATCGGCGGCGCGTGCGGTCGGCAGATACAGCATGCAGATCGCGACGAGGCCCGCGAGTGCGGCACGGCCGCCGAAGCGGAACGGAGTGGGGCGGGTCATGATGGAGTCTCCGGCGGTCGTTTGAGGTAAAGGTGAAGAAGCAAGGCAGATGCAAGGAAGACGCACGGAAGAACGAAGCGGCGCGCCGGATTATTCCTGCGGCGCCTGTTCAGTCCTGTTGCGCGAGCTGGAACGCATTGCCTTCGGGATCCTCGCCATCGCACATCAACTGCGCAAAGCCATCGTAGCGTTTCAGCCCGCGCATTGGCACCCCTGCGGCGACGAGCCGGTCGTGCAGCGCCTCGAGCCCGGACGGCACAGCGAACACCAGCTTCGCATTCGAGCTGCCGGTAGCCGCTGCATCGCGCCACCCGGCGCCGACGCGATGCAGCGCGAGTTCCATCGCGCCCGCCGTCAGGACCGCCCACTCGTTCTCGATCTCCTCGACGACTTCGAGCCCGAAGTGCTGCTGGTAAAACGCCTCCAGCCTCGCGACCGGTTCGATCGACAAGCTGTCATGTTCGTGTGATGAGATGCGTCTGTCCGGAGAATATTTCTGATCCAGTTCATTGCTCGCACCGAAACCGGTAGCATACGCAATGAGCCGTGCAGTGGCGCAAGCGAACGGTCATCGGAAATACCAATGTGAAAGGCGCCCGCCAGTCAAACGTAAACGCGCACCCGCCGGGCAGATCGCGACAATATCGACTTAAGGTTTCCTTCAGCTTCTCCCCCTACCATTCGCGCCATTCGCAGCGCCGCGCTGCCCGCCCTCCTGGCACGGCAAGAAACGCGCCTGCGCTGGTATGCAGGAGCATTCATGAAAACGCTGTTTTTGCAGGCCCCGTCGTACGACGGATTCGATGGCGGCGCGGGTTCGCGCTATCAGGCCAAACGCGAGGTCCGCTCGTTCTGGTATCCGACGTGGCTCGCA